>VBGR01000026.1 GCA_005880695.1 Chloroflexota bacterium
TGCCGGGCGGTAGAGCACCAGCCGGTCGGTGGCCCCGAGCAGCGCCGCCGTGATCGCCGCCTCGAAGTAAGCGCCTTCCTCCTGCGAGCGCTCGGGCAGCACCTCCAGAGGCGCGGCTCGCAACCCGGGCGCCGCCAGCTGGATCAGGCTCCGGCCGAAGTCCCACATCGGCGTCCAGTAGGGACCCCAGCGGGGGCTCGCCCGCGACGCGGTGACCCGGATGCAGGGGCGCCCGTCGACCAGGCGGCCGCGCGTCCCGAGCCGCAGCAGCGCCGCCCCGGGCATCAGGTAGCCGCCGGTGGTGGCGTCCATCAGTGCGACCACCCAGCGCGTGTAGGTGCCGACCTGCGAGAGCGGGATCGCAAAGGAGAGGCGGTTGTCCTGGCGGCGCCGCTCGTGCGACTTCACCTGGAGGAAGAGCGGCGGGCCGGAGTCGAGGGCCAGAGCCCGGTCGACGCCCCGCGAATCGAGCACCGGCAGCCAGGTCTGGAGGCGGCCGTCCGAGCCGACCGTGTAGGAGTTCTCGACCAGGTTCTCGTAGACCCGTCCCTGCTGGCCCGGCGCGAGGGGCACGACCGAAGGTTACGGCGGTAGGAGTGTGATGGACGGCCCCCTCCCTGCCCTCCCCATAAAAGGGGGAGGCAAGTATCCCCCCTGCCCTCCCCCAAAAAAGGGGAGGCAAGTACGGGCGGGTAGTTGGCTAGGTTCCGTTGACGATGTAGGGCCGCATTGTCTCGCCGCCCTCGCCGGCGGCAGTCTCCGGCGCGGCGGCCCGGCCGTGGCCGTCCACTCCCGGCGCCGCCGGGACTACCAGCGTGAAGAGGCTGCCCTTGCCAGGCTCGCTCCGTTCCAGGACCAGCCGGCCTCCCTGGCGCTCGGCCAGCTGGCGGCTGATGTAGAGGCCCAGGCCGGTGCCCGGGATCGGGCCCAGGCTCGGCTCGTCGAGGCGGACGAACTGGTCGAAGATGGCCTCCTCCTTGCCCGGCGGGATGCCGACGCCGTTGTCCTCGACTTCGATGCGCGGCGAGTCGGCGGCGACCACGCGGACTGTCACCTTGGGCGACGTCCGGCAGTAGGTGAGGGCGTTGTTCACGAGGTTGTCGAGGATCCGGGCCAGGTGGTCGGGGTCGAACTCCGCCAGCACCGGGCGGCGCGGCACCTCGACCCTGACCTGGCCGTCTAAGAGTGTGGTTCGCGGTTTGGCGCGCGCCACGGCGTCGGCGACCGATTTGGAGAGGTCGACGCGCTGGGTGACGGTGGGCAGTGCGCCTACATCCATGCGGCTCGCGAGCAGCAGGTCGTCGACGATCCGGTTCAGCTCGCCGGTCTTCGAGTTGAGCATGTCGATCGGCAGCCGCCAGGCCTCCGGCGTCTGGCCGAGCGTGCCCTCCGAAAGCATGCTCAGGTAGCCGGCGACGACGCTGAGCGGCGTTCGCAGCTCGTGCGCGGCCATGTTCAGGAACTCGGACTTGAAACGGTTGGCGTCCTGCGCGGCGTAGAAGAGCTCCTGGATCTCCTGCGCCTTCTGGTTCAGCTCGACGAAGACCGCGGCCTTGGCGCGCAGGATCTCCGGCACGATGGGCGTGAAGATGAAGTCGACGGCGCCGAGGCTGTAGCCACGCGCCATGTCGAGCTCAGCCTGGTCGAAGGCGGTGAGAAAGATGATCGGCGTGTGCTCGGAGTTCTTTCGCTGACGGATCAACGCCGCGGTCTCGAACCCGTCAATGTCCGGCATCTTCACGTCGAGCAAGATCAGCGCGTAGTCCTCGCGGAGGAGCGCCCGCAGCGCGTCGCGGCCGGAATTGGCCACCACCACGTTCTGGTGCAGCGGCGCCAGGATGGCCTCCAGCGCCGTCGCCTTGGCCCGGTTGTCGTCGACGACCAGGATGCTGGCGAGGCGGCGGTGCGCCTGGCCCTGGGCGGCCGGGGCGCGGGGGAGCGGGTCGGGGTTAGTCGAGCTCAACGTGATAGCCAGACCCTGAGCATCGTCAGCAGCTGTTCGGGATCCACGGGCTTGGCGATGTAGTCGCTGGCGCCCGCTTCGAGGCAGGACTCGCGGTCGCCTTTCATGGCCTTGGCCGTGAGCGCGATGATCGGAAGGGACTCGAACCCGGGCAGCTTGCGGATGGCCGCGATGGCTTCCAGCCCGTCCATCTCGGGCATCATGATGTCCATCAGGACGACGTCCAGACTGGGTGTCTCGCGCACCAGCTGGATGGCTTCCTTGCCGCTTTCGGTGTGCAGGACCTGCATGCCGTGGCGCTCCAGGAGCGCTGTCAACGCGAAGATGTTGCGCACGTCGTCGTCGACGATCAGCGCCTTCTTCTCCTCCAGGCTCGGGTCGGGAGCGGTCGGTTCCAGGGTGCCGACCGTGACCGCCGGCGGCGGCTTCTCCTGCGCGCCCGCCACGCGCGCGAAGAACTGGCTCACATCCTCCAACAGCTTGTGCTCCGCGGCGGCTCCGGACTTGGTGATGATCGCCTTGGTCTGCTTGCGCAGGCGTGCCTCGGCGTTCACGCTCAGCTCGGCCGCGGTGTAGACGATGATCGGCGTGTCCCTCCGGCCGGGCAGCTTCTTGATGCTGTCGATCAGCTTGTGACCGTCGACGTCGGGGAGGCCCAGGTCCAGCACGACGCAGTCGATCTTCTCGGCCTTCAAGACCTCGATCGCTTCCTTGCCGCTGCCGACGCTGAACGTGTGCACGTTCTTCAGGCCCAGCGTGTCCACGATGTGCTGGCGCTGGATCGGGTCGTCCTCGATGATGAGGAGGCTCTCACCGCCCGTGTCAATGAACGCCTCGATCCGGGCGAAAAGACCCTGCAGCGCCTCCCGGCCGATGGGCTTGGTGGTGTACGTGGCGGCGCCCTTCTGCTTGGCCAGGTCGACCTCGGCCTGGTCGTCGAAGATGCTGACCACGTGGACCGGGATGTCGGCCGTTTCGGCGTCGAGCTTCAGACGGTCGAGGACCGCCCAGCCGCTCATGTCGTGCAGGCCCAGGTCGAGAGTGACCGCGATCGGCCGGAATTGACGCGCCAGCAGGAGGGCCTGCTCGCCCTCCATGGCGATGACGCCCTTCAGGTCGCTCTGGTGGGTGAGGTCCAGGAGGATCTTCGCGAACTTCGGGTCGTCTTCGATGATGAGCACGCAGCGGTCTTCCTCTGAGATCGCATCGCGATCGTCGTCGACCGGCGTCGGGTGAGCGCTGGCGGCGCGACCGGCGCTTGCGCCGCGGGCGGCCGTGGGCCGGAACAGCTCCTCCGTGACAAGCTTCCGGATGCCCTTCTCGCCGAAGCCGCCGGCGGCTCCCTCGGGATCGCCGATGTCCTGCTTCTGAACGGTCGTGGGCAGATAGAGCGTGAACGTACTGCCCATCTCGGGCTCCGACTCGAGGCCGATCTCGCCGCCCAGCAGGCTGGCCAGCTCGCGGCTGATGCTGAGGCCGAGGCCGGTGCCCCCGTACTTCCGGGAGGTGCTGCCGTCGCCCTGCGCGAAGGGTTCGAAGATCACCTTCTGCTTGTCCCGGGGGATGCCGATGCCGGTGTCGATGACGCGGAACGCGATCACGCTGCCGCTGGCGTTGAGGCTCTTGTTGTCGCGCGACCACCCGTCGCCGGCGGGTTCGATGAGGAGCGTGACGCTGCCCCTTTCCGTGAACTTGAACGCGTTCGACAGCAGGTTGGCGAGCACCTGCTGGAGGCGCTTGCCGTCGGTCGTGATCGTGTTCGGGACCTTTGGGTCGAAGCGGATCCCGAAGTTCAGGTGCCTCGATTCGGCGACGTGGTCGAAGGTGCGCTCGACGAATTCCCTGATGTCTTCGAAGCGCTCTTTGCGCATGTCGAGAATGACCGTGCCGGACTCGATCTTGGTGAGGTCGAGGATGTCGCTGATCAGGCTCAGCAGGTCCTCCCCGCTCGACTTGATGATGCGCGCGAACTCGACCTGTTTCTCGGTCAGGTTGCTGTCCTCGTTGTCGGCCAGCTGCTGCGCCAGGATCAACAGAGAGTTGAGCGGCGTGCGCAGCTCGTGGCTCATGTTGGCCATGAATTCCGACTTGTACTTGCTGGTCAGAGCCAGCTGCTCCGCCTTGTCCTCCAGGCTCCTTCTGGCCTGTTCGATCTCCAGGTTCTTGCGCTCGACCTCCATGTTCTGCTCGGCCAGCAGGCGCGCTTTCTGCTCCAGCTCTTCGTTGGTGTTCTGGAGCTCCTCCTGCTGAGACTGCAGCTCCTGTGCGAGTGACTGCGACTGCTTCAGGAGCTCCTCGGTTCGCATGTTGGCTTCGATGGTGTTGAGGACGATCCCGATGGACTCGGTGAGCTGGTCCAGGAAGTCCTGGTGGATGGTCGAGAAGCGCTCGAAGCTGGCCAGCTCGATCACGGCCCGCGTCTGGCCTTCGAAGAGGACCGGCAGGACGATGATGTTGAGCGGGCTGGACTCGCCGAGCGCGCTCGTGATCTTCACGTAGTCGGAGGGGACGTTGTGGAGGAGGATGCGCTCCTTTTCCACCGCGCACTGACCGACCAGGCCTTCGCCCAGCTTGAAAGTGGGGTAGAGGTGCTTCCGCTCCTTGAAGGCGTAGCCGGCCTGGAACCGGAGCACCGGCTCCGCCTCCGCGTCGTGGTCGGTGGACGTCATGAGGGTGTACATGACGCCGTGCTGGGCGCTTACCAGCGGCGCCAGCTCGCTCAGGATCAGCTTGCTGACGGTGGTCAGGTCGCGCTGGCCCTGCAGCATCCGCGTGAAGCGCGCCAGGTTGGTCTTGAGCCAGTCCTGCTCGGCGTTCTTGTGGGTCGTCTCCCGCAGGTTCCGGATCATCTCGTTGATCTTGTCCTTGAGGATGGCGACCTCGCCGTGCGCTTCGACGCCGATCTCCCGCGTCAGGTCGCCCTCCGTCACCGCCGTGGCGACGTCGGCGATGGCCCGAACCTGCGTCGTCAGGGTGGCGGCCATGATGTTCACGTTGTCGGTCAGGTCCTTCCAGGTGCCGGCCGCGCCGGGGACCTGGGCCTGGCCGCCCAGCTTGCCTTCGAGACCGACCTCGCGGGCGACGCTGGTGACCTGGTCGGCGAAGATCGCCAGCGTGTCGGTCATCTCGTTGATCGTGGCGCCGAGCTCGGCGACCTCGCCCTTGGTCTCGACCTGCAGCTTCTTCTTCAGGTCGCCATTCGCCACCGCGGTGACGACGCGAGCGATGCCGCGCACCTGTTCGGTCAGGTTGGCGGCCATCTGGTTGACGTTGTCGGTGAGGTCTTTCCAGACCCCGCCGACGCCTTTCACCTCGGCTTGTCCGCCGAGGTTTCCGTCGGTGCCGACCTCGCGGGCGACGCGGCTCACCTCGCTGGCGAAGGCGTTGAGCTGGTCGACCATCGTGTTGATCGTGTTCTTGAGCTCCAGGATCTCGCCCTGAACGTCGACGGTGATCTTCTTGCTGAGGTCGCCGTTGGCCACGGCGGTCGTGACCTCGGCGATGTTGCGCACCTGGCTCGTCAGGTTGGCGGCCATGAAGTTGACGTTCTCGGTCAGGTCCTTCCAGGTGCCGCTCACACCCCTGACCTGGGCCTGGCCGCCGAGCTTGCCTTCGGTGCCGACCTCGCGCGCGACCCTGGTCACCTCGCCGGCGAAGGAGTTGAGCTGGTCGACCATGACGTTGATGGTGTCCTTCAGCTCGAGGATCTCCCCCTGGCCTTGAACGGTGATCTTCTTGCTGAGGTCGCCGTTCGCCACCGCGGTCGTGACCTCCGCGATGTTGCGGACCTGGTTGGTGAGGTTGGCGGCCATGAAGTTGACGTTGTCCGTCAGGTCCTTCCAGGTGCCGCTCACCCCGCGCACGTCGGCCTGGCCGCCGAGCTTGCCGGCGGTGCCCACCTCGCGGGCAACCCTGGTCACCTCGCCGGCGAAGGAGTTGAGCTGGTCGACCATCGTGTTGATGGTGTTCTTCAGCTCCAGGATCTCCCCCTGGACGTCGACGGTGATCTTTTTGCTGAGGTCGCCGTTGGCCACCGCCGTCGTGACGTCGGCGATGTTGCGCACCTGGCTCGTCAGGTTGGCGGCCATGAAGTTGACGTTGTCGGAGAGGTCCTTCCAGGTGCCGCTCACGCCTCTGACGTCGGCCTGGCCGCCGAGCTTGCCTTCGGTGCCGACCTCGCGGGCAACGCGGGTCACCTCGCCGGCGAAGGAGTTGAGCTGGTCGACCATCACGTTGATGGTGTCCTTGAGCTCGAGGATCTCGCCCTGGACGTCGACGGTGACCTTCTTGCTGAAGTCGCCCTTCGCGACGGCGGTGGTGACCTCGGCGATGTTGCGGATCTGGTTGGTGAGCTGGCCGGCGAGGAGGTTCACGTTGTCGGTGAGGTCCTTCCAGACCCCACCCACGCCCTGGACCTCGGCCTGGCCGCCGAGCTTGCCGTCGGTGCCGACCTCGCGGGCGACGCGGCTCACCTCGCTGGCGAAGGCGTTGAGCTGGTCGACCATCGTGTTGATCGTGTTCTTGAGCTCCAGGATCTCGCCCTGAACGTCGACGGTGATCTTCTTGCTGAGGTCGCCGTTCGCGACCGCGGTCGTGACCTCGGCGATGTTTCTCACCTGGCTCGTCAGGTTGCCGGCCATCAGGTTCACGTTGTCGGTGAGGTCCTTCCAGGTGCCGCCCACGCCCTGCACCGTGGCCTGGCCGCCGAGCTTGCCTTCGGTGCCCACTTCGCGGGCCACCCGCGTGACCTCGCCGGCGAAGGAGTTGAGCTGGTCGACCATCACGTTGATGGTGTTTTTCAGCTCCAGGATCTCGCCCTGGACGTCGACGGTGACCTTCTTGCTGAGGTCGCCGTTGGCCACCGCTGTCGTGACCTCCGCGATGTTGCGGATCTGGTTGGTGAGCTGGCCGGCCAGCAGGTTCACGTTGTCGGTGAGGTCCTTCCAGACCCCGCCCACGCCCTTCACCTGGGCCTGGCCGCCGAGCTTGCCGTCGGTGCCCACTTCGCGGGCCACGCGCGTCACCTCGCCGGCGAAGGAGTTGAGCTGGTCGACCATCACGTTGATGGTGTTTTTCAGCTCCAGGATCTCGCCCTGGCCTTCGACGCTGATCTTCTTGCTGAGGTCGCCGTTGGCCACCGCCGTCGTGACCTCGCCGATGTTCCGGACCTGCGCGGTGAGGTTGCCGGCCATCAGGTTCACCGAGTCGGTGAGGTCTTTCCAGACACCGCCGACGCCCTTCACCTTCGCCTGGCCGCCGAGCTTGCCTTCGGTGCCGACCTCGCGGGCGACTCTTGTCACCTCGCCGGCGAAGCCGTTGAGCTGGTCGACCATGGTGTTGACGGTGCGGGCGGTGCGCATGAACTGGCCCTGGAGGGGACGCCCGTCGATCTCGACGGCGACCTTCTGGGAGAGGTCGCCGGCGGCCACGGCCTCGATGACGCGCGCCATCTCGCTGGTCGGGCGGACGAGGTCTTCGACGAGGTCGTTGACCGCCTGCGCGGACTTCGCCCACTCGCCGCCGAGGTTGCCGGGCGTCGCGCGCTGCGTGATCCGGCCTTCTTTGCCGACCACCCGGCCGACGCGCTCGAGCTCGCTGCTCAAGCGCTGGTTGGCCTCGATGATGTCGTTCAGCGTGTCGGCGATCTTGCCGTCGGTGCCGGTCAGGTTTTCGGGCATTCGGGCTCCGAAGTTCCCGCGCTTGAACTCTGTCAGCACCCTCAGCAGATGGGCCGTGTCGAGTGCATCCGTGCGTGGTTTGATGGCGGCCATCGGTGCGCCCTACGCCTCCTTCTGTTTAGACCTCTAGTGGTTCATCCTCCGTCACGACGGAGGACATACCATAGTGCATGCTGGCTATCAGAATACGCACGTTCTGGGGCTCAAGCCAGCTAATTCTCGTGCGCCGAAACGTGTCTGTAGCAAAGCGTTATAGCGCGTTTGTCGGCTCTGATCTACAACACCTCGCTTCGGAGTTCGTAGCGGCGTAATATTTCGGGTGCCGTGGGGGGACGCCGGACCAACCTGGCGCTGCTCTTCCTGCTGGCGCTGGCCTTTCTGACGGGGTGGCTGGCGTTCGCTTTTTTCGGCTGGCCCTCGCGCCTGGTCCTGGTGGTCCACGCGCTGGCCGGGATCGGACTGCTGCTCCTCGTTCCGTGGAAGTCGCTCATCGCCCGGCGGGCGCTCTCCCGGCGGCGGCGGCCGCGGGTCTGGTGGGCCTCGCTCGTCCTCGGCGTCGGTCTCGCCATCTCGCTCGCATTCGGGTTCCTCCACTCGGCGGGTCGCTGGTACGTGGGCGGGGACCTGACCGCGATGGAGTTCCACGTCGGGGCGGCGATCTGCATCCTGCCTTTCGCCGTCTGGCACGTGCTGGCGCGGCCGCTGCGCGTGCGCCGCGCCGAGGTGGCGGCGCTGCTGACGCGCCGCTCGTTCCTGCGCCTGGGGGCCTTCGGGGCGGCGGCGGCGGGTGCGCTGCTGGTCCTGCCGCAGGCACGGCGCTCACCGAGCGGCTCCTACGAGCTCGGCTCCTTCGCCCCGGCGGAGATGCCCGGCACCCAGTGGATGTTCGATTCCGTGCCGGTGGTTTCGGGGGACGCGGCGGTGCTGTCAGTCGGCGGACGCAGGGTCGGCTACGGCGAGCTCGCGCGCTTTTCCGACACAGTCCGGTGCCAGCTGGACTGCACCGGGGGCTGGTACGCGACGCAGGACTGGGAGGGCGTCTGGCTCTCTCGCCTTTTGGGCCCGGCGCCGGCCTGGGCGCGCTCGATCCTGGTTCGCTCGGTGACCGGGTATTCGCGGCGCTTTCCAGTCGAGTCGCTGCCGGCGCTGCTGCTCGCAGTGCGAGCTGGGAGCCTGCCGCTGGATCCCGCGCACGGTTTCCCGGCACGGCTGGTAGCGCCCGGCCAGCGCGGTTTCTGGTGGGTCAAGTGGGTGAGCTCGGTTGAGTTCGACGCGCTGCCCGACTGGTGGCAACCGCCCTTTCCGCTCCAGTGAGTGAGGTATAAGGGAGTTCGTTTTGGGAACGAAAGACGACCTCGGCGAGGAGAAGCTCAAGGACGCGGTCGATCCAGCTGAGCTGCTGGAAGGCGAGGACCCGAAAAGCGAGTTTCCGGAGGACGCCGAGCACTGGTTCGGCGTCTACCGCGAGCTCCGCGACTTCAAGCTCAAGATCCTCAACGACGCTGCCGTAAGCGTGGAGAAGATGTCGCCGGACGCGCGCAAGGCGGTCCTGGGGACCGACCTCAGGATCCTGCGCCTGGAGCTCGACCGGCTCGAGTCTCGCCTCAACTATTGGAAGAGCCGGCTGCCTAGCTAGGGTTCCCTAGACGCCGAGGATCCGGTGCAGGACCTCGCTGTTGACTGCCTGCGTGGCGGGCATCTCCTCGACGATGCGGCCCTTCTCCATGAAGGCGGCGCGGTCGGCGACCTTGAGCGCCATCTGGTGGTTCTGCTCCGCGAGCAGGATGCCGACCCCGGTCTGCTTGAGCTGCTGGACGAGCCTGCCGATGCTCTGCACGATCACGGGGGCCAAGCCCTCGGTCGGCTCGTCCATGAGGATCACCTTCGGGTTGCTCATCAGGGCGCGACCGACGGCCAGCATCTGGCGCTCGCCCCCGGAAAGGCCGCCCGCGAGGTTGGCCTTCAGCTCGGCCAGCGCCGGAAATAGCTCGAAGACCCGCTCTTTGTTCCAGCGTGCGGGGGCCGCGCCGTTCGAGCTGCTGCGCCGTTGCGCCGCGATGTCCAGGTTTTCGAGCACTGTCAGGTTGGGGAAGCAGCGGGCGCCGGAGGGGACGTAGGCCAGGCCGGCCTGGGAGCGCCGGTAGGTGGGAAGGGCGCTGACGTCGCTGCCGGCGATCGAGACCGTGCCCGAGGTGCCGGGGACCAGGCCCAGGATGCCGAGCAAGGAGGTGGTCTTACCGGCTCCGTTGCGGCCGAGCAGGGTCAGCACCTCGCTGTCGGCCATGCTCAGGTCGAGGTCGAAGATCACGTGCGACTTGCCGTAGTGGACGTTCAGCTTTTCGACCAGCAGGCTCATCTCGCTATGCGCTGGCCTCGAGCTCGCCCAGGTAGATCCGCTGCACATCCGGGTTGTTGCGGACCTGCTGGGGACTGCCCTCGGTCAGCACGCGTCCGAGGTGCATCACGGTGACGGTCTGGGCCGTGCCGAAAACGACGTTCATGTCGTGCTCGCAGAAGAGCAGTGTGAGGCCGCGCTCGGTGGCCAGCCGCCGCACCAGCTCCATCGCCTTTTGCGTTTCATACGGCGACATGCCCGCGGTGGGCTCGTCGAGCAGGAGCAGCTTCGATCCGAGCGCGATAGAGATGGCGAGCTCGAGTGCGCGCTGGTCGCCGTGGCTGAGCTGGCCGGCCGCCAGCTCGGCGTAGCGGCCGAGGCCCACCGACTCCAGGAGGTCGCTCGCCTCCTCGCGAAAGATGCGGTCGGCAAAACCGAAGGGCCGGATGGTCACTTTCCGGTAGGCGAGCATCGAGTACTGAACGTTCTGCCGGACGGACAGGCGCGGAAAGATGTTGGTGATCTGGAAGGCCCGGCCGATGCCGGCGCGGGCGATCCGGTAGTCGGCCCACCCGGTGATGGTCCGGCCGTCGAACTCCACACTTCCCGCGCTGGGCTTGAGGCGGCCGGTGATCAGGTTGAAGAGCGTCGACTTGCCCGCGCCGTTGGGTCCGATGATGGCGTGGCGGTCGCCCTGCTTCACGTTCAGGCTGACGTCGCGGACCGCCACCAGCCCGCCGAACGACTTGCTCAGGCCGTTCACCTTGAGGAGGGTGGCGCGCTGGTCGGGCCCGGCCGGCTCGGCGGCGCCGGGATCGACCTGGACCGCGCTCGACGCCACGGCCCGGCTCACCTCGAGGGCGGCCATCGCCTGGCCGGCGGATTCCACGAGCTCCACCCTTTCGTCCTCGGGCCGGCGCCGGAAGCGGCTGCGGAGCCGGAGGAAGAAGTCGGGGAGAGAGACGAACCCGCCCGGCGCGATCAGGACCACGCCGAGGACGATGGCGCCCAGCACGATGTCGAACTCGTTCGGGTAGTTCTTGCCGACGAAGTTCTGGAGGTAGGTGTAGATGACCGCCCCCAGGACGGGACCCAGGAAGGAGCCGGTGCCGCCGAGCAGCGCGATGACGACTGGCTGCGCGTTGGTGGTCCAGTAGAGGAGCTGGGGGTAGGCCTGCAGGTCGTAGATCGCGTAGAGCCCGCCCGCGACGCCGGCGAAGAGCCCGGCGATGGTGTAGATGGCGAGCTCGTACGCCTTGACGCTGAGCCCGACCGAGCTCGCGCGCTGGCGGTTCTCTCGGATCGCGAGCAGGGCGGCTCCGAACGGCGAGCGCACGACGATGAACATCAGCAGCAGGCAGAGGGCGGTCACCGCCGCGATGAAGTAGTAGATGGTGGTCTGGTCGCTGAGCCAGTCGGGGATGACCAGGTTGTGGATGCCGTTGTCGCCGCCCGTGAAGTCGTACCACTCGAAAGCGATGGTGAAGAGCAGCTGGGAGATCGCGAGCGTGAGCAGGCTGAAGTAGAGGCGCACCGCCCGCAGCGCGATCAGGCCGGTGACGAAGCCAAAGGCTCCAGCGACGAGGGGAGCGGCAAGGAGGCCGTAGACCGCGTTCTGGTGATAGTTGTGGGCGATGATCGCGACCGTGTAGGCGCCGATTCCGTAGTAGGCGGCGTGCGCGAAGGAGACCATCCCGGTGTAGCCGAGCATGAGGTTGAAGCTGGTTGCCCAGAGGCCGAGGACGAGGGCCTGGCTGGCCAGGAAGATCGCGAACCGGGCGCTGACGCTGTCGGGGAACGCGTTCTCCGCGACCTGGGCGAGGTTGGGCACCAGCAGGATGGTCACGGCAAGCAGGGCGGCCAGGCCCCAGCGGATGCGGTCGCCGCGGGCGCTGGGGAGGAGAGCTCGCAGGCGGTCCACCGCAGCTACTGCTCGGCGCGTCCGAAGAGGCCCCAGGGCCGGATCGTGAGCACGATCACCATGGCGGCGAAGACGAACGCGATCGCGTAGTGGGCGGTGGGCGGATAGGCGAATCCGAAGGAGAGGATCAGCCCCACGATCACCGCGCCGACCAGCGAGCCGACCAGGCTGCCGAGCCCGCCGATGACGCTGATCGCGAAGGCGTTGATCAGCACGTTGGAGTCCATGCCGGGGTCGACCGAGCTGGTCGGGCTGACGAGCACGCCGCCGAGGCCGGCGAGCGCGGTTCCGATCATGAACACGATCGTGAAGAGCCGCGTCACGTTCACGCCCGTCGTGCTCAGCAGCTGCGGGTCGGAGATGGCGGCCCGGATGTTCCGGCCGAGGCCGGTGCGGTTCAGGAGCAGGTAGAGGCCGGCGGCGACGAGCACGGCGACCGCGATCAGGAAGAGCTGATAGACCGAGAAGCCGTGGCCGAAGATCGGGACTGAGGAGTTGAGCGCGGCAGGCGCGGAGATGCTGCGGACGTCGGCGCCGAAGACCTTGCGGACGAGCCCGGCGAAGATGAGGGTCAGCGCGTAGGTGCCGAGCAGCTGAAGCAGGTGCTCTTTCCCGTAGACGGGCTTCAGCACGAAGATCTCCACGACGGCGCCGATGATGGCCGTGATGAGCGGCGCCACGAGCAAAGCCGCCCAGAACCCGAAGAGGGCGTTCGCCAGGTGCACGATCACGAACCAGCTGACAAAGGCGCCGATCATGTAGAGCGAGCCGTGCGCCATGTTGATCACCCGCAGCGCTCCGAAGACGAGGGAGAGCCCGGCGGTGACGATGAAGAGCACAGCGGCGATCGAGAGGCCGGCCAGGAAGAAGAGCACCAGGTTCCCCACGTCCATGGCCGCCCTCCCTCCGGCTAGCTCGACTGCCTTGGCTGCAGCCGGCCCGTTGTTATCTCCGCCTGGCGATGCTGAGCTGGATGCTGTCTACGGGCAATTGGCGAGGTCGTTCTTGGGGCACTGGCCGTCCTGCATCTGCTTCACCCGGTTGAGCGGAAGGACCAGCTCGGACCCCGGCGGATTGACGATGTCCTTCAGGATCACAAACGGATACTGGGGATCCCGGGTGGTGGTGCCGACCCAGACCGGGACGACTCCCTGGAGGTCCTCTTTGCGGATCGTCACCTTGCCGCGCAGCGTGTCGAAGGACTGACCGGCCAGGTTCTTCAGGACCTTGTCGGTGTCGAAGCTGCCGGCCTTGTTGGCGGCGGCCGCCCAGATCGAGAGGGCGTCGTAGTCCATCACGGCCCAGTCGGACGGGTAGAAGTTGTTCTTGTCCCGGAAACGCTTGACGTAGTCCTTGATCGAGTTCCCCTGGATGGCGAAGAAGGGCGCCCGCTCGTAGACGCGGATTCCGGTCGGGTACTTGTCAGGCAGGGCGTTGAAGTCATCGATCGAGCTGAGGGTCACGAAGTGGTACTTCGTGAAGAAGTCCGGCTGCGCCTGGAGGGCGCCGTTGATGAAGGCCGTTTGGGTGGCCGCGAAGATGTTCGAGTAGATCGCGTCCGGCTGCGCCGCCTGGATCTTGGGGATGACGTTCTGGAAGTTGAAGGTGGTGAGCGGGACGTACCACTCGGACGGTGAGTTGAGGATCTGCACGCTGGGGTTGGTCTTCTTGAGGGCCGCCACGAAGGCGGGCGTCTCGGCCCGGCCGAAGGAGTAGTCGGGCGAGAGGATGTACCACTTCTTGAGGCTCGTGTTCTTACCGGCGTCGATGCCCGCGGCGGTGGCTTCCATGTAGGTGTTCGGCACGACGCTCACGTACTCGGGGATGCGGTAGTCGGGGCTGGTCGTGTTGCGGTAGTCGTTGCAGGTGGCCGCGACGTAAACGATGTGGTTCTGGTGCGCGATCGGCATCGCGGCCTGGCACTGGGAGCTGAGGACGGCTCCGATCATGGCGACCGCGTGGTCTTCCAGGATCATGCGCCTCGTGTTGTCGGCGGCCTTGGCCACATCGGTGCCGTCGTCCGTGATCTTGACCTCGATCTTGTAGCCGTTGACGCCGCCCTTGGCGTTGATGTCGTCCTGCCAGAGCAGGGCGGCCGCCTGGATCGCCTTGCCATAAGCCGCCGACTGGCCGGTGATGGGAGTGCTGAGCCCGACGTTCTTGGTGCCCTTGAAGCTGGTTGTGGTGTTCGTGCCGCCACCGCCGCAGGCAACCGCGAGCAGGGTGCCGGCGATTCCGACGGCGAATAGCCTGGTCAGTCGAAACACTTCACTCCTCCTGGGCCTCGCGGCCCTCGCCGCCCCCGTCTACATTTCGGCCCGCCCCGCGCCAGTCGGCCCGCGCCCCGGCTGGCCGGGTCGCTCCTGGCGGGCATCCTACCATTCTCCAATGCCCGGGACCCCTCCGGAACGTATTCGAAACTTCTGCATCATCGCCCATATCGACCACGGCAAGTCGACCCTGGCCGACAGGCTCCTGGAGCTCACGGGCGCGGTATCCGCGCGGGAGATGGTGGACCAGATGCTGGACACGATGGACCTGGAGCGCGAGCGGGGCATCACGATCAAGCTCCAGGCGGTCCGCCTTTCCTACGTCGCCCTTTCGGGTGAGACCTACGAGCTGCACCTGATCGATACGCCGGGGCACGTCGACTTCTCCTACGAGGTTTCGCGGTCGCTGGCTGCCTGTGAGGGGGCCGTTCTGGTCGTGGACGCGGCGCAGGGGATCGAGGCGCAGACGCTGGCGAACATGTACCAGGCGGTCGAGGCGGGCCTGACGCTCGTGCCCGTGGTGAACAAGATCGATCTCCCGGCGGCCCAGCCCGATCTGGTGGCGGCGGAGATCGCCGAGGTGACGGGCTTGCCGGCCTCGTCGGTCCTGTTCGTCTCGGCCAAGGAGGCGATCGGGATTCGGGAGGTGCTGGAGGCGGTGATCCGGGAGGTGCCGCCGCCGAGGGGCTCGGTTGCGGCGCCGCTGCGGGCGCTCATCTTCGACTCGCACTACGACCCTTACCGCGGCGTGTACGTCTACGTCCGGGTGGTGGACGGCGAGCTCGCCGCGCGCACGCGCGTGCGTCTTCTGAACACGGCATCGGTGCACGAGGTGGACGAGGTGGGGACGTTCACACCCCGGCCGGTGGCGGCTGCCTCCTTGTCGGCCGGTGAGGTCGGGTACTTCACGGCCGCGATCAAGAACGTGGCCGACGCGCGGGTGGGGGACACGGTCACGCTGGCGGTCGGGGGGGCTTCCTCACCTTTGCCCGGCTATCGGGCCGTCAAGCCGATGGTCTATGCGGGCCTCTTTCCCTCGGATTCCGACGCCTACGGATCCCTGCGCGATGCGCTGGAGAAGCTCCAGCTCAATGACGCGGCCCTCGTCTACGAGCCGGAGACCTCGGCGGCTCTCGGGTTCGGCTTTCGGTGCGGCTTCCTCGGGCTCCTGCACATGGAGATCGTCCAGGAGCGCCTGGAGCGCGAGTTCGCGCTCGAGCTCGTCACGACGGCGCCGACAGTCGAGTACCGCTGCGTGCTGCGTTCGGGAGCTGTGGTGCCGGTCGACAACCCTTCGCTGCTGCCCGAACCGACGTCGATCGAGCGGATCGAGGAGCCTTTCGTGCGCCTTTCGATCATCGTTCCCTCCGTTTACGTGGGGGCGATGATGGAGCTCTGCCAGGACCGCCGGGGCGTCTTCAAGCACCTCCAGCACCAGCTCGGCGAGCGGGTGCTCCTGGAGTACGAGATGCCGCTCGGCGAGATCATCTCGGACTTCTATGACGCGCTCAAGTCCCGGTCCAAGGGCTACGCGTCGATGGACTATGAGCTGATCGGCTTTCGGCCGGCCGAGCTGGTGAAGCTCGACGTGCTGCTGGCGGGCGTTCCGGTGGACGCGCTCTCGATGATCGTCCACCGTGCGAAGGCGCCGTTCATCGGGCGCCGCCTGGTGGAGAAATTGCGCGCCCTGATCCCGCGCCAGATGTTCGAGGTCCCGATCCAGGCGGCCATCGGCGGCAAGGTGGTCGCGCGCGAGACGGTGCCGCCGCTGCGCAAGGACGTGCTGGCCAAGTGCTATGGGGGGGACATCACCCGCAAACGCAAGCTGCTGGAGAAGCAGAAGGAGGGGAAGCGCCGGATGAAGCGTGTGGGCAACGTGGAGATACCGCAGGAGGCGTTCATGGCGGTGCTCTCGCTGGACTGAAGCTGGCCGGCTCTGCCCTGTCGAGCTGAGCGTTCGACCTCGGCTCGGTAACCTAGGGTCTCGTGGGTACCGGTGCTGCGGTCTACGTGAACATCGGCTGCCGGACCAACGCGGCCGAGCTGGACGAGATGGCCGAGCGCCTGGTCGATGCCACGAACGTGGTGGTGGTCAACTCCTGCACGGTGACGGCGGCTGCGGACCGCGACACCCGCAAGGCCGTCCATCGAGCTCGCCGCGAGCACGGCTCGGCGGCGGTGGTGCTGATGGGCTGCTACGCGGACTCGCATCCGGGCGACAGCCTGGGCGCCGATCTCGTGCTCCCAAATGCCTGGAAGCGTTCTGCGGGCGTGGGCAGCCAGCCTTTGCCGTTGACGCAGGTCGAGCCGCCGGGCGTGCGGCGCTCCCGCTTCGTGCTGAAGGTCCAGGACGGCTGCGACAACCGCTGCACCTTCTGCATCGTCTGGCAGACGCGGGGTCGCTCGCTCTCGCGCGTGCTTCCTTATCTGGAGGCTCGGGCGCGAGCTGCGGCG
>VBGR01000056.1 GCA_005880695.1 Chloroflexota bacterium
GTCCATTCCTTGTAGACCTTGGCGATGTCCGCGACGCGCACGTTGAGGAAAGCGCTGGTCTTGTTCGGGTCGGGCGGAGTCGACAGGGTGACTGTCGGCTTGTCGTCGGTAGGCCCGCCGCCGACATTGAGGATCAACCACGTGTTCGCGACTTTCATGATCACCGGGTCGCGTTCGATGAGAACCTGCGCGTCAAAGAGCGACTTGTAGAAGTCCCGCGATCGATCTTGGTCAGAGACCACCAGAAAGTGGGTCAGGACGAAGCCGTCACGGGGCGCAGGGAAGTCCTCAGGGCGGATTGACATGTCTTCCTCTCCTACTTATGCCGAACGGCTTAAAAGGGGACGGTCGAGAGTCACTTCGATGAGCGGGCTGTAGCGCACCATCGTCTCCACGTCCGCCCGTCGCCAGTTGCGCGCGACCTCGGTGAGGATCGTACGGCGCTCGTCGATGTCGTCGACGATCCGAGCTCTGGCGGGTAGGTCTGCTTTTACACCCCGCTTCAAGTGCAGGGTGAGGCGCGGCTCGGCCTCGAGGTTGGCGAGCCAGCTCCGGCGTGTTCGCGAAGGAATGCCACTGATGTAGAGGCGCCCGGCGATATTGTGGAACGCGATCTCGAGACGCCGCGGTTCGCCCGTTCGGCGCCCGGTCGTGGTGATGTCGATCAGGCCGCCCCGCTCGAGGGACCTGAGTAAAGACTCGTCAGTGGATTGCATCGCCATCAGGAACCCGTCCAGAGCCAGGTCTAATTCCCCCTCTCGGGCGGAGCTAGCATCCGAGTCATGAGTGAAAATCGCGCCGCCGCAACCGAGTCCGGCAAAGAGGGCGAGCGGCATCAGCCGCACCGTCTCGTCCAGGCGATCCAGGTGTTACCCGTGGTCCACGGCACGAGTGCCGCCGGTCGCGTCAACGGCTATCTGGCCGTGCGGGCGACGGCCGTGCTCAGCTCGATGTGGTTCTTCTGGTTCTGCTGCCTCCTCGACCTCGCGGAGCTGCCGGCCGTCATCGCGGCCAATTCGGTGATCGCCTGGGTGACCTACGTCTCGCAGACCGTGATCCAACTCCTGGCGCTGCCCCTTTTGGGTGCCGGGCAGCGGATCATCTCCGCGGCCCAGGACGCGCGCGCCGAGACCGACCACGAGACACTGGTCGCACTCCACCAGATGAGTGAGCAGCAGATCGAGATCCTGAAGGGACAGAACGAGATCCTCGACCTGCTCCGCAAAGCAGTCGTAAAGACCTAACCCGGCTCTGACGCGCTTTCCCGTCGGCCTCGCGCCCACCACACGACGACGATCACCGCGACGACGACCGCGATGACGTAGCCGCCGTCCTGGATCAGCCGGGCTACCTGCTCGTAGTGCTGGCGGAGCGTGTAGCCGATCCAGGCGAGAGCCAGGTTCCAGGGAAGCGCTCCGGCGAAGGTCAGCAGCAGGAAACGGCCAACCGGCACTCTTGCCAGTCCTGCCGGAAATGAGATGTAGGTCCGGACCACCGGGAGGAGCCGGCCGATGAAGACGGCGAGCAGACCCCAGCGCGCGAACCAGCGGTCGGCGATCTCCACGTGGTGGCGGCGGATGCCGAGCCAGCGGCCCGGGCCGAGGAGGATGTCCCGGCCCCAGCGGGCCACGATCGCGTAGGCGAGCAAGGAGCCGCAGAGGTTGGCGAAGGTCGCGACCAGGACGACCGCCACGAAGTTGAGATTGCCGTTGGCGGCCAGGACGCCCGCGAAGGGCACGACGACCTCGCTCGGCAGCGGCAGCCCGCAGCTCTCCCCCGTCATGGTCAGGAACACGGCCAGCAGGCCGTAGCGGCTGACGAGGCCGGCGAGCGCCGATGTCACACCGGCACGCTAGCGTGTTGCCCGTGGGTGCTGCAGGCCACGCGGAGCTGCGGGAGGACCTGGTTCGGTACGCGCGCCAGATGCTCGCCGCGGGGCTGGTTAGCGGGACTTCCGGCAACCTGAGCGCCCGAACCTCCGACGGGGCGAGCTGCCTCGTCACGCCTTCGGGAGTCGACTACGAGTCGATGCTGGGAGCGGATCTCATTGAGATGGGGTTGGACGGGAGCCTTCGCTCCGGCAGGCTCAAGCCGTCTGTTGACACTGCGATCCATTTAGCGATCTACCGCGCCCGAGCCGACGTGGGGGCGGTCATCCACACGCATTCGCCGTTTGCAGCCGCGTTCTCGGCCGTCGGGGCGCCGATCCCGCCGCTCAGCTCGGAGTGGGGAGGGTTCCTCGGCGGCGCCGTGCGAGTGCTGGACTACGTCCCGCCAGCCCAGGACGATACGGGAGAAGCCGTCGCCGAGGGGCTGGGCGCGGACCGGGCCGTCCTGCTCCCGCACCACGGCGTGCTGGCAGTTGGCGAAAGCCTGCCCAAGGCGCACCAAGCCGCGGTCGCCGTCGAGGAGGGCGCCCGGCTCGCCTACCTGGCGAGCCGGCTAGGCAAGGCGGAGCCAGTACCCGAGGCCGAGCTCCGCCGGATCTACGACTTCATCCACCGCCGCTACGGCCAGCGCTAACCCAGCGGGCTCGGCGCGCAGTAGCCGGCTCCCTGCGCCGAGTTGTTGCTCCAGAGCGCCTGGACCGGGTACCGCTTGCCGTCGTTGCCGGCCATGTTGTAAGGGGCCCCCGGGATGCTCGAGCTGAGCCCGTCTCCGACCCAGGCGCACTTGTCGCCGTTCTCCCAGCCCTGGTAGTCGAACCAGCCGCCGTACTGCGTGCCGTTGATGTACGTCTCGGCGCCCGGATCGGTCACCGTCTCCTCGATCTCATGGCCAAGGACGATCGTCACGCCATCCAGGTCGCCCGCCGGCGCCGGGTTGACGAAGTCCTTGCCGCAGCCGAAGCCGGCGTTGAGCACGTAGGGCATGTTCGTGAAGGAGATGCCCTGCTGCACGCCCGGGTAGTAAGGGGTTGTCGTGTAGTCGTGCCAGGCGCAGTAGTTGTTGGCCTTGAACCCGGCCTCGTTGTACTTCTGCGGCTGGGCGACGATGACCTGGGAGTTGTTGAGGTCGGTCACGCCGAAGTGTTGAACGGCGCGCGCCGCCTCCTGGGCGATCTCGAGGCCCGAGAGGTTGTCGTGGATGGCGTTGGTGTCGTCGTTCCAGACCCCACCCAGCTGGTTGGCCGGGTTGCCGATGAAGGTGTTCGAACCGTTGGCGTTGGTCTGGTAGTACTGGGTCTGGATCCCGGCCCACGTGGTGCCACCCAGTGCACCGACGAAAGAGTTCATCAGTGCCCCGGCGCCATCCGGGTCAGAGGCCGGACGGCCTGGCGTGGTGTGGTCGAAGGCGCCGCTCTGTCCCCAGCCCCAGAGGACCAGGTAGATGCGCGGAGTGACCTGGACGTGGCCGCCGAAGTAGGCCATGTTGACCGGCATCGGCTGTCCCGCGGCGACTCCCGGCGGACAGGCCGGCAGGATCTGGCAGACGTCGACCGGAGGCGGCTGGATCGCGTTCTGCGGCATCAGATGCGGCGTGTGAACCGGCGTTTTGGCGCTCGCGCTCGCCGTCGCGGGAAGTTGGCTAAGAGCGACCGCAGCGACCATCGCCACGCCCGCCGAGCGGATCCGGGGCCGGCGCATCATTGAGTCACTCCTGGCATGGAAAAATGGTATCAGCGATATCAAAGGACGGGCCAGGAGGGCCCGATTTAACGCGCGGCCGGACCGTTGATTCAGGCCAGGCGCCGGGAGGGCGGGTAGGGAAAGATGTCGATGATCTCGCCCCGCGTGACTCGCGCCTGCGTCTCCTGCCAGAAGCCCACGTCGAAAAGCTCGCCGTGGTGCTCGTCGAGGACGGCGAGCAGGGTCGGGGGCAGGCCGATGAAGCGCCGGAACTCTTCTGGAAAGGCATCCCGCGGCCCGACGCCGAACCAGGCCTCGTCGCCGAGCTCATCGTCGTAGCTGGCCGCTTCCGGCATCGACCTGAAAGTGAAATCCGTGAGCAGGCCCAGCTCGTCGTAGTCGTAGCAGACCACGCGTCCGTGCCGCGTCACGCCGAAGTTCTTGGGCAGCAGCTCGCCGGGGAAGATCCCGTTGGCGGCGAGGTCTTTCACGGCCTGGCCGAAGTCAACCACGGCCGCCTCCGCCGACGGCTCGTCTTCCTCCCGCAAATAAATGTCCAGCGGCGTGACGCGACGCTCGATGTAGGCGTGGTGGACTACGACGTCGCCGTCCGACGCGGTCACGGTTCGGTCGGCCTGTCGCCGGAACTCCTCGACCAGCTCGGGGGCAAACCGGGCCGCGTCGAACTTCAGGTGCTCGAACTCCTGGGCCTCGACCAGGCGGCCGGCTCGGTCGTGCCGGAAGACGAGGCGGTAGTTGCTGCGGACCGCGGTGGGGGTCATCGGCTTGATGGCGGGGAAGTGATCCCTGATCACTTTGAAGACCACGTCGTAGCCGGGCATCGTGAAGACGACCATCACCATGCCGGGCGTGCCGGGCGCGATCTCGAAGCGGCCGCCGCCCTCGCGCAGCCGGCGGAGGAGGTCGCGGTAGAGCTCCGTCTTGCCGTGCTTGTGGTGGCCCAGCGCGATGTAGAGCTCGGCGATCGGCTTGCGGGGCAGCAGCTGCTTCAGGTAGCGGACGAGCTGGAAGGGCGGCCCCAGGTCGACGTGGAAATGGGAGCGCGTGAAGCTGAAGAGAATGCTGACGTCCTCGACGTCGGTCAGCACCGCGTCGACCACGATGCCGCGGTCCCTGTTCAGCAGCGCCAGCACGAGCGGCGGGGAGGCCGCTCCTGCGCGCAGCCGGCCGACCAGATAGGCGCCCTTCCGGCGGAAGAACGGCGCCGCCAGGATCTCCGCGCCGGTCACCGCGCTCTCCTCGATTCCGAGGGACTCCAGCTGGCCTCGCAGCAGTGCTGTACCGCGTCCGGCATCTCGCTGCAGGTCTTCGAAGCCGCAGCCGAACCAGGCGTCGCTGAGGATCGTCTCCAGTAGACCGGCCAGCCCCTTCCCGGGGTAGGAACGGCAGAGCAGCTGGTCGCCCGATGTGGCCGGCGGGTCGAAGTCGGAATCGACGTACTCGATGTTCTGGTCGACGCCGGCGGTCGCGAAGATGCGGCGGGTGACGGAGTTGAAGAACGTCTCGGCGAGCTCCCAGTCCGGCCGCGAGCCGATCAGGCCGGAATAGACCGCCTTGATGCCAGTCCACACCGGACGGTCGGCCACTCGCTGCCCCAGCTGGTCGCGTACCTCCTGCTCCAGATCCCCGATCACTTTGCCGTAGAGGTCGAGCCGCGCTGTCGCGTCCTCGAGGGCGCCTTTCCAGTCGCGGTTCTCGAAGCGGTTCCTGGCCCGCCGGGTCAACTCCTGGAAGCCGGCCTGGTGAAGGTCGAGGGCCTCCAGCACGGCGGGCGTGACCAGGTTGGCCAGCCGGCTCGCGGGGAGGTCACCCGGGGGATGCTCAGGCATCCAGCCAGAGTATTTGGAAACCGCAAATTACCTCCGAGAAATTCGTCACATCAGGGGCTGAATGTGTATCGTTTGCGAATCCTTGACCGGGCGCGCACGACATGCGCTTTTGTGGCATGTTGTGGCCCGGCTACCAATCGTTGCCTAGCGACTCGAAAAGGAGGTATTGCGAATGGCCAAGAAAAAGGCCCCGGCTAAGAAGGCCACGGCTAAGAAGGCCCCGGCCAAGAAGGCCAGTTCCAAGAAGAAGTAGCGCCAACGGCCTGATTCTTTTTGCGTGCCGGTCACCCATTGCGGGGTGGCCGGCTTTCGTTTTTCCTGGCTCGGTTTTCTTCTAGCTGAGAGAGCAGGAGTTGGCGAGCTCGTCGGCGGTGGCCGGGTTGGGCCGGGCGATCGTGTGCGAGGCCGGCGGCGAGGTGCCCGCTTCGACCCAGGTCGCCATCGCATCGAGCGCGACCCGGACGCAGGGCAGCATAGGCCGGAGCAGGGTGTTGCCGTAGTTGTCGACTCCATAGTGATCGTCGAACTGGGGATCGACGTGGTTGCCGCCCCGCACGATGTAAAAGCGGAAGCTGGAGCTCTTGCCGGCGTCGGCGACCATCTGCTCGTAGATGACGGAGTCCGTCTTGATCGGAAGCAGCGAATCCTGGTCACCGTGGAGCGTGATCAGGGGGTGCTGGATGTTGCCCGTGTTGGCGATCGACTGCATCCGTGAGCCGAGCGCCGGCAGCGCTTGCAGCCGAGCTGCGAAGTTGTAGGTCGCGTCCGGGTCGGCCGGCGGCACCACCTCTGCCGCCGGCGAAACGCAGGGCGGCCCGGCGCCGAGCGGGTCGGAACAGGTGTACCCCGTGTACTCCGGGTCCATTTCCAGCCGGTAGACCTTCTGGGTCAAACCCCAGTAGACGCTGTAGTGGTAACCCCAGAGTGGCTGCGACTCGGGGTTGAATCCCACGGCGGCCAGCTGCTGGATCGCGGCCGGGTAGCGGGCGATCGCGGCGGGGCCGTAGTACACCGCGGTCGGCAGGTAGCGGAAGAGGTTGCTGCGGGTCGTGAAAAGCGTTCCTTCCCAGTCCACGCCGCCGTCGTAAAGCCGGGGGCCGGCGGTGTCGGTCTCCAGGGCGCGCCGGGCTTGGTAGCCGCCATTGGAGATGCCGGTCGCATAGGAGTACGTCACTCGCCGCAAGCCGTAGCCGGGCGCGACAGAGTTGAGCAGAGACCGCGCGGCCTTTGTCGCCTGGCGCATCCGCGGCGTCCACTCGCGGATCGCGACGGCCGGGCACCAGGACGTCGCGCAGGCGACTTCGTCGGAGCCGTCACGGTAGAAGTTGGCGGCCAGGTTGCCCTTGTCCTGGCTCACGTACGCCCAGCCCTTCTCGACTGCGTAGTCGCTGAAGATGAAGTCGCTGGAGAAGGCGTCGCGGATGCCCGGAGTGCCGGCGGTCAGCAGGTGGCCATTCCAGCTGTCCGGGATCCGGATCACGAACTGACCGTCGTGATGGCAGCCGCTGATGCAGTCGCCGGCGCCCGGCGTCGGCGTGCAGCCGGGGATGAACGGAGTGCCGTCCTTCGCCACCGCGGCGGGCTCAGCCTGGAAGGCGTTACAGCCGTCGGGCCAGTAGCCGTCGATCTGCAGCCCCGCCACCGCGGGCGTGGTCGGATGCGTGTAGTGGGAGTTGAGGGTGCCGCTCCCCGGTGGCGGAAAGCCCATGCCGGTGAGGCTACCGGGGTCCGTGTAGGGGTTGCCGGTCGTCGTCAGGTCCGCCAGCCGGTGGCAGTCGAGCCAGGCCGCGCCGGTCAGCTGCCGCCAGGCGGCGAGGCCGGCTGGACAGCTGTGAGCAGCGGCCGCGGCAGTGACCGGCGCTGCGCCGGGCAAGGTGGTTGCGAGCAGGGCCAGAGCAACCAGCAACGCCCGTCGCATGCGCAGCAATAGTTATAGCGCCGCGGCCCTGAACCATGCAGGCCCGGCCTGCTAGCCTCAGACGATGAGCGGGCGGCGCCGGCCCGATCCGATCCAGGCGACGATCGGCTGGTTTCGGAACCTGGGCAGGGGCGAGATGGGCCTCCCGGAGCGTGGCTTCAAGATCGGCGCCAACCTCTTACGCCGCTACCGTGGACACGGCTGCTGCGGCAACTACGGCGAGCCCGGCTGTTGAATGAGCGTGGCTGAGGCCCGGGCGGCCGGTCTGGTGAAGCCCCACAAGCACAAGCACTAAACGCTCTCGGGCGTATTCAATCCTGATAGTACTCTTGACATATAAAGCACCTCTGCGATAGGGTGATATCATTCCATTAAGGAGGTAGCGAATGACCTGGCTTCTTGTCTTGCTCGTAATCCTCCTCCTGGCTGTCTTGATTGGCGGCGGCGGATATACGTACCGGCGCTATTACGGTCCCGCGGGCGGGACGGTGGTCGAGGACAGCGGAGGGGGTGGTGGCGGAACCGCCGCGCTGGCGATGCTCGTCATCGCGATCCTGGTGATCCTCTTCCTGATCTATGGCGGGTTCACCTTCTTCCATTGGTTCGCGCCGGGACAAAACGTCAACGTAACCGTCCATTCGTAAGGTCTTAACCCGACCATGGCGGTCGATGTAGAGGTTCGCGGCCGGGCGCTGCCCGGCCGCACCTCGCTCAAGGAACGCCCGCTGGCGCTCGTCCTGGAAACGGCGTTGATAGCGGCGCTCGCGGTAGCGACGCGGCTGCCTTTCCGGACGCGCTACCTGATGAACTGGGACGCGGCCCAGTTCGCCCTGGGGCTGAATCAGTTCGACGTCGTCCACCACCAGCCGCACCCGCCTGGCTATATCGGCTACCTCGCGCTCGGCCGCCTCTTCGAGGTCTTCATCCCGGATCCGAACGCGGCGTTGGTCGTGCTGAGCATCGCCGGCGAGTCGCTGGCGGTGGTCATCGGCTTCCTCTTCGCGAGCTCGCTCTTCGGTCGCTTCGCGGGCTGGGTGACGGCGCTCGCGATGGTCTCGAGCCCGCTCTTCTGGTACTACGGCGAGGTCGCCAACAACTACGCGCTGGAGCCGGTGCTGACGCTCGCGATCGCCTGGCTCACCTGGCGCCTCTGGACGGGCGACGAGAGGTACGCGGACCGGGCGGCAATCGCCATCGGGCTGGCCGGCGCGCTGCGCCCGAGCACCGCCCTCATGATGCTGCCGCTCTTCCTGCTGGCGCTCCCGCGTGCCTGCTCGCGCCCGGCCGCCGTGCGCGCGCTCGCCCTGCTGGTGGTGGCCGCAGCCGCCTGGGTGATTCCCCTCTGTCTGGCTGCCGGCGGTCCGCTGCGCCTGGCCTCGGCGTCGTTTCAACTGGGCGGATCTGACACGAGCGGAACCGCCATCTGGTCAGCCGGCTTCAACGGCTTGCTGACGACGGCGAACGCGGTCCTGACCGGGATCGGCTGGGAGCTCGGGCTCTTCGCGGTCCTGGCGCTCTTCGGCCTGGCTGTCGCGCCGCGCCTGCTCCGGACCGAGCTGCCGGTCAAGAGCTGGGGTCTCTTCTGCTGGGCTTGGGCCGCTCCCTCGCTCCTGGTCTACCTCTTCGTCCACATCGGGCAGGTGGTCTACGTCCAGACGTTCATTCCCGCCATCTTCCTGAGTCTCGGCCCGGCCGTCGCGGCGACGGCGCTGGCGGTAGGCCGCCCCGCGCTCGCGCCGGTGCTGGCCGCCATCTGCCTGGCCGCGAACCTGGCCCTCTTCTTCAGCCCGGACCACTCTGGCCTGGCCCAGCAGCTGCGGCTCCACGACCTGCGGGTGGAGTCGTTGCGCTCGACGGTCACCGGCCTCGGGCCTCCGGAGAGAACGGTGCTGCTTAGCGACGCCTGGGCGACAGGCTCGTACCGATCGACCCAGGTCTACCTGCCTGCCTACCACCGGGTCGCGGTGGAGCATGACCTGCGCGGCAGGCTCGGCGAGATCTACGGCGATACGTATGAGCCCTGGAGGTTCGCCCAAGCGCGGCAACCCGAGTATCCGGCGACCGCCACGACCTACGTCTTCCTGGACCAGGATCTCATCGGCTTTGTCGGCGATCGCCAGCACCTCCGGCGTCTCGTGCTGGCCGATGGCAGCCGGATCTGGGTCTGGCAAGGCGCTGAGCCGACCCTGTTCGCCAACCGCTTCTGGCTGGAGCCGCCGAGCGGCAAGCTGACGCCCCCGCGCGCGAGCTAAATTTCGTGCTCGGGATGAGCAGCGCCGTGCAGGCACCTTTTCGGGTCGAAACCCGCTTCCAGCTGGAGCGCTTCCGAGACCTGCCCGCATTCCTCTGGCTGGCGTTGAGGCTCGTCCTGGAATTTCGCAAAGCCCCGGGCGCCCAGGCCATGTGGCTCAAGGGCCGGATCTGGAGGCTCTGGCTCGGCTCCTACTCGGAGTGGGCCGACGAGGCCGCCATGCGCCGCTATGCCGGCGGGGAGCTCCACAAGCACGGGGTCCGGCGCACCTATGCGGGCTGGGCCGGCCACACCTGGCACCTCTACGACGGCGCCCGCGCTGTCCATTTCCAGAAGTGCGCGGCGTGTGGCGCCGGCGCCCACGGAGCGGTTCCGCTGACCGTCTGTCCCGAGTGCCGCCGGCCGTTTCGCATCAGCATCGAGCAGCCGCCGGCGCGTCCCCAGCGGGGACGGCCGATCACGCCCCGGATCCGGCCCAGCCGGCGCATCCGGGCTCTGGTCCAGGGACCTCGCGAAGCGCCGCGCTGCCTCTCTTGCGGCGCCAGCAACCCCCGCAACCTCGCCTACTGCGCCACCTGCGGTGCGCGCACGCATCGGGCGGTCGGCATAGTGAGCACCACCGGCTGGATCGAGCTCAGCGTGGCCGTCGCTTGCCTCGTCTTCTCTCTGGCGGCGGTTTTCCTGTACTTCGTGCTGCATTGGAGGTAGCCCGGCTCACGGCGCACGTCCGCGGCGACGTCCAGGGCGTCGGCTTTCGCGATTACGTGCAGCGGACCGCGGCCGGGCTGGGCCTCGCGGGCTGGGTCCGCAACCTGCCCGACGGGACAGTGGAGTGCGTCGCCGAAGGTCCGCGGGACGCCCTCGAGAAGCTGCTGAGCCGGCTCCAGCGGGGTCCCTCTCTGGCCGACGTCGACAATGTCGATGTCGACTGGGGCCCAGCACAGGGACATGTGCGTGGCTTCCAAGTGCGGTTTTAGGAAGCAGCTTTCAGTCCAAGCGCACAAATCAGGCGCCGGCTTTTTATAATCCTCGCACGAGTACGACAGCTCGCAAACCTGGGTACCGTAGCCGCATGCGGGCGCCACTCCAATCGCCGGACCTCACGTTCGCGATCCGCGAGCTGGAGTTCCTGCAGCGGCTGGCCCTGACTGCCGCCACGGCCCAGAAGCCGGACGACCTGGTCGAGCTGATCATCCGTGAGACCACCCTGGCGATGGAGACCGACGTCTGCTCGCTCTATCTGGTCGCGCCGGACAGCGAAGAGCTGATCCTGGCCGCCACCAACGGCCTCAACGAGCGGATGATCGGCCGGGCCCACATGCACGTGGGTGAAGGCATCACCGGCTGGGTCGCGAAGGAGCGCCAGCCCCTCTTCGTGCGCGACGTCGCCCAGGAGCCGCGCTTCAAGTGGATCGCAGGCGTAGACCAGAAGCGATTCCGATCGATGCTCTCGGTTCCGATCGAGGCCGGGCCCAGGCTGGTCGGCGTTCTCAACGTGCAGAGCACTGAGGAGCGCGACTACGGCCCGGACGTCGACTTCCTGCGCTCGATCGCGGCCCAGGTCGCCGGGATCCTGGAGCGGATGGAGCTGCAGCGGCGGCTCGAGAGCCAGCTCTCCGAGATCAGGATCTCGCATGAGATCCACGAGCGCTTCACCCGGCTCTCCCTGAACGGGGCCGGCATCCCGGCCATCCTCGAAGCGGTCGCGGCCCTGGCGGGCGGCGGCACCGGCCTTTACTCAAGCGATGGCTTCCGGGTGCGCGGGGTCGGCGATCAGGGTGAGAAGCTGCCGGCCAGGCTGGCCGTCCCGACCGCTCTCAACCGGCCGGGTGCACGTGAGGTGCGGCTCTCCGGCGGACGGCCCCCGCGTGAGCTCGACGTGGCGCCGGTGCGGGCGGGGGCCGAGCTGTTGGGCTTTCTGGTCGCGGCCGTGCCCGACGAGGTGCTCGACGAGGATGGCCGGCGGCGGGCGCTGGAGCACGGCTCGACGGTCCTCGCGCTGGAGCTCTCCAAGGAGCGCGCAGCGGCCGAGGTGGAGCGCCGCCTGCGCGGCGACCTCGTGGAGGAGCTGCTCGCCGGCGGTCTCGACGACGCCGAGGCTGAGCGGCTGGCCCGGCAGGCCGAGCGGCTCGGGCACCGGCTGCCGAGCCGGGCCTGGGTCATTGTGATCGAGCCCGATGACGCGGAGTCGGAGGCCGAGATGTCGGCGCGCGGCCGGCAGGATCGCATCCACGCCGGGCTGGCCGACCTCGCCAACCGGCGGCTGGGTGGCGCCTTGACGCTGACCCGGTCGGCGTCGGCTGTGCTGATGGCGCCCGAAGACGCGGCAGGCGATCTGGCCGCGGTCGAGCGGCTGGCCGCCCGGGCCCACGAGATCGTGGCGCCCATCCTCAAGCCGGGCACGGCCTCCGTCGGCATCGGCAACCTGGCCGAGTCCGTCGGCGAGCTGGCCCGCTCGCACCTCGAGGCCCGCCAGGCGCTGCGTCTCTCCCGCCGGGCCGGGATGCGCGCCAAGGTCACCTCCTACCGTTCCCTGGGGGCCTTCAGGCTGCTGCTCGAGGTTCAGAGCCCGGACGCGCTGCGGCGTTTCGTGCAAGAGGTGCTGGGCCCGCTGCTCAAGTACGAGGAGTCGCGGGAGACACCCTTGCTGCAGACCCTGGAGACGCTGGCCGGGACCCGCTGGGTGCGCCGGGCAGCAGCGCGTGAGCTCGGCATCCACGTCAACTCGATGTCCTACCGGGTGGAGCGGATCGAAGAGATCGCAGGGCTCCGCCTGGATGAGCCTGAGACCAGGGTGGCGGTCGCCATCGCCTTGCGCGCGCGAACCATGCTCGGCATGTAGCAAGACGTGGGGGGAAGGTGCTCGTTCGGAACCCCGTCAGTCGAGAGATCGCCCCTTTCAGGGCTCGTCGTTGGCGCCGCGGCGATGCATAAGTATTCAGCGTCATTTGGCGGCGCGGAGGGTCGCCGAATCGCCCACTTTCATGGTGCCTGACCAGCACTGTAGGTTCTCCCAGTCGTCGCATCTGGTTGCAGACCTGGCGATTGCGCCAGGTACAGTCCGGGAGTGGATCGGGACGCGGTTCGCGCCTATTACGAAAGCTTCGGCGAACGCGAGTGGGAGCGTCTCGAGCGCCCGGCTGACGGCGCCCTGGAGTGGGAGGTCACCCGCCGCGCGCTGGAGGCGCAGTTGCCACCGTCCGGCCGGGTTCTCGACATCGGCGGCGGCCCGGGCCGGTACTCGATCTGGCTGGCCGAGCGCGGCTACCAGGCCGTCCTGGCCGACGTCTCGCCGCGGCTCTTGGACATCGCGCGCCGCAAAGCGGCCGAGGCCGGCGCCTCCCTCGAAGCGGTGGTGGAAGCTGACGCCGCCGACCTTTCGCGCTGGGCCGACGCGTCATTTGACGCGGTCCTCTGCCTGGGCCCGTTCTACCACCTGCCGGTCGCGGCCGAGCGGGCGCGGGCGGCGGCCGAGCTGCTGCGCGTGCTCAAGCCGGGCGGCCCTGCCTTCATCGCACTCATCAGCCGCTACCTGTTCCTGCGCCGGGCGATCGTCTTCCCAGACGAGCGGCACCACCTGACGGATCCCGACTTCCTGCGCAAGCTGATGGGCGAGGGCCGGTTCGACAACGACTCGCCCGGCCGGTTGAACCAGGGGTTCGGCACGACCATCGAGGAGATTCGGCCCTTCTTCGAGGGCGCCGGCTTCGAGACGATGGCCCTGCTCGCTTCCGAGGGGATGGCTGCCGGGTTGGCTCAGTCTCTCGACGTGCTGGCCGGCGAAGACCGGCCGGCGTTCGAGGCCGCTGTGCAGCTCATCGCGGACAGCGCGGGCGACCCGAGCCTGCTCGGCGCCAGCAACCACATCCTCTACGTCGGCCGCCGACGCGGTTAGAAGGGGTCCGACCGAGCCAGGGAAAAGGGGCCCCGGCCGCACTGACCGGGGCCTCTGTCACCCTGACGCGAGATCAGGCGTCGTGGTAGAGGTAGAACTCCCACGGGTGGGGCCGCAGCGCGACCTGGTCCACCTCGCGGACTTGCTTGTAGTCGATCCAGGTCTCGACCAGGTCCTCTGTGAAGACGCCGCCCTTCAAGAGGAACCGATGGTCGGCCTTCAAGGCAGCCAGCGATTCGCCGAGGGAGCCCGGCACCGACTGGATGCTCGCCTTCTCTTCGCCTTCCAGCTCGTAGATGTCCTTGTCCACGGGCTTGGGCGGCTCGATCTTGTTCTGGATCCCGTCCAGGCCGGCCATCAGACAGGCTGAGAAGGCCAGGTACGGGTTGCAGGCTGCATCGGGCGAGCGGAACTCGACCCGCTTCGTCTTCGGGTTGGTCGAGTACATCGGGATCCTCACGCAGGCCGAGCGGTTGCGCTTCGAGTAGACCAGGTTGATAGGGGCTTCGTACCCCGGCACCAGCCGGCGGTAGGAGTTCGTGGTGGGAGCGCAGAACGCCAGCAGCGCCGGCGCGTGCTTCAGGAGTCCGCCGATGTACCAGATCGCCTCCTGGCTCAGGCCGGCATAGCCCTTGCTGCTCGCGAAGAGGTTCTCGCCGTCCTTCCAGAGGCTCTGGTGGACGTGCATCCCGGAGCCGTTGTCCTGGAAGAGGGGCTTGGGCATGAACGTCGCGACATAGCCGTTCTGGGCGCAGACGTTCTTGATGACGTACTTGTAGGTCATCAGCTTGTCGCCCATCTTGGTCAGGCTGTCGAACCGCATGTCGATCTCGGCCTGGCCGGCGGTGCCGACCTCGTGGTGCTGGACCTCGACCGGGACGCCCGCCTCGATCAGCTTGAGCATGATCTCGGACCGCAGGTCCTGGAGCTTGTCGACAGGCGGGACGGGGAAGTACCCCTCTTTGTAGCGGGGCCGGTTGGCGAGGTTGGCGGTGCCGTTGCTGCCCGAGTTCCAGATGCCCTCTTCGGAATCGATGAAGTAGTAGCCGGAGAAGGCGTTCTGGTCGAACCGGAGGCTGTTGAAGATGTAGAACTCGGCCTCGGGCCCCCAGTAGCTGACGTCGGCGATGCCGGTCTTGCGGAGGTGCTCCTCAGCCTTCTTGGCCACGAACCGGGCGTCCCGCGAGTACGGCTCGCGGGTGATCGGGTCGATCACGTCGCAAACGAGGTAGAGGGTGGGGATCCGCAGGCAGGGGTCGAGCGTCGCCGTCTCCGGGTCGGGGATCAGCAGCATGTCGCTCTCGTTGATGGCCTGGAAGCCACGGATGCTGGACCCGTCGAAGCCGAGCCCCTCCGTGAAGCTCGACTCCTCGAGCTCGCCGATGGGGAGGCTGAAGTGCTGCCAGGTGCCGGGCAGATCGATGAAACGGACGTCGACGACCTGGACGCCGGCTCGGCGAGCCTGCTCGAGCACCTCGGCAGGCTTGGTCGAGCTGACGGTGGTTGTGGCAATGCCCATACGAATAGCCTCCTGCGAAGAACGGTGGGTGACGAAAGCCATTCTGCGAAAGGGCAGGACTCCCTTTGTATGGCTCACCCGCACGAGGAAGGCCGGGGTCCAGTCGTATGGGCCGCACGAAGCGCGGCGCGCACATGCGCCGCGCCCTTGCTGAAGTCTTTAGGCCGCCTGGCTCTTTTCGAGCGCGCGGTCGAGCCAGCTCCGGACTCCCTGCGGGCCCGGGTAGCCGACCAGCCGGTCCACCATCTTGCCGCCGATGAAGAGGCCCAGCGTCGGAATGCCCATGATCCCGAACCGGATCGCCACTCCCGGGCTGGCGTCGGTGTCCAGCTTGCCGATCTCCACCTGTTCCGAGTACTCGGTCACCAGTTCGTTGATGACCGGGTTCATCATGCGGCAGGGGCCGCACCAGTCCGCGTAGAAGTCCACGAGTACCGGACGAGTCGAGTCGAGCACCGTCTCTTTGAAGTCAGCTTCGTCGTAGTGCCTGAGATCTGCCAATTGAATTCCTCCTATCCATACAAGCGCGCCAGGGCCTTTTCGTATTCCTTCGATAATCGGAGGCGGAATGGCCACCGCGGTCCAGCGGACACCGCTGCAGCAGGGCACCTGGCGTCTCTTCGAGGCAACGCCTGGACTGATCACCTGGGTCGTCCTGCTCTGTCCGATCTGGATCCCGGTCCTCTTCGGGGTCGAGGGCGCCTTCGTCGTGGCTATCGGAGTGCTGGTCTTCGACGTCTACTGGTTCTGCCGCTCCTTCCTGGTCATCGGCGGCGTGCTCTACACCTTCCGCCGGATGCGGCGCGACATGGCCGTCGACTGGCTCGCGCGCTGCCGAGAGCTGGGGGCTGCGCCCGGCCGCCCCGATCCGCTCGCGCTCTACCACCTGAGCATCATTCCGACCTATACCGAGCCCTACCACGTGCTGGAGGCGACGGTGCAGGCGATCGTGGACGCGAATTACCCGGCCGAGAAGAAGCTCGTCGCGATCATCACCCGCGAGACGGACAAGCCGGGCTGGAAGAACGTGGCGCGGCTCAAGGCGCAGTTCGGCAACGGGCTGGGCGGCTTCTATCACATCAAGGACCCGCTCGAAGCCGGCATCGTGATCGGAAAGTCGGCGGCGATGAACTTCGGCGGCCGCTGGATGGTAAGCGAGCTGCGGGACGCCGGCCTCGACTTGACCAAGGTGCTCTGCACCGACCTCGACTCGGACTACCGCGTGCACCCGCAGTACTTCGCCTGGATCAGCTACCACCACGCGCTGGAGCCGCTACGCGACTACGTGATCTGGCAACCGGTGCCGCTCTTCCACAACAACATCTGGCAGGTGCCGACCGCGGTCCGCGTGGTCTCCGGCAGCACCAGCCAGTGGCAGATGTTCCTGCACACGCGGCGCCATCGCCTGGTTGCGTTCAGCAGCTACACCTGCACCCTCCAGTTCGTCCACGACGTCGGCTACTGGGACAAGGACGTCATCCCGGAGGATTCGCGCTTCTACTGGAAGGCGTTCTTCACCTTCGGGCAGAACTTCTCGGTGAAATCGGTCTGGCTGCCGATCTACGGTGACTCACCGAAGGCGCGCGACTACGCCTCGACGCATGCCAATCAGTACAACCAGATCAAGCGCTGGGCCTGGGGGATCACGGACGTCCCCTATGTGCTGGCCCGGCTCCACAAGCATCCTGAGATACCGCTCCGCCTCCGGATCGTCAGGTTCCTGAACCTCTTCCTGAACCACCTGAGCTGGATCTTCTTGCCGCTGTTCCTTCTCTTTGGGGCCTCGATCCCGATCTGGGTCAGCACCGACTTTTCGACCACTGACCTGGGCAACAACCTCTGGTGGTACTCGAGCCTCATCCTGACGGCGACAACCTCCACGGTGATCATCCTGATCTGGGTCGAGTACAAGCTCCTCCCGCCACCGCCCGCCCAGTGGCACCCCCTGTGGAGGTTCCTGGTCTTCCTGCAGTACTTCAGCTACCCGGTGGTGGGTCTGGTGCTGTCGGTCCTGCCCGCGCTGGAGGCGCACACCCGGCTCTTGCTCGGCAAGTACCTGGAGTACCGGGTTACGGAGAAGGGCTGAGGGGGGCTGTCAGGCGCCGCAGATCGGGCCGTTGTACCACGGCAGGCAGAAGCTCGGCCCCGCCAGCGCGAAGAAGGTGAAGCCGAGGACCCAGGCGACGAACAGGCACCAAATCGTGCCGGTGATCACGTTGTGGCCCGGGATCTGCCACTTTCGCCAGCCCAGCCGCCGGCCCACCTTGGGCCCGATCCACTGATCGAGGAAGGGGAAGAGCAGGAAGAAGGTGAGAATCGCGGGCGGGATGATCAGCGCGGTCAGGATCTCGGGCCCGGTCTTCAGGAACTGGAAGAGGAAGAGGAAGTACCAGTCAGGCCGCGGGATGACCGTGATCCGGGGATCGGCGGAGGCCTCGAGCAGCATGTTCTGCTGCAGCAAAGCCGCCATCAGGGCCACCGTGAGCACCTGGACCACGGCGATGACCGGGTACGGCCAGAGGTGGTCCGGGAAGAAGGGGTGCGTCTCGTCGTCCGGCATGTCCTCGGAGAGGTGGTGACCCCCGGGGCCCAGGAGGATGGGGAAGAGGGCGATCCCGATCAGGACCGCGTAAAGCGGGTGGTCGATCCCGACCGGCAGCTCCTCGCGCCGGGCCGGCAGGTGCGGGTCGGGCTGGTACGGCAGCTCGACCGGTACGACCACCGGCTGCGCGGCCGGCTGGGCCCCGGGACCTTTGAACTCGGGCGGCTTTGGCTTGCTCATCTCACAGCGGCTCCGAGATGCCGTGCTGGCGGATCAGCTTGAAGTGAACGAACATCAAAAGCAAGATCACGGCGGGCAGCAGGAACACGTGGATCGTGAAAAACCGCTGCAGGGTTCCCGGCCCGAGCACCGGCCCGCCCTGGAGCAGCTGCTTGGTCCAGCCGCCGATGTCGATCACCGGGCCGTTTGGGATCGGGATCTGGGGCACGCTGCCGGCGATCTTGATCGTCACGCTGGTCGCCCAGTAAGCCTTGGTGTCCCAGGGCAGCAGGTAGCCGGTGAGTGAGAACACCAGGACCAGGAAGAGCATCACGACGCCGACCATCCAGTTCAGCTCGCGCGGCGCCCGGTAGGAGCCGGTCCAGAAGACCCGCGCCATGTGGACGACGACCATCACGATCAGGAGGTTGGCGCCCCAGAAATGGACCCCGCGCACCAGCCAGCCCAAATAGACGCTGTTCATGATGAAGTTGACGCTGGTGTAGGCGGGCGCCGGAGTGCCGGCCGCGTCAGGCACGTAGTAGAAGGCCAGAAAGACGCCGGTCACCAGCTGGAAGACGATCAGGATGAAGACCATCCCGCCGAAGCAGTAATAGAAGGCATTGGCGTAGTTGGGCACGCGAACCGTGAGCGCGTCGTCGACGGCCTCGGTGAAGGGGAAGCGAGAGTCGAGCCATTCGACCGCCGCGACCTGGATCTGCCGGGGTGTCGGGATCGCCACTTGTCTACACCTTTACCTGGTAGCTCACGACTGGAAGGTCATTCCTTCGATGGCCAAAGTGTCGTTGCCCTGCTTCTTGTAGGTCAGGTGGGACAGAGGAGCCTGAGCCGGGCCCTTCTGCACCGACCCATCAAGGTTGAAGCGGGACCCGTGGCAGGGGCACTCGAAGCGCTTTTCGCCGGGGTTGAAACCGATCGAGCAGCCCAGGTGCGAGCAGTTGATCGCGAACACGTACTCCTTGCCGGCGGCCTTCACGTAATAGCCGGCAAAGGCGACGTCGCCCTTGGCGTTGTCGCCGCCACCGTCGGCCATGACGAAGGCAGCGTTCTGGGGGGCCTGGAACTGGACGGCCGCCGCTTCCGCAACCGAGCTGAACGCCTGCTTCAGCTTGACCGTGATCGACGTCTGTTTCGTGCCTGGCGGGGCCGGCGGCCAGATGTAGATCAGGAGCGGCGCCACGATCGCCGCCGTGATGGCGGTGACCAAGGCCGCCATGTACCAGGTGATGAAAGTCCGCCGGCTGACGCTCTGGCCGGCGTTCATCCGGGGAAACGGTGACTCGGCGGTGATTCCTGGAGCTCCTCTCGTTTCTCAGGCTGCCGATCGGCGGCAGATCGACATTATCAGATCAGCGGCGGCAGGAGCCCGACCGCCGAGCGGGCCTCCCGCACAGTCTCGACGGCGACCTCACGGGCCTGTCGGGAGCCCGCCTCCAGGACTTGCTGGATCTCCTTCCTGGTCAGGTCCGAGCGGCGCTCGCGGAACGGTTCGAAGGTCTCCACGATCCGCTCGGCCAGGATCTGCTTCTTCTCGTGGCAGCCGATCTGCGCCTTCCGGCAGAGGTCCCAGTAGTGCTGCCAGTCATTCGGGAAGAAGACCTTGTAGAGGCTGTCGACGTTGCAGCTGCGAGGATGGCCGGGCTGGCTCTTATAAACGCGCTTGGTGTCGGTGACCATGCTCAGAACCTGTTTGCGGATCACCTCCGGCGGGTCGGTCACTCCCACCACGTTGCCGAGAGACTTCGACATCTTCTGGCGTCCGTCGGTGCCGAGGATGCGCGGCGTCTCGGTGGAGAGGCTCTTGGGTTCCGGAAAGATCGGCTTGTAAACACGATTGAAGCGGCGGGCGGTCTCGCGCGCCATCTCGACGTGCGCGTCCTGGTCGCCTCCGACCGGTACGAAGCCGCCCTTTACGAGCAGGATGTCCGCCGCCTGCAGCACCGGGTAGGCGAAGAGCCCGAAGTTGACGTTATCCGGCTGCTGGCGCGCCTTCTCCTTGAACGTAGGCGTGCGTTGGACCCAGCCGTAGGGAGTGACCATGCTGAAGAGCAGGAAAAGCTCGGCCACCTCAGGCACCGACGACTGCAGGTAAAAGACGCTTTTGGCGGGGTCGATGCCGACGGCAAGGATGTCACCGGCCAGGTCGAAGAGGTCGTCCTCGAAGTCCCTGGCATGGGGCTGGGTCGTCAGCCCGTGATAGTCCGCGACCATGTAGAAGCACTCGTAGTCGCCGCCGTTCTGAAGCTCCACCCAGTTCTTGGCGGCTCCGAAGTAATTCCCGAGATGAAAGCGGCCGGTCGGCCGCATGCCACTCAGAATCCGCCGCTTGGGAGCCACGATCGCCCGAGTCTACCCGGGTAACCCGGTAGTACGATGAAGCTGAGAATTTGTACGCGCCGGGCCCCCGCCGCCGCCCACTTCCCACTTTGAGGCCCCTCAACCGCCCCGCCAGGCGCGGTTCGCTGGTCCCCATTCAGCTGGCGTCGGATGTCGTCATGACCATCGCCGCCATGGTCATCGCCTACTGGTTCCGCTTCCACCTCTTCGTCCACCCGCCGCCCCTCGAAGGCGAGCCGCCGTCCACCATCGCCTACTTCGCCGCCGCGCCGGTCGTGGCCCTTGTGGTGGTTGTCACCTTCGCGCTGATGGGCGTCTACCGGCATCGTCGCGGCGTCCAGTTCATCGACGAGTTCTTCGGCCTGACCGGCGCCATCGCGGTGGCCGGCCTCGTCGTGCTCGCGCTGCTCTTCCTCTACCGCGGCTTCAGCTATTCGCGGCTCACCCTCGTCTACTGGCTGGTCTTGACGCTGGTCCTGATCGCACTGGCCCGCTACGCCATCCGCCGTTGGGCCGCCTGGCAGCGAGCTCGCGGCGTGGCCGGCGACCGCGCGCTTGTGATCGGCCACGGCGCCGCCGCCGACCTCGTGATCCAGCGGATGCGCATGTTCCCCGACTACGGCTACCAGGTGATGGGCGTCGTCAGCGACATCCTGCCGGTTGGCGCCGACTTCAGCGGCGCACGAGTGGTCGGCGGCACGACACAGCTCGCGGAGCTGGTCCAGCAGGAGGACGCAACGATCGTCTTCGTAGCGCTCCCCGACGCCAGCCAGGACCACATCCTGCAGCTGATGGACTCCTGCCAGGAGACGGCTGTCGAGTTCCGGATCGTGCCCAGCCTGCTCGAGATCATGACGTCGCAGGTGACCGGGGACCAGCTCGATGGCATTCCGCTCCTCCAGCTCCGCCGCGGGCTCGACATCTCGGGGCCCAACGGCACACTCAAGCGGATCGTCGACCTCGCGATCTCCACCCTGGGCCTGGTCCTGCTCTCACCGTTGCTGCTGGTCATCAGCCTCCTCGTCAAGCTCACCTCGCCGGGGCCGCTGCTGGTCCACCAGGAGAGGGTCGGGCAGCGCGGGTCGAGCTTCCTCATGGTGAAGTTCCGGACCATGCGACACGACGCCGAGCAGGCGACCGGACCGGTCTGGGCAAGCGCGCGCGACCCCCGCCGGACCGGGGTTGGCCGCTTCCTGCGCCGGTTCAGCCTCGACGAGCTGCCGCAGCTCTGGAACATCTTCCGCGGCCAGATGAGCCTGGTCGGTCCGCGGGCGGAGCGACCGGTCTTCGTGCGGGAGTTCGAGGGCGGCCTGGCTCACTACGGCGACCGCCACCGGGTCCGGCCGGGGCTCACCGGCTGGGCGCAGGCCAACGACCTCCGCGGTCAGACGCCCGTGGAGGAACGCCTCATTTACGACCTCTACTACATTGAGAACTGGAGCCTGGCATTCGATCTCAAGATCATCCTGATCACCCTGTTTCGCGTGTTTACTCACAAAAACGCGTATTAGCTCGCGATTACCATTCGCGTCCGTGAAAGCCGGACGCGTGTTGAGGCTCAAGCCGCGCGGGGCTGAGCCGGTCGAGTGGAAGGAGCCTGCCGAAGTGCCGCTGGGCGTGAGCCCGGACACTCCGCTCAGCCAGGCCGAGTACGTAGCTGTGGACATCGAGACCACCGGCAACCGGCCCTTTCTGGTGCTCGAGATCGGCGCCGAGCGGTTCCGCCTGGACCGGTCGCTGGCGCTCTTCGACACCCTCGTCAACGCGCGGGCGCCGATCAACCCCTACGCTCGCCGCCGCCACCTGATCGACCGCCAGATGCTGGTCGACGCCCCCGACTTCGCGGACGCCCGCCGTGCGTTCTTGCATTTCGCCAGGGGTTCGGTCCTGGTTGAGCACAGCCACGACGCCTTCGACACCTGGCTGATCGGGCGCGGGCTGAACCGGCCGCTCGAGAACCCGGTCATCGACACCACCGCGCTGGCGCGGCTCGTGCTCGAGCTGCCGGCCGGCCAGACGCCGGGGCTTGCCAGGTTGGTGGAGGCTCTCGAGATCGAGATGCTGCCGGCGCACGCGGCCCTCGGCGACGCCCAGGCCACGGCCGCCGTCTTCCGGGAGCTGGTCCGGCGCGGCGCCGAACGCTACGGCTGGCAGACCGTGGCCGACCTGGTCACGGCCGTTCCGCGGCCCGTGGTCGATCGCAGCGCCATGGAAGCAGGTGGCGCTAGTCGAAAAGACTCATCTGCAAATCGGGCTCAGGGTGCACGAGGCCGGACAGGCCAACCCCGACCAGCCGCACCGGGCGCGACTCCAGGTGCGACTTCTCCAGAGCCGACCGCGCGGCGCGGAAGATCACGTCGGCGTCGTCGGTCGGGCTCGTCCGGCTCACCTGGCGGCTCACCAGGCGGAAGTCCGGCAGCTTGACCTTGACGTAGACGGTGCGGGCCTTCACCCCGGCTTGCTGAAGCCGCTCGGTCAGCCGGTTGCTGAGGTCGCGGACCGCCTCCTCGATTCGCTCGCGGTCGGCGACGTCGTGTTCGAACGTGGTTTCGGCGCTGATCGTCCGCGGCGGTCGGGAGCCGTCGACCGGGTTGCGGTCGCGCCCCTGCGCATAGCGCTGGAGCACAGCCCCGCCGGTGCCCAGGGCCTGGACCAGGCGCTGGGTGTCATAGGTCGCCAGGTCGCCGACCCGGCGGATGCCCATCAGCCGGAGGCGCTCCTCGGTCTTCGGCCCGATCCCCGGGATCACGGCGATGGGGAACGGGGCCAGAAAGTCCGCCTCCGTGTCCGGCTGGACCACGACCAGGCCGTCCGGCTTGCGCGACCCGCTGGCCACCTTGGCCACCAGCTTGCTGACCGCGACCCCGACGCTGGCCGTCAGCTGGACCTCCGTGTGGACCATGAACTTGATCCGGCGGGCGACGTCTTCCGGCGTGCTGGTGCCGTGCCGGACTCGCGCCGTGATGTCCAGGTATGCCTCGTCGAGGGCGACGCCTTCGATCTTCTCGGGAGAGGCGAAGCGGCGAAAGACGCCGTGCACCTGGCGGCTGGCCTCCCGATACCTGGCGCCCTCCGGCCTGACCACGACCAGCTCCGGGCAGAGCTGCTGCGCCTCGTGGATCGGCTGTGCCGAATGCACGCCGAAGGCGCGCGCCTCGTAGGAGGCGCCCATCACCACGGCCCGCCTGGAGGCGCCGGCGACCGCGACCGGCTTGCCGCGCAGGGAGGTGTCGTCGCGTTGATGGACGGACGTGTAGAAGGCGTCCAGGTCGACGTGGAGGATGGCCCGGGGCCAAGCGATGGGCACGGCGATCGCAGTTTGCCACAGGATTTGGGGGTCTCCGACAAATGCACCACATTTGTTGGGGGTAAGGATTTTCCGTCCGCCCCGTGATTTCCCCCCATCTGCGGCTCCTGTCAGCCCTCGGCCCGTGGCTTCCGGCGGTGCTGGCGCTGGCCTTGCTGCTCGTTGCCTGGTTTCCGGTCCTGGCGGGCTCGCGGGTCCTGATCGGGGGCGACGTGCTGTATTCGATCGGCCCACCCTGGGCGGCGGAAAGGGCCGCCCACCGGCCGGCCAACACCCTCGTGGTCGACCCGGCTCAGCAGTTCCTGCCCTGGCAGCAGCTCACCGCCGACGCGTTCCGCCACGGAAGGCTCCCACTCTGGGACCCCTACGCGTTGTCGGGCAAGCCGCTCCTTGCCAACGACCAGTCGGCTCCCTTCTCGCCCTTTACCTGGCTCGCCCTCTTCTTCAAGCCGGCGACAGGGCTCAGCCTGGCGATGATCGCCAAACTGCTGGTGGCCGGGTTCGGCATGGCGTTCTACCTGCGCGCGCTCGGCGCCCGCGGCATCGGGCCCGTAGCCGGGGGCGTGGCCTACGCCGGGAGCTCCTTTATGACCGTCTGGCTGGCTTCGCCGCAGGCCGCCGTCGCGGCGCTCCTCCCCTGGATCTTCGCGGCGGTCGAGCTTTACCTGAAGACCGGCCGCAGAAGGGCACTCGCAAGCCTTGCCCTGGCCGTGGGCCTCCAGTTCCTCGCGGGACACGCCGAGACCTCCCTTCACGTCGGCCTCGGGCTCGCCGTCTACGGGCTGATCCGGCTCGCTCTGGCGCCTCGGTTGGTCTTCCGGATGGGCGCGCTGATCGCCGCCGGCGTGGTCGGAGTCATGCTCGGCGGCGCTCAGCTGCTGCCTTTTCTCAATGAGCTCGGACAGTCCTCGCTGGTACGCGACCGCGCCGCGGGTGCGGTCGGCTCGGGCCACCTGAACCTCTCCGCAGTTACCTCTTGGTTCGTGCCCAACGCTGTCGGCAATCCCGGGATCGACGGACTGTACGGTCGCTACCCGAACTACAACGAAGCGACCGGGTTCGCCGGCGTCACGATGCTCGTCCTGGCGCCGATCGGCCTGGCCGCAGAGTGGTTGCGGGAGCGGGGTCCGGCGCTCGCTCTGGCGGGGGTGGGCCTGGTTTCGGCTGGCATCGTTTATGGACCGCTGAGCCCGCTCGCGGGGCGACTGCCAGGCCTTGCCGAGGCGAACAACATCCGGCTCCTCGTCTTGACGTGCTTCGCGGTCGCCGCGCTCGGCGGTCTCGGCCTGGCGAGCCTCGAGGAGGCGTCCTTGCGGGGACGCCAGCGAAGGCTGGTCGGAGTCGCTCTCTCTATGCTCGGGATGACAGCAGCCGTAGGTGTCGGGTTGGGCGGCCTGGTCCTGACCCAGGTCGGGGCCGGGGTGGGCGCCCTGCTGCCGACATTCCCGAGCTATTACATCGGGTTCTGGACTCTCCTGGCGGCCCTGGCGCTGCTGGGAGCCCTGGCGCTCGCGGCTGCCGCCCATTTCGCGGCCGGCCGCGTCGCGGCGCCCGCCCTGGGGCTGCTTGTCAGTCTCGAGGCGGCTCTGTTTGTGATTCCCTACCAGCCGCTTGTCAGGCCCGACGAGGTGCCTCCGGCGAGCACGGTGGCCACCTGGCTCCAGGACCACTCCGGTGACGGGTCGATCGCCTCCACGGGCAAGACGCTGATCCCCGAGACGGCGACCTACTACGGCGTGCGCGATGTGCGCGGTTACGACGTCCTGGTCCCACCCCGGGCGCGGCTCTACTGGTCGGCCGCCGACCCTGGTTACCACGACCGCGGTCTCGTCACGTTCCTCGAGCGGCCGGACATCGACTGGCTGAAGCGCGCGGGTGTCGCCTACATCGTCACCGCCGGCGCGGTCGTGCCGGGCAGCGCGCCGGTCGAGTCTGCCGAAGGTGTCGTCGTCAGCGCAGTCGCCGGACGTCCCTACGCCTACGCGACCGGCACCTGGTCGGCGGTGGCCGACGCGGCGGCGGCTCGCCGCCAGCTCCTCGCGCAGCCGGCCGGACCGCCGGTGATCGAAGGCGTCCAGGCCGGCAGCTCGCAGGCGTTGGCGCTGGTCAGCGTGCAGCGGGAAAGCCCAGAGCAGATCACGGTGCAGGTACGGACAGATGGGCCGGTCGTGGTCGTGATCCACGAATCCTGGAGCCCTGACTGGCGGGCCAGCCTCGACGGCCGGACCGTCGCCGACCACCCGGCCGACCTCATCTTCCAGGGCGTCCTCGTCCCGCTGGGCGCCCACACCCTCGAGCTCCGCTACGAGCCCGCCGGCGTCACCCGGGGCCTGGCGCTCTCGGGGGCCGGCGTCGCCGGCCTCCTGGCGCTCGCCATCCTGCCGCTCCCGCGAAGGCGACACTAGAATCCGAACGTTGAAGGGCGTCATCCTCGCGGGGGGCACGGGCAGTCGCCTCCACCCGCTCACCCTGATCACGAACAAGCACCTGCTTCCGATCTACGACCGGCCGATGATCAGCTACGCGATCGAGGCGCTGGTCAAAAGCGCAGTCACCGAGATCATGCTGGTGACCGGCGGGACGCACGCGGGCGAGTTCCTGCGCCTGCTCGGCAACGGCCACGAGTACGGGATCGACAGGCTCTTCTATGCCTACCAGGAGCGGCCAGGCGGCATCGCCGAGGCGCTCGGCCTGGCCGAGCGGTTCGTGGACCGGGACCGGGTCGTCGTGGTGCTCGCCGACAACGTGTTCGAGTGCTCGATCCGGCCGGCAGCCGAGAAGTTCGCGACGCAGGAGAAGGGCGCCCGCATCCTGCTCTCGAAGGTCAGCGAGCAAGCGCACCTGAAGCACCTTGGCGTTCCCGAGCTGGACGGCCAGGGACGGGTTACGAAGATTGTCGAAAAGCCGGAGGACCCGCCCAGTGCCTTCGCGGTGACCGGCATCTACTTCTACGACGCGGACGTGTTCGACGTCATCCCGACCCTGGAGCCGTCCAACCGCGGAGAGCTCGAGATCACTGACGTGAACAACCACTACGTGCGCCAGCGCACCATGGAGTACGACGTGGTGGACGGGTTCTGGGGCGACGCCGGGGAGTCGATCGAGGCCTACTACGCGGTCAATGACTTCGTGCGCGCGCACGGCGCCAATAAGGAGATTCCCGGAACGTGAGCGAGCGCGTGCTTCGGCGCCTCCTGGTCGCCGGCGGCGCCGGCTTCATCGGCTCCAACTTCGTGAAGCTGCTGCGCAGGACGCGGCCCGACGTCGAGGTCACCGTGCTGGACAAGCTCACCTACGCCGGCAACCCTGCCAACCTGCGCGAGCTGGAGGGCCAGGAGGGCTACCGCTTCGTGCGCGGCGACATCTGCGACGGCGAGATGGTCGACCACCTGGCGGGCCAGGTCGACGCCATCGTCAACTTCGCGGCCGAGACCCATGTCGACCGCTCCCTGCTCGACCCCTTCGCGTTCGTACTCACCGACGTGCTCGGGACGGCGGTGCTTTGCGAGGCAGCACGCAAGCACGAGCACGAGGTCATCCTGCTGGTCTCGACTGATGAGGTCTACGGCGATGTGACCACCGGCCTGTCAAAAGAGGCGGACGCGCTCCGGCCGCGCAGCCCGTACTCCGCCAGCAAGGCCGGCGGCGAGCTGCTGGCACGCTCTTATGTGGAGAGCTTCGGCTTGCCGCTGCTCGTGACCCGCGGCAGCAACAACTACGGGCCCAACCAGTTCCCCGAGAAGATCGTCCCGCTTTTCATCACGAACGCCCTCGACGGCTTGAAGCTGCCGATTTACAACGACGGCTCGGCAGTGCGCGACTACATCTACGTCGAGGACCACTGCGAAGGCATCGACCTGGTGCTGCGCAAAGGCGAGGTCGGCCACGCCTACAACGTCGCCACCGGAGTGCAGACCAGCGGCCTGGAGGTGGCGCGGACCGTGCTCGAGCTGACGGGCGGCGACGAGTCGCTGCTGGAGTTCGTCCGCGACCGGCCGGGCCACGACTACCGCTACGCGCCGGACATCAGCGCGATCTCAGAGCTGGGCTGGCAGCCAAAGGTCAACTTTCGCGAGGGCCTGGCGGAGACTGTCCGCTGGTATCAGGAGCACGAGCAGTGGTGGCGGCCCCTGAAGTCCGGCGAGTACTGGGATTTCTATCGCCGCAACTACAAGCCGATCGAGACCGAAGTCTCATAGGGACGGACCCGAGCGTTTCGGTCGTTGTCTTGAACCGGGACGGCCTGCGCTTCCTGGACGCCTGCCTGAGCGCTTCGCTCGACCAGGAGGTGGACGGTGGGCATGAGGTGCTTCTGGTGGACAACGGCTCCAGTGATGGGTCCGCGGAGCACGTCAGGCAGCGACATCAGCGCGTGCGCGTGATCGAAGCGGGTCGGAACCTTGGGTTCGCTGCGGGCAACAACCTCGGCATCCGCGAGGCGCGGGGCGAGCTGGTGGTCCTGCTCAACAACGACACGCGCGTGCGCCCGGGCTGGCTCCAAGCTCTGGTCGAGGTTGCCGGCGCCGACCCTCGGGCCGGGGCGGTGACTTCGAAGCTGTTGTTCGCGGAGCCCGCCGGAGTGATTCAGAACGCCGGGTCGCTGCTGCTCAGCGATGGCAGCGGTGGCGACCGAGGGAGTGGGGAGCCCGATGCCGGCCAGTTCGACAAGCGGGAGGAGGTCTTCGCCTTTTGCGGCGCTGCCGCGCTCCTGCGCCGCGAGGCCCTGGCCGACGTCGGCGTCTTCGACGAGGACTACTTCATGTACTACGAGGACACGGACCTCAGCTGGCGCCTCCGCTTGCGTGGCTGGAGGGTGGTCTATGAGCCGCGCGCGGTGGTCGACCACTGGCACGCCGCGTCGAGTGGGCGCGACTCCAGGTTCATGCGCTTCCACGCCGACCGCAATCGCCTGTTCACCGTTTTAAAGAACGCGCCGCCGTCCTTCGTCGGCCGCAGCTTCCTCAGCCTGGGAAGACGTGCCGCGGCGCCGACCGGTCCGGCCGGGACTCCGCGAGAAGGATCGAAGCCCAGGGTGCTCGCGTCATTCGCGGCGCACTTGCCCGCCATGCTGGCGCGGCGACTGCGCATCCGCGCACGGCGTACAGCCCCTGACGCGGAGGTGCTGCGCTGGATCTACTCGAGAGAGCGATGGGACGCCCGCTCCTGATCGGCCTCACCTCCCCTTACTTCGGAGCTGTCTTCGGCGGCGGCGAGAAGTACCTCGGCGTGACAGCCGAAGCGGTGCGGGACGGGTTCCCAGGCAATGTGGTCGAGATCGCGGGCGCGGTGCCGGCCGACCGCGAACGCTACGAGGCGACGCTGAACCTCGACCTCCACGGAATCCAGCTGGTCGCCAACAACCCTCGCGTCACGCCGGTCCACCGCCTGGCCAACCGGCTGACTCCGCTCCGCCCGCTGCGCAACCGCGTCCTGGCGTCTCAGGCGGCGCGCGCCACAGCACGCTACGACGTCCACCTGGCCATGGCCTACCGCATACCCGTGCACACGCGCGCGCAGCGCACGGCGATTCTCTGCCAGTTCCCCTACGCGTCACGTGAGGGCGTGGCGGAGTTCGAGCGCGTCATCTGCCAGTCGGAGTACGTGCGGCACTGGGTGCGCGAGCTCTGGGGTCGTGACGCGGTCGTCGTGCACCCGCCAGTTGACCTCCCGGCCGGCGGTCCCGAGGCCGCCGCCAAGCGCCCGCTCATCCTCTCGGTCGGGCGCTTCTTCGAAGGCGGCCATTCGAAGCGCCACGAGGTGATGGTGGAGGCCTTTCGCGGGCTCTGCGAGGACGGATTGGAAGGCTGGCAGCTGCACCTGGTCGGGTCGGTTCACGAGGAAGGTCCGCACGCGGGCTACTTCGAGCGTGTCAAGGCCCGCGCTCGCGGCTACCCGATCCGGATCCATACCGACCTGAGCCATCAGGACCTGGAGGACCTCTACCGCTCGGCGAGCGTCTACTGGCACGCAGCCGGGTTCGGAGCCGAAGGCGGGCCACCCGAGGCGCTCGAGCACTTCGGGCTGACCGTCGCCGAAGCCATGGCCCACGCCACGGTGCCGGTCGTCTATCCGGGGGGCGGCGTCGCCGAAGTCGTTCACGACAAGGAGGACGGCTTTCACTGGCGCGACCCGCGTGAGCTGGCGGAGGTCACGCTCCGGCTGGTGGCTGACGCCGACCTGCGGCGCCGGGTTGGTGCGGAGGCCTGGCGGTCGGCGCGACGCTTCGGCCGGGCCGAGTTCAAGCGCCGGATGCTGGAGGCGCTCCGCCCATTGGTCGAGCCGGCCTCCGGTGAGTAAGCCACTTCTCGACGCGCGCTCCCTGCAGGGGCCGAGTGCGCGGCGTGGCATCGGGCGCTACGCACGGGGTCTGCTGCGAGCGCTGGCCGAGGCCGGCCTCGACTACGACGTCCTGATCGACGGCGGCCTGCCCGACCCTGAGGTTCCCAACGGCGTCAAGCTCTATGCGACCCGGCGCCGCTACCGGGGCCGGCTGGCCGGCTACGAGGATTCGGTGGCGCTGGTCGCGGACCTGCGCAAGATCCGGCCTTCCCTCTACCACGCCCTCCACCTGACGCTCCCCGGCCGCGCCCCCTGCCCGGTCGTGGTCACCGTCCACGACCTCATCCCCTGGGCGTTCGGCGGCTGGCGCATGGCCGGCGAGCGGCTCCGCTATCGCACCGCGCGGCGGCTCTTGCCCCGGGCCGACCTGCTGCTCGCGGTCTCCCAGGCGACCGCGGCCGACATCCGTCGCCTGGTTGGTGCCCAGGCTGAGCGCGTGCGCGTCGTTTACGAGGGTCTCGACCCCGCGTTTCGGCCCCGCGAGGGTGCGCCCGATCGGGTTCGCCGGCGCTGGAGCGTGAGCAAGCCCTACCTCGTCTTCGTGGGCGCCCTGGACGTCCGCAAGGATCCGGCGGGGCTCTTGCGAGCCTGGGGGGCGGCGCGCGCCAGCGGCGCCGACCTGGACCTGCTGGTGGCGGGCGAGTCGGGACGCCAGGCACCGTCGAACATGGGCGGAGCGCGGCTGCTCGGCTACGTCGACGATGAGTCCCTGGCCGACCTCCTCTCGGCCGCCGGCTGCCTGGTTTTCCCAAGCCTCTACGAGGGCTTCGGGCTGCCGGCTCTGGAGGCGATGGGCTGCGGCTGCCCGGTGGCCGCCTACCGCAACTCCAGCCTGCCCGAGATCGTCGGCGACGCCGGCGCCCTGGTTGCCAACCGCGATTCTGAGGCGCTCGGACGGGCGGCGGCCGCGCTCCTGGCAGAGCCGCAACGCTCGCAGGCCCGCAACTCCGGCTTGAGCCGGGCTCGGAGCTTCAGCTGGGAGAAGGCGGCCCGGGAGACGATGGCCGCCTACCGGGACCTGACCGGGAGCTCGGCCGGCTGACCCACTTTCTTGTGGGTCGGCTTCAATTCACATTCCCAGATAAGCCCTCTGGACCTCAGCCGACTCCAGCAGCTCCTGTCCGGTGCCCGTCTGAACTATCTCCCCGGTTTCGAGGACGTAACCCCGGTGCGCGACCTGGAGAGCCTGGCGCGCGTTCTGCTCCACCAAGAGAATCGAGGTGCCCTGCTTGTTGATGTCGCGGATGATCGAGAAGATGGTCTCGACCAGGATCGGAGCGAGTCCAAGCGACGGCTCGTCGAGCATCAAGAGGCGGGGTCTGGACATCAGCGCTCGCCCGATTGCCAGCATCTGCTGCTCCCCGCCCGACAGGGTCCCCGCCAGCTGCGTCGAACGTTCCTTGAGTCGCGGGAAGAGCGTGAACGCGTTTTCCATGTCCGCCCGTATCCCGTCGCGATCTCGGCGGGTGTAGGCGCCCATCAAGAGGTTCTCGTGAACGCTCATCCGGGGGAAGAGGCGGCGGCCCTCTGGGGCGAGGCAAAGGCCCCGCCGGACGATCGCCTCCGCCGGCCGCCCGGTAGTCTCCTTTCCGTCGAAGACGACCCGGCCGGCGAGCGGCCGCATCACACCCGCCAGCGTCCGTACGGTGGTCGACTTGCCGGCACCGTTGGCGCCGATCAGGGTGACGATCTCGCCCTGGCTGACGTTCAAGCTCACGCCGCGCAGGGCGACGATCTTCCCGTACGCCACCTCGAGGCCGGTCACCTCGAGGAAGGCGCTGCCGTTGGAGCTGCTGTCGCTCATGCCCCCGTGCCCAGATAGGCCTCGATCACGCGGCGGTCCTTGCGCACGTCTTCGGGGACGCCCTCGGCGATCTTCTCGCCGTGGTCGAGCACGGTGACCCGATCCGAGATCCCCATCACGACCTTCATGTCGTGCTCGATCAGGAAGAGCGTCACGCCACGATCGCGGATGGAACGGATGAGGTCGCCGAGCGCCGCCTTCTCCTGCGGGTTGGTCCCCGCCGCGGGCTCATCCAGCAGGAGCAGGCGCGGCTCGCTGGCGAGAGCCCGCGCGATCTCCAGCCGCCGCTGGAGGCCGTAGGGGAGGTTGTTGGCCAGGTCGCCGTGTCGGCGCCGGAGGCCGACGAACTCGAGGTATTCGCGCGCTTTCTCGCGGGCGTCTTTCTCTTCAGCCCGCTCGTCAGGAGTGCGCACCACGGCCTTCCAGTAAGCCGCGTGGAGACGCGAATGGCGGCCGACCAGGACGTTGCCGAGGACGCTCATGTTGCCGAAAAGCCGGATGTTCTGGAAGGTTCGGGCGATGCCGAGCTGGGCGAGGACGTGCGGCTTCAAGCCGGCGATGGCGCGGCCCGCGAACGTGATCGTTCCCGAGGTGGGCACGTCAAGGCCGGTGATCAGGTTGAAGACGGTGGTCTTGCCGGCTCCGTTGGGGCCGATCAGGCTGAAGATCTCGCCTTCCCGGACCGCCACGTCGACGTCGTCCACCGCCACGAGGCCGCCGAACTCCTTGCGCACCTGCTTGAGCTCGAGGATCGTGGCCGCTTCGGCCGTCATGGCGCCGGGCCGGGAGTTGCCGCGACGAGAGAGGGGTCCTCCTCCTTCTCTTCGAGCTCCCTCTCGCGCTGGGCGCTGGGCAGGAAGCCCTGCGGTCGAACGATGATCAGGAGCACGAGGAGGCCGCCGAAGACGAGGATGCGCAGGTAGAGCAGCGACGGGCTCAGGAAGTAAAGGAAGCCAACCACGATCGCTCCAACGACGGCTCCCGGGATGCTGCCCATGCCACCGGCCACCACCATGACAAGGACCAGGATCGACACGAAGAGCTGGAAGGAGTCGGGTGCGATCAGATGCTGTCCCGCCGCATAAATCGCGCCGGCCATGCCGCCGAAGAAGCCCCCCGAGGCGTAAGCCAGCAGCTTCAGGTTGCGCGTGTTGATTCCCGCCACCTGGGCGGCCGTTTCGTCCTCCCGGATCGCGGCCCAGGCGCGGCCGACACGTGAGCGCTCGAGCCGGCTGACTATGAAAACAGTGAGCAGGATCAGGAGCAGAACCAGGTAGTAGTAGTTGAGGAACGGCGGTATCTGGAAGGGCCCCAGATGGTTCGCGGGATTGCCGAAGCTGTAACTGCCGATCGTGACCGGATCGATGTTGATGATTCCGTTCGGGCCGTTCGTGATGTTGATCGGCTGGTCGAGGTTGTTGGCAAAAATCCTGGTGATCTCACCGAAGCCGAGCGTCACGATGGCGAGGTAGTCACCGCGTAACCGCAGCGTGGGAATGCCGATCAGCACTCCGAAGAGCGCAGCTGCGGCGCCGGCCAGTGGAATCAATACCAGCATCGAGATGTGAAAGCCGGGCTGCGGACCAACAACGCTCTGGGACACCAGGAAGTACGTGGTTTGTTTGGTTATCTCGTAGAGCTGGGGAGAGGCGAAAAGCCCGTAGACGTAGGCCCCGACCGCGAAAAAGGCCACGTACCCAAGATCGAGCAGGCCGGTGAAGCCGACCACGATGTTGAGGCCGACCGCGAGCAGCACGTAGAGCTCGATGCTGTACGTCACGGACAGCAGGTAGCCGCCTGTCAGCAGCTCGATGAGCGGCAGGAAGAGGCCGATCAGCAGCAGCGCGTAGCGGTTTCGCAGCACGACCGAAGCGCCCTTGCCGGCCAGCCGCACCGGGGCCGTCGCCTGCCGCGGCACCCTGCCCCGAACCAATCTGACTATCAGGTAGGCGGCGCCGGCGAGGAGCGCCTGCCAGGCCAGGATCGCGAAGGGATTGTTGCCGAAGGGGCCGTGCAGGAAGGCGACGAAAGCGTCGACGAAGCTCATGCGCGCTGGCTGACGCGTTCGCGCATGATGCCGGAGGGCCGGAACACCAACATCAAGATCAAGAAAGCGAAGGCGAACACGTCTTCATAAGCCGAGGAGAAGATCCCGCAGCTGGCGTTGCTGATGTACGCGGCTCCAAGTGATTCGGCTAAGCCCAGCAGAAAGCCGCCGAGCATGGCGCCCGGGATGTTGCCGATGCCGCCGATGACCGCCGCCGTGAACGCCTTCAACCCGGCGATGAAGCCGATGGTCTGGTTGGTCGAGTAGTTGAGCATCCAGAGCACCGCGGCAACTCCGGCCAGCGCGGAGCCGATGATGAACGTGAAGGAGATCACCCGGTCCATGTTCACGCCCATCAGCTCGGCCGCCTCGCGGTCCTGCGCCACGGCTCGCATGCCGCGGCCGAGCGACGTCCGCCGCACGAGCTGCTGCAGGCCGACCATCATCACGACCGACGAGACGAGCATCAGGACCTGTACGTAGCGAATGGTCACGTCCGCGTAGAGCGGGATGTCGCCGGCGAGCAGGTTCGGCAGCGTGTGGTCGCGGGAGGACACGTAAGTCGCAATCCAGGCTTCGAGGAAAAAACTGACTCCGATCGCGCTGATAAGAGGAGCCAGCCGTGGGGCACGCCGCAGAGGCCGGTAGGCGACCTTTTCGATCGTAAAGCCCAGCACCGCACAAAGAGCCATGGCGGCGATCATCGCCAGCAGCAGCACCGGTATCACGAGCGCAAGCGAGGATGTGCCCGTCAATCCGAACTGGCCGGTCACGCCGAGCACGACGAACGTCCCGATCATGAAGACGTCGCCGTGCGCGAAGTTGATCAGCTCGAGCACGCCGTAGACCATGCTGTAGCCGAGTGCGATTAGCGCATACACGCTGCCCAGGGTGACCCCGTTGATGAGCTGTTGGAGGATGCCTTCGGGGGTCAGCCCAGAGGTGAGCAGGTCCAGGCAGCGCTGCATTTCTTCCTCAAAGAGGTTTGAACGGAAGAGGGGCAGGCCTTTGCAAGCCTGCCCCTCTTGTCGACACTGCTAGCCGCCGATCGTGACTGCTTTGACGGCCTTGAAGTTTCCGCTCTCCACCTTGTAGACGGTGAAGATGCTGGTTGTGATGTCGCCTTTGCTGTCGAACGTGTAGGACTGCACGAGCCCTTTGTAGTCCTTCGTCGCGGCAACCGCGCCGAGGACGGCCGCCTTGGTCGCGCCCGCCGTTTTGACCGCGTTCATGATGATGTTCGCCGCGTCAAAAGCCTGGGGAGCGTATTGGAAGACGTCGACGCTGTACTTCGCCTTGAACTTCGTGTTGAACTCGGCGAATCCCGTCATCAGGTTCTGCGCCGGCCCGCCGTTGGAGGCGAAAGCGCCCTCAGCGTCGGTTCCGGCCAGCTTCGTGTAGTCGCTGTCCTCGCAGCCGTCTCCCATGACGAAGGGCACCTTGATGCCAAGCTTGCGTGCCTGCGAGGTGAGAGGTCCGGCCTGCGCCGAGTAACCGCCGTAGAAGATGACGTCAGGGTGCTTGCCCTTGATCGTCGTCAGCTGGGCGGTGAAGTCGCTGGCGGTGGCGTCGAGGTGTTCCCGCGCCACGATCTTGCCGCCGGCGCCCGGAATCGCGTCGTTGACCGAGTCGGCCAGTCCCTGGCCGTAAGTGCTCTTGTCGTCCAGGATGGCGACGTTCTTGCAGCCGAGGGTCTTGACCGCGAATTCGGCGTCGGTATGACCCTGCGCGACGTCGTTACCGATCACCCGGAAGGCTGTCTTGAAACCCTGGGCGGTGTACTTCGGGTTGGTGGCTGACGGCGAGATCTGGGTGATCCCGTTGTCGTTGAAGATCTTGGACTCGGCGATGGTCGCGGTCGAGAAGATGCCACCGATCACCGCCACGACACCGTCGTCGACCAGCTTCTGCGCGCTCTGGGCGCCCTGCGTCGCGTCGGCGTTGTCGTCAACAGGGTCGAGCTGGAACGTATAGGTCGTGCCCTGGTTCTGGACGCCGCCGGCGGCGTTCATCTGGTCTACGGCCAGCTGGGCGCCGTTCTTGGCGTCGATGCCGTAGTTCTGGTACTTGCCGGCCAGCATCCCGATGAACCCGATCTTGAGGACCGGGTCAGACGGCTTGAATGCCATGAGCCGGGCCGTGGCCGCCGCTGCGATTGCGGAGCCCCCACTCGCCGGTACAGCCGAAACGGCGTTCGGATTGCACGTCGAGGAGGTTCCCCCGCTCGTGCCGCCACCGCCGCACGCGGCAGCGGTTGCGAATAAAGCGGCAACCATGAGGACTGTAAGCCCCCGTTTTCGAATCATGTGATTCCCCCTATGTCTTGCCTGCGAAGCTCGCCGCCCTCTTCCCGGCTTGGCTCGGGGCGAGAGTGCGCCGACGGCGAAATGCTGCCACTTTCAAGGTGGCAGGCTACTCCGAGCAGAACTATCGACTGCGTGGCGCCCGTAAGTCAAGCGGGCAGCGTAGCCCGGTAGGATAGCCGCGCTATGAGCCGTGTCGCGGTCGCCGGAGCCGGATACGTCGGGCTCACCACGGCAGCCTGCCTGGCCGACCTCGGCAACGAGGTGGTGGCCGTCGACATCGACCAGGACCGCATCAAGATGCTGCGCCGGCACCGGCTGCCCATCTATGAGCCGGGTCTGCGGGAAGTGGTCGAGCGCAATGCGCGGGCGGGCCGCCTGAGCTTCACTACCTGCTACGAGGAAGCGGTTCCCGGCGCCGACTACGCGTTCATCGCGGTCGCCACGCCGGAAGGGGCCGAAGGCGCGGCCGACCTCTCATACGTGGAGGCAGCCGCCCGCTCGGTGGCGGAGAACATGAATGGTCCCCTGGTCGTCGTGAATAAGTCCACCGTTCCGATCGGGACCGGCGACTTCGTGAGCAGGGTGCTGGCCAAACACGCGGGAGAGCACCGGTTCGATGTGGTCAGCAACCCCGAGTTCCTGCGCGAGGGCTCGGCGCTGGCCGACTTCATGCAGCCCGACCGGGTCGTCATCGGAGCCCACCGGAGGGAAGCGGCAGACCTCGTCGCCAAGCTCTACGAACCGCTCAATGCCCCAATCCTGCTCACGACCATGTACACCGCCGAGATGATCAAGTACGCGTCCAACTCCTTCCTGGCGACCCGGATCTCGTTCATCAACGAGATGGCTCGCATCTGCGAGAGGGTCGACGCCGACGTGAAAGTCGTCTCCGAGGGCATGGGGCTGGACCGCCGGATCGGGAGCCTCTTCCTGGAGGCGGGCATCGGCTACGGCGGCTCCTGCTTCCCGAAGGATGTCAAAGCCCTCGCCGCGACGGCAAAGGAGTACGGCTATCACCCGGAGCTCCTGCGGGCGGTCATGGACATCAACCAGGACCAGCAACGCCTGGTCATCGAGAAATTGAAAGACTGCCTCGGCAGTTTGCGGGGGCAGGTCGTCGGCCTGCTCGGCCTCGCCTTCAAGCCCAACACCGACGACCTGCGGGAGGCTCCCAGCCTGGAGATCGCCCGCGGGCTCCTCGCCAAAGGCGCGACGGTGCGCGCCTACGACCCGGCCGCGATGGTCCGCGCCAAGCGCCTGCTGCCGGACGTCAACTACCGCCGCGACGCTTACCAGGTGGCGCGGGGCGCCGACGCCATCGCGGTGATTACCGAGTGGAACGAGTTCAAGCTCCTCGACCTGCCGCGGGTCCGGCGTTCGATGCGGCGTCCGGTAGTTGTCGACGGACGCAACATCTACGATCCGGTCCAGATGCGCGACCTGGGGTTCGTGTACAGGGGGATCGGCCGCAATTAGTTCCCGCGCGGTGATCTCCGGCGGGGCCGGATTCATCGGGTCGCACCTCTGCCGCGCCCTCCTCGACCGGGACTGCCAGGTGGTCGTGCTCGACAACTTGCTGACTTCTCGGCGTGCGAACCTGGATGGGCTCGAGGGGCGGCCCGGGTTCGAGTTCAGCAAGCACGACGTCAGCCTCGACGTCCGCGTCGATGGTCCGGTCGACCTGGTCCTGCACCTGGCCTCGCCCGCGTCACCGGTGGACTTCCCCGCCTTTCCGATCCAGATCGTGAAGGTCGGCACGCTGGGTACGCACAACCTGCTCGGCCTGGCCAGGGCCAAAGGGGCGCGCTTTCTCCTGGCCTCCACGTCGGAGGTTTACGGAGACCCGCTCGTGCACCCGCAACCGGAGTCCTACTGGGGCAACGTCAACCCGATCGGCCCGCGCGGCTGCTATGACGAAGCTAAGCGCTGCGCGGAGGCCTTCACCATGGCTTACCACCGCGCCCACGGCCTGGATACTCGCATCGCCCGCATCTTCAACACGTACGGGCCTGGGATGCGCCACGACGACGGTCGCGTCGTTCCCAATTTCATCACCCAAGCCTTGGCTGGTCAGCCGTTGACGATCTACGGCAGTGGCTCCCAGACGCGCAGCCTCTGCTACGTCGACGACCTGGTCCGCGGGTTGCTGGCCGTGCTCGACTCCGATGAGAACCTGCCCTTCAACGTCGGCAATCCGGAGGAGATCACGATCCTGGAGCTGGCGCGCACGATCATCACGGCGACCGGGTCGCGCAGCGAGATCGTGTTCGGGGACCGGCCGGAGGACGATCCGGAGCGGCGGCGACCGGACATCTCCAGGGCCCGCGAGCTGCTCGGCTGGGAGCCTCGCATATCGCTCGCCGCCGGCCTGGAGCTGACGCTGCCTTACTTTCGCAACCTGGCGGCATGAACCTTCGGGAGAAGATCCGGAACGTGCCGGACTTTCCCGTGCCGGGCATCCTCTTCCGCGACATCACGCCACTTCTGGCCGACCCCGCCGCGCTGCGCGAAGCGACCGAGCTGATGTCATCCCACTGGCGCGACCGGGAGGTGGACCTGATTGCCGCCATGGAGGCGCGTGGCTTCGTTTTCGGCGCCGGCATGGCGCTCGAGCTGGGCGCCGGCTTCATCCCCGTCCGGAAGTCGGGCAAGCTGCCCTGGAAGACGCTTTCCGTCGAGTACGAGCTGGAGTATCGGAGCGACGTCCTGCACGTCCACGAAGACGCCGTCCAGCGGGGCCAGCGGGTGCTCGTCGTCGACGACCTGATCGCCACCGGCGGCACCGCGCGGGCCGTCTGCGAGCTGGTCGAGACGATGGGCGGCGTGGTGGTAGGCTGCGAGTTCCTGGTCGAGTTGATCGACCTCAAGGGGCGCGACCTGCTCCAGGGTTACGAGGTGCACAGTGAAATCCAGTTCGAAGGCGATTAGCGCCCACGGGGATGTTCGTGACGCGGGCCTCGCCAAGCAAGGCCAGGAGCTGATCGACTGGGCAGCGCGGGAAATGCCGGTGCTGCTCTTGATTCGCGACAGGTTCAAGCAGGAGCAGCCGCTGCGCGGCTTAAAAGTGGGCGCCTGCCTCCACGTCACCACGGAGACCGCCAATCTGATGCTGACGCTCAAGGCCGGCGGCGCTGACATCGCCCTCTGCGCGTCCAACCCGCTGTCCACGCAAGACCCGGTGGCGGCCGCGCTCGTGCAAGGGCACGCCATCCCGACCTTCGCCATCAAGGGCGAGGACACCGAGACCTACTACGGCCACCTGGGCGCGGTCGTCGATACCGAGCCTCAGCTGACCATGGACGACGGCGCCGACCTGGTCACGATGCTCCACCGGGAGCGGACGGAGCTGCTGCCCAACGTGATCGGCGGTACCGAGGAGACGACGACCGGCGTTATCCGGCTCCGGGCGATGGCCGAGCAGGGTGTGCTCCGCTACCCGATCGTGGCGGTCAACGAGGCGCTCACGAAGCACATGTTCGACAACCGCTACGGGACGGGCCAGAGCACCCTCGACGGCATCATCCGGGCCACCAATGTGCTGCTCGCGGGCAAGGTCTTCGTGGTCGCCGGCTACGGCTGGTGCGGGCGAGGCCTGGCGACCCGGGCTCGGGGCATGGGCTCACACGTCGTGGTGACGGAGATCGACCCGCTGCGCGCGCTGGAGGCGGCGATGGACGGCTTCCAGGTCATGACGATGCGCGAGGCGGCGCGCGTCGGCGACATCTTCGTGACCGTCACGGGCGACATCAACGTGCTCGACCGCGACCACTTCCAGGCGATGAAAGACGGCGTCCTGCTGGCCAACTCCGGGCACTTCAACGACGAGATCAACCTGCGAGCGCTGGACGAGCTCGCCGCCTCCGTGCGACCCGTCCGCGAGTTCGTCCAGGAGTACCGGCTGGACGACGGCCGGCGGCTGCACGTCCTGGGCGAGGGCCGGCTCATCAACCTGGCCGCCGCCGAGGGTCACCCGGCCGCGGTCATGGACATGAGCTTCGCGAACCAGGCGCTCTGCGCGGAGCACATCGCAAAGAACGCGGCGGCGCTGGAGCGGAGGGTGTACGACGTGCCGCCCGAGATCGACGCCGAGGTGGCCAGGCTCAAGCTCGACGCGATGGGCATCGCGATCGACAAGCTCTCGGACGAGCAGCGCAAGTACATCTCGTCGTGGGAGTCCGGCACCACCTGATCCGGCGCCGGGTCGACGCGCTGACGCCGCATTCGAAACTCCACCCGTGTATCCGGCCTGTCCGTCAAACGATGTTGGAGCGGATGCGCCCCTAAGCTTCCACATCGTCATGGCCAGCAGGCGAGCTTGGGTCCTGGGCGGCGGCGGGGCCAGGGGAGCGGCCGAGGTCGGCATCATGCTTGCGCTCTTCGAGGCTGGCGTCGACCCGCCGATTCGGCTGGTCGGGTCCAGCGTTGGTGCGCTCAACGCGGCCGCCATCGCCGGCTACCCGACGCTGGCCGGGGCCCAGATGCTGCGGCGGATCTGGCTCTCTCATCTGGCCCACAACGTCTTCCGCCGACACGCCCTCGGCATGACCATCTCGGGCCTGCGCTGGAAGCCCTACCTGGTCGACTCGGACGCGGTCGTCCGGTTGATCAATCGGGTCGGCGCGCTGACCGGCGTGACGACTTTCGAGGAGCTCACGATCCCGCTCACGGTCGTGGTCACCGACCTTGGCATGGGCCGCCCCGGCCTCTTCAACTCCGGCGAGCTCGGCCTCCCGCTGCTGGCCTCGACCGCCATCCCCGGGCTCTACCCGCCAGTCACCATCGATGGGCACGAGTACTACGACGGCGGCATCGTCAACAACACACCGATCTCGGTCGCCGTCGATCAGGGCGCCAAGGACGTCGTCGCCATCAGCCTGATGGCCACCCGGCCGGATCCCAGCCGGCTGGACTCCTGGCCCGACGTGCTGGCGCGGACCGTGCAGCTCACGCTCCATCAGCAGATGCTGATCGACTTCGAACGGCTGCAGGAGCGGGCACGCCTGACGGTCCTCTGCCCGCTGCTGCCGGTTGAGGTCGACCGCTATGCCGCCAGCGGCCAGCTCGGCTCGGTGATCGAGTCTGCCCGCCGGTCGATGGCCGACCTCCTGGCCAAGCGTGGCTCCCGGCTTTTCCGCCACTCCGGCGTCCATTACCTCGAGCTCGCAGCCTAAGCTACTGACCTGCCGGTACTCCCGGCGCTTGGAGCCGCGCCCGCACGGTGGCCCGGTTTTGCCGGCGCGGGAAACAAGGAGGAAATTGCAGCGTGATGAAGCGCAAAGAGGGCGCCTCCGCCCCCCTTCTCTTCACGTCCGAGTCGTGCGCCGAAGGGCACCCGGACAAGCTCGCCGACCAGGTCTCCGACTCGATCCTGGACGCGATCCTCTCCAAGGACCCGCTGGCCCGGGTCGCCTGCGAGGCAGCCATCACCACCGGCCTCATCATCGTGATGGGAGAGATCACCACCGACTGCTACGTCGACATCCCGCGGATCATCCGGCAGACCATCCGGGACGTCGGCTACACGCGGGCCAGGTACGGCCTGGACGCCGAGACCTGCGGTGTCATCACCAGCATCGATGAGCAGTCGCCTGACATCGCACAGGGCGTCGACGTGGGCGGCGCGGGCGACTCCGGGATGATGTTCGGTTTCGCCTGTGACGAGACCCCGGAGCTGATGCCGCTGCCCATCAGCCTTGCCCACGCGCTCGCCAGGCGGCTGGCGGAAGTGCGCCGAACGAAAACCGTCGGCTACCTGCGGCCCGACGGCAAGTGCCAGGTCACCGTCGAGTACGGCGCCGAGGGCAAGCCGGCTCGCGTCGACACCGTCGTGGTCTCGGCCCAGCACCACGACGAAGCCACCTCGGATGAGATCCGTAAAGATCTCGAGGAGCACGTGGTCGACAAGGTCATCCCGAAAGCGCTCCGCAAGGACGGCTTTCGCTGCCTCGTCAACCCGACCGGGCGGTTCGTCATCGGCGGTCCCGCCGCCGACGTCGGTCTCACCGGGCGGAAGACGCAGGTCGACAGCTACGGCGGGTACGCGCGGCAGGGTGGCGGCTGCTTCTCCGGCAAGGACCCGACCAAGGTCGACCGGGCCGGCGCCTACGGCGCCAGGTATGTGGCCAAGAACATCGTGGCGGCAGGACTGGCCAGCCGCTGCGAGGTCCAGCTGGCCTACGCGATCGGCGTCGTCAAGCCGGTCGCGATCGCCGTCCAGACCTTCGGCACCGGCAAGGTTCCCGACTCCGAGATCAAGCGGGCCGTCGAGCGGCAGTTCGACCTGAGCCCGCTCGGAATCATCAAGGAGCTCAACCTGCGGCGGCCCCTCTTCCGGCCGACTGCCTGCTACGGCCACTTCGGGCGGACCGACATCGACGCACCCTGGGAGGACACGTCGCGGGCCGCGGACCTCCTGGCGGAGGTCGCCGACTAGGGGACGTGGCCGGGAGACTCGGGCAGCAATTCGGCGATCCAGGTGGCCCGATGCCACGAAAGGGAGGAGCACCGGAGCCCGCGCATCCTTAGATGCGTGCGCGAGGAGCGGACGACCTGACAAAGGCAGCGGCCCGCATGGGCGTTGAAGGGCCCGCGAGGCCTCCCGGCCACGTCCCCCTTGTTGCGGTCATCCCCGCCGGCGGGGCGGGGACGCGCCTCTGGCCGTGGTCGAATCGCGCCCGGCCGAAGCATCTCCTCGACCTGACAGGCAGCGGCCGCTCCCTCCTGCAGGAGACGTACGACCGCGTCCGCCCTCTGGCCGAGGAGGTCTACGTGCTGACCGAGGCCCGCCAGGTCGAGCCGATCCTCGCCCAGCTGCCGGAGCTTCCGCGGGACCGGGTGATCGTCGAACCGGTCGCGCGGGGCACGACCAGCGCTCTGGGCCTGGCCGCCTTGACGCTGGCCGAGCGGGACCCGGGGGCGCTCATGCTCAGCCTGCCGGCTGACCACGTGGTCAAGGGGCGCCGCGCCTTCGGGGCGGCCATCAAGCGCTCGGCGCGCCTGGCGGCCGCCACCGATCGGCTGGTGACGATCGGGCTCCGGCCCACCTACCCCGCCACGGGGTTCGGCTACATCAGGACGGCGGGCAGGTTTCGCGGCGGAGGCGTCACGGCGCTGAAGGTGGACCGCTTCGTGGAGAAGCCATCGCTGGCAAAGGCTCGCGGCTACCTGGCGGAAGGCGACCACTACTGGAACCTGGCGATGTTCTCCTGGCGGGTGGGCGTCTTCCTGGAGGAGCTGGCCCGCTACTCGCCGCGCCACTACCGGGGCCTGCGCCGCGTTCTGGCGGCCAGGCGGGCAGGCGAGGAGGTCCGGGCGGCCAGGCTCTACGCCCGGCTGCCGGCGGACGCCGTCGACAACACGATCATGGAGCGCACCGAAAAGCTCGTGCTCGTGCCGGGCGGCTTCGAATGGGTCGACGTCGGGTCCTGGTCCGAGCTGCACTCGCTGCTGCCCAAAGACGGTGGCGGCAACGTGCTGCGCGGCGACCCGGTCCTGGTCGACGCGGAGGGTTCCTTCATCTCCGCGCCGGGCAAGGCGATCGCTGTCATCGGCGTGAAGGACTTAGTCGTGATCGACACCGAGGAAGCCCTGCTGGTGGTGCCCAGGGAGCGTGCCCAGGAGGTGAAGAGCGTGGTCGACCGTCTCAAAGCCCGCGGCAAGACCCGCTACCTTTAGTTCTTGCCTATGGCGCCGAAGGCCGAGATCAAGTTCGGCACCGACGGCTGGCGGGGGATCGTCGCCGACGACTTCACATACGACAACGTCCGCCGCGTCGCCCAGGGGATTGCCGACTACCTGAAAGACAAGCGGCAAGGCGCCACTCCACTCGCGGTAGTCGGCTATGACTGCCGCTTCGCGTCGGAGGAGTTCGCTCGCGAAGTGGCTCGGGTCTTCGCCGGCAATGGCATCAAAGTGCTGATCTTCGACAGGCCTTCGCCGACCCAGGTCGCCTCCTGGACCGTCATCGACCGCAAGGCGGACGGCGCGGCCATCATCACCGCCAGCCACAATCCCTGGCTCTTCAACGGCGTCAAGTACAAGCCCGAAACTGGCAGCTCAGCCCCGACCGAGGTGATCCGCGATCTCGAGCGGCGGATCGCGGACATCGACGCCGCCTCGGTCAAGCGGGCCGACGAGGGAGTCGAGACCTATGAGCCGCTGCCCGCGTACTTCGAGCAGGTCGGCCGCATGGTCGACCTCCCGGCGCTGCGCGGCTCCGGCCTGAAGGTCCTGCACGAGTGCATGTTCGGGTCGGGCTACGGCTACCTCAGCGGGCTCCTGGCGGGCGGCTCCACCCAGGTGACCGAGCTCCACTCGGAGCGCAACCCTTACTTCGGAGGGGTCAACCCGGAGCCGATCCCGCGGAACCTGCAGTCCTCCCTGGCGACCATGAAGTCGGGTGGCTATGACCTCTGTGTCGCGACAGACGGTGACGCCGACCGGGTCGGGATCATCGACGAGAAGGGCAGGTTCATCACCCAGCTCGAGGTCTACGCCCTGCTCATGCTCTATCTCTTCGAGATCAAGGGCTGGCGTGGCCCGGTGGTCAAGACCGTGAACATGACGTCGATGGCCGACCAGCTCGCAAAGGAGTTCAAGGTCCCCGTCTACGAGGTGCCGGTCGGCTTCAAGTTCGTGGCGCCGAAGATGATGGAGACCGAGGCGGTGCTGGGCGGGGAGGAGAGCGGCGGGTTCGGCATCCGCGGCCACATCCCGGAGCGCGACGGCCTCCTGGCCGGGCTCTTCTTCGCCGACATGATCGTCCGCTACCGCAAGCCGATCAGCGAGGTCCTGGCCGACCTCCAGGCGCGGGTTGGGCCACACGCGTACGAGCGTCGGGACGTGCCGATGCGGCGCGAGACCTACGACCGCGACCGGCAGGTGATCCTGAAGACACTCGCTGAGAAGGCGCCGAAAGAGGTGGCCGGCCAGAAGGTCGAACGGGTCCGTGACGACGACGGCTTCAAGTTCTACCTTGCTGACGGGTCCTGGGTGCTGGTCCGGACCAGCGGGACGGAGCCCCTGATTCGGATTTACTCCGAGGCGGCAACAAAGGAGGACGTCACCCAGCGGCTGGACGCGATGTCAGAGGTGATCGGAGTCGAAAGCCATGGAGGGGGGTAGCGCATGACGGGTTCATCCCGGAATGCGACTCAAGGGGGGACGTACCCCCTTGGGGAGGTTAAGCGGGCGGACGAGACCCGGGTCGACAAGCCTTGGGGGTACGAGATCCGCTGGGCAGTCACCGACCGCTACCTGGGCAAGATCCTTCACATCAACCGCGGCGAAGCCCTCTCTCTCCAGTACCACGAGCGCAAGGACGAGACCTTGCTCGTCATGGCGGGCAAGCTCGACTTCGAGGTCGGAGACGGGTCGGGCGCCCTCAAGCTTCTCCACCTGAAAGCGGGCGACAGCATCCACATCCCGCCCGGCACCCGTCATCGGATGACGGCGGTAGAGGATTGCGACGTATTCGAGGTGTCGACCGGAGAGATCGACGACGTCGTCCGCCTGGAAGACCGATACGGTAGGGTTCCCCGGGGCAGACAAGAAGCATGAAAACCCCGCCTCCTGTCGACGAGCACGTTCGGCGTACGAGGGTGGCCGCGGTCACCGTCGAGCGCGATCCCCGTTTCCTGGTGTTCGCCTCGCTGGTCCTGGTCGCGCTGGCCCTCGGATTCAAGTCCGAGCTGGTCTCGCCAGGGCGGGTCTGGTTCCTTGCCGCCGGGCTGCTCGCGGTCGCCGCCCCGGCGCTGTTCGGCTACCTGCGCGCCGAGAGCGGCGCCAGCCTGCCCGCTGTCGAGTACTACGTGCCCGCGGTGCTCGGCGCCCTGGCGGTTGCCGGGCTCTCCCTGATCATTCCCGAGTGGTGGCGCTACGGGCTCGCGGTGCTGGTGTTCGGGACCTGTTTCATGGTTTCTTCGCGCCTGGACTTCATCCGGCTCGCAGACCAGGCCAAGCGCGGTCACCACTTCATGCAGGAATCGATCCTGGCGGTGGCCATGGTGGGCGGCTTTGTCGCTGTCCTCAGCTCGCCCTTCAACCTGGCCCTGAAGCTGGCCTGGATCGGGATCATCTCGGTTCTGGCGGCCTTCCGCAGCTTTCGCGTCTCCGGCGATCCGATTCCGCCCCGCCGCGCCTTCTTGTTCGCGCTGATCGTGGCCCAGGTCGTGACCTTCTTCGCCTGGGCGATCTTCTTCTACCTGCAGGGCGTCGCCGAGGGCGTCTTCGCCGGAATGCTGCTCCTGGCCTGGTACATCAACCGGGGCGTCATCCGGCACACGGCTGAAGAGAGCCTGAACCGCCACGTGGTGATGGAGTACGGACTCTTTGCCGTGCTCCTGGCCTTCCTCTTCTTCTCCAGCTACAGGCCGGGCGGCTGACCGCCCGGCGCCGGGTTAGAGCCGGACCTCGGCGGCCCAGGACCAGGCGGCGGGCGTACCTGACGTCGTGTAGACAGAAAAGATCTTGAGCGTGGTGTCGCCGCGAGCGTCGAAGGTCGTCGCGCCCAGCGCCCCCTTGTAATCGCGCGTTGCCGCGACCTGCGCTCGCACGTCCTCCTTGCTCGGCAGGTTGCCGCCCGCCGCCTTGACCGCCCGCGAGATGGCGGCCAGCAGCACCCCGCTGGCATCGATGGCCGGCAGGGTGTAGCGACCGAACATATCCGGGTAGGCGGCCTTGAAGGCGTCGACCGTCGCCATGCCGCTCGAGAGGTGGTCAGGGTCCGCTCCGTTCAGCGTCGCCTGCATGCCGGCCGCGTTCGGCGCGGCGTCGCGCAGGCAGACGGGCGTGAGGATGGCATCGCCACCCAGAAAGGGGACCGAGCCGTCGAACACGCCGGTCATCTTCGACCTGGTCAGGCACGCGCCCCCGGCGTCCCGGCCGCCGAAGTAGACGCCCTTGGCGCCCTTGCCGGCGGCTGTATGCAGGAAGGCATCCAGGTCAGTGCTGGACCGAGGGTCGAAGTCGCTGCGTAGCACGGGCGAACTCGAACGCTTACGGAGCTCGGCCTCGAAGGCGTCAGCGAGGGCCTTGCCGTAGGCCTGGCCGTCGGACGCTACGGCGATGCTCGAGAGCTTCAACGTCCCGCTCGCATAAGCCGCCATCGCTGGGGCAGCCAGGTCGTCAGCGGCCACGACGCGGAAGAAGTTGTTCGGGCCGCCCGGCCGGAGCTCGGTCGCCAGGCTGGCGCAACCTGGCGCGTCTCGTGTCAGGCACTCGTTGGAAGCGGCCGGCGAGACGAGAGCGAGGTGAGCGGAGTTGGCGACGGGAATCTCGCGCTCGGCCTCGGCGGAATAAACGGGCCCGACCACCCCGAGGACGCTGGAGTCGTTCGCCAGGCGCCCGATGTTGTCGGCTCCGGCAATGGCGTCGCGGACGCCGCCGGGCGTGCTGTCGAAGTCGCGGACGTTGACGGGCACGCCTTCGACCCGGCCGTGCCAAACGTTGTTGACCTCATAGCGGACGCCGTCCAGCACGGAGAGGCCGACCACCCGATCGGGACCGGACTGCGGCACGGCGACCCCGATCTCGATCGTGAACACGGAGTGGGGAGCGGGGGGCCCGGCGCTGCAGGCCGCGACCACCAGTCCGAGCAGGGCGGTGAGGACGCGTCTCACCGGCACAGGTAGGTTCTTTGGACTTCCAATCTCCTCCAACTCAGGCTGGATGGGAATTCTGGGCTGGCTTTTTCTTCTCCCCTCGCCCCACAGTCCGAAGCGAGTCTCCCCACCCGCTCGGAGGCAAGGGTATAACCGAACGGGGTGTACGAAGTCAATTCGAGTCTGATGGCTATACTCAATCGCGCTCACCCCGCCCCGCAATCGGAGCACGTGTATTGAAGACGGAGTTCGGCGAACACTTAAAGCCCCGGTCCCAGTACGTGGACGAGGCTGTCCAGATGGCCATCGCCGGCCGCTGGGAAGAAGCGGCTGACCTGAACAAATTCATCCTCGAGAAGTTCGGACCGGATGAGGAGACCCTGAATCGCATCGGCAAGGCGCTGACCGAGCTCGGGAAGCTGAAGGAGGCCAAGGAGTCCTACGAGAAGACCCTCCAGCTCAACCCGCTCAACCTGATCGCGCAGAAGAACCGGGCCAAGCTGGACGTGCTGGTCCAGACCAAAGGCGAGCTGCGCAGCGGCCCCGCCAAGGTCGACCTGAACCTCTTTGTCGAAGAGATGGGGAAGACGGTCTCCACCACGCTGGAGGACGTCGCCGACCCCGATGTCCACAACAAGGTCGCGGCTGGCGACATTGCAGAGCTCCGCATCGAGGGCGACACGATAGTCGCGGAGAGTGTCCGGGGCGTCCGGCTAGGGCTGATCGAGCCCCGGCTCGCTCGCCGTCTGATCAAGTTCATGCAGGGCGGGAACCGCTATCTCGCGGCGGTCACCTCAGCTGAGCCCGGCAGCGTCCGGCTGATCATCCGCGAGACCTATCAGGACCCCAAGTTCATCGGCAAGCCGAGCTTTGCCGTGCGCCGCCAGCGAGCGGCGGCCGAGTTCCGTCCCTACGCCAAGGAGAGCCTGCTCGCACGCGACCTCGAATTCCCGATCGAGACCGAGGAAGAGGAAGGGGACGAGGACGAGGAAACCGCCGTCGTGGGCCAGCGGATCGACGACCTCGACGACAGTGGCGGCGCCGCGGACGAGGAGGAGGAGACCATCGACTTCTCTGAGGACGCGGACGATGACGACAAGGACGACGACGAGGAGGAGGAGTGACGACCGCCTCCGGGGAGCCCTTTCACACCGCCGGCTAGACCTAGCGGCGGCGCTCCTGGCACCGTTCCGGGGTTCCGGGACCTGCTGCCCGACGAGGCCGAGTCGCTTCGGGCCGGCCAGGAAGCCATCCTCGCCGAGATGCGCCGTTGGGGCTACCGGTTCGTCGTCACTCCGACCCTGGAGTCGGTCGACGCGCTCGCCCTCGGGCTGGGCCCTGAGCAGCAGCGCCGCCTCTTCAAGTTCGCCGACGCCGACGGCTCGCTGATCGCGCTGGTCGGCGAGAAGACAATTCCGGTCGCCAGGCTGGCGGCCGGGCAGCTGCGGTCCGCGCCGCTGCCGCTGCGCTTGTGCTACGCCGCCTCGGTGGTTTCCAACGACGGCGGTCGCTTCGCCAATCGGCGGGAGACGCACCAGGTTGGCGCCGAGCTGGTCGGCGCAGCCGGGCCGGCCGCCGACGCCGAGGTCATCGCGCTGGCGGTGCGCTGCCTCGACGCCGCGGGGCTGAAGCGCTACCAGGTCGACGTCGGCCACTCCGAGTTCTTCCACGGCCTCCTGGCCGGGCTCAAGCTGCCGGCCGAGATCGAGTCCGGGGTTCGGGCGGCGCTGGCGGCCCGTGACTTCGTGGCGCTCGAGCGCCTCCTGGAGACCACCCCGCTGCGATCAGCCGAGCGGGAGCTGCTGCTCCGCTTCCCGGCGCTGCGCGGCGGCCGCGAGATCCTCGACGCCGCCGGCCGTCTCGTCGCCAACCGCCGATCCGAGCGGGCGCTGGCCGACCTGGCCCGCGTGGAAGAGCTGCTCCGCGAGCACGGGCTCGGCGGCCAGGTCAACCTCGACCTCGGCGCCATCCGCGACTTCGACTACTACACGGGCGTGATCTTTGAGGGCTACGGCGCCGACCTCGGCCGGCCCCTCGCAGTTGGCGGTCGCTACGATCGCCTGCTCGAGCGATTCGGGCGGCCCGCGCCGGCTACCGGCTTCGTGGTCCACCTGGATCTGGTGGCGGAGGCGATCGCCAGGGCCGGCGGCCCGCCCGATCTACCCCGGCTGGACGCAGCGGTGGCCTGGTCGGCCGCGGGGCTGCCGGTCGCACTCAAGCTCGGCTCCTCGCTGCGCCTGTTCGGGATGCGGGCCGTCGTCGACACCGAGTCCCGGTCCCTGGCGGCCGCAAGGCGCTGGCGGGGGCAGGTGGGCGCCCAGAGCCTCGTTCACTGCGGCGGCGCTGGTCCCGTGACCTGGGCCGCGGGGTCGCGTACGCGCCGGCTGCCTCCCGAGCAGGTTGTTGCCCAAATCGTCGGGGCTTTGCGGTGAAGGTCTCGCTGGCCATTCCGACTGGCGTCCTTCTGGAAGGCAGCCTCAGCTTGCTGGAGCGCGCCGGTGTGTCTCGCGTCACTGCGGCGCAGCTCGGCCGCCGGCTCTTCCTGGAGCGGGACGGCCTCCGTCTGGTGCTGGTCCGGCCGGCGGACGTGGCCGCGTACGTCGACCACGGGGCCGCCGACCTCGGCGTGGTCGGCAAGGACCAGCTCTGGGAAAACCCGGGCGACCACTACGAGCTGGTCGACCTCGGATTCGGCGCTTGCCGCCTGATCCTGGCGGTGCCCGAGACGTCGCCGATCGCCGGACCCGAGACCTGGCCGCCGCTCCTGCGGGTGGCCACGAAGTACCCGGTCGCGACCGCCGAGTTCTTCCGCCGGAGCGGCCACGCCGTGGACATCGTTCGCCTCCACGGCGCCGTCGAGCTGGCGCCTCAGGTCGGCCTCGCCGACGCGATCGCCGACCTCACGGCAACCGGCGCCACGCTGCGCGAGAACCATCTCCGGGTGGTCGCCGAGGTGGGCAGCTCGACAGCCCGGCTGATCGCCAACCAGGCCAGCCTGAAGACGCGCAGCGGCGAGGTGCAGGCGCTGGTGACGAAGCTCAGGAGCGCGGCGCGGTGAAAGTCAAGCGCTTCGACGCCGGTTCCTGGTTCGATTCGCCGCTCAGCCGGCGCCGGCTCGACCTGGGGGAGCTGGCCGAGGAGCGGGCGACAGTCCGGGAGATCTGCGAACGCGTCCGCACCGAAGGGGACACGGCTCTCCGCGAATACACCACGAGGTTCGACGGCTGGGACCCTGGCGAAGACGGCGCGCGGGTGCCCGGCGAGGAGCTGCGCCAGGCGTTGAAGCGCCTCTCGCCCGCCAATCGCGACGCGCTCGAGTTCGCGGCCCGCCGGATTCGCGAGTTCCACGAGACGCAGCTTTTCGACCCCGTGGTGGGCAAGCCGGGCTTGAAGCTGCTCACGCGCGCCGTGCGCCGCGCCGGGCTCTACGCGCCGGGCGGCCGGGCGGCCTACCCGTCAACCGTGCTGATGGGTGCGATCCCGGCTCGCGTCGCGGGTGTGACGGAGGTGGTAGTCGCCACCCCGCCCGCGCCCGACGGGTCGGTGCCGGTGGCGATCCTGGCCGCTGCTGCCATCGCCGGCGTCGACGAGGTCTACCGGATGGGGGGCGCCCAAGCGATCGCCGCGCTCGCCTACGGCACCGCCAAGGTGCCCCGCGTGGACGTCGTAGCCGGTCCCGGGAACGTCTACGTGGTGCTGGCCAAAAAGGAGGTGTTCGGCGCGGTCGGCATCGATTCCCTCGCCGGCCCGACCGAGGTGCTGATAGTCGCCGACGCCGGCGCACGACCCGACTACGTAGCCGCCGACCTCGCCTCGCAGCTGGAGCACGATCCCATGGCCTGGGCGGTCCTGGTGACCGACTCCGCCCAGCTCGCCGACCGCGTCGAGGAGGAGCTCGCGAGCCTGGTGCGAGGGCTGGAACGAGCCGCGGTGATCGGCGCCGCGCATTGCTGCACGGTGGTGGTGAGAGACCTCGAGCAGGCGATGGACGTCGCCAACGACTTCGCCCCTGAGCATCTGGAGCTGATCGTGGCCGACCCGGGAGCGCTCTCGGCCAAGGTGGAGAACGCCGGGGCGGTCTTCCTTGGTCCCTTTGCGCCGGTGGCGCTGGGCGACTACGTGGCCGGCCCCAACCACACCCTGCCGACAGCCGGCGCCGCCCGGTTCAGCTCGCCGCTGGGCGTGCACACGTTCTTGAAGCGCACCAGCGTCGCCAGCCTGAACCGGGGCGACCTCGACATGCTGCGCGAGGCTTGCGTGGCGCTGGCCCGCCTGGAGGGGCTGACCGCCCACGCCCACGCGGTGGAGGTGCGGCTTGAGTAGAAGCGCCCGCCTGGAGCGGGACTCCAAGGAGACCCGCCTCGCTGCCGAGGTCACGCTCGATTCGGGCAGCGAGGTCGAGGTCGGCACGGGCCTGGCCTTCCTGGACCACATGCTGGAGCAGGTCGCCCGCCACGGGGCCTTCGATCTCCGCCTCCGCGGGCAGGGCGACATCCAGGTCGACCCTCACCACCTGGTGGAGGATGCCGGGATCGTGCTCGGGCAGGTCCTCGCCAAGGCACTTGGCGACCGCAACGGAATCGCCCGTTTCGCCGCCGCCTACGCGCCCCTCGACGAGTCGCTGGCGCGCGTGGTCGTCGATCTCGGGAAGCGCCCTTACCTTTCCTACAACGTGCCGCTCAAAGGGCGGATCGGTACCCTCGAAAGCGAGGTGCTGGAGGAGTTCTGGCGGGCGCTCTCGCTCCACCTCGGGGCGACCATCCACGTGGACCTGATCCGAGGCCGCAACCGGCACCACATAGCCGAATCGACCTTCAAGGCGTTGGGACTGGCGCTGCGCGATTCGATGTCTGTGCGCGGGCGCGGCGTCCCCTCATCCAAGGGCGTGCTCGGATGATCGCAATCGTCGACTACGGCGTTGGCAACCTGCGCTCGGTCGAGCGCGCGCTGCTGAACGCGGGCGCCCAACCGAAGATCACGCCTGACAAGGAGGACCTGCGCCGAGCCAACGGTCTCGTCCTGCCCGGTGTCGGGGCCTTCGCGCCTGCCTTGACGAGGTTGGAGCAGGGCAACCTGGGCCGGGAGGTCGTCGACCTGGCCCGGCGCGGCAAGCCGCTGCTCGGCGTCTGCCTCGGCTATCAGCTGCTCTTCGACGAGTCGTCCGAGCACGGCCACCATGAGGGACTCGGTTTGCTCAAGGGGTCGGTCGAGCTGGTGGCTAACAGCGAGCGCCTGCCGGTGATCGGCTGGTGCCGGCTGCGCCAGGTCGACTGGTCGCCGCTCTGGGACGGCATCGAGGACGCGTCCTATTTTTACTTCGTGCACTCATATACGCCGATCGCGACCGACTGCGTCATCGGGAGCACCGAGACGGCGCCGGCCGCCGCGGCCGCGCGCCTCAACGTCATGGGCACCCAGTTCCACCCGGAGAAGAGCGGTAGCGCCGGGCTTCGGGTCTATGCCAACTTTCTAGGCGTTTGCGGGGAGGGCTGAATGGGCGAGATGGCTGTCCTGGTGATCAGGATCCGGGCTGCGCAGGCCGATGAGTACGAGCGTCTCTTCGAGTCGAGCGAGCTCCCACGCTGGCGCGATTATCACAAGCGGGGACTCTTCAAGCGGGCTCGCATCTTCCGGTCGGCCTTCGGCACTCACGAGCAGGAAGGCCTCGCCAATTACGTGATCGCTGTCGAGACGGAGGGCGAGGGGCACCACGAGCACGACAACGACCCTGGCTTCAAGGAATTCAACAGCAAGGCCGACGCCTTCCAGCCGGAAGAACCCTTCGTGTTCGGCGGCGAACCCCTTTTCGAGGTCGGTTGACGGCCGGCATGCCTGCCAAGCGCGTCATACCGTGCCTCGACGTTGACGCGGGACGCGTCGTGAAAGGCGTTAGGTTCGTCGAGCTGCGCGACGCCGGCGACCCCGCCGAGCTGGCCGCCGCCTATGACCAGGCCGGCGCGGACGAGCTTGTCTTCCTGGACATCACCGCTTCGTCCGAGGAGCGGGACATCCTATTTGACGCGGTGTCGCGTACGGCCGACCAGGTCTTCATCCCGCTCACTGTCGGGGGCGGCGTGCGCAGCACGGACGACATGCAGCAGCTGCTCTCCCACGGGGCGGACAAGGTCGCCGTGAACACCGCAGCGCTGGAGGATCCGGAGCTGATCACGCGAGGCGCGGAGATCTTCGGCTCCCAGTGCGTCGTGGTCGCGATCGACGCCCGGCGGCGCCCGGAGGCGTCGGGCTGGGAGGTGTTCAGCCACGGCGGCCGGCGCGAGGCGGGCCGCGATGCCGTGGCCTGGGCCCGGGAGGCGGAGGAGCGGGGAGCGGGGGAGATCCTGCTGACCTCCATGGACCGGGACGGGACCAAGAACGGCTACGACCTGGAGCTGACCGCTGCGGTGAGCCAGGCGGTGAGGCTGCCGGTGATCGCCTCAGGCGGTGCGGGCAGCGCGGCCCACATGTTCGAGGCGCTCACGACCGGAGGGGCGGAGGCGGCGCTGGCGGCGTCGGTGTTCCACTTCGGCGAGCTGACGATCGGCCAGGTCAAGGCCGACCTCGCATCCCGCGGGCTCGAGATCCGACAGTGAGAGCGTGCTTGATCGGTCCCGATTTCTTTTTATCTGGAGCGGAAGGGCCTTTACGCCTCAATTTGGGTCCCAACGCGCGTTGCCAGTAGAGCGCGGAGCTTGTGATGGGTGAGGGGGAACCGGATTTCTCGAGCGGTCTGCTGCCTGCCGTCGTGCAGGATGCGGATACCGGCCAGGTTTTGATGCTGGCCTGGATGGACGGCGAGTCCTGGCGCAAGACGGTCGAGACCGGGCAGGCCTGGTTCCACTCCCGGACCCGCGGGCTTTGGGAGAAAGGCGCCACCTCGGGGAACCGGATGGACGTGGTCGAGCGCCGCCTCGACTGCGACCTGGACGCGATCCTGCTGCGCGTCCACCCACACGGGCCGGCCTGCCACACCGGCGCCATCAGCTGCTTCTTCAACGAAGCCTGACCTCCGGACCGAACTGCATGCTTATGCGTAAAACCTGTATGTTTATGCACCCATGAGCGGGAAGACCCGGGCCGCCGTGGCCGGCGCGAACGGCTATGCGGGCATGACGCTGGTCCACCTTCTTGCCCGCCATCCGGCGGTGGAGCTGGTCCAGCTCACCTCGCGTTCACAGGCTGGCCGGCCCTACGCAGAGGTCTTCCCGCTCCACGACCTGAAGGGCGAGTTCCGGCCGGAGCCGGACGCCTCGCAGGTCGAGGTGGTCTTCAGCTGCCTGCCCCACAACGTGGGCGCGGCCAAGACGAGAGAGTGGCTAGAGGCGGGTGCGCGCGTCGTCGACATGAGCGCCGACTTCCGGCTCAAAGACCCGGCCCTGTATCCGGTCTGGTACCGACAGGAGCACCCGGCGAGTGACCTCCTGGCGAGTGCGGTGTTCGGGCTGCCGGAGCTGCACGCGGCGGACCTCCCCGAGGCGCGCCTGGTGGCCGTCCCAGGCTGCTATTCGACTGCCGCGATCCTGGGTCTGGCGCCGGCCGTGGCCGCCGGCCTGGTGGCGTCGGACGTCATCGTGGACGCGAAGTCCGGCGTCAGCGGCGCCGGCCGCTCCCTGAATCTTGGCGTGCACTTCGCCGAGGTCAACGAGACGCTCGGCGCTTACGCGATCACCGGCCACCGTCACCTCCCCGAGGTGCTCCAGGAGCTGGCCGGCCTGGCCGGCAAACCACCGGACGTGACCTTCGTGCCGCACCTCGTTCCGATGACCCGAGGCATCCTCGCCACCTGCTACTTCGATCTGGCCGGTCCGCTCGCCCAGCTCGAGCAGGCCTACCGCGAGTTCTACAGCGAGCAGCCGTTCACGCGGGTCGTCGACCGGACGCCGACGACCAAGCTGGCCAGCCATACGAACCTCTGCCTGGTCAACGTCGCGGCACAGGGCCATAAGGCGGTGGTGACCGCGGCCCTCGACAACCTGGTCAAGGGCGCCTCCGGGCAAGGAGTCGAGTGTTTCAACATCGCCTTCGGCCTCGACCGCCGGCTCGGGCTTGAGGCGGCGCTCCAGTGGCCCTGACGTTTCCCCGCGGCTGGCGAGCCGGCACCGCCGCCTGCGGGATCAAAGCCTTCACGGCCGGCGCCAGTGCGATTCCGGGGGATCAGCGGGACGACCTCTGCGTGATCCAGAGCGAGCGCCAGTGCGACGCCGGGGGGGTGTTCACGACGAACAAGGTGAAGGCGGCGCCGGTGGTGATCGACCAGCTGCACCTCCGGCAAAATCGGGTTCAGGCGCTGGTCATCAACTCCGGGAACGCCAACGCCTGCACGGGCGCCCAGGGCTACAAGGACGCTCTCCTGATGGCGAAGCTGACCGCGGATCGCCTGGACCTGGACCCGCCGCAGGTCTTGATCGGATCGACCGGCGTGATCGGCCGCTACCTCCCGATGGAGGCGCTCAAGGGCGGTATCGCGGCCGCCTGCCAGGGCCTCTCAGCAGACAACGGCCCCGCCGCGGCTCGAGCCATCATGACCACCGACACGAAGCCGAAGACCGCCACCACTGAGGTCGAGGTGGCAGGGGCCCAGGTGCGGGTCGGCGGCATGTGCAAGGGCGCGGGGATGATCCACCCGAACCTGGCGACGATGCTCGCCTACGTCACGACCGACGCGGCGGTCGAGCCAGGCTTGATGGCGGCGCTCGTGAGGCGGGTCGCCGACCGCAGCTTCAACCAGGTCACCGTCGACGGCGACAGCTCCACCAACGACACCTTTCTCCTGCTCGCCAACGGCGCGGCCGGCAACCGGCCGATCGGTCCCGCCTCGCCGGAAGCGGAGCTGCTCGAGGAGGCCATCCTGCTCGTCGCGCGGCAGCTGGCCCGAGCCATCGCCCAGGACGGCGAAGGCGCCACGAAGCTGATCACGGTCCGGGTGAAGGGCGCACCCGACCACGGCCAGGCGCGCCAGGCGGCGCGGGCGGTCGCCTCGTCCAGCCTCGTCAAGACCGCCGTCCACGGTGGCGACCCGAACTGGGGCCGCATCGTTTGCGCGCTCGGGTACAGTGGCTCGGAGCTCGCCATCGACCGGCTCACCGTGCGGGTCGGCGGCCTGACCGTGTTCACGGCCGGAGCGGGCCAGCCGGTCGACCTGGAAGCGGTGCGACAGGCCTTCAGAACACCCGAGATCGAGATCGCCGCCGAACTCGGGCTGGGCGACGGCGAAGCGGAGGCCTGGGGCTGCGACCTTTCGGAGGAGTACGTGCAGATAAATGCTGACTACACCACCTGAGAACGCCGAGGTCCCTGCGAAATCGGAGATTTCGTGGGGTGGGACGAGATGACGCTGACCGCTGAAGACAGGGCTCGCGTGCTGGTCGAGGCGCTGCCCTACATCAAGCGCTTCCACGGCCAGACGGTCGTGGTGAAGCTGGGCGGCAGCGCCATGAACTCCAAGCAGGAAACCCTGCTGGATGTCGTGCTGCTGCGTTACGTCGGGCTCTATCCGGTCCTTGTCCATGGGGGCGGTCCTGAAATCACTGCGATGAGCGAGCGCCTCGGATTGAAAGCCGAGTTCCTGGAGGGCCTGCGGGTCACCGACGCCGACACCATGGACGTCGTGAAGATGGTCCTGACCGGGAAGATCAACCCGGACCTGGTGGCGACCATCAACCGGCTCGGCGGCCAGGCGGTCGGTATGAGCGGTGAGGACGGCCCCAGCATCATCGCCGAGGCCTCGGACCCGAGCCTGGGCTTCGTCGGTCGCGTCACCCAGATCAATGCCGAACCGATCCAGGCGCTGATCAATCGCGGCTACATACCGGTCATCGCCTCGATCGGCCTCGGCTACGACGGGCACTCTTACAACATCAACGCCGACACCGTGGCCGCCGAGGTCGCGGTGGGCCTAGGCGCCGCCAAGCTGATCCTGCTCACCGACGTCGAGGGTGTGCTCGGCGAGGAGGACAAGGTGGTGAGCCAGCTGAGCCGAGCCGACGCCGAACGCCTGCTTGCGTCTGGCAAGGTCAGCGGCGGCATGATCCCCAAGGTCAAAGCCTGTTTGCGCGCCCTTGACGCGGTGGCGCAAACGCACATCATCGACGGCCGTACCGCCCATGCGCTCCTGCTGGAGCTGTTCACGGAGGCAGGCATCGGAACCATGGTGACTCCATGACGCGAAACGAAATGACGCACGGCCACCTGACGCACGACGAGGTCGTTGAGCTCGACCACCAGTATCTGATGCAGACCGGTAAGCGCCTGCCGGTCACCTTCGTGCGTGGCGAGGGCGTGCACCTCTACGACGACCGCGGCAAGGAATACCTCGATCTGATGGCGGGCATCGCCGTCAACATCCTCGGCCACTGCCACCCGGCCGTCGTGGAAGCGGTCGTCGAACAGTCGCGCCAGCTGATCCACACCTCCGGCCTCTACTACCAGCACAACGCCGCACTGCTGGCGCGGCGCCTCGTGCAGCTCGCCTTTCCCTCGCGCGTTTTCCTCAACAACAGCGGGGCGGAGTCGAACGAGGTGGCGATCAAGATCGCTCGCAAGTGGGGCAAGCGAAACCGCGACGGCGCCTACGAGATCATCTCCGCGCTCGGCTCCTTCCACGGCCGCACGCTGGCGACCATCGCGGCGACCGGCCAGGAGAAGTACCAGAAGCCGTTCGCGCCTATGCCTGACGGGTTCGTCCACGTCCCCTACGACGACCTCGACGCGATCAAGGCGGCCACCAACGAGCGGACGGTGGCAGTGATGCTGGAGCCGATCATGGGCGAGATCGGGATCATCGTGCCGTCGCCCGACTACCTGAAGGGCGTGCGGCAGTGGTGCGACGAGCAGAACTTGCTCCTGATCCTGGACGAGATCCAGACGGGCATGGGGAGGACCGGCCGCTGGTTCGCCCACCAGCTCGTCGGGGTCGAGCCGGACATCATGACGCTGGCCAAGGCGCTCGGCGGCGGCCTGCCCATCGGCGCCTGCCTGGCCAAGCCGCGCGCCGACGTGCTGGAACCGGGGGACCACGGGACCACCTTCGGCGGCAACCCGGTCGTAACCGCGGCCGCCCTGGCCACCATTGACGTGGTCGAGCGCGAGCATCTGCTCGAGCATGTGGTCGAGGTCGGCGACCTGCTCCAGGCCGCCCTTGAGGACCTCGGCCAGACCGACGCCCGCGGCATCGGGATGATGCGCGCATTCACATTCGCCGAGGCGCGCGCCAAGGACTACCAGGTGAAAGCCATGGAGGCGGGCGTGATCGTCAACGCGGTCGACGACTACAGCATCCGGGTGGAACCGCCGCTCATCCTCTCGGCGAACGACGTCGACCAGGCCGCCGAGCTGTTGAAGAAGGCGCTGCCTTGAAGCAGAAGAGGCAGGTCGCGATCTTGAACCTGATCCGGGCGCGGCCGATCCACACCCAGCAGGAGCTGACTGACGCGCTCGCGCGCGAGGGCCTGGAGACCACCCAGGCGACGGTGTCGCGTGACATCCAGGAGCTGGGTCTGATCCGCTCCAAGGGCGGCTACAGCCCGGTGGTCTTCACTGAGTACGTGACTGGGGTCCAGACCGTCGAGTTCCTGACCGTGGTCCACACCAACCCGGGCTGCGCCAACCTCGTTGCGCGCGCCATCGACGAACGCGAGCTGCCCGGCGTGGTGGGCACCCTGGCGGGCGACGACACCATCATCGTGGTCCATCCCACCCGCAGGGCCGCGGCCGCCTTCAAAGGCTTTCTGAGTGGCTGACGGAGCCGCTCTCGGGAAGGTCGTGCTCGCCTATTCGGGCGGGCTCGATACCTCGGTCGCCATCCGCTGGCTCAAGGACCAGGGCTACGACGTGGTCGCGCTGACCATCGACCTCGGTGAGAAGAAGGACCTCGACGCGATCCAGGAACGCGCCCTGAAGATCGGCGCCTCGGCCGCCTACGTGGTCGACGGGAAGCTGCCCTTCCTCCGCCATTTCGTCTGGCCCAGCCTGCAGGCCGGCGCCGTCTACGAGAGGGAGTACCCGCTGGCGACCGCGCTCGGCCGGCCCCTGATCGCGGCCATGCAGGTCGAGATCGCGCGACGCGAAGGCGCGACCGGCATCGCCCACGGCTGTACCGGCAAAGGCAACGACCAGGTCCGATTCGACGTCTCCACGGCGGCGCTGGCGCCGGAGCTGAAAGTGGTTGCGCCCGTCCGCGAGTGGGGGATGAACCGCGACGACGAGATCGAGTACGCGCGGCGTCACGACATCCCCGTCCCGGCCACCGCCGAGTCGCCCTACTCGACAGACGAGAACCTGTGGGGACGCTCGATCGAGGCCGGGATCCTGGAAGACCCCTGGGCGGAGCCGCCGCGCGAAGTCTTCGAGTGGACGCGCGACCCGCGTCAGTGTCCCGACGAACCGGCCTACGTGGAAGTCGGGTTCAAAGAAGGCCTCCCCGTCTCGCTCGACGGCCGCCCCCAGGAGGCTCTCGAGATCGTGACGACGCTCAACCGCCTTGGCGGCGAGCACGGCGTGGGCCGGATCGACCACCTCGAGAACCGCTTGATCGGCATCAAGTCGCGCGAGGTCTACGAGGCCCCGGCCGCGGTCGTCCTGCTCCAGGCCCACCAGGCTCTGGAGGACATCACGCTGCCCAAGGACGTGGCCCGCTTCAAGGACCTGGTCGCGCGGGAGTGGGCGCAGATGGTCTACGACGGGCTCTGGTTCAGCCCTCTACGTGACGCTCTCTACGCGTTCGTCGCCGAGACCCAGCGCCACCTGACCGGCGAGGTGCGGCTGAAGCTCTTCAAAGGCGCCTCCACTGTGGTCGGCAGGAAGTCGCCCGAGCAGCTCTACCAGCTGCAGCTCGCCACCTACGGCAAGGGCGACACCTTCGACCAGGGCGCGGCGGCGGGCTTCATCAAGCTCTGGGGCATGGGCGTGCGCACAGCGGCCCAGGTGCAGGGCCGCCTCCAGGAGCGCGACCTGAAGTCGATGCTCGGCGAGGTCAAGAGGCTGGCGCCATAAGCAAGAGCGGAAAGCTCTGGGGAGGGAGGTTCAAGAAGCCACTCTTGCCCGAGCTGGAGAGGTTCACCAGCTCGCTCGACGTCGACGTCGAACTGGCCGAGTACGACGTGCTCGGGAGCCTGGCTCACGCCCGTGCGCTGCAGGCTGCCGGCCTCCTGACCAAGGAGCAGCTCCGCCGCGTGGAGAGGGGCCTCAAAACCGTCGGCCGCGAGCTCGAGTCCGGCAAGTTTGTGTTCGCGGATTCCGACGAGGACATCCATACAGCGGTTGAGCGGCGCCTCGGCGAGCTCGACGCGGACGCCGCCGCCAGGCTGCATACCGGCCGCTCCCGCAACGACCAGGTCGCCCTCGACCTGCGGCTCTACTGCCGGGCTGCTGCCGCCGCGATCGTCGAAGGCCTGGCTTTCGTGGTCGAGGTGCTGGCAACCCAGGCGCGCCGCCATGCCGACTGGCCGATGCCCGGCTACACCCACCTGCAGAGGGCGCAGCCGATCACCGTAGGCCATCACCTCCTCGCCCACGCCGAGCCCCTTCTGCGCGACGCCGGCCGGGCGATCAACGCCCATGAGGCGGCCGGCGAGCTGCCGCTGGGCGCGGGAGCTCTGGCCGGCTCGACCCTGCCGCTGGACCGCCTGGCGGCGGCGCGTGAGCTCGGCTTCAAGCGGCTGACCCAGAACAGCGTGGACGCCGTCTCGGACCGCGACTTCGCACTCGATCTCGCCTACGCGTGCCTCTCGGTCGGGATCCATCTGAGCCGCCTCGGCGAGGACGTGGTGCTCTGGGCGAGCGCCGAATTTGGTTTCGTGCGGCTGGCCGACGAGGTGGCGACCGGCTCGAGCCTGATGCCGCACAAGCGCAACCCGGACGTAGCCGAGCTGCTGCGGGGCCGATCGGGGCGGGCGTTGGGCAGCCTCGTCGCTTTGGCGACGGTCTTGAAAGGCCTGCCGCTGGCCTATGACCGCGACCTCCAGGAAGACAAGCGGGCACTCTTTGACGCAGTCGCCAACTGCCTCGAATGCCTTGAGGCGGCGGCGCTACTCGTGAGCCGGCTCGAGTTCGACCGCGCCCGGTTGGAGGCAGCGGTTGCGGACCCCGACCTGCTCGCCACCGACACGGCCGAGCGTTTGGTCGCGGCGGGCCGGCCATTCCGAGAGGCCCATCTCGAGGTCGGCCGTTCGGTCCTCGAGGGAGGCCACGCGGCGCCCTGGGATGCGGTGCGCTCCCTGCAGATGCGCGACCAGGAGGGTGCGCCTCACCCGCGCCGGGTGGCCCAGGCTGCCCGCCGAGCCCGGCGTCAGGCGGAGGCGCTGAGACGGTGGACCAAGCAGACCTCCTTGCACTGATCCGGCCCGGTGTGCCGGGCCCCGGCACCTGGGCCGAGCTCGGATCGGGCGACGGCAACTTCACGCTCGCCCTGGCGGAGCTGCTGCAGCCTGGCGGCAAGGTCTACTCGGTCGACCGGGTCGGGGCGGCGCTGAGCCGCCAGCGGCAGCGAGTCGACCAGGCGCACCTCGCCGGCGTCACGTTCGAATTCCTGGAGGCCGACTTCACAAAGCCGCTGGACCTGCCGTCTCTTGACGGGGTGCTGATGGCTAACTCCCTCCACTTCGTCCGCCGGAAAGAGGAGACGCTGCGCCTGGTCCGTGGCTACCTGAAACCGGCCGGCCGGCTTCTGCTCGTCGAGTACGCCGCCGACCGCGGCAACCCGTGGGTTCCGTACCCGATGTCGTTCGAGACCTGGAAGTTGGTGGCGGTGGCCGCGGGCTTCAGCGAGCCGCGGCAGCTCGGGCTCCACCCGAGCCGCTGGCTGAATGGGATCTACTCGGCGGTTTCCGTCCGCCAGTAGACGCCGGCACGCCTGTCCATGAAGCCTTCGTCGACCAGGTAGCGCCGGAGCGACGCGTAGTCGTTGTGAAACTCCGCCAGGATGGCGTTCACCTCCAGCTCGACATAGCGCCGGTCGGGCGCGAACTTACCGGCCAGCCAGCGCAGTACCACGAGCCGCTTCCGATGCGTGGCCGGGATCTGCTTCAGCCGGCCGCTCTCCAGGTAATCGCCGAGCACCTTGCGCTCCCAGGCGTCCGCCTCCAGGTCGTCCGGAATCTCCGCCAGCCGCTCCGGTGCCAGCTGGCGGCTTAGAGACCGCAGAGGCGCCGGGTTGAAGTGGTAGACATGGGTCGTCCCTTCCGAGCGCATCGACGCCAGGCCGACCTCGCGCAGCGCCGCCAGATGGTGGGAAACGGTCGGCGCCCTCAGGCCCAGCAACGTCGCCAGCTCTTCGACGCTCCGCTCCCGGTCGGCGAGCAGGCCCAGGATCTTGAGCCGGCTCTCGTCGGCGAGCACCTTCAGGAAGGGCAATACTTCGATGTCCATCTAACTAGTATCCTACGCGAGTGCTCCTGGCGATCGACGCCGGCAACACGCACGTGGTCTTCGGCGTCTACGAGGCGGAGCGCCTGGAGGCCAGCTGGCGCGTGTCCACGCCCCCGACCTGGACCGGCGACGAGGTTGCCATGCTCCTGCGGGACCTCTTCGCGCTGCGCAATGTCGACCTCGGAAAGGTCGACGGCGTGGTCATCGGAAGCGTCGTCCCCAACCTGAATCAGGGCCTCCTCGAAGCGGCCGAGACCCACCTGAAGGTGGCTCCGGTCATGGTCGGCCCGGGCGTCAAGACCGGTGTCCGGATCCTCTACGAGAACCCGAAAGAGGTGGGCGCCGACCGGATCGCCAATTCGCTGGCCGCTTTTCGGAAGTTCGGTGGACCGGTGATCGTGATCGACTTCGGGACCGCCGTCACCTATGACGCGATCTCGGCCGGCGGCGAGTACGTCGGCGGCGCCATCGCGCCCGGCGTGGAGATCTCCCTGGAAGCGCTGATCGAGCACACCGCGCGGCTCTTCAGAGTCGAGCTCACGCCGCCTGACTCGGTCATCGGCAAGACCACCGTGGCGGCCATCCAGTCCGGACTCTTCTGGGGCTTCGTGGGCCAGATCGAAGGGATGGTGGGGCGCATGTCGGAAGAGCTCGGCGGCGGCGCTCATGTCGTGGCGACCGGCGGCCAGGCGGAGCTGGTAGCTGGCCTGACGCACGTGATCGAGGCCGTGGAGCCCCAGCTGACGCTAGACGGACTGCGGCTGATCTATCTCCAAAACTCGCCTGGAGGGTGATACAAAGGGGCGTCCCGCGATGAAAGCAGCGCTCCTCCCGGTGCACGTCGGCCCCGGAGTGGACTCCGGGCGGCTCGACCGCATGCTCGCCGACCTCGGGCTGGAGCCTGTCGAGCTGAGCCGCGCGGTGGCGCCCGACAGCCCCGCTCTCTACCTTGTCGCCGCGGCCAGCTTGAAGTCGCCGGAGCAGCTGCGGACGCTCTCCCGGGGCGGCGCGGTGGTGGTCCTTCATGAGGACGCCGAAGTTCCGCCGGCGGGCTGGGACGGCGACGCGGTCTGGGTGCCGGCGGCGGCGCCTGCCCGCGTCCTCGCGGCCGCGCTCCGGATCGCCCGCGACAACTTGGTCCTGAAGGCGCGCGTGAGCCGGCTCGAGGCCGCCGAGCTCGTCAATCGTGAGCGCTTCCAGGAGATGAACCGGATCGGGATCGCGCTCTCCGCCGAGGCGGATTTCGACAGCCTCCAGGACTTGATCCTGCAGAGCTGCCGCCAGCTCACCCGGGCCGATGCCGCCACGCTCTACCTGGTCGAAGAGGACGACGACGGCCAGCGGGTGCTGCGCTTCGCCTGGACCCAGACCGATTCGGTGGCCATCCCTTTCGCCAGCTTCCATATGCCCCTTGCCGAGGAGTCGATCGCCGGCCACACGGTGATCAGCGGGACCGCGATCAAGCTGGCCGACGTCTACGAGCTGCCGCCGAACGTCCCCTACGGCTTCAATCGCAGCTTCGACGAGGAGCATGGCTACCGCAGCAAGTCGATGCTCTGCGTCCCCATGCGCAACCACGACGGCGGGATCGTCGGCGCCATCCAGCTGATCAACGCCAAGCGTTCCTTCGAGGCGAGGCTCGAGCCGGGGAACGTCGAGGCCGAGGTCGTTCCTTTCGAGGACGAGCACCTGGACCTCATCCAGTCGATCGCGAGCCAGGCCGCCGTGGCCCTCGACAACAAGATGCTGCTTGACTCGATCCAGAACCTCTTCGAAGGCTTCGTCGAGGCCAGCGTGACCGCGATCGAGTCTCGCGATCCGACCACATACGGTCACAGCGGTCGCGTCGCAGCGCTGACGGTGGCTCTGGCGGAGGCCGCCTCAGAGACCGCAGCCGGCGCTTACAAGGACCTCCATTTCACACCGGACCAGCTGAAGGAGATCCGCTATGCGAGCCTCCTGCACGACTTCGGCAAGGTCGGCGTGCGCGAGCACGTGCTCGTCAAGGAGAAGAAGCTCTATCCGGCCAACATCGACCACCTGCGGTCGCGATTCGCGTTCGTCGAACGCTCTGTCCAGCAGAAGTACACCGAGCTCAAGCTCCAGGCCGCAATCGAGCACGGCGGAGTGCTCGAGCCTGGCGTCGTCGCCGAGCTTGACAACCGTCAGGCTCGGGAGATAGTGCGGCTCCGGGAATGGCTGGAGGCCGTCTTGAGCGCGAACGAACCGACCGTGCTGCCGGAGGACAAGGCCTCGACCCTGAGCTTCCTGGCGGAGTACATGTACGAGGACGTCGAGCGCCGCACGCACCCGCTGCTGGAGCCGGATGAGTACCACTTCCTCTCCATCAGGAAGGGCACCCTCGACGAGGTGGAGCGCCTCGAGATCGAGTCGCACGTGAGCTGGAGCTACCGCTTCCTGACCAAGATTCCCTGGACGCCGGCGATGCGGTCGATTCCGCAGATCGCCTACGCGCATCACGAGAAGCTCGACGGCAGCGGCTATCCGCGCCGCCTGCGCGCGGCCGAGATCCCGGTCCAGGCGCGGATGATGACGATCTCCGACATCTTCGACGCCCTCACCGCCCAGGACCGGCCCTACAAGCGAGCCGTCTCGACCGAAGCGGCGCTCGACATCCTCGCCGAGGAGGCCGGTGCGGGCAAGCTCGACGAAGCCCTACTCGAGCTCTTCATCGCCCGGAAGGTCTACGACGAGGTGCGCGGCCACCGGCCCGATCAGGACCTCTTCCTGGCCGGCGTTCCGCGCCCGCACAGCTCGCGGCGGCCGGCGGGGTGAGGATCAAGTTCTGGGGGACGCGGGGCACGCGCCCGACTCCCGGCGGGTCGACGCTCCACTACGGCGGCAACACACCCTGCGTCGAGGTCCGCACGGAGAGCGGCGCGCTGATCATCCTCGACAGCGGCTCGGGCATCGCCGAGTTCGGCAACACGCTGGACGGCCCGATCGATGCCCACCTGCTGATCAGCCACACGCATTGGGACCACATCCAGGGATTTCCCTTCTTCGCGCCCAACTTCAGGCACGGCTCGAAGCTCAAGGTGATCGGCCCCCAGGGTTCGATGAAGTCGCTGCAGGGCGCCTTTGCCGACCAGATGGACCCTGCCTACTTCCCGGTCAACCTCTACGAGATGCCGGTTGAGCTGGAGTTCGTAGAAATGGCGCCCGACGAGGTGTTCATGGCGGCGGGGGTGAAGATCGTGCCGCACACCATGAACCACCCGATCGCGACCTTCGGCTACCGGCTCGAGGAAAATGGGCACACCTTTGTCTTCGCCACCGACAGCGAATCCCACGGAGACCCGGACGCACTCGCGGCGAGGGCTTCCGGCAAGGCGCCCGGCAGCTCGCCGGAGACGCTGGAGGGCCTCCTCCACGACCAGCACGTCGAGTGGTGCCGGGGCGCCGACCTGATCGTCCATGACGCCCAGTTCAGCCGGCAGGAGTACCGCCACAAGGTCGGCTGGGGCCACTCGACTTTCGACTTCGCCCTCCTCGTCGCGCGTCAGGCGGAGGCTCGCCAGCTTGCCTTTTACCACCATGACCCGATCCATTCCGACCACGAGATCGACGCCATGGTCGAAGAGGCGCTCGGGTCCGACCTCCACCGCCGGCACCGTGGCCTGATCGCCTTCCCGGCGGCCGAAGGCCAGGAAATCGACCTATGAGGTCTTGCTCTGACGGGCGAAGCTGAACCGGAGCTCTCCTCGGTCGTTCGCGATCGTCTCGAAAAGCTTCGCCGCATCCGCGAGGCGGGCGGCGATCCGTATGTGCGGAGCTTCCACCGCACACATACCAGCACCGCCGCGCGCCACGCCCTGGGCGACGGGGAGGGCCCGACCGACCCGGTCACCCTCGCCGGCCGCCTGATGGTCAAGCGCTGGAGTGGCGGCGTGACCTTCGCCGAACTGCAGGACGGGACCGGCCGCATCCAGCTCATGGCGCGCCGCGACGAGCTGGCCGACGTCTACGAAGCCTTCCTCGACCTCGATCCAGGTGACCTCCTCGGCGTGACCGGGCCGGTGATCCGGAGCCGCCGCGGCGAGGTCACGGTCGACGTCACGAAGTTCCAGCTGCTCTCCAAGGCACTCCGGCCGCTACCTGAGAAGTGGCACGGCCTAAAGGACGTCGAGCAGCGCTACCGGCAGCGGCACGTCGACCTGATCGCCAACCCCGACGTCCGCGACGTGTTCATCGCCCGCACGAGGATCATCTCGGGACTGCGCCGGTTCATGGACTCGAAGGGCTTTCTGGAGGTTGAGACCCCGGTCCTCCAGGAGGTTCCGGGCGGCGGCCTGGCCCGGCCTTTCAAGACCCACCACAACGCGCTCGACCTGGACCTCTACTTGCGGATCGCGCTCGAGCTGCACCTGAAGCGGCTGATCGTGGGCGGGTTCGAGAAGGTCTACGAAGTCGGGCGGGTCTTCCGCAACGAGGGGCTCTCGCCCCGCCACAACCCCGAGTTCACGATGCTGGAGTCGTACGAGGCGTACGCCGACTACGAGGACGTGATGCGGTTCCTGGAGGAGCTGATCCCGGCCACCATCGAGTCCGCGGGGAAGGCGCCCGAACTCGAATACCAGGGCGAGCGCCTCGACTTTGCCCCGCCCTATCGGCGGGCCAGGATGGCCGACCTGGTCAAGGAGGCGACAGGAATCGACGTCCTGACCGAGCCGGACCTGGCGGGCGCCGCCGCCAAGGTTGGAGTGGAGGTGCAGCCGAACCTGCCCTGGGGTTTCGTCGTGATGGAGATCTACGAGAAGAAGGTCGAGACCGGGCTGCGCCAGCCGACGTTCGTCGTGGACTACCCGCTCGACGTTTCGCCGCTTGCTCGCAAGCGGGCGGACGATCCCCGCTTCGTCGAGCGGTTCGAGCTGGTGGCCGCCGGCCGCGAGCTCTGCAACGCATTCACCGAGCTGACCGATCCCGTCGACCAGCGCGAGCGCTTTCTCGCCCAGGAGGCCGCCTTCCAGGCCTTCGGCGGGGAAACGCATCCGATGGACGAGGATTACCTGATGGCGCTCGAGCTGGGCATGCCGCCCACCGGCGGCCTCGGAATCGGGATCGACCGCCTGGTCATGCTGCTCACCGACCAGGCGTCGATCCGGGACGTGCTGCTCTTCCCGCAGATGCGGCCGAACCGCTGACTTGCTCCCTCTCGAGTACATCCGGCGGCACCCGGACGAGGTCAAGCGGGCGGCGGAGCTGAAGGGGGAGGAGGCTCCGGTCGATGAGCTCCTCGAGCTGGATCGCCAGTGGCGCGAATGCCTGACCGTCGCGGAAAACGCCCGCGCCCAACAGAACCAGCTCTCCAAGCAGTACGCGAAGTCGCGCGACCCGCAGGATTTGCAGAACGTCAAGGAGATCGGCGAGGAGGCAAAGCGGGAGCTGGCCAAGGCCGAGGACATGAAACGCCGGCTCGACGATCTCCTGCTCCGGGTGCCAAACCTCTTTGCGCCAGACGTTCCGATCGGCAAGTCGGAAGCCGACAACGTGAGCCTCCGGGAATGGGGCGAGAAGCGCAGCTTCGACTTTGAGGCGCGCACCCACTACGACCTCGGCGAGTCGCTCGGCATCATGGACTTCGAACACCCGGCGCACATTGCGGGGTCACGCTTCGGCGGCCTGCTCGGCGCTGGCGCGCGGCTCCAGCGGGCTCTGGTCCAGTTCATGCTCGACACGCACGTCGCCGAGCACGGTTACCGCGAGATCTACGTGCCCTTCCTCGTCAACAGCGAGGCCATGGTGGGAACGGCCAACCTGCCCAAGTTCGGCGGTGACTCATTCCGCGTGGTGGACCGCGACCTCTGGCTGGTCCCGACCGCGGAGGTGCCGGTCACGAACTGGCATCGGGACGAGATCCTGGACCTGGCCCAACTGCCCCTTCGCTACGTCGCGCACACGCCCTGCTGGCGGTCCGAGGCCGGCGCCGCCGGCAAGGACACCCGCGGCTATATCCGGATGCACCAATTCGAGAAGGTCGAGCTGGTCAAGCTGACCTCGGAGGAGACCTCGACGGAGGAGCTGGAGGGATTGATGGCCGACGCCGAATCAATCCTGCAGCGGCTCGGGCTTCACTACCGCGTTCTCTTCATGTGCACCGCCGACATGGGCTTCGCCCAGTACAAGAAGTACGACCTGGAGGCCTGGTGCCCTGGGCTCGGGAGATACCTGGAGGTCAGCTCCTGCTCCGTCTTCCAGGACTTCCAGGCCCGGCGCGCCAACATCCGCTACCGGCCAGGGCCGGGGCAGCCGCCCCGCTTCGTGCACACGATGAACGGGTCCGGGCTGGCGCTGGCGCGAACGCTGGACGCCGTGATGGAGACCTTCCAGCAGGCGGACGGCACGATACTGGTGCCCGAGGTGCTGCGGCCCTACATGGGAGGACTGGAGCGGATCGCGGGATGATCCAGGCACCCAGCGCGGAGGCGGTCGCCGCCTATTACTCCGGGCTGGAGGGCTACTGGCATCCGGTGGCTGTCGGGAGCGACCTCGACGCTGAACCCCTACCCGTGGAGCTGCTCGGCCGCCGGCTGGTCCTGGTCCGGCTGGAGGGCGAGGCAGTCTGCTTCGACGACCTCTGCCGGCATCTCGGTTCTGCGCTCTCTATCGGCGAAGTGCTCGACGGCGAGCGGCTGCGCTGCCGCTATCACGGCTGGACGTACGACCGGACCGGCCACGTCGTCGACATCCCGGCCCGGCGGGGCGCACCGATCCCGCGCGAGGCAAAGGTCCATCCGTATGCGGTGCGTGAGGCTTATGGCCTGGTCTGGGTACGGCTCGGCCAGGAGCGGTCGCCGCTTCTCGAATACCCCGAGTGGAGTGACGAGGCTTTCCGCAAGACCGGGTATCGCGTCTATCCAGTCTGGGCGGCGTCCGCCACGCGGATAGTAATGGGGGCTCTCGATGACACGCATTTCCCCTGGGTGCACCCCGGCACGCTCGGCGATCAGGCGCACCCCGAGCCGCCCGACCACGAAGTCTCGGTCGAGGGCGACCGGCTGGTCTCCACGTATGCGATCGAGCAGCCCGCCAACCTCTCGCTCGGCAGCGCTGCCGGTGCGGCCGGCCGCGAGGAGGTCGTTTACACGAACACGGTCACCCCGACCGCGATCCGCCTGCTCAAGGAAGCTCCCGCGGGGAGGTTCGTGCTCTTCCAGGTGATGCAGCCGCTCTCCTACCTGTCGACGCGGATCTACCTCCAGGTCGCGCGCGACTTCGACCTGGAGCCGGCGCGCGACGAGAGCTACCTGGAGTTCGAAGACGGGATCCAAGCGCAGGACCAGCCCGTCGTCGAGAGCCAGCGGCCGTGGCTCCTGCCGCCGCTGAGCTCGCGTCTCATGCTCTACGTCCGGCCGGCCGACCTGCCTCTCATCCGCTTCCAGAAGTGGATGGAAGAGCTCGGCATCCCGGAGTTGTAAAGTCAGGATTCGATGACCTTGCCTCTCGCGCCCTTCGGGCGGATGGGCCACCAGTCGAGCCGCGTGCTCTTCGGCGGCGCGGCCTTAGGCGAGGTCAGCCAGGACGTCGCCGACCGCACGCTCGAAGTCCTCTTGCGTCATGGCGTGAACCATCTCGACGTCGCGGCCGGCTACGGTGAGGCGGAGGTCCGGATCCGACCCTGGCTGCAGCGTGAGCCAGGGAAGTTCTTTCTGGCGACCAAGACAGGCCAGCGAAGCAAGAAGGGAGCGCGCGAGGAGCTGAACCGTTCCCTCGACCGGATGGGCGTCGACCATGTCGATCTCTGGCAGCTCCACAGCCTTGCCGACCCGATCGAGTGGGACACCGCGCTGAGCCCGGACGGCGCTATCGAGGCTGCGGTCCAGGCGCGCGAGGAGGGGTTGGTGCGCTTCATCGGCGTCACCGGCCACGGCACCCAGATCGCGGCGAACCACCGCCGCAGCCTGGAAAGGTTCGACTTCGACTCGGTCCTCCTGCCCTTCAACTACCTGACCATGCAGCTGCCCTATTACGCGGAGAACTTCAACGCTCTGGCGGCCGCCTGCGCCGAGCGCAATGTCGCGGTCCAGACCATCAAGTCGATCGCGCTCTCGCCCTGGCTCGGCCGCAAGCGGACCCGCACCACCTGGTACGAGCCGCTCGACCGCCAGGAGGACATCGACCTGGCCGTCTGGTGGGTGCTCGGCCGTCCCGGCGTGTTCTTGAACTCGGTCGGTGACGTAGACCTGTTGCCGCGGGTGCTGGACGCCGCGGAACGGTTCTCAGCGCGGCCCTCGGACGCCGAGATGCAGGCCCTCGTCGAGCGTTCGCGGCTGGCGCCGCTTTTCGTCTAGAGCTAACCCGCGGGAATCGCCGGCGCCTCGATCCACTCGTCCTCGGGCGCCTCGGCCGGGCTGGCCACCCGGACCTCGATGCCGGCTTCGCGGATCAGCCTGACCTCGTCCTCGTCGGCGCGTGGGTCGGTGATCAAGGCCTGGATGGCAGCCGAGGGGACGGTCTGGCACATGGTGTCGCGGCCGATCTTCGTGTAGTCGGCAAGCACCACGATCCGCCGCGCCGCGGCAGCCAGGGCGCGGTCGGTGGCGGCCACCAGCAGGTTGGGCGTGCTCAAGCCTCGCTGTGCCGTCAGGCCGTTTCCGGAGAGGAAGGCCAGAGATGCCCGCAGGCCGCGCAGCGACTGCTCGGCCGGCGGGCCCACGAGCGCGTGGATGGAGCGCCGGAGCGTCCCCCCGGTGAGGAGCAGCTCGATGCCGCTGGAATCCATCAGGGCCTCGGCCACCAGCAGCGAGTTGGTCACCACGGTCAGCTCCGGGATCGCGCGCAGCTCTCGGGCCAGCGCGAGCGTGGTGGTTCCCGCTCCCAGGACGATGGAATCGCCGGGCTGCACCAGCTCCACCGCCAGGCGCGCGATGGCGGCCTTCTCGGCTGCCGCCTGGGTCGCCTTTTCGCGGTAGGTGGGCTCGTGCGCGAGCCCATGGGGGAGGACGGCTCCGCCGTGGGTTCGCTGGACCAGTCCTTCGCCCGCCAGCGCCGTCAGGTCGCGCCTGACGGTGATCTCGGAGGTGCCGAGCAGATCGGCCATATCGCGCATCGAGACAACCCCTCGGCGGCGGACATGCTCCAGGATCAGTCGCCGGCGCTCGGCCATGAGCATGATCGGAATCCTAGCCGAATCCGTCCGAAAAACAACAGAATCGGTCAGGGTCGATCAGAAAAACGCGTGCCGGCTTGACAAAGTCGATCAAATGATCTTTAGTTTCAGCACCCGAAACGGAGTCCAGCTGAGGGGGAACAGGGTTCTCTGGTGAGCTCCAAGGCCAAACCTTCGGGTGTTTCTCCCGTCGGTACGTGTTCAAGGGCGCGGTGGCTCCCTGGGGGCTCGCCGTTCTCTTTAGCGGTGTGTAGGAGGAAACAGATGGGCAACAAACCGCCGTTCGGGCCGTCAGCGCTGGACCTCGATCTGTCGCGGCGCGACGTGCTCAAGATCATGGGCTACAGCAGCGTGGCCGCTTTCCTGGCCGCCTGCTCGAGCGGAACCACGAGCGGCGGCAGCCTCACCTCGACGGGTGGCACCGTCACCGTGGGCAGCAACGCATCAGACCCCTTGCCCAAGAAGGGCATGGAGATGGTCAACGCCGCCTTCACCAAGGCCAACGGCGGAACCGTGGTCAAGCTCAACACTGTCGACCACGGCACCTTCCAGGACCAGATCAACTCTTATCTACAGGGCACTCCGGAGGACGTCTTCACCTGGTTCTCGGGCCATCGGATGCGGTTCTTCGCAGACAAAGGCCTGGCGAGCTCGATCGATGACCTCTGGGACAAGGTCAAGGGCAACTTCAGCGAGGCCTTCGCGACCTCGGTCAAGGGCAACGATGGCCACGTCTACGGCATCCCGGTCGACTACTACCCATGGGCGGTCTTCTATCGCAAGAGCGTGTTCGCCGACCACGGCTACAAGATCCCTACCAACTGGGCGGACTTCAAGGCGCTCTGCGTGCAGATGCAGAAGGACGGCCTCACCCCGCTTGCGATGGGCGACAAAGATGGCTGGCCGGCGCAGGGCACCTTCGACATCCTGAATCTGCGCTTGAACGGCTACGACTTCCACGTCGAGCTACTGACCGGCAAGCAGAAGTTCACCGACCCGCGAGTCGCCAATGTCTTCTCGAAGTGGGCCGAGATCACGCCCTACTACAACGACGGCCTCGCCGGGATGACGTGGCAGCAGGCGTCTCAGCTCGTGGTCCAGAAGAAGGCCGGCATGTATCTCTTGGGGCTGTTCGTATCGCAGCAGTTCAAGGCGGCCAGCGATGCCGACCTTGCCGACCTCGACTTTTTCGCCTTCCCTGACCTGGGGACCCAATACGACGCCGAGAAGGCCCTCGACGCGCCGATCGACGTCATGATGATGACGAAGAAATCGCCGACCTTGAGCAAAGATCGCGGCCAGGCCAACGCTTACCTGCAGTTCTGGTCCAAGGGGTCGGCCCAGCTGATCGCCTCCACCGCCGCGCCGGGCGTGATTCCGGTCGCCAACGACACCGACACCAGCGGCTACGACGCGCTGACGAAGAAGGCGGTCGAGATCATTAAGAACGCGAAGCGGATCACCCAGTTCTTCGATCGCGACTCGCGGCCCGACTTCGCCGGCTCCAACGGGATGCAGAGCTTCCTGCTCTCCTACCTCCAAAACCCGAAGGGCGACATCACTTCCCTGCAGGGCAAGATGCAGCAATTCTGGAATTCGCTGCCGCCGGAGGCCTAGCGGTAAGAGTCAGAATCTGAGCCGTGGCTGAAACCACGAAGACGGGCACCGCCCCCGTCACCGGCAAGAAGGCCGGGACGGGGGCGCTCGTCTCCAGGCGTCGCCGGCGCTACAGCGTGCTGACGCGCCACGACAAGCTGATCCTCACGCTGATGGTCGGGATCCCGCTCGCCTTCGACGTCGCGCTGATCTGGGGTCCGACGCTCGCTTCAGTCGTCCTCTCGTTCACGAACTGGGATGGGATCGGGTCGGTCACCGCGAAGAACTTCGTCGGCGTCAAGAACTACGAGAACCTTTTCGGCGGTTACCTCTTCTTCCGTCCCGCGCTTTATCACAACATCATCTGGCTCGCCTTTTTGACTGTTGTCGCGACGCCGATCGGGATCTTCCTGGCGGTGCTGCTCGATCGGGAGATCCACGGGACGCGCATCTACCAGAGCATCTTTTTCATGCCGGTCGTGCTCCCCCTGGTGGTGGTGGGCTTCATCTGGGAGCTCCAGTACGCGCCCACTGACGGATTCATCAACAACGCGCTCGGAATCGCGAAAGGCCACCACCTCATCGACTGGCTGGGAAACCCCAGCATCAACTTGCTGTCGGCCGTGGTCGCCGCCAGCTGGCGCCACGTCGGCTATGTGATGGTCCTCTACCTGGCTGGTCTCAAGAGCGTGGACCCGACGCTGCGCGAAGCTGCCAAAGTCGACGGCGCAACCGAGCGCCAGACCTTCTTCCGGGTCGTGTTACCGGTGATGGCGCCGATCAACGTCATCATCGTCGTCATCACCACGATCGAATCCTTGCGCGCGTTCGACATCGCCTACATCATCAACCGCGGCAAGAACGGACTCGAGCTGCTTTCGACGTTGATCACCAACAACAGCCTGAGCGAGGCGAGCCTGGTCGGATTCGGCTCGGCCATCGCGGTAATCCTTCTTCTCATCTCTCTGGTGCCGATCGTGTCCTTCCTCGTCAGCGTCAATCGGAATCCGACCTGATGGCGGTCCTCGCAGCAGCCACGCGTTCCCGCGTGCGGCCCCAGCCCCTGCGTCGGCAGCTGTCCCGCGCTGCTCTGCACGCGTTCCTTGTCGCGATGTGCGTGGTCTGGCTCTTCCCGCTTGCGTGGGCGATCTACGAGGCGCTGCGGCCGATCAGCGACACGACCTTGAACGGCTACCTGTCGTGGCCATCGGGTGGCCTCAGCCTGGACAACTTCACGACCGCCTGGACGCAGGCCAACTTGCCCTACTTCTACCTCAACACGCTCTACATTGCCGTGCCTGGCGTGATCCTGACGCTCGTCATCGCGTCAATGCTGGCCTTCGCCATGTCGCAGTTCAACTGGAAGTTCAACGTGCTGGTGCTGATGATCTTCACGGCCGGCAACCTGCTCCCGGCGCAGGTCATCATCATTCCGCTCTACTGGATCTACCTCAACACACCGCTGCCCGACTTCGTCAGCGACAACGGGTTGCTCTACGACCAGTACATCGGCATCATCCTCATTCACGTCGTCTTCCAGACCGGCTTTGCCACCTTCGTTCTCAGCAACTACATGAAGACGATCACGAAGGAGATAACCGAGTCGGCTCTGGTCGATGGCGCCAACGTTCTGCGCATCTGGTGGAGCGTCATCCTGCCGCTCTGCCGGCCGGCTCTGGCCGCGATGGCGACGCTGCTGTTCACGTTCATCTACAACGACTTCTTCTGGGCTCTGATCCTGATGAAATCGGGCGACAAACGGCCGATCGTATCGGCGTTGAACAACCTGCAAGGAGAGTTCTTCACGAACTACAACTTGCTTGCGGCAGGCGCCCTCCTGGCGGCGGTGCCTTCGGTCCTCGTCTTCATCGCCTTCCAGAAGCACTTCGTCCGTGGCCTGACGCTCGGGGCGACAAAAGGCTGAGCTCCGGCCCGCTCCTGAAAGCCCGGCTGCCGCACCTGCTGTACGGCGGCGACTACAACCCGGACCAGTGGCCGGAAGACGTCTGGCCGGAGGACGTTCGCCTGATGCAAGAAGCCGGCGTCAATCTGGTCAGCCTCGGGATCTTCTCCTGGTCACGGCTGCAGCCCGGCCCCAATGAGTTCGACTTCGAATGGTTGGACCGAGTGATGCACCTCCTCAACGAGGGGGGCATCAAGGTCGACCTGGCGACGGCGACCGCGTCGCCACCGCCATGGCTTACGCATCAGCACCCGGAGATGCTGCCAACGCTGGCGGACGGCGCTCGGCTCTGGCCCGGAGCGCGTCAACATTACTGCCCGTCGAGCCCGGTCTACCGGGAAGCGGCCCGGAGCCTGGTGGAGCGGCTCTCGGCGCGTTACAAAGACCACCCGGCGCTCGTGATGTGGCACGTCGGGAACGAGTACGGCTGCCACGTGGCGGCCTGCTACTGCGACGTTTCGGCAATCGATTTCCGCACCTGGCTGCGGGCGCGGTACGGCTCGCTCGAAGAGCTCAACCGGGCCTGGGGAACGGACTTCTGGTCGCAGCGCTATTCGGACTGGGAGGAGATCCTGCCGCCCCGCCAGGCGCCGACCTGGCCCAATCCGGGCCAGTGCCTGGACTTCCTACGGTTCAGCTCGGACGCTCTTCTCGCCTGCTACGAGATCGAGCGGACGGTGCTCTCGAGAGTCACACCCGGCATCCCGATCACGACCAACTTCATGCGGTTTTTCAAACCCCTCGACTATTGGAAGTGGGCGGTGCAGGAGGACATCGTCAGCGACGACGTCTACCAGGATCCCAGCGAGCCGGAGGCGTCCAGCCTTGAATCGGCGATGGCCGGCGACCTCATGCGGTCGCTCGGCCAGGGCAGGCCCTGGATCCTGCTGGAGCAAACCACAAGCCGCGTCAACTGGCGCCCGGTCAACGTTCCGAAGCGCCCGGGCCAGATGCGACTCTGGAGCTTCCAGGCGGTCGCGCACGGCGCGGACGGGGTGATGTTCTTTCAGTGGCGGCAGTCGCGTTCGGGAGCCGAGAAGTTCCACAGCGCGATGGTTCCGCATGGTCCGGTTGAGTCCTGGCCAGCCTGGCGCGAAGTGGTCCAGCTTGGCGCCGAGCTCGGCCGGCTCGACGCGCTTTGTGGCAGTCGCGTGCCGGCCGAGGTCGCGATCGTCTTCGACTGGGAGAGCTGGTGGGCGCTCGAGCAGCCGTCCAAGCCGTCGGCCAACGTGCGCGCGCTCGAACAGGCGCGGGCCTACTACGAGCACCTCTACCGGGCCAACATCAGCGCTGACTTCGCGCACCCGGAGGCCGACCTCAAGGCCTACAAGCTCGTCCTGGTTCCGAACCTTTACCTGGTCTCCGACGCCGCAGCGGCCGGGCTGGCCGCCTACGTTTCCGGCGGCGGCAGACTGGTCATGTCGTACTTCAGCGGGATCGTCGATCCAGCTGATCAGATCCGGCTCGGCGGCTACCCGGCTCCTTTCGTGGAGCTGCTCGGCCTGCGGGTGGAGGACTTCGCACCGCTGGCGGTGGGGGAGACGATTCCGGTCCGGTTCGAAGCGGGCCAGGTCGCAACCGGGCAGATCTGGAGCGAGCTGATCCGGCCCGCCGGCGCCGAGGTGCTGGCGCGGTTTGAGGCAGGTCCGCTTAAAGGCGAACCGGCTGTCCTGAGGCATACATTTGGCAGTGGCGTCGCCCACTACATCGGGACCACGCTGGATTCGATCGCAATGGGCGCACTCCTGGAGCAGGCCCGGATGGAGGCTGGTGTGACGAGCGTTGCGGCCTTGCCTCCAGGGGTTGAAGCGGTGCGCCGCCAGGGCGACTCGGGGTCTTTCCTATTCCTGCTCAATCATCAGGATGCGGAGGTCGAGGTGGAGGCTGCGCCAGGTCTGGACGCGCTCACGGGCGAACGCATCGAGGGGGGCCGGCTCCGGCTGCCCGCCTACGGGGTCGCGATCATCAAGGAAGACCTCGCCGAGGGCCAGTAGACTCGCCAGCGGAGCGATGGCCGAGTCCGGTTGATGGCGGCGGTCTTGAAAACCGCTAGGGTGCAAGCCCTCGGGGGTTCGAATCCCTCTCGCTCCGCCATCTGATTATCATCAGCCGGCGATGGTCGCCCAGCCAGGGTCCGGCGGCTCTGAGTCAGCCACCGACTACATTAGTCCCGAATTCGAGCCCGGGCGATTGCTCGAGTACTACCGCAAGCAGACGTCCGCCATCCGGCCCGCTGCGGCGACCAACCCCTGGGCCGCGTTCTTGTGCGTCTTCGATCTGATGGCCCTCCAGGAGTTCGGCGCCGATCTCATTTCCGAGCTGATTGCCGACTCGTCCGGAGGAGAGCTGCCAAGCCGCATTGTGTGCCGCATCATCAGCACTGCCGAGCCGTCGCGGCAAGGTCTGCTGCAGGCCATCGAAAAGATTCGCGGCCTCCGGGTTTCCGAGGCTGATCTTGAGGCTGATGACGACCCAGCCGAGTTCGCCTCATTCAGCGCCGAATACAGCGCCACGATGGTGGCATTTGCCGACAAGCTGACTGAGCGGATCAATGGACCCGGCGACGCCCTCCAGCAGCTCGAAATGCTCGAGAGCGGGCTGGCGCGGCGAGCCGGCGGGAGAGAGAAAGCTGAGATTCGCCTCCTACTTGGCTGCCTCTCTGCTGGAGTGGGGGCATGGGTTGTTGCAACGCTGATCGCTCTGCTACCAGGTGGCGCGCCCTTTACGCTGCAGAGGATCGGGCAGGCCATGGGGTTCGGTCTCCTCGGACCCTTGGTTGCTTATGCCGCTTTCGGTCTAGGACTGATGCTGTGGTCGATCGCGTCGAAGGTACGGAGAAAGTTGGCGAGACCAGTGTCGGGGCAGCGCTAGGATCCCAAAGTCAACGACATCCCGACATCGCCAGCCCTTACCCCTAATGCACTAGCAAAGGCGCGGATTGTGACCCACGCACGGCCTAGGGTCTGGTGATGAGCGAGCCCGAGCTGGTCCTTCTCTTCGACGGGACTTGAGGCGTCTGCACCAGGTTGGCGCGCTGGGTCCGCCGGCGCGACCGGGCCGGCCGTGTGCTGGCCTTCCCCAGTCAAAGGAGGGGCGCGCTTGTCGAGTACGGCATCAGTCCCGCCGAGGCCGAGCGGGCGGCCTGGGCGATTGCCCCCGACGCGCGCCGGTGGGAAGGCGCGGCCGCGATCAACCGCGTCCTAGAGGTGGTCGGCGGGCCCTGGGCTTTGCTTGCCCGCGCTTACCGGCTGCCTGCCCTGGCGGCCGCCGAGGAAGCGTTCTATCGCTGGTTTGCGCTGAACCGAGGCCGCTTTCATCGCTTCGGCAGCCGGCCGGAATGCGACGAGCCCGAAAGCGACTGCGTTTGAACGAGGTGGGTTGCGGCTGGCACTCTGAATAGATGGCCATTCGCCGACCAGTCGCCCGGCGCTCGCTCGACCGGCGTCTCTATCACCTCATCAACGGGATCCCGCACAGCCGGCGCAGCGACCTCTACGTAAGCATCATCTCGGACCTCGGCGAGGGTGCCGGCTGGGTGGTCGCCGGGCTCTGGCTGGCGGCGCTCGACGGCCGTCGCGGGCGGCGGGCGGCGGTCGCCTCCTCGGCAGCGGCGCTGACGGCGACGCGCATCGCGCAGGACGTCCTGAAGCCGATCTTTCGCCGCAACCGGCCGTTCATCGAGCGCGTCGCCACGGTGGTCGGTGACCAGCGCCTCGATCCCTCGTTCCCGTCCGGCCACACGGCCGCCTCTTTCGCGGCCGCGACCGCGCTGTCCGCCTTCTACCCACGGGCGCGCCCGCTGCTGTTCCTGACGGCGAGCGGTGTCGGTGTCTCCCGCATCCACCTCGGCCATCACTTCGCCAGCGACGTCGTCGTCGGCGCCGTGATCGGGCTGGCGATCGGGCTCTTCAGCGCCGGGCTAGCAGGGGCCGGAGATTCGACAGGTCCTTGATGAAGGCCTCCATCGCCGAATGGCGGGAGGCTGCGTCGGGTGCCCTCAGGATCGATGAAGGGTGGACTGTCGCGACGAGAGGTGGCAGGCCAGGCCGCTCGAGGAGCTTCCCGCGCTCGCGCGTCACCTTGAAATCCCGGCCGATCAGCGCTTGGGCCGCGGTCGCGCCCAGGCAGACGACGGCTCGCGGCCGGACGGCTCGGATCTCCGCCTCCAGCCAGGGCCGGCAGGCGCTGACCTCCCTGGCGTTCGGCTTCTCGTGGAGCCGCCGTTTGCCCTGCTTTCGCCACTTGAAATGCTTGACCGCGTTGGTAACGTAGACGCTCTGCCGGTCGATCCCGGCGGCAGCCAGGCCTTCGTCGAGCAGCTGTCCCGCCGGCCCCACGAACGGCTGGCCCGCCAGGTCCTCCTTGTCCCCCGGCTGCTCGCCGACGAGCATCAGCTGAGCTCCCGCCGGTCCCTCGCCGAAAACGGTCTGGGTGGCGTCCTGCCAGAGGTCGCAGGCTTGGCAGGAGGCGGCGGCCTGAGCGAGGTCCGCGATCTCGCCACTCTCGGGAATCGGCGCGCGCCCAGCCATAAGGTGATAGTAGCAATGTAATGTCCGGGCGCCGTAGCATCTACGCCCTGGTGGCCCGAGCCCTGAGACCGTATGCCCTTCAGATCGGCTTTTCGCTCTACATCCCCTTCGTCCTCTTCGTCGACGGCCGAATTACGACCATCTATGAGCAGTACGCCCTCGGCCTGCTGACTTTCGCCGTGCTCTTCCTGGCCGCCAGCCTTTCGCCCTCGGCCGAGCGCCGCCAGGTCTGGCTTTGTGTCCTGGTGGCGACCGGGTTCGAAATCTTCGGCTCTCTTATCTGGGGTCTCTATCGCTACCGCTTTCACAACGTCCCCCTCTACGTGCCGCCTGGCCATGGCCTCGTCTACCTCTTCGGATTGACTTGGGCCCGCCTGCCAGTGATGGCCAGGCACGGCCGCCTGCTGAACCGCCTCGCTCTAGCCGCCGCAACCTGCTGGGCCCTGGCCGGACTCACCGTTCTGCCGGCGCTGACCGGGCGCCTCGATGTGTCGGGCGCGCTCTGCCTGCCCTGGTTCGCCTGGTTCGTGCTCCGCTCGCCGCGGGCCGGCCTCTTCACCGGCATCTTCATCTGCACGTCGCTCCTGGAGATCCTCGGAACCAGCTTCGGAAACTGGCGCTGGGAGGCTGTCGCGCCCTACACGCTGGTACCGACCGGCAACCCGCCGTCGGTCATCGCCGGTGGGTACTGCGTGATCGACGGCACTGTGCTGTTGGTTGCCGCCGGGCTGGCCAGGCTGGCCGGGCTCAACCCCTTGCGGCGCCTCCGGCCGGCCGAAGTCTAGCCTTCCCGCCGCCAGCGTTGTTGCACAATTTGATAATTTCGATATAACGTTTTATCGGTGGCGACCGCGCCCGCCGATCTCGAGCTCGAGGAGTTCGCCCTCGACGAACCCGCCGAAGCCGCACGGGCCGCGGGCCTCCGCTACGTCAGCGACGCCCAGCCGGGGATCCGCCGCCGGCGGCAGGGCCGGGGCTTCGCATACGTCGGCCTGAGCGGCGAGCCCGTCCGGGAGCGGCCGACCTTAAAGCGCATCCGCAGCCTGGCGGTGCCGCCCGCCTGGACGGACGTCTGGATCTGTGCTGATCCTCGAGGACACCTCCAGGCGACCGGGCGCGACGCCCGAGGCCGCAAGCAGTACCGCTACCACCCTCGCTGGCGGGAGGTGCGTGACGAGGCTAAGTACGGCCGCCTGCTCGCCTTCGGAGAGTCGCTGCCGGCGTTGCGGCGGCGCGTCGAGCGGGACCTGGGCAAGGACGGCCTGCCCCGCGAGCGGATCGTGGCGACCGTCGTGCGCCTGCTCGATCGCTGCCTGCTCCGGATCGGCAACCTTGAATACGCCAAGGACAACGGCTCCTTCGGCTTGACGACTCTCCGAGATGATCACGTGGCTGTGGAGGGGTCCCGGCTCCGCTTCAAATTCCGCGGCAAGTCAGGCAAAGAGCACGACGTTGACGTCCGGGATCGCCGCATCGCTCAGATCGTCCGCCGCTGCCAGGAACTGCCCGGGCAGGAGCTCTTTCGCTATGAAGAGGAAGATGGCGGCGTGCGGACGGTGGAGTCCGACGATGTGAACCTCTACCTGGGCGAGGCGACAGGCCAGCCGTTCACGGCGAAAGATTTCCGGACCTGGGCGGGGACTGTGCTGGCGGCCCGTGAGCTCGCCGCGATCGGGACGTTCGGGAGTGAGACGGAGGGCCGGCGCAACCTGGTGTCGGCCATCAAGGCGGTTGCCGAGCAGCTTGGCAACACCCAGGCCGTCTGCCGGAAGTGCTATGTGCATCCGGCGGTGCTCGAGGCCTATCTGGACGGCTCGCTCCTCGCCACCTGGCAAGAGGACCTCGCGGGGGACGAGCGCGGAGCGGAGCGGGCGGTGCGGGACCTCTTGAAAGCGAGGTCCTGATGGAGCAGCCGGAGAGGCTCCGCATTGCGCTGGTGGCCCCTCCCTGGTACTCCGTGCCGCCGCTGGGTTACGGCGGCATCGAGCTGGTCGTCTATCTCCTCGCCGAAGAGCTGGGCCGGATGGGGCACAAGGTCCTGCTCTACGCCTCCGACGGCTCGAGGTTGGAGCACGCGGAGGTGGTCGCGCTCGCCCCCGCCGGCTGGGCGCGGCAGCTTGGTGGGCAGGACCACCGCTACCGCGAGGCCACCTACCTGGCACGCATCTATGACCACCTCTCCGGCATCGAAGTCGACCTGATCCACGACCACAACGAGGCGACTGGGATCCTGATGGCCGCGGCTGTGGCGCCGGAGATTCCGTCTGTGGCGACCGTCCACGGGCCGATCACCGAACCGACCGCCACCTTCCTGCGCGAGATGCGCCGTGACGTCGACCTCGTCGCGATCAGCCATTCCCAACGCAGCCAGGTCGAGGAGCTCAACTGGGTCGGGGTCGTGCACAACGCGGTGGACGTGGACTCCCTGACGGTCTCGAGCGAGAAGGACGACTACCTCCTGCAAATCGCCCGAGTGTGTCCCGAGAAAGGCCAGCACGTGACCGTCGAGGCGGCCCGGCGGGCGGGCCGGCCGCTCGTGCTGGCGGGCAAGATCGAGGAAAGCCGCCAGTCGATGGCCTATTTCCGCGAGCACATCGAACCCTGGCTGGGGCGGGGTGTGGAGTGGAAGGAAAACGTCCAGGGTGAGGAGAAGGCCGAGCTCCTGGCGCGTGCCTACGCGGCGGTCTTCCCGCTCCAGTGGGCCGAGCCCTTCGGCCTGGCGATGGTCGAGGCGATGGCCAGCGGCACCCCCGTGATCGCCTTCGCGCGCGGGGCCGCGCCCGAGCTGGTCGAGCCCGGCCTGACCGGGCTCCTGGTCCAGGGGACCGATGGCGTGGTGGAGGCGATGAAGCACGTGCCGGAGATCGATCCCGTAGCCTGCGCCGAGCGGGCTCGAGCTCGTTTCAGCCCCCGCGCGATGGCCGAAGGCTACGTCCGCGTTTACCGCGCGGCGCTGGGTTCCAGGGCAGGCGCATTTGATAGCATGACTATCAGATTAGGTACCGGAATCAAGATCGGAGGTGAGCCGATGGCAAGCGTCGAAAAGACGATTGACGTAAATGCGCCGCTGAGCGTCGCGTACAGCCAGTGGACGCAGTTCGAGTCCTTCCCGATGTTCATGGAGGGCGTCGAGGAAGTCCGCCAGATGGACGATTCGCACCTGCACTGGCGGGCGCTGATCGCCGGCAAGGAAGAAGAATGGGACGCCGAGATAACCGAGCAGGTGCCCGACCAGGTGATCGCGTGGCGGAGCATCGGTGGTCTCCAGAACGACGGTATGGTGCGGTTTGAGCCGCTTGGCCCGGACAGCTGCCGGATTCATCTCCGGATCGACTACGACCCCCGCGGGCTCGTCGAGACGATCGGCGACAAGCTGGGGTTCACCAGCGGCCGCGTCCAGGGAGACCTGGAGCGCTTCCGGGAGTTCGTCGAGGGCCGGGAGGCCCCGACCGGCGCCTACCGTGAGGAGATCCACCGCGGACAGGCGACCACCGGCGATTTCGAGGAGCCCTCTCAGCAACCTGAGCGGGGGGAGAGGCCGCTGCCGCCGGATCGGCCCTAGCCGAGCAGCCGCGTCAGGTCGTCAAGGTGCCCGCGTTGGTGGGCCAGCATCGCTCGCATCGCATCCCGGGCGCTGAGGCCGCGGTAGGTGCCGGCCCCGATCGGTTCCTCGAGCGGCAGCTCGCTCAGGACGGGGTCGAGGGCGCGCACCCCGGTGCTGAACTCGTCGCGCAGTTCATCAGGTGAGGAGGCCTGTCGCTTGCGCAGCTGGGACGCGTTCCAGCGGTCGGAGTCGAACGGCTCGCCCGCCTCGCCGCCGGCGGCCCGTGAAGTTGCCACGCGGGGCAACGCCGCCTGGCTGCTGGAGAGGTGGGCGAGGAGGTCCTTGGCCGTCCAGCCGGCGTAGCCATCAGCCGGCCGCGCCCAGTCGCCGGCCAGCGCTTGCAGGTCGAGCGCGAGCTCGTCATAGCTCGCCCGCAGGCAAAGACGTTCGAGATCCCGCGCCAGCCCGGCCGGGTCCTCTAGCGGAACGTCGTGGCCGGTCCGGTACCAGTGGACGGCGGTCTCCGGCACCTGCTGCTTGGCCAGCTCGGTCGCGCGCCGCTTGAACTCGACGAACGCCGACGGCATGCCTTCCGCCATCGCGAGCAGCGAAGGCGCCGCGACCTGTGGCCAGAGCAGGTCGGACTGGAGGTGAAACATCGCGTCGAGGATCTCCAGCCTGACGTCGGCCGTGAGCGGGAGGCGGTAGCCGCCCGTGTCCTTCACCAGCCCGGCTTCTACGAAGTCTTCGAGGTCGGCCGCCCAGGCGTCCCGGACATAGGATCGCTGCGCGTCATAGGCTGCCTGGAGGTCGGCGTAGAGGGGGAGAGGTGGCTGCATGAACTTGGCCGCCTCCGTCCAGCTCATGCGGTCGGAGAAGGGCTGCACGGTGAAGTCGACGATGGCCAGCCCAGAGGCCAGTTCCGGGTGGGTGGCCGCTACTTGAAGCGCCACCGCGCCACCCCAGGAATGGCCGGCCAGAACAGGACGGCCCAGCCCCAGCCGGGTGATCGCGGCGACCGCGTCAGCGGCGAAGCCGTCGATTCCGAAGCCGGCCGGAGGCAGCGGCGAGCGCCCGTGCGCGCGCTGATCGAGAGCGATCAGGCGGCGGTCGAGGTGCTGCGCCATCCGGTCCCAGATCCGGGCGTTCGAGCTCAATCCGTGGAGGAGGAACAGCGCCGGCTGCTCGGCTGCCTCGGCGTTCCATTCCAGGTAATGCAGGTCGACGCTCCCGCTCTGAACCCAACCCTCGCGCATGGTCGTGTTTGGGAGTTTATGTGTCCTGCCGACCAGGAAAGAACTAGGACAGAAAACTATGCCCCGATTTGAAAAGTTCACCGAGAAATCACAAGAGGCGCTCCAGGCCGCGGCCCGGGAGGCTTCCGAGCGCGGCCAGCAGGCGATCGAGCCCGAGCACCTGCTGCTGGCGCTCCTGACCGACGAGGGTGGCCTCACCCGTCCCCTCCTGGAGGCCGCCGGCGGTTCGCCGCAGGCCATCCAGCCTGCGGCTGTCTCACTGGTCGAGCGGCTGCCCCGCGTAAGCGGCGGCCAGTCGCACCTATCGAATGCGCTGACTGCAGTGCTCGAACGCGCTGAGAAGGAGGCCGAGGCGCTCAAGGACGAGTACATCTCGACTGAGCACCTCCTCCTGGCGATGGCCGATCTCACAGTCCTGAAGGACAACGGAGTCACCCGCGACGGCCTGCTCCAAGCGCTGAAGTCGGTGCGCGGCAACCAGCGCGTGACCGACCCCAACCCTGAGTCGAAATACCAGGCTCTCGAGCGCTACGGACGCGACCTGACGGCGCTCGCCGCGAGCGGCAAGCTCGACCCGGTGATCGGCCGTGACGAGGAGATCCGGCGCGTCATCCAGGTCCTGAGCCGGCGGACCAAGAACAACCCGGTGCTCATCGGCGAGCCCGGCGTCGGCAAGACGGCGATCGCTGAAGGCCTGGCCCAGCGGATCGCTGGCGACGACGTTCCCGAAGGTTTGAAGGGCAAGCGCGTCATCTCGCTCGACCTTGGCGCTCTGGTCGCCGGGACCAAGTTCCGCGGCGAGTTCGAAGACCGGCTGAAGGCCGTCCTGAAAGAGATCGAGGAGTCGAACGGTCAGGTGGTCCTGTTCATCGACGAGCTCCACACATTGGTCGGCGCCGGCGCCGCCGAAGGCGCTATCGATGCCGCCAACCTGTTGAAGCCGGCGCTCGCCCGCGGCACGCTGCGTGCGATCGGCGCCACCACCCTGGATGAGTACCGCAAGCACATCGAGAAGGACGCCGCACTGGAGCGGCGCTTCCAGCCCATCTTCGTGGGCGAGCCCAGCGTGGAGGACACGATCAGCATCCTGCGCGGGCTCCGCGACCGCTACGAGGTCCACCACGGCGTCCGCTTCAAGGACTCGGCGCTGGTGGCCGCGGCGGTCCTCTCCCACCGCTACATCAGTGACCGCTTCCTCCCGGACAAGGCGATCGACCTGATCGACGAGGCCGCCGCCCGGCTGCGCATGGAGATCGACTCGATGCCGAGCGAGCTCGATGAGCTGGAACGCGCCATCCGCCAGCTCGAGATCGAGCGGCAGGCGCTCTCAAAAGAGAACGACCGGGCTTCCAAGGATCGCCTTCAGGCCCTCGAGAAGCAGCTGGCCGAGCTCGCCGAGCGCCGCGACGCGTTGCGCGCGCGCTGGCAGCAGGAGAAAGAGCAGATCGGCCGCGTACGGGAGCTGAAGGGTCGCCTGGAGGAGGTCCGCCACGAAGCCGAGCGGGCCGAACGCCAGGCCGACTTCGAGCGAGCGGCCCGTCTCAAGTACGGCGATGCGGTCGAGCTCGAGCGCCGGCTCGCGGAGGCGAGCGCCCAGCTGACCGACGCCGACGGCGCACGCCTCCTGAAAGAAGAGGTCGACGAGGACGACATCGCGGCGATCGTCGCCAAGTGGACCGGCATCCCGGTCTCCCGGCTGCTGGAGGGCGAAGTCCAGAAGCTGATCAAGATGGAGGAGCGCCTGCACGACCGCGTGATCGGCCAGGACGAGGCCGTCTCGGCGGTGGCCAACGCGGTCCGTCGCGCCCGTTCCGGCCTCAGCGATCCGAATCGCCCGGTGGGTTCGTT
>VBGR01000027.1 GCA_005880695.1 Chloroflexota bacterium
CGGCACGCAGAAGCCGATGTCAGGGCCGTGGGAGGCACCGTGGTAGGGCGAGTTGTGGATGATCACGTCGCCCTCGTAGAACTCCTGGCCGCGCTCGGCGAAGAGCTTGAAGATGCCCCGCATATAGCCGGGGATCGGACCCAGCTGGAGAGGGGTGGAGAAGGTCGACTCGCAGAGCTGGCGTCCCTGCGGGTCGAGCAGGGCGCAGCCGAAGTCCTCCGACTCTCTGATGATGCTGGAGTAGGACATCCGGGTCAGCTTGTGGCCCATCTCGATGGCGATGCCCTCGAGAGCGCCGGCGATAACACGGGCGCTGACCGGGTCAATGCGCGCGTTAGCGGTCTTCCGAGCGCGCCGGTTAGTGGCGGTGGTTGCCATTCGGCCCCCTCCTTGTCACTTTCTTGCTCGCTTTCTTGGCCAACAGCAGGCTGCTCCCGGCGTCCTTTCGAAACGTCCAGCCCGGCGGCACCACGGTGGTGCTGTCGACCTGGAATATGACCGCGGGGCCTTCCATCGAGGCACCGGCCGGCAGCCGGGTCCGGTCGTAGTAGGTGGTCGGGTAAGTGCGCAGCTCGCCGCCGACGCGGAAGTAGACGTTGCGCACACCGAGCACTGGGTCGCCGGCTTCCGGAGTACCGTCTGGCGAGGGACTGATCTTGGGCATGGCGCCGATGCCGACGGTCCGAATGGCGACCAGCTCAATGGGACTCTCCTTGAAGCTGTGTCCGTACTCTGCGGCGTGAAGACGATGGAATTCCGACCAAACCCGTTGCATGCGCTGCACGTCGAGGCGGCCGGAGGGGACGGGGACCCGCAGCTCGTACCCCTGGCCTACGTAGCGGCAGTCGGCTGCTCGCGCAATCTTGATCTTGGCGTCGGGAACTCCGTCGCTCCTCAATTGGGCCCCGACCGACGCCTCCAGCGCGTTGAAGTCAGCGTTTAGCTGGTCGAGCTCCAGTTCGCTACTGAGCATGAATTCGGTCCGGATCTGGTCGTACTTGAGGTCCGTGGTGAGTAGTCCCATCGCAGACGTGATCCCCGGGTGTGGCGGCACGAGGACCTCAGGGATGTCCAGGGAGTCGGCGACTTCCGCCGCGTGCAGCGGGCCGGCACCCCCGAAGGCGACCAGGGTGAACTCCCGTGGGTCGTGGCCCTTGCGAATCGTCACGCCGCGGATGGCGTTCGCCATGTTGCTGTTCAAGATCGTAACGACACCCTCAGCCGCTTCCTCTCGGGTCATGCTCAGCCTGTCAGCCAGGCCATCGATGACCGTGCGCGCCCGGGCCGGATCGATCAGCATCTGGCCCCCGAGGAAATGCTCGGAGTCGAGCCTGCCGAGCGCCAGGTTGGCGTCAGTGACGGTTGGCTCCTGGCCGCCCCTTCCGTAGCAGGCGGGGCCTGGATTGGCGCCCGCGCTGCGCGGCCCAACCCGGAAGGCGCCACCGTCGTCGACATAGGCGATGCTGCCGCCGCCGGCGCCGATCGTCGCAATGTCGATCATCGGGACCATCACCGGGTAGCCGGCGATCTGAGTATCGCGGGCAGAGGCCTCCACGAAGCCCCGCTCCGTGACGATGCCGATGTCGGCGCTGGTTCCGCCGACGTCGAAGGTGATCAGGTTTCGGCGCTCGGCCAGGCGGCCGACCCAGTCGCCGCCCAGCACGCCGGCGGCGGGCCCGGAGAGTAGAAGTGTCACCGGCTGCTCGGCCGCCGCCCGAGCCGTCGCAACACCACCATTGGAGCGCATGAGGTGGAGATCAGCCTCAATGCCCGCCTGTCCGATCGATGTCTCGAGGCGCTGGATGTAGCGCTTGACTTTGGGACCGACGAAGGCGTTGATCGCGGCCGTTGTGAAGCGCTCGAACTCGCGAAACTGTGGAAAGATGCTGGCCGAGGTGCTGACGAAGGCTTCCGGGTACTCCTCCTCGATCATCGCTCGGACCCGCTCTTCGTGCTCCGGGTTCAAGTACGAGAAGAGAAAGCAGACGGCGATCGACTCGACGCCGGCGGCCTTGAGCTCGCGGATCGCCCGCAGGGCCCCGTCCTGGTCGAGCGGATCCTCGACAGACCCCTTCGGGGGCTTGACGCGTTCCTTCACCACCTTGCGGTGGCGGCGGCGCACCAGCGGCCTGTCCTGCCACGGGACGTCCTGCATGATCGAATAGTGCTGCGGTCGCTGATGGCGGCCGATGTGCAGGATGTCGCGGTAACCCTCGGTTGTGATCATTCCGGTCTTGGCGCCGTCGTAAGTCAGCACCGCGTTGGTGGCGATCGTGGTGCCATGGAAGATGTGCTCCACCTTGGAGGTGTCGAGACTGATGCGGTCCGCCAGGTCGACCAGGCCCTGGACCATTCCCTCCGAGGGATCATCGGTCGTCGGCACCTTGTGGATATAGCTCCGCTTGGTGCGCGTGTCAGTGACGACGATGTCGGTGAAGGTTCCGCCGATGTCGACTCCGGCGAGGATCACGAGCGCACCTGTGTGAACGAGCCGCTGAATACGGGCCAGTCAACGTACTCCTTGGGCTCAGGCGCTTTGAAGGCCTTGAACTTGCTCGTCTTGATGCCGTAGTCGAAGCAGGCCTCCGCCATCTTTACGGCGCACCCGCAGCCGTCGAGCACCGGTATCCCGAGCGCCCCCTGCATCGCCTTGTCGAGGGGCCCCATACCGGCACAGCCGAGGCAGATAGCTTCGGCGCCGTCCTCCTCCATTGCCCGCCTGCTTTCATCGATGAGCATCTCCTGGGCTTTGTCGTAGTCCTTCTCGATGTCGAGCACCGCGAGCTCGGTGGTCCGGATAGAGGCGCAGCGGTCGGTCATCCCGGCCGTCTTAACCATGTCCTCGAGTAGCGGTTTGATGCGGTGGATGACGCTGACGATCGAAAACTTGTGAGCAACCAGACAGGACATGTGCATGGCTGCCTCGGCGATACCTATGACCGGCTCCTCGACCAACTCGCGGGCAGCGTGGAGGCCAGGGTCGCCAAAGCAGGCGATCACGAAGGCGTCGTACCGGCCGCGATTCTCGGCGATCGTCTCGAGCGTCGCCACCGCGGCCACATAGTCCTCGACGTAACCCTCGATCGAGCGGGGGCCTCGCCTGGGACTGATCGCGGTGATCTCGGTCGTCGGTTGGGCAGCCTTGACGCAAGCCTCGCCGATGGCCTCAGTCATGCTCACCGTGGTGTTGGGGTTGATGACCAGGATCTTCATCTCGAGATCTCCCTCAAAACTTGGCTTGTTGGATGGTCCCGGTCAAGCGAAGCACTAGGCTGACCAGGAGCATCAGGACGAAGGCGCCGACGACGATCCAGTCGACTCGCCGCATTCGCACGTCGCGGTACAGTACCCGGGGAACGCCAGTCTCCTCCGGGAAGCTGAAGCCGCGTAGTTCCATGGCGAGCGCAATGTTCTGGCTGCGGCGCAGCGCACCCAGCCCGAGCGGGATGGCGGAGACGGCGACTCCGTTCATCAGCTTGACCGGATTCATCGAAGTCAGGAGGTCCGATCCGCGCGCCTTGAGGGCGTCGCGGATCACGAAGTATTCCTCCTGCAGGAGTGGATAGAACCGCATGCCGAACGCGAACATGAACGCGCCCTTGTAGGGCACGCCCGCCTTGAACATCGCAAGGCCCCAGTGAAAGGGATCCGTCGTCATCGAAAAGAGCACGAAGGCGAACCCCATGGCCACGATCCGGAACCCGATGTCCAGCCCGAAGAAGAAACCTCGAATCGACAGATGGTGGAACGGAATGCCAGGGATCCTCGCGAAGGGCGGGCCATCCAGGAAGAAGACGTGGGCGAACGTGATCCCGCCCACGATCGGGATGAGGTACACCCAGAGCATCATGTAGTCCCAGGGTCGGACCCTGAGAACCGCCCAGATCGCCAGCACGATCAGCATTGCCATCACGAACGGCACGGGGATCACCGCGGGCCCGACCCGCAGGGGACTCGGCAGGATGAAGCTGACGAGTAGGTAGCAGAGCGTCATGACGAGCTTCGTGCGCGGGTCGAGCTTGTGGATCGGCGTGCTGATGCCGGAGTACTGATAGATTGCCTTCACGAAGCAGCCTCCCGCGACATCAGGGGGGCGAACTGATCCACGGCTTCTGCCACTGTCAGCGGAACCGGATTGAGGCCCAGCTGAATGGCCAACCGCGTGACCGGCGGCGGTTCGACGAAGGTCTTGGCCAACGTCTTCTCTTCGGCGAAGACGTCGCGCGGCGGCCCGTCAAGCAAGATCTCGCCTTCGCACATCACAACGATGCGGTCGCAATACTCCGCAGCGAGCGGCATCGCATGCGTGATCACGATGACGGTGACGCCCAGTTCGCTGCGCAGCTTCTCGAGCAACCGCATAGTCTGGTGCGCTTGGCGGTGGTCCTGGCCCGTGGTGGGCTCGTCGATGATCAAAGCCGACGGCTCCAGAGCGGCGATCGTCGCGATGGCGAGCCGCTGCTTGTCACCGTACGAAAGCCGGAAGGGATGCACGTCGCGCTTGTCCCAGAGATTCAGGAGCGTGAGCGACGTGCGCGCCCGCTCGTCGGCCTCGTCCTTGCGGGCTCCCAGGTTGCGCAGGCCGTACACGACGTCCTCCAAGGCCGAGTTCTTGAACAGCTGTGTTTCGGGGTTCTGGAAGACGTAGCCAATCAGCTTCGCCCGCTCTCGGACGGTGATCTGGTGGACGTCGCGGCCGGAGACGTGGATCTGGCCGGATGTCGGTTTAAGGTAGCCGCTCATGCAACGGGCCAGGGTGGTCTTGCCACTGCCGTTCTGGCCCACGATGGCTAGCAAGGAGGCTCTCGGCACCTCAAAGCTGACGCCCCTGATGGCAGGGGTCTCATGGGGTGGCGGATAGGTGAAGAGCACGGACTTGACCTCGATCGCACTCTGACCATCCGCCGGCCGCGGAGCCGGGTCGCTGGCTCTAAGTCTGGGCAGCCTCTCCTTACGCATCACAGGCTTGAAGAGCGGCACCGCCTCCTCAACTGTCAGTGGCTCGCCGCTGATGGTCCGGCCGCCCGTGCGAAGCCGCGCAACCAGCTCGGGCACCTGGGGCGCGTAGAGCCCGGCTGCCTCCAGCTCCGGGAGGCTGCGGCAGATCTCGAGAGGCGTCCCTTCCAAGACGATGCGGCCCTTGTCCATCACGAGCAACCGGTCGGCGTGCTCTACCAGCTCATCGATTTTGTCCTCCACCATGACGACGGTCTGGTGATTCTCGAGGACCCGCCGGATGCTCTCAATGGCAAGGGCCGCCCCCCGCGGATCGAGCTGCGAGGTCGGGTTGTCGAGCAGCAGGATCTCGGGCCGGCTGATGTAGGCGGCGGCGATGGCGACCCGCTGCTTCTCGCCGCCAGAGAGGTCGTAGGTGATGCGCTCCTCCAGCTTCTCGATCCGGAAGAACTTGAGGACGTCCCTGAGCTGCTGCGTCTGACGCTCCCGTTCGACGCCACGATTCTCGAGGCCCCACACCAGCTCGTCGCGAACCAGCAGGTTGAAGAGCTGCGACTCGGGATCCTGCAGCACCATGCTGACGTGGACTGCGAAGCCGGCCAGCGAGAGCTGATGTGTGCTGACTCCCTGCAGCAGCACTTCGCCCGTCATCGCGCCGTGGATGTAATGCGGGATGATGCCGGCCATGACGGACAGGAGAGTCGACTTGCCGGACCCGGTGGGACCGACGATGCCGAGGAACTCGCCCCTGCGAACCTCGATGCTCACGTGGTCCAACACCGGCGCCTCTGACTTCGGATAGAGGAACGAGACATCCTCCAAAACAAGCGGCCGCGCGCTGCTCGCCGTCTTCGACGGGGGGCTGAAAGACGCGCTGTTCTGGCTCAAGTCACCTCAATCGATGGCAGACTGGAAGGCGAACGGCATCGCTGGGCGTCGGCCACCCAGGACACCCTGTGGCTCCCGGCGGTCAGTCGGTCGGCCGCTCCCCCTGGGCCCCGGCGGCTTTCTCCTTTGGATAGATGAACCAGGCGCCGGCCCCGATGACAGCCAGAATGATGATCAAGATGGCCGCCCGCTCGAGATCGGGCAAGGTGGCGAAGAGACCGAGGCCCTTTGGCATTACCTTAGCAACGGCGCCGAGGTAAACAAGGCCGACCCCTGCCGCAATCATGATCACGGCGACGATCACGATCCACATAACGACGGTACTCGTCGACATGCGCTGGTGCTGCTTTTCCACCTTGCCTACTCCAAGACGCCCGAGTTCTTGACGGCCTTATAGAAGTAATAGCCCAACGTACCGCCGGGTATGAACATGATGAAGTTCCAGAGCGGTATGACGATGTAGCCCCACCAGACTCCGCCCGGAAACACGATCTGCATCAGTCCGAACCAAACGCAGGCGCTGATGAACTGGCCAACGCCGCAGGTGAGAACGAACCGCCAGTACGTGAGCCTATAACCGTTGCGGATCCAGTACTTGAAAAGCAATGCGTTCGGAATCGCCCACGCCATGTTGAAGAAGAAGAAAGCCCAGGCGAGGGAGTGGGTGGCTGTCAGGACTGCGATGATCGGATTGAAGTTGGAGATAATCAGCCCGCCCACAAGGCCGAAATAGATGACGGTTACCGGGTACCACAAGTTGAGGAATGTGTAGCCGAGCCAGTTGGCCGCCGGCACGCCGATAATCGGCGCTACAAGGTTGCCCGTGACCGTGTCCAGCCGCTCTGTGATCTGCATGTTGATCGAGAAACAGACGGCCAGTAGCACGGAGCCGACGATAGCCTTGGTGTCGGTCCGCCATAAGGGATAGTCGGGGATGCCCTCCGCTGTCATCGGATAGGACGTCGTCCGCTTGGTTGTCACGGACATAGGCTTTCTCCTTCCCGCTTCGGGTTATCGCCTGAAGTCGCAGACCAGCGGTGCCCGGCTCGTCTCCTAGGCGTTGAGACAACTCGACGATATCCAAGGAACCAGCCAACTTCCATGTAGGTTTCGACCAATCTGGTCGCCTTCGTTAGTGTTTTTCCCCAACGGGGCCGCAGGCCGCTGCTACTGGCCTAGCAACTCCACGATCTTCAGGGCCAGCTGCACGTCCAGCCAGCGGTCCCAGTCGCTGAGCGGGCCGCCCAGCAGCTCCTCGATCCGCTGCAGGCGGTAGTTCAGGGTGTTCACATGAATGTAGAGCCGTTTGGCCGTCGCCGCCGGCTTCTGACCTTCTCGGAGGAATGCGAAGAGCGTCTTGACAAGTTCGGTGCTGTGCTTGCGATCGTAATCCAGCACCGGCCCGAGAGCCTCCCGAGCCACGTGCATCAGCTGACCCCGGTCGCCTGACTCGAGGATGAGGCGGGCGGTCCCGAGGGCTTCGTACGCAATCACCTGCGAGCGCTCGCCATTCAGCCGGTTGTAGCGGAGCGCGCGCAACGCCTCCTGGTACGAGCCGCGGAACTGGGACGGGTCTTCGGAGACGCGCCCAATCGCAATCGAAAAGGTGCTCTCGGGCACGTCCCGGGCGAGCATCGCCTGCAGCGCCTGGCCAAGCCGGGTTGGTGCGGTGGAGTTGCCGCGGCCGTCAGTGATGGCGACGAGGGAGACGAGGTTGTCGGAGTCCATGGTGACCAAGCTCCCGGGAGCGTGCTGGGCCAGCGTCCGTTCGGCAGCGCCCCGCAACCTCCTGCGCACGAGCTCGGAGCCCTCTCGGCCCGACTCGCCGGACGGCTGGTCTGCGGCAACCAGCATCACGGCGTAGCGGCGTTTGAGGTCCACACCCATTTGAGCTGCCCGATGCCGAACTGCCTCATCTGGGTCGGCCGAGATCAGCGACCAGAGCAACTCTCCCGTCAGCCGCTGTTCCGTCTCCGTGACCGCCCGCTCACGGAGGAGAGCGAGCGCGAAGGCCATGGCCGCTGTCTCCACAGTCATCAGCTGGACCTGCTCCAGGGAGCCGGCCTCGAGTACGACGAGGAACCCGAGCACCTCCTGGCCGCCGGCTATGGCCATCCCGATGCGGTGCATCGAACCGCCGCCCCGGGGGATATCGAGAGGCCGTTTTTCGGTCCGCATCCTCTCCAACGTCGGCCGCAGGTCGGCAGTGTCGGCCAACTGATAGTCGGCCGCCCGGCCCGGCCTACCGGTCTGGGAGAAATCCCCGGCTATGGCCAGGAGGTTGAGGAACTGATCCTGGACCAGCACCGAACAGCCCAATGCCTCCGCCAGCCAGCCGGCCAGCGCCTCCAAGTCACGACCCTCCAATACCGCTCGCGTCATGTGATCGTGGACGTCAGTGACCTGCAGAAGCTGGCGATTGAGCTCGGCCAGCCGTTGAGCATGGCTCTTCTCGCGCTCATACAGGTCGGCATTCTCCAGGGCGACAGCAGCCTGGCTAGCCAGTGCCTCCAGCAAATTCAGGTCTCTCGAGCTGAAGTTACGCGGCGCCGAGAAGTTGTCGACAACGATGACTCCCCAGCAGCGCTCAACCGTCTTGACGGGCGCCGCCATCACTGAGCGCGGGTGCTGGAGGTGGCTGATAGCCAGCGAATACCAGGACCGGTTTTCCTCGGACATACTCCCCATTCCCTCGTCGATCTTCTCGGCGGTCGCGAAGATGGCCGAACGTTGGGAGCTGAAGACGGTTCCCGTCATTGACTCCCAGGGCCGCAGCCTGACCTTACCCAGCGCATCTGCGTCGAAGCCGCTAGCGGCTCGCATCAACAGACGCTCGGTCTCCTGGTCGTAGAGAAAGAGCGCGGCCGCATCGGCTGCCGAGATGGCGGTGACGGTCTGCTCGATGATGGCGCCGATGACGTGGTTTACGTCCAGGGAGCGCGTCAGCTGTCGGCAGATCTCGATGAGCGCCATGACCGACACCTCGTCCCGATGCAAGCCGGGCAGGTTCAGGAGCCTGGTCATAAGGCCGCGAGCTCCCGGTGGTCGATCTTGCGATGGAGCAGCCGGCCGTGGCCGCGACGACCGACCGAGCGGCCCTCGTGCACGACGGTGACACCTCGACAGATCGTCGTTACGACATCCCCTTTGTAGGGCCGCCCCTCGTAGGGCGTGTAGTCCGTTGCCTGGTGGAGGTCGGCGGCACGGATCGTACCCTCCCGTGCAAGGTCGACCAGGACCAGGTCGGCATCCGAGCCGACGGCGATCGTTCCTTTGCGCGGGTACAGGCCGAGAAGTCTGGCCGGATTGGCGGCGGTCAACTCCACCAGCCGGCGTAGGTCCAGCCGGCCCTTGGCGTAGCCCTCGGTAAGGAGCAGGCGCAGCCGTGTTTCAACGCCCGGCAGTCCGTTGGGCAGGTCCGGGAAGAAGTCACGGTGGAGCGTCTTCTGCTTCGTGTCGTAACAGCAGTGATCGGTGTTGACCATCTGCAGGCTGCGGTTGGCCAGGCCCTTCCAGAGCCGAAGGCGATCGCCGTGGCTCCGCACCGGTGGGCTGCATACGAAACGCTCGCCGTCGTCCTCGGCGTAGAGGGACTCGTCCAGGATGAGGTACTGCGGACACGTCTCGCCGTAGACGGGCAGCCCTTTAGCATGGGCATCCCTCAGTAGCTCCGGCGCCGCGCCGGTACTCAGGTGGACGAAGAAGACGGGGCACCGGGTCTCCTCGGCAAAGCCGATAACGGAACGGACTGTGTCCAGCTCAGCGATCGGCGGCCGGCTGACCGGGTGGTACGCCGGCGAGGTCTCACCGGCAGAAACGCACTGGGCGATGGCACGCTCGATGATCGAAGCGGTCTCGGCGTGGACGAGGATCAGGCCGCCGTGGCCGGCGAGTGTCGCCATGAGCGTGCGCACTTCTCCGATCTCGATCATCACCAGGTCCCGATAGACCGTGAAGGCTTTCACGGTTGGGAAGCCCTCCGCGATCAGGGGCGGTAACTGGGCCAGCACTTCCTCCGGCAGGCTGCGCGCCACGGTGACGTGAAAGGAGTAGTCGACGTAGCACTCTCCCGCCGCTTCCTCCTTGCGTCGCTCGATGGCGTCTCGGGGGGTCTCCTTCTCGCCCGGCACCGCGAAGTCGACGATCGTGGTCGTGCCGCCATAAGCCGCCGCCAGGCTGGCCTCGGCGAAGCTGTCTCGGGTAGTGAACTCGCCCAGCGCCAGGTTGACGTGGACGTGGGCGTCGACCAGGCCGGGGAGGACGTGAAGGCCTTTCGCGTCGACGACCTCTCCTCCACGTGGCAGCATACCCGGCTCGCCGATAGCCACAATCCGACCATCTCGAATGCCCAGATCGACCGCTTGAAGGCCGCTCTCCAGCGCGACAAGACCGCCCCGGACGGTCAGGTCCGGGAGGTCTGCCGACTTCCCCACAACTCGCACTCTCGCGCGGCGGTGCCGCCGTGTCAACCCATACCTAGTGTGGGAAGCCACTACGCGGGCACACCGGTTTAGTGGAATGCGACATGGACTGCTCCGCCGGCGATTGGGAGGCTTGCCCGGACCCGCATGAAGATCGACCCCGTGACGACACGTGTTATCGCTGGGGCTCTCGAGGGCATCGCCATCGAGATGGGCCACAAGCTGACCCGGATGTCCTACTCCAGCATCATCAGAGAGTCGGAGGACTTCGGCTGCGCCCTGCTCGACCCGCAGGGACGCCAGCTTTGCGAGTCGACCTTCTCCACCCCTCTCCAGCTGGGTCCGATCCCCGGCTATATGCGGGGCATCTTCAAGCTCTTCGCCGAGCGCGGCCAGGAGTTCTACGAGGGCGACGTGATCATCCACAACTCGCCCTACCACGGTGCCTCCCACGGCCCTGACATCGGCTTCTGCGTG
>VBGR01000028.1 GCA_005880695.1 Chloroflexota bacterium
CCTCGCCGAGCGCCATCGAGAACACGAACAAGAGGAGGGGCAGGACGAAGATCAGCCCGTCACTGCCGCCGAGGTGGACGAAGGCGATCATGGCGAAGCCGAGCGAGGCCAGGTAGGAGAGCCCGACGGTCAGGGCCAGGTACCAGGGGGCGACCAGGCTGCGCAGCATCAGGCCGAGCAGGATGAGGATGAGCACCAGGACGACCGGGATGACCAGAAGCAGCGAGGTGTTCGACGCGGCGTTGATGTCGTACGCGGAGGCGTCCAGGCCGGCGACGCCGTAAGCCTCGGCGCCCGTCGCGCTTGCGACGGCGGCCACCGCGCGATTCGCCTGGGGGACCGCACCGGCCGCGGCTGTGCTGCCGGCCGGGCCCGCGCTGAGGGCGGCATAGTACTGGAGGGTCCGGCCGTCGGGGCTGATGAACTGGGCGGTGGCCCGGTAAGCCGCATACAGCTGCGGACTCACCTGGCTGGCCGCCGGTGGCGGGACCGCAGGCAGAGAAGCGGGCGGACCCAGAGCCTGGTGCAAGCTGGCCAGCTGGTCAGCGCTCAGTGAGCCGTTCCCGGAGCCGAGGGGGCCCGTGACCGACTTGAAAACCGGGTCCGCGGCGAGCTGGGACTGAGCCTGGGTCAGCACGGCAGGGTTGTCCCAGATCGGGGAGCTGAAACGGAGCAGCAGCTGCTCCGAGCCGACGTTGGCCCTCGGATAGTGGACGGCCAGAACCGCCGCACCTGCCGCCGAGTCGGTGCCTGCGGGCGCAGTGCTGCTGAGCAGGCCTCCGGTCCGGTACCCGAAGAGCCCCGCCGCCAGAGCTCCGACCAGGACCACGCCGGCCACCAGGGTCAGCAGCGGGCGCCGAACGACCCGCTCGGCGACCCGGCCCCAGAGGCCTGCCTTCGGCGGGCCGGGCTTGGGTTGCACCGGCCAGAACGTCGCCCGGCCGAAGATAGCCAGCAGCGCCGGCGTCAGGGTGAGCGAGGCGGCGAGCATGACGCCAACCCCGATCGCCAGCGCCGGACCAATCCCGCGGTAGATGCCGAACGGCGCCAGCAGCAAGGTGAGCAGCGCCGCTATAACCGTGAGTCCGGAGTAGGTGATCGCCTGGCCGACCCGCGTCACCGCCGAGATAAGAGCCTGGCGCGGCTCGCTGCCCCTGGCGAGCTCTTCGCGGAAGCGAAAGGACAGGAAGAGCCCGTAGTCAGAGCCGGCGCCGAGGATCAGCACGATCAGCAGCAGCTGAGCGATTGACGGCACCGCGACGCCCGCCTTGGCCAGCTGGGCGACAAGGAGTCCTGAGAACAACACGGACAGCGCTGCGGGAACGAGGGTGATCAGGGGTGCCAGCGCAGCCCGGTAGACGATGAACAGCAGGACGACCACGAAGATGAGGGTGAACCTCGTGATGTTCGCCCCAGCCGATCCCTGGGCGTCGACGTTCGCCGCCAGCGGGCCGGCCAGGTGAAAGCTCAGTCCGGGTGGTGCGCCCGCCTGGGAGAAGCCGGCCCGGATACCACCCACGACGTTCTTGGAAGCGGTGTTGTTATTCGAGGTCGACGCCTCGACCGTGACCAGCGCCTCGGCCGCCTGGCCGTCTTTCGACGCCCCCAGGTCGCTGACCGCCGTGACATTTGGGACCTGCCGGGCTACCTGCTCCACCAGGTCGACCGCCGCGAGGTCCGCCGCGGTCAGCGGGCCAGAGTCGCGCGAGGCGACGATGATCGCCGTGGCGGAGGGGTTCTTGGCCCGAAAGGGCGCCGCCAGATCAGCGGCCTGGACGCTGGGGCTCGAAGGCGGCAGAAACTGGACGTTGTTGGACTGCGTGACGTCTGCCAAGCTCGGCAGCAGACGGACAGCAGCGACGACGCCGACGACCCACACGATGACGATCAGCCAGCGAAAGCGGACATCGAACCTCGCGACGGCACCGAACACCTAGCGACCTGCTGAACCGCTAGGCATCGGCGTGAAGAACTGGTCGACGATCCGCTCGACCACCGCGTCATCCGGTCCGTGGTCGTGCTCGAGACGCCAGTTCTGCAGCAGCGTCAAAGGCACCGAGGACAGCAGCTCCAAGTCGGTCCCGGCGGGCAGCTCGCCGCGCTCGACAGCGCGCTCCACGATCGCGCGCACCGAAGCCGCCAGCGTGCCTGTGACGCTCTGTCGCCAGGCTTTCTTCAAGTCCGGATTGCTTGCGATCTCACCAGTCACCGCGGCCAGTGCGCGAGCACCCGCCGACTTCCCGCGCAGCAGCCCGCGCAGGAAGGTCAGCATGTCCTCACGCACGCTTCCCGTGTCCGGAACCCGAGGTACGACTGCGGCGCGGTGCTGAATCGCCTCGGCCACAAGCGCCACCTTGTTCGGCCAGCGCAGGTACACGCTGGCCTTGCCCACCCCCGCACGCGCTGCCACGTTGTCCATCGTCAGGCGGGCATAACCGGCCTCGGCGAGCAGATCCATGGCGGCAGCGAGGATGGCCGCATCGACCAGGGGGTCCCGCGGCCGGCCGCGCCGGGACGCTTCCTTCTCCTCAGTGCTACCGCCGCCCTGCACCTGAACGGTAGTGTTCAGGAACGGGATATTACCTGATCGGCGGCGTTCAGAAAAACCGACGACGTGAAGGTCAGGACCGGCAGAATCTGACGTCGTGACCGAGATCGCAGCGCGCCGACTTCGCGCGCAGCGGCTGCTGGGCGACCCCTTCGCATCTGCGGTCGATGCGGTCCGCTGGCTGGGCGCAGTGCAGTCGCAAGACTATGGCGCCGCCAAGTGGGCGCTGGCCCAACGTACGGCCGGCGCCACCGACGCCGGCCTGGACCGCCTCTTCGACGAGGGCGGCATCCTCCGCACCCACGTCATGCGGCCGACCTGGCATTTCGTGCTGCCAGAAGACATCGGCTGGCTGCTGGAGCTGACGTCGCCGCGGCTTCAGGCCCAGCTGGCCAGCCGCCACCGCCAGCTGGAGCTGGACGCGGCCACCAAGCTGCGCGCCCTGGACCTCTTCGCCGAGTCACTCAGCGGCCGCTTCCTGACGCGAGCCGAGCTGGGCGAGGTGCTGATCGCGGCGAACATCTCGCCGGAGGGCCAGCGCCTCCCCCACCTCATTGGAACGGCCGAAGCGGAGGGAGTTATCGTCAGCGGGCCGCGGCGGGGCAAGCAGTTCACCTACGCGCTGCTCGAGGAGCGGGCGCCCCGAGTTCGCCGGCTGCAGCGCGAAGAGGCTCTCGCCGAGCTGACCAGCCGCTATTTCCGCAGCCATGGCCCGGCGCAGATCCAGGACTTCGCCTGGTGGTCGGGCCTGACGGTGCGCGACATCAAGACTGGCCTGGCCCTGGTCGGGACGACCCTCGAGCACCACTCGCTGGACAGCAAAGACTATTGGCTAGATCCCCAATCTGCTGGCGACGGCAAGCCGCCCCTGACGGCACACCTGCTGCCCAACTTCGATGAATTCACGGTTGCCTACCGCGACCGGGAAGCCGTCCTCCACCCCGAGTTTGCGTTCGATCCGACCTTCTTTTCCTACTACCGGGAAGCCGCTCCGCAAGGCGGCATCCTCTCCAACGTGGTGACCATAGGCGGCACCGTGCGAGGTGCCTGGCGCCGGACTCTGGCGGCCAACGGCGTACGTGTGGACGTCTGGCTGCTGGGCCCCCTCACGGCCGCCGAGGTCGCGGCTGTCGAACGTGCCGCGGAGCAGTTCGGCAGCTTCCTCGGACGGCCGGCTGAGCTCCACCTCTTCGATGGCGCACCGCGACGCTAGCACTGGAGCTGACCGATCAGAATTAGTGCCCGAACTTGGACCCAAAAGATCGCGCTGAACTGATCGCGTTCGTGCGCGAGGCGCGCCCGCACCTTGCTCCAGCCGGCCCGTCGACCGAGGAATGGTTGACGCGGCTCGAGGAGCGGCACGATGGGCTGGCGAGCCTGGTCGAAGACTTGCTAGCAGCGGATCCGGAAACCGCAGCAGAGCTGGCTGGCGTCCTCTGGACGTTCTGGTGGCTTCGCGGCCACATGGTCGAAGGCCGGCGGCTGCTTGAAAGGGCGGTCCTGATCGCAGGGCCATACCACGTCGAGGTCTTGAAGGGCCTCGGAACCGTGGCCTTCCGCCAAGGTGACCTCGAGGCGGCCAACCAAGCCTTCCAGCAGCGTCTCGAGCTCATCACAGCCGGCGGGGATCGGCGCGCTCTGGCCGACGCCTTCGCTGACCTGGCCCGGGTTGCGCTGCGTCGAGGTGACTTCGACCGGGTGCGCGAGTACGCCGAGCGCGGTTACGCGGCGGCAGAGGGGCTCGAGCCTCAAGCGGTCCGCGCGCCGCTCCACATGCAGGCCGCGGCAGCAAGGATGCAGGGGCGGCTTAGCGAGGCGCGCGCGCTCTACCTGAGGAGCCGCGAGATCAACGCTGAGCTTGGCAACCACCTATCGGTGGCTGCCGAGGATCACAACCTCTTCTACGTCGCCCTGCACAGCGGAGACCGAGAAGAGGCGGAACGCCGGTTCCACGCCGCCAGCGCCTGGATCTTCGCGAACGACAACGCTTACCTGAAGCCCTACACGCTGCTCGATGCCGGCGTTCTCGCCCTCCACGACGGAGACCGAGAGCGTGCGTGCCGCCTGATCGCCGCGGCAAATCGGATCTTCGAGGACACCGAATCGATTCCAGACCCTGACGACCGGGTCGAACTCGACACCGCCGTCGATCGACTCAAGAGCGACCTGAAAGACCGGTTCGGCTCGCTCTGGGCGGACGGGCGCACGCTAAGCCTGGAGCAGGCTCGCAAGCTCGCCCGCGCCTAAGGGACGCGCGCGGCGAGTCGAGGCCGGGGTCGACCGAGCCTGTAAGGTGAAACCGGCCTGCGTACAGTGATTTCTGGCCCATTGAAACAGGAGGCAGATTTGAGGCTTGTCGCGACCGAGTACCTATCGCTTGATGGTGTTTTCGAAGAGCCCGGCCGCTGGTCCGGCCCGTTCTTTAACGACGAGGCAGGGCAGTTCAAGTGGGACGAGCTCCAGGCAAGCGACGCGTTGCTGCTCGGGCGCAGAACCTACGAAGGGTTTGCATCTGCGTGGCCGACCATGACCGGCACTGGCGAATTCGGCGAAAAGATGAACAGCATGCCGAAATACGTGGTCTCGTCCACTCTGGACAAACTCGAGTGGGCGGGCTCGAAGCTGCTCAAGGGAGACGTGGCGGACGAGGTGCGCAAGCTCAAGAGCCAGCCTGGCCAGGACCTACTTCTGTCAGGTAGCGCTCAGCTCTTCAACGCGCTGATGAAAGAGAACCTGATCGACCTCTACAGATTCATGCTGCACCCGATCTTGCTCGGAGACGGTAAGCGCCTGTTCGCGGACGGAAATGATCGGAAAACCCTGGACTTGACCGAGACCAAGAGGTTCGCAGCGGGCATCGTCATCCTCGAGTACGTGCCGGCGAAGAGCTGACGAAAAATGAACGGAACGCTGCTCGAGCTCTTTCGCCACAAGACCTGGGCGACGCTGCGGCTGATCGAGTACTGCCAGGACCTGGCGGAAGAACACCTGGACGCCACCACACCGGGCACCTTTGGCACGATCCGGGAGACCCTGCGGCACCTGGTCGCGGCCGAGGAAGGCTACTTCTCGACGCTGACGCGCGCTCCCTTTCGAACCAAGGCTGAAGGCGCGGCTTTCGTGATCCCCGATCGTCTGCCTGAGGGACCGGTCTCGCTGGAGGAACTCGCGCGACGCATCCGGCGCCTGGGCCCGCGGTGGGAAGTGCTGGCCCAGGACGCCGACCTGCCAGCCCGCGAGGTCACGAGCAGGGACGGCTGGGTCCTGCCTGGGGCGGTGCCGATGGCTCAGGTCATCCACCATGCCGATGACCACCGCAGCCACGTCCTGTCGATCCTCGGCGCGCGCGGCCTGGAGGTTCCCGAGCTGGACCTCTGGGGCTACGCAGAATCGGCCGGCCTGGCGCGGGAACTTCAGACCTAGGGCGACTGTCCGAGCGCCTGGAGCACGACCCGTCGGGCCTGGTCAGCCGGCCCAACACTGAGCTCCCTTTGCAGAGGACCGGCCAGCTCCAGGTACCAGCTGCAGGTCCAGGTCCGAAAAGACATCGGCCTCGCCGGAGGCGAACGAGCCACCGATGAGCATGCCCAGGACCCCCGGTTCCTTCATGCCCGCCCGTGAGGCTGCCTCAAGTCTTCCTTGCTGAATCGGGAATCGAGCTACCGCCGGCGGGAGTGAGAGCTCCATCGGTCCCTCCGTCTACGAGCTAGGCTGAGCCGGTGCAGGATACTCGGCAAGACGCGAGGCGCGAAGCCATCTACCGCATGTGGACCGAGCACGGCGGCCGCGTTCGCTTGGAGCCGACCGCGCGGCGGATCCGGGTCATGCTAGGCGGGACAACAGTGGCTGACAGCAAACGAGCTCAGCTTCTCTACCTTCCGCCGCCCCACAACGCCTACGCGTTTCCCAAGGAGGATGTGCACTGGGATCTGATCCGGGAGTCTGACGCGACAGACTCAGTCAGCGGCCTGGGCGCAGTCAAACTCTGGTCGGTCGAGGCCGGAGGCAAAACGGCCGAAAACGCCGCCTGGACGGTCCCTCAGCCGCCCGCCGGCGTGGAGGCCCTGGCTGGCTTGGTGCTGTTTCGCTGGAACTTGATGGACGCCTGGTACGAAGAAGACGACGAGGTCTTCGTTCATCCCCGCGATCCCGGCCATCGAGTGGATGTCCTCAACTCCTCACGGCACGTGAAGGTGATGGTCGATGGTGAGGTGGTGGCCGAGACGCAGAGGCCTCGATTGCTCTTCGAGACGGGCCTTCCGGTGCGCTATTACATTCCCAGGCTTGATGTCAGGCTGGACCTGCTCGAGCCAACCGAAACCACCACTCGCTGCCCTTATAAAGGCGTTGCGTCCTACTGGTCGGTGCGCGCGGGGGGCACCGTACACAAGGACCTGGCCTGGTCGTACAAGTCGCCGATTCCCGAATGCCCGAAGATCGAGAATCTGGTCGCTTTCTTCAACGAGCGCGTCGATCTCGAAGTTGACGGCGAGCGGCTGGAGCGGCCGCGGACTCCATGGTCGCCGGCTCGACAGGGATAGGTGTTGGGGAGCGCTCGACCGGTGCATACTGATTCTGCTTCGGATGTCTGGCCAACCGGTCGCTAAGCGGCTCGGGGCCGGGGCAGCTCTGCGCCGGCTCACCCACTCCTTGCTGGCAGCGCCTCCCTGCGTTATTTGCGGTCGCGGACACGCGTCGACAGGCTGGGTGGTTGACTCGTTCGGGCGGATCTTCGGCCGCTGTCCCGGTTGTATCGGGGAATCGCAGGCCGGGCGCGACGGGCGTCCAGCCGCGGGTAAGGCTCTCGCTTAGCGCACCGGCGCGGCGGGTTTAGCAACCCGATTACGCCAGGTGTCGACGCGACGGGCAGGTGTGGTCCGCGGATCAATCGCCACTGGGTCGTCGGCTGAGCCAGGCGCAGTAGTCACGGGCTCGCCGAGCTTACCTTTGGCGGCCCGCGGCCAGTAGGAACCTAGGCTGAGCCAAGCCGTGCCCGAGCTTAGCCGCGACGCCGCTGAAGACTGGATCCGATCCCTCGTCAAGCCGATTGCTCCGATCGAGGTAGCACACGAGCGGCCATGGTCGACCGTCCTGCGTGTGCCTCTTCGGCAGGGCTCGGCCTGGTTCAAAGCGTGCTCACCGGTGCAGGCGTTCGAGCCGGCGCTGACCGCCAGCCTCTATGCACGGTGGCCTGACCGTGTGGCCGAGGTGATTGGTCACGACGCGGAACGAGCGTGGCTACTCCTCGCCGATGCAGGAGCGCCACTCCGTGAGACTGGTAATCCACCCGAAGCCTGGCTCGCGGCACTACCTGGATATGCCGAGCTCCAGCACGGCGAGGCGATACATGCTGACGAACATCTCGCAGTCGGGGTGCCCGACATGCGCCCCACGACGTTGCCGGCGCGATACCGGGATCTAGTCGGCAGTGACCTCCCACTCGACGGCGATGGGATCGAAGCATTGCAGGCGTTTGCTCCGCGTTTTGCGGAGCTTTGCACCGAGCTCGTTGTCCGAGGAGTACCTTCCTCCGTCCAGCACGATGACCTCCATTCGGCCAACCTCTACATCGAAGGAGATCGGCTCCGAGTGCTCGATTGGGGCGACGCGTCCATCTCGCATCCCTTCATGTCGTTAGTGGTCACATTCCGGTTTCTGGAGGAGACCAACCGTCTCGCCCCGACTGACCCATGGATCTCGAGGCTTCGCGACGCGTATCTCGAGCCATGGGGCAGCGGTCTGGCCGAGACCTTCGAGCTGGCCATACGACTTGGGATGGTGGCGCATGCGATCGCCTGGCTTCGCCAGCGGGATTACCTGCCTCCGGAGGCCATCGCGGATTTCGATCGCGGGTTCACCGTCATCCTGCGGCGGGCGCTAAGGAGCACGGTCGAGCCCGGAGCCTGACCGCGAAAGGAAGCCGGACATTCCTGGCGCCGGCGGTGTCCGATTTCTTCGCGCGAGCACCAAAGACGGCCACTCGTTAACGGTTTGGGCGAGATTCTGCCGATATCTCGGCGGTTTGCTTAAGGCCTTGCAAGACAGGTCCCCAGTTGTCCGCCGCCATCTTGTCGGCGTCCTCCTGGCTGGCGTTGTTGTCCTGGACGAGCGTGAGGACGGTATCGCCGCCTTGCTCGGTGAGCTCGTACGTCAGCGTGTGGTAGTTCTCGGGCTTGTCCTCAGAGCCACCCATCGGGCTCCAGTGCGTGTACTTGAGATGTCGGGGCGGATCGATCTCGAGGACCTTGCCCTTGTCCTCGTATGACTGCCCCTTCCATTCTCCCTTCCAGGAGATCGGGCTGCCCTCTTTCCAGTCGCTCACGAGGTTGGTTCCGTGCAAGTACTTGCGGACCTTGTCGGGATTGGTGAGCGCGTCCCAGACCTGAGCCATCGGGGCCTGGATCGTCACCCTGCTGATCGCCTCGAATCCTCTGGTCACGGCTGCTTACCTCCGTTGGGCCTGCGGGCTCCGGTTCCCTCGGATATATGACTCACTCATACTACCGAGATGGCTCAACGGACGGATCCGCGCCTGGTCAACCTCGTCGGGGCATGGACCTTGGGGATGGCGGACGCGATCAAGGATGCAACCGAAGCCGCGGCTGGGATGACCGGCGCCGCGCCGGCCGCCCTCGTCGCGCTCCGTGAGTTCCTCGGCGGTCGCACGACGGAGGATCTCGCCCAGGCGGTAGGGATAACCCACTCGGGAGCGGTCCGGTTGATCAATCGGCTCGTCGAAGCCGGCCTCGTCGAGCGGCGTCCGGGCCCGGATGGCCGGTCGGGATCGATCGTGCTCACCGCCCGCGGCCGGGCGTTGAGCCGCAAGGTCGGCGGGTCGCGCGCGGAGGCAATCGAGGCGGCGCTCGAAGGCTTGGACGGCGACGATGGTCAGGCGCTGCTCAGGCTGGTTGAGGGTCTGACCGCTGGCATAACCCTGTCTCGCGTCCGCGCCCGTGCCCGGCACGACGAACCAGCTGCCTGGCTTTGCCGGCTCTGCGACTTCGGCGCCTGCGGCCGGCCGGAGGGGAGGTGCCCGGCGGCCAGCACAGCGAGGGGCGAGTAACAGACTTCAGCGAGCTCGCGGCTTAACAATCCGACCTGCGCGGTCACGAAAGTTGCATAGTCTGGCGCTGATGAAGGCGGGCGGGCTTGAGCTGAAAGGCCTCACCAAGCGATTTGGCGAACTGGTTGCAGTCCGCGACCTGAGCTTTGACGTTCGACCCGGCGAGGTCTTCGGATTCGTCGGCAGCAACGGGGCCGGCAAGACGACCACGATGCGCGTCGTGTTAGGCACGTTGATTGCCGACAGTGGGGATGTGCAGTGGGACGGATCTCCGATCGCCTTCGAAGTCCGCCGCCGGATCGGCTACATGCCGGAGGAGCGCGGCCTGTATCCGAAGATGCGAATCGGCGAGCAGCTGGTGTACCTCGCCCAGCTGCACGGGGCGACCGAGGCGGCGGCTGCCGGTTCAGTCGCCCGTTGGTTGGAGCGATTTCAGCTGAAGGAGCGAGCGCGCGACGAGCTGCAGACACTCAGCCACGGGAACCAGCAGCGCGTCCAGCTGGCCGCCGCGCTGAGCTTCGAGCCTCTGATGCTCGTGCTCGATGAGCCGTTCGCTGGCCTGGATCCCGAGGCCGTCGATTCCATGAGCGAGGTTCTCCACGAGCAAGCGCAGGCGGGGATCCCGGTGATTTTCTCGAGCCATCAGCTCGAGATCGTCGAGCGCATCTGCGACCGCGTCGGCATCATCCAGGGGGGGAGTCTCGTCGCCTGCGGAACCATCGACGAGCTGCGTGGCCGCGGGCTCCGCCAGCTGTGGGTGGACACTCCCTCAGCGCCGCAAGGCTGGATCGGTTCCCTTAGCGGTGTGCGCATTGTGCGAACGGACGGCACCAGGATCCTCATCGAGCTCGATGCATCCACCGACGACCAGGCGATCCTTCGAGCCGCATTGGCCACCGGCCCCGTGCAAGAGTTCCGGGCCGACAAGCCAAGCCTGCTCGACATCTTTCGGGAGGCGATGACCGAGCACACCGCCGCGGCTGCGTCCTGAGATGGGCGGTCTAGGACGCGATGCGCTCCACACCGTTCTCCTGATCCTGCGTCGCGAGTTCCTGACCCGCGTCCGAGGCAGATTCTTCCTGATTGGAACCGCCGTTCTGGTGGTCCTGGTCGCCGGCTTCATCGTCCTTCAAGCGGTGGTCCTCAACCGGGCGACCACAACTGTGAGGGTGGGATTCGTTGGCGCAACACAGGCATTGGCTGAGCCGCTGCGGGCCGCTGTGACGGGCGGTGGTATCACGGTTCAGACGAAGGACGTTCAATCGGTGAGTTCAGGTGAGGACCAGGTGCGCTCCGGCAACCTCGAACTGCTGATTAGCGGGGATCCGGCAGCCCCCGAGGTTGAGTTCAAAGACCAGCTCCAGCCGACGGTGGCGACTGCCCTCGACGGGCTGATAAAACAGGTTGCGTTCGAACAGGCTCTTGCCGGAAGTGGCGTCGATCCGGCCACCATCGAGGCGAAGGTCGCCGCCGCCCGCTTTCACCCGGTCGCGCTCGATCCAAACGCCGCGCAGCGGACTCAGCGCATTGTCGTCGGCATCTTTGTCGCCGCATTGCTCTTCACGGCGCTGCAGCTCTACGGGGGGTTCGTCGCCACCGGCATCGTCGAGGAGAAGGCCAACAGAATTGTCGAGATCCTGCTGTCAACCGTGCGTCCGCGCCAGCTGCTGTTCGGCAAGGTCGTGGGAATCGGACTGGTCGGGTTCATCCAGCTCGTCATCGTCGGCGCGGTTGCCCTCCTGGCCGGCTTGAAAACCCAGGCCATCTCCGTGCCGACAGTTGGAGTCACGGCGGTCCTGGGCGGTCTTCTCTGGTTCGTGCTCGGGTTCGTCTTCTATGCACTGATCTACGCCGCCGGCGCCTCGCTGGTCTCCCGCCAGGAGGACCTCGCAATGGTGACCGCGCCCATCAGCATCCTCATCGTCGGTCCCTACGTCGCGTTCTTCTGGATGGTTGCCAACCCCGGCAACCCAATTGGCATTGCACTGTCGCTGGTGCCTCCCTTTGCGCCCGTGTTGATGTCCGCACGCATGGCCACCGGCGATGCGCAGGCGTGGCAGGTCGTGCTGGCGGTTTTGCTCATGGTGGCCGCTATTGGCGGAATGAATGCTCTGGCTGCCCGCATCTACTCGAACTCTGTACTGCGGATTGGATCAAGGGTGCGGCTGGCTGAGGCCTGGAGGGGCAGGGCCTGACTGGCAAGGAGCCGGAAACCGCCGCGGTGGCCTTCGAACGGCGAGACGGCTGAACGATGAGCTACGGAGACACCCTCCAGAGTTGGCATGACTTCTACTTAACGGCGGGAGCCGCGGCGGCGACCTTGGTCGGGCTGCTCTTCGTGGGCTTATCCCTGCACATCAGGGTGGTCGTTTCGCACCCCGACGTCAGAAGCCTTGCCCGGGCCACGCTTACCAACTTCTTCGTCGTCCTGCTGGTCGCGCTGGTGGTACTGGCGCCGATCAGTGATCCCCGTGCGACGGCGTGGTGGCTCATTTCGATCGGAGTGACTAGCCTCGGGCTGGTTATACGTCCGGCTATCCAGGGATTCCGGATGAGGCACCCCCGAGCCTTGGCGCTGAGGGTGCTGATCTTGAGGTTCGGACTCAGCGCAATCTGCTATGCGGGCGTCGCGTCTGTGGGCGTGATTTTCGGCAGACGAAACTTGGAGAGCGGGCTGACCGGTCTGTTGGTGGTGGTCGTAGTCCTCCTCGCGATCGCCGTCCGGAACACGTGGGACCTTTTAGTTACTGTCGCGGACAGGCCCGAGGCTAGCCCGAGCCGCCGCCCTCGCAGCGCCAATGCAGGCGAGAAGTAGCTCGATTCCGCAGCACTGCCCCGAACGTAAGGAGATGTCATGACCAATAAGACCTCGACCACCTGGATCCAGCCCTTCGATACCGGCGGCCAGGATCCGACTCCGGTGGAGGTCACGCTCGACGAACGTGGCATTGGGCACCCGGTCCTTCTCCTGCATGGCGGTGGGGGCCCGCAGACTGTCGTTCCCTTCGCAGACCTGCTGGCAAGGGAGTACCCGACGAGCGTATTGACTCCGACGCACCCGGGCTTCGGCGGTACGAAGCGCCCCGATGGTCTTAGCAGCATCGCCGGGCTCGTCGCCCTCTACGCCGGTCTGCTCGAGACTCGCGATCTCACCGACGTCACCGTCGTGGGCAATTCACTCGGTGGTTGGATCGCGGCCGAGCTCGCGCTGCTGCTGCCTACACGCATCAGCAGCCTGGTCATTGTCGACGGTGTCGGCATCGAGGTGCCCGAGCATCCGGTTGCCGATTTCTTCTCGCTGACGATGGATCAGGTCGCCGAGCTCGGGTACTACAAGCCGGATGCCTTTCGCATCGACCCGAGCGCCCTACCGGCTGCCGCTCAAGCGGTGATGGCCGAGAACCGGGCTGCGCTCGCCGTCTACGCCGGGCAGACGATGAGTGACCCCGGGCTGAGGGCGCGATTGGCCAGTGTCACCGTGCCGACATTGGTTATCTGGGGTGAGGCGGACAGGATCGCCGACACCGAGTACGGGCGGGCCTACGCCGCAGCCATCCCGAGTGCTGGCTTTCAACTGCTCCGCGAGGCAGGCCACCTGCCGCAGATCGAAACGCCCGAAGCGCTGGCAGCCTCGATCTGGCAGTTCGCCGATCAGCACCCGACCAGTCGCCCCCGGCGGAACTGACGGCAACCTGCCTGACTCCCAAGGCCCGCTCGACGACGCTCAAGCTGGGCCCGCTGTCAGCTCGTTGAGCTTGCGCATCGTGTTCGCGCTGCGGATGGTGATCTGCTTGTAGTAGGGCGTGCCGACGATCCTGTTCATGCGGCTCTTCGCAATATCCTTGCGGTCGACCTGCCAGATCACAGCCCCAGGCGCGTAGCGGACGTTGTCGACCATCGGCCTGACGGGCAGCCGGTCGAGGATCGTGCGGTCGTCCACCTCCTTCCACAACAGAAGGACGTAAGTGCGCATGCTCTTGTCGTCGACCCAGTTGCGTGGGATCGCGTCGACCAGCTTCTTCAGGCCCTTGTGATCCATGACCAGCACCTTGATCGGCATGCTGGTGCGCTCTTCGAGCGCCTTCTCGATTCTGGCCCCGAGCTGCCGGCTGTCCGACGCCGGGATCGAGAAGATGACGTTGCCTGAGTTGATGTAGGTCCGCACGTCCGACAGGCCGAGGTCAACGAGTGCCTCCTTGATGGTCGCCATCGAGACGATGCTTTTCCCCCCAACATTGATGCCCCTTAGAAACGCGACGTAGACCATCCAGCCGCCAGTTTGACCACACTGACACTGCCTGCGGGGTACGCCCGCGTCCGCCAGTCGAGACCGGCTACCAAACCGCCAGCGGCCGCGGATGCTTATGGGATCTCAGCTTGCGATCCTTGGTAACGAGCCGCCACCCGTGCTCAATCGCTGTCGCGTAAATGAGTCTGTCGGCGGGGTCCCCTGAGAAGGACGAGGGTAGTGCGACGGCAGTGGCCGCGATCGGCGCCGTGAGCGGGACAGTTCGGACCAAAGCCCCCAGGCGGTCGAGCCAGGATCGAATCGGGATCGTCAACGTGATCCGTTCGTGGTGCGCCAGCCACGCCAGTTCGAACCACGAGATAGCGGACACCGCGAGCTCGTCGGCATCCCCTAGAGCTTTGGCAGCACCGGAGCTGATGCGGTCCGGTTCCGCCGACCACCAATGCACCACGTGGCTGTCGAGGAGGATCGTGGTCAGGGCAGATCCCAGGGAACACCCGTCGCGAAGAGCTCTTCGTCCGTGGCGACGGTCCTGGCGATGCCGGCCAGACTCGCCTTCAAGGCGTTCGGGCCTCTTGCCGGTATGAGCCGTGCGACGGTTCGCCCGTGCTTCGTAATCTCGACCTCGTCTCCGCCTTCAACGTCATCGAGTAGGGCAAGAATTCTCGCCTTTACCTCTGTGGCGGTCAGTCTTCTGGACATGGGGTCATTATACTGGTCAGCAAGCTTGGCTTCCGCAGCCGGGCGTCTCTATCTTCGCCCAGCGACTGGACGTGGAGGCGGCCCACCAGCCCGCCTATGCCTGCCTGCTCACGTAGCCTGTTCAGCGCTCGGACCTAGGACTACCCCAACCCCGCGGCGCGGCGCGCAGCTTCCACGGCGGGGCGCGCCGGGCACCCGGCGAGGTGATCATCCACGAGGCCGCAGGCCTGCATCAGCGCGTAGAGCGTCGTCGGTCCGACAAAGCGAAAGCCACGGCGCTTGAGTTCGCGGGCGAGGGCGAGGCTTTCAGGCACTGTCGCGGGGACGTGGGCCCAGGTCGCGGGCGGCCGCGCACGCGGGGGCGGCGCGTGCGCCCGGACCAGCGCCTCCAGCGGCTCGCCGGTGGCGCGTAGGCCGACAGCAGCGCGGGCGTTGGCGAGCGTCGCCTCGATCTTCGCCCGGTTGCGGACGATGCCCTGGTCGGCGAGCAGGCGCGCGACGTCGGCGTCGCCGAAGCTCGCCACCGCTTCAGGGTCGAATTGAGCGAAGGCGGCGCGGAACGCGTCGCGCTTGGCGAGGATGGTCCGCCACGACATCCCGGATTGGAAGGCCTCCAGTGACAGCTTCTCGAACAGTCCGCGCTCGTCGAGCACGGGAAAGCCCCACTCTTCGTCGTGGTAGCGCTGAATGAGCGGGTCGCCGTCGCCCCAGCAGCGAGTGCCTCTCACCACGCGAACCCTAGCTCACCTTGTTTGCGGATCCCGGCGCGTTCGGGAGAACGATTAAGGGAAAGGAGAGTACCCGCTCCTCTCCACCCCCAATGTACAGCGCACCCCGGGGCTTGCCGCAAGCCCCCCGCTCCGTGCGACGCTGGCGCCTGATTTTTGCAGGGAGGTTCAGGAGTATGGCCGAGCATGCAGTGGTGATCGCCGGAGGCGGTCCGACGGGGATGATGCTGGCGGCAGAGCTGACATTGGCGGGGACCGACGTTGTCATCGTCGAGCGACGCGCCAGCTTCAAGCTGGAAAGCTCGCGCTCGCGAGGTCTGCACTCCCGCACCATCGAAGTGCTCGATCAGCGTGGCGT
>VBGR01000029.1 GCA_005880695.1 Chloroflexota bacterium
GGCCAGGTGGTAGAGGACCAGGAAGGGCTTGCGGTCGAGGTCAAGTCGGCGCTCATCCAGCCAGGCCTGGCCAGAGCTGACATCGAGCAGCAGGCGGCCCCGGCGCAAGCGCGTCGGTCGGGCATTCGCTTCTCGGAGCTTGGCTTTGATATGCGCCAGGAGAACCTGGTTATCGAGTCCCTTGACGAGGTAGTCGGCGGCGCCTCGCTCGATGCCGACCACCTGATCGCCAGAGGAGTAGCGGGCGCCGGTCAGGATGAGGACAGGAAATTGGGGACGATCGGCTCCTTCCTTGAAGAGCTCGAGCACTTCGAGTCCGTCCATATCGGGCAGTTCGTAGTCGAGCAGGGCCAGGTCGGGACGGCGGAGCTTGGCCGCGTTGGCGGCGGCCGCGCCGGTGGCGGCGATCTCGACCTGGAAACCCGCTCGCCGGAGCATCGCCGCCGACAAACCGGCCAGTCGCGCGTCGTCCTCGACAAGCAGGATCCGGGCCGTCCCACCCTCAGCCACGATGGGCCACGCTAGCACCTTCAAATTCTTTTGATAACTATCTGAACAGGGTCTGAGGACTTGTCCAGGAGCGGTCGCTAGCTTGGTGCCCGTGCAGACGAGACCCCGGACCCGAGACACCGTCCGGCGGCTGGAGGCAGCTCTTGCCCTGGTGCGCCAGGAGCGCTGGATGCTGACCGGCCTCCGGGGCGGCCGGATGGTGGTTCTCGGTGAAAGGCCCTCACCTCCGGAAGGCTCCGGCGGTGCCGGCGCAAAGACACAGCGAGTCTGCGAGCTGAGCCCGCTCGGCAGACGTTCGCTCTACGAGCGACGGCCCGTGGCGGTCTCGGGACTCACCCTCGAGGCCGCGCCGCCGCCGGCCGACGACGAGGAGTGGGAGTCGTCCTGGCCGACGTTGCTCTATGCGCCGGTCGCCGAAGTCCAGGAGCGCCCGGTCGGGCTCTTGATCCTAGGTTCGCGACGCCCTTCCTGGTACGACGACGACGACATCAGCTATGTCTGCGCGTTGGCCGCCACACTGACCACCTTCGTCTTGGCCGCCCTCGATCCTCTGCGGGGTCTCAGCCGAGCGGAGCGGATGGTGGCCTACCTGGTCGCAGAAGGCTTGTCTGGCGGGGAAGTGGCCCGGGCGCTCAAACTCGAGCGCCCGGAGGCCATTCAGGTCATCCAGAACGTGCTCAAAAAGCTCAAGCTGCGCTCCCGCACCCAGGTGGCCGAGCTCCTGGAGAGCGCCCCCGGTCGGCAGTGGTCCGCCTGACCGAAACCGGGCCGGCGCATGGGCCTAGGGACCGAAGAGGAAGACCTTGGTACCGCGGCCGGGTGCGCTGACCAGCTGGAGCCGTCCCCGGATCCCGGCCGCGCGCTCACGCATTCCGATCAGACCGTAGCCTTCGCCACTGCGATCGGAGACGCCGGATCCGGAGTCGCTGACCTCGACGAAGAAAGGCTGCGCGGCAAGGTTCAGCACGATGCTGCAGGAATCCGCACCGGAATGCCGCCGCACATTGCTCAGCGCTTCGCGAACCACCTGGAAGATGACTTCGCGCTGGTTCTGAGTGAGATCGTCCTCACTACCCAGAGCCTCGATCTCGACCTTGATGCCGTGGCGCTGGGAGTACTCCTCCCCCAGTGCCGAGAGGTCGCCCACCAGTCCACCCGGACCGAGCTGGTGGGTTCGCATCGAGCGCATCATCTGGCGGGTTTGCGTCAAGAGCCCGCGCACGATGTCGAAGATGTTGCGAAGCGTCTTCTCGCGATCCTGGCGCCCGTGGGCGGATTCGAAGTAGTACTTGAAGAGAGCCACCGCCGCGGCCAGGTCGGCGCCGATTTCGTCATGCAGCTCCCGGGCTAGCCGCGTTCGCTCCCGAGCGGCACCGATATCGACCGCGCGTTGCGACGCGTCACCCACCACGTCCTCGTCATCCCGCGCCCGTTCGAGCTCGCGCGACATCACGTCCAACCAGGCGACCAGCTTCTGGCGTGATCGGATCGGCAGCCGCGCTATCGCCTCGAGAACTTCCTCGTCGAGCTCGTGGCCGTCAGCGGCCCAGCCGAGAGAGCGAAGTCGCTTCAGCGGATCGTCTGCTAGAGCCATTTCTTGATCGTCTTGTGCGGTACGACTGGTAGAGCGCGAGCGCAAGTGGATGACGGATCCAACGCCGGATTCTGCGGTACGGCTGAAGGAGCCTACTCGTTTCGCTGGCCGCGTTTCGGAGGGAGGCGAGCTCTTCATCTACGTTTCGGAGCTCCCCCTCCACGCGCAGGTTCAGTTTACGAAGCCTCTTTGTCAAGAGGAATCCTCGCAAACCCAGAACCACAAACTCGATCACCATCGCGATGGCGCCCAACACCAGCATCCATAGTCCGGCCTCGCCGGCCAGGTTCACTCTTGGTCGGGTTCGTCGAGGCCGACCGGCGCGATGGCGACCACCGCGTCGCCAGGCTGGAGGCGCATCACGATCACTCCCTGTGTCTGCCGCCCGTACCTCGGGATGGCCTCGACGGTGGTGCGCAGGACCATCCCTTGCGCGGTGATGAGCAGGATCTCCTCCTCGGGGTCGGTCGCGTTGCGGATGGCGGCCAATCGTCCGACCTTCTCGGTCACTCGCAAGGTGAAGATGCCCTGCCCGGCGCGGTGCTTGCGCGGGTACTCGCTGACCGGGGTGCGCTTGCCGTAGCCGCGTTCCGTCACGACCAGGATGTCGCCGTCACCCTGCGTCACGACCATGCCCGCAACTTCGTCGTTCTTGCCGAGGCGGATACCGATCACACCCTGGGTGTCGCGTCCGGTCGCGCGCACCTCTGACTCTACGAAGCGGATGGCCTTACCCAGGCGGGTGGCGATGATGACGTCGTCGGAGCCGCTGGTCGGGGCTACCCAGAGCAGCTCGTCGCTCTCCTGCAGGTTGATGGCGATCAAGCCGTTGCGGCGCACGTTGGCGTACTCCTTCATCGCCGTCTTCTTGATCGTCGCCTGCTTGGTGACCATCAGCATGTAGCGGGCGTCGGCTTCCTCCTCCGGGCGCACGAAGACCGCCGTCACCCGCTCGCTGGGCGCGATGTCGATCAGGTTGTTGACCGGCATGCCCTTGGCGCTGCGTTCGCGATCGGGCAACTCGTGTACACGAAGCTGGAAAACCCGCCCGGACTGCGTGAAGAAGAGCATCGACGCATGCGTATGCGTGATCAGGAGGTGCTCGGCGTAGTCCTCCTCGCGGGTACCTGTGGGCGCCTCAGCGCCTGCGGTTGGTTTGGCGCCCCGAAGGCCCAAGCCGCCTCGCTTCTGGGCTCGGAAAGTGCGGCTCGGCTGCCGCTTGATATAGCCGCGGTGCGTCAACGTGACGACGACCTCTTCGCGCGGGATCAGGTCCTCGGCGGTGAGGTCGCTCGCCGAGTCGCCGGAGATGTCAGTTCGGCGCTCGTCGCCGTATTTCTTGGCGACGTCCTCCATCTCCTCTTTGATCAGCATCCGGACCTTCTGCTCGGAGGCCAGGATCGACTCCAGGTAGGCCATCAACTTGATGACCTCCTCGTACTCCTCCTCGATCTTGTTGCGCTCCAGCTGCGTGAGCCGCCGGAGCGTCATGTCGAGGATGGCTTTGGCCTGCCGCTCGGTCAGCCCGAACTTGGACTGCAGGTCAGTGCTGGCGGCCTCTCCGTCAGCCGCGGCCCGGATCGTCGCGATCACCTCGTCCAGGTTGTCGAGGGCGATCTTGAAGCCCTCGAGGATGTGGGCCCGTTCCTGCGCCTGCTCCAGCTCGAACCGAGTGCGGCGGAGGATGACGTTGCGGCGATGGTCGATGAAGAGCTGGAGCATCTGCTTCAGCCCCAGGATCAGGGGCCGGCCATCGACCAGCGCGAGTGAGATCACGCCAAACGTCTGCTGCAGCGGCGTGTGCTTGTAGAGGTTGTTGAGGACGGTGAACGGCCGCGCGTCGCGCTTCAGCTCGATCACGATCCGCATGCCCTCGCGGTCGGACTCGTCCGCCAGGTCGGCGATGCCTTCCAGCTTGCGGTCGGCCACCAGCTCGGCGATCTTCGCCACCAGGTTGGCCTTGTTCACCGCGTAGGGCAACTCGTCGATGATGATCCGCTCTCGCCCGTTGGCGGCCTCCTCGAACCGGTGTCGAGCTCGCACGATGATGCGGCCGTGGCCGGTGGCGTAAGCCGCCTTGATGCCATCGGTTCCCATCACGATGCCGCCCGTCGGGAAGTCCGGGCCCTTGATGAAGTGCATGAGGTCTTCAGACGTCGCGTCCGGGTTGTCGATCAGGTGGTTGATGCCGGCGGTCACCTCACGGAGGTTATGGGGCGGGATGTTGGTGGTCATTCCGACCGCGATGCCGGTGGCGCCGTTGACGAGCAGGTTGGGGATCCGGGCGGGCAGCACTGTCGGCTGCGTCTCGCTGGCGTCGTAGTTGGGCTCGAAGTCGACGGTGTTCTTGTTGATGTCGGCCAGGACCTCATCGGAGATTCGAGCCAGCCGCGCCTCCGTGTACCGCATCGCGGCAGCGGGGTCGCCGTCGACTGAACCAAAGTTGCCCTGACCGTCGATGAGCGGATAGCGCAATGAGAAGGGCTGGGCCATGCGCACCAGGGCGTCGTAAATCGCCGACTCACCGTGCGGGTGGTACAGCTTCATGACCTGGCCGACGTAGGCGGCGCATTTCCGGTAGCGCGAGCCGGCCGTGGCTCCCTCTCCGAACATTGCGTAGAGAATCCGGCGCTGAACTGGCTTGAGCCCATCGCGCACATCGGGCAGGGCCCGGCTGATGATGACCGACATGGCGTACTCCATGTAGGAGGTCTGCATCTCCTCCTGGAGGCTCTTCGGCAGGATCGTCCCGATGTTCATGTCGTCAGCCATCGACTCGGTTCATTCCTCTCATTTGTTCCACGTTTTACAGAGTCACTCCTCGTACCGCTTGAAGACGGCGACCGCGTTCTGGCCGCCGAACCCGAAGCCGTTCGAGATGGCGATCCGGACGTTGGCGGCGCGCGCCTGGTTGGGCACATAGTCGAGGTCGCAGTCCGGGTCCGGCGTCTCGTAGTTGATCGTCGGATGAATGCGACCCCGGTTGATGGTGAGCAAGGTGGCAATGGCTTCGACGGCGCCCGCCGCACCGAGCAGATGGCCGATCATCGACTTCGTCGAGCTGATGGCGACCTTGCGGGCGTGCTCGCCGAACGCCATTTTCAAAGCTCGCGTCTCGGCCGCGTCGTTGAGCGGCGTGGAGGTGCCGTGGGCGTTCACGTAGTCAACCTCGCTCGGCTCGATGCCGGCGTCCTGCAGCGCGTTTGTAATGCAGCGCGCCGGGCCCCGACCGGTCTCGTCTGGCGCGACCGAGTGGAACGCATCGTCGGTTAGCCCGAAGCCGATGATCTCGCCGTAGATCCGGGCCTCGCGGGCGCGGGCGTGTCCTAAATCCTCCAGGATCAGCACGCCAGCCCCTTCGCCGGGAACGAAACCGTCGCGGTCCTTATCAAAGGGCCGGCTCGCGTGCTCCGGGTCGTCGTTGCGCGTGCTTAGTGCTCGGATCGCGTTGAAGGACCCGATCCCGAAGGCGCTGAGGCTGGCCTCGGTACCCCCGGCCAGCATCAGGTCGGCGTCGCCACGCTCGATGATCCGGGAAGCGCTGCCGATGGTGTGGGTGGAGGCGGCGCAGGCGGTTGTGATCGTTGCATTGGGACCGCGCAGCCCGAAGCTCATGGCGATCTGGCCGGCTGGCATGTTGGGGATCACCATGGGCGCGAAGAAGGGCGAGATGCGACCCCCGCTGTAAAAGGCGTGGGAGCCGTCGGTGATCTCCGGAAAGCCGCCGATGCCGGTGCCGATCTCCACGCCGCAGCGGAAGCTGTCCTCCTTCTCCAGGTCGACACCGGAGTCGTCGAGGGCCTGCTGTGCAGCCGCGACCGCGATCTGGGTGAAGCGCGCGGTCCGGCCGGCCAGCTTGCGATCCATCCAATCCAGGGGATCGAATCCCTCAACGGTGCAAGCGAATTTGGTGGTGATGCGGTCGGTCGGGAAGCGGTCGATGGTGCGCGCGCCGGAGCGACCTTCGATCAGCCCGTCCCAGTACTCTTCGACGTTTTTGCCCAAAGGGTTGATCGTGCCCATGCCGGTCACCACGACCCGTCGCCCGTTGGAGCCGCTTGCGTTCATCTGCCCACCGCCTCTGAGATCCGCCCCACCAGGTCCTGCTCGACCGCCTCCTTGGCGACCCGGATGGCGTTCTTCATCGCGGTTGCGTCGGAGCGGCCGTGAGCCACCACGGCGACGCCATCGATACCCAGCAGCGGCGCTCCGCCGAACTCACGCCAGTCGATCCTAGACCTTATCTTCTGCACGGGACCCCGAATCAGGAGGCCGCCGAGGGCTCCCAGGGGTGACTTGGGCAGCTCGTCGCGCAGCGTTCGAAAGAGGAAATCCGCGGTCGCCTCGGCCATCTTGATCGCCACATTGCCGACGAAGCCGTCAGCCACCACCACGTCCGCTTTGCCGGCGTAGATGTCCTTCCCCTCGACGTTGCCGATGAAATTCAGCGCTGACTTTTCGAGCCGCGGGTAGACCTCTTTGACGAGGGAGTTTCCCTTCGAAGCCTCCTCCCCATTGGAGAGCAGCCCGATCCGCGGCTCGGGCCGCGCGAGCATCTCACTGACGTAGACCGCGGCCATCTGAGCGTACTGATAGAGGAATTCCGGCCGGCTATCGACGTTGGCCCCCACGTCGACGAAGTAGGCGAGTCCTTCGCTGGTCGGGATCACAGTGCCGAGCGCCGGCCGCTCGACACCCTTGATCCGGCCCTGGATGAAGAGGGCGGCGGCCAGGATCGCGCCGGAGTTGCCTGCCGAGGCCCAGCCTTCGACCCGGCCGTCCGCGCAGAGCCGGGCGCAGACGTTCATCGAGGCGTCGCGCTTCTGGCGGACGGCCTGGGCCGGATGATCATCCATGGCGATCACTTCGGTCGCCGGGTGAAACCGCAGCTCGGGGTGCTTGTCGAGCAGCGGCTGGACGGAGTCGGGCAAACCCACGACGGTGACTTCGATCTCGTACTCGGCGGCCGCCTGAGCAGCGCCCTCCACGACTTCAGCGGGGGCGTGGTCGCCGCCCATGCCATCGACCGCGATGCGAACCGGCACCGATCGGGCTAGATGTCGAGATTGCGCACGCTCTTGGCGTGCGCCTGGATGAACTTCTTGCGCGGCTCCACGTCAGAGCCCATGAGCTTCTCGAAAATGTCGCTGACGGCCGCCGCGTCCTCCACCTCGACTTTCAGCAGCACCCGCTGGGCGGGGTTCATGGTCGTTTCCCAGAGCTGCTCGGCACTCATCTCGCCGAGACCCTTGAAGCGGCTCACGGTGATCTTGCCGCCAAGCCGCTTGACCTCGCGATCGCGTTCGGCCTCGTTGTAGACCCACTGCGTCTGTTTGCCCTTCTCCAGCTTGAAAAGCGGCGGCTGCGCCATATAGAGGTAGCCGGACTCGATCACCTCTGGCATGTAGCGGAAAAAGAAGGTCAGCAGAAGGGTCCGGATGTGGCTGCCGTCGACGTCCGCGTCGGTCATCGTGATGATGCGGTGGTAGCGCGTCTTGGTGATGTCGAAGCGATCGCCGATACCGGTTCCCACCGCCGTGATCAGGTTCCGGATCTCCTCCGAGACGAGCACCTTGTCGATTCGCGCCTTCTCCACGTTCAGGATCTTGCCGCGCAGCGGCAGGATGGCCTGGAAGCGGCGGTCCCGACCCATCTTGGCCGAGCCACCGGCCGAATCGCCCTCGACGATGAAGAGTTCTGAGCGGGCAGGGTCGCGCTCCGAGCAGTCGGCCAGCTTGCCAGGCAGCATCGTCGACTCCAGCAGGCTCTTTCGCTGGACAAGGTCGCGAGCCCGCCTGGCGGCCTCTCGAGCCCGCGCCGCGGTAAGCGTCTTCTCGATGATCCGGCGGGCTTCGGAGGGGTTCTCGTCCAGGAACTGACCGAGGCCGTCGGTGAGGACGGTGGAGACCTGGCCCTGGACCTCGGCGTTGCCCAGCTTGGTCTTGGTCTGGCCTTCGAACTGGGGCTCCAGAAGCTTGACGCTGATGACGGCGGTGAGGCCTTCGCGCACGTCCTCGCCGGTCAGGTTCGGATCCTGCTCGCGGAGCAGACTGGCCTTCCGCGCATAGCGATTCAGCGCGAAGGTCAGTGCCGTTCGGAATCCGGTCATATGGGAGCCGCCTTCGGCCGTGTGGATGTTGTTGGCGAAGCTCAAGACGTTCTCGACGAAGGTCTGGTTGTACTGGAGGGCGATCTCGATCTGAGTGCTCTCGACCTCCCGGTCAACGTAGATGGGGTTGCTGTTGACGATGCCCTTGGCTCGGTTCAGGTGCTTTACGAAGCTGACGATCCCGCCTTCGAAATAGAAGGAGTACTCGAAGGCTTCGGCCTCCTCGCGATAGACCATCTTGAGGCGCTTGTTGAGGAACGCCATCTCCCGCAGCCGGTGCAGGATCGTGGCGCGATCGAAGGTGGTGTCGGGAAAGACCTCCGGATCGGGCCAGAAGCGGGTGATGGTGCCTGTGCGATCGGTCTTGCCGACCACCTTGACAGGAGCCTGGGGGATGCCGCGCTGGTGCTCCTGGTAGTGCACTTTGCCGCGGTTGTGGACCCACACCTGGAGCCGCGCACTGAGCGCGTTGACGACGCTCAGGCCGACCCCGTGGAGCCCGCCGGAGACCTTGTAGCCGCCGCCTCCGAACTTGCCGCCCGCGTGCAGCTTGGTGAGGACCACCTCGAGCGCCGAGACGCCCTCGCCCTTGTGGACTTCGGTCGGAATGCCGCGTCCGTTGTCTTCGACGCTCACGCTGCCGTCGGCGTGGACGGTCAGCAGGATCAGGTCGCAGTAGCCGGCCAGAGCCTCGTCGACCGAGTTGTCGACCAGCTCCCAGACCAGGTGGTGGAGGCCCTTATTGTCGGTCGACCCGATGTACATGCCGGGACGCCGCCGGACCGGATCAAGGCCTTCGAGGACCTGGATCTGTTCGGCGGTGTAAGCCACATCGGCGCCCAGGGGACGAGGGCGGACTCGGCGACCCTCCTGACTCCCGTTGCCCTTGATAGCGCTCAACGAGGGCTCATCCGGGACCGCCACAACCATCCGGCGTGGCGGCCGTGCTCAAGCAAGACGTAATCTTCGACAGCTCCTTATCCTACCAGATCCGGGACTTCCGGGGTGAATTTTGGCCCCCCTTAAGGGGGGCCAAGCCCGACCGGGTTCAGTCTTGAGCGGGCGGACGCCAGCGCAGCACCGGGTGGCGCGCGGCGGCGACCTCGTCGAGGCGGCCGACCGGCAAGCTGGTCGGCTCGGCCCGCAGCCGCTCCGGGTCAGTTTGCGCGAGCTGGACGATCTCTAGAACCGCCTCTGTAAAGGCGTCCAGAGTGGCCTTCGACTCGGTCTCGGTGGGCTCCACCATGACCGCTTCGGGGACGATCAGCGGAAAGTAGATGGTGGGCGCGTAGAAGCCGCGCTCGAGCAGCCCCTTGGCCAGGTCGGTGGCGTGGATGCCCTGCGCCGTCAGGTTGCGGGCGGAGGCCACGAACTCGTGCTTGCAAGGTCCTTCGTGCGGAAAATCCAGCGCTCCCTCGAGCCGCGCCCGCAGGTAGTTGGCGGAGAGGACCGCGTCCTCCGAAGCTTGGCTCAGGCCGTCAGCGCCCATCGCCAGGATGTAAGTGAGCGCCCGCACCAGCATCCCGAAGTTGCCGTAGAAGCTGCGGACCCTGCCGATCGAGAGCGGACGCTCGAAGTCGAGCTTGAAGTGGCCGTTTTCACGCTCCAGCGTGGGCCGTGGGAGAAACTGCTCGAGATCCTTCATGACACCCACCGGTCCGGCACCCGGGCCACCGCCGCCGTGCGGCGTGGTGAAGGTCTTGTGCAGGTTCAGATGGATCACGTCGAACCCCATGTCTCCTGGCCGGCAGATGCCCATCAGGGCGTTCAGGTTGGCCCCGTCGTAGTAGAGCTTG
>VBGR01000108.1 GCA_005880695.1 Chloroflexota bacterium
AGGGCGGCGGCTGCCGCCTCGCGCACCGGCGCCGCGTTCTCGCCCACGCCGCCGGTGAAGACGACGGCGTCCAGCCCACCCATTGCGGCCGCCATCGCGGCCATTGCCTTTACGAGCCGCTGGATGTAGACGTCGAAAGCTAGGCGAGCCCGTTCTTCGCCGGCTGCAAGCCGCTCGAGGACCTGCTGCATGTCGGCTGTGCCCGCCAGCGCGACGAGGCCCGACCGATGTTCGAGCGCATCGAACAGCTGCGACTCGGTCAGGTGCGCGTGCCGCTGCAAGTAGAGGAGCACGCCCGGATCCAGGTCTCCGGACCTCGTCGCCATTACAAGGCCCTCGAGCGGCGTGAACCCCATCGTCGTGGCGATCGACCTGCCGTTGCTCACGGCAGCCAGCGAGGCTCCGGCGCCCAGATGACAGGTCACAACCCGGAGGCCTCGGCCAGCACGCCCCAGCAGCTCTGCCGCACGCCGCGCGCAGTAGGCGTGCGAGAGGCCATGGAACCCGTACCGTTTGATGCCCCAGCGCTCGCGCCACTCCGCTGGAATCGCGTAGGTTGCCGCCGCGGCCGGCATATCGGCATGGAACGCGGTATCGAATGCGGCCACCGCCGGAAGCTGAGGCAGGAGTCGGCCGGCGAGCTCGATACCCGCCAGCGCCGCCGGCTGATGAAGCGGCGCCAGGTCGGTCAGCGAGTCGAGGTACTCGACGACCGCGTCGTCGAGCCTGACGGCCGTCTTGTAGCGCGGGCCTCCGTGAACGACCCGGTGTCCAACCGCATCCATGGGCGGCATTGCCTGAATCGCCTTGGCGACGTCATCCTCGTCGAAATGGCCGCGCGAGGCGGTCAGCTCGTGATCGGCCAGCAGCTGATCGTGCTCGTCCAGGGCACGGATCTTCAGGGAGCTGGAACCGGCGTTGAAAACGAGGACGCGCACTCGCTGGCTGAGTTCAGTAGGGCCAGACCCAACCCCGGATCTCGGGCGGGTCCTCGCCGTGATCACGCGTGTACTGGCGATGCCGGAGGCGCTCGTCCTCCATCAGCTGGCGGATATGCGCCGCGCGGGGACCGAGGCCGGGTACCCGGTCGATCACATCCATGACGATATGGAACCGATCCAGGTCATTGAGCATGACCATGTCGAAGGGCGTGGTGGTCGTGCCCTCTTCCTTGTAGCCGCGCACATGCAGGTTGTCGTGGTTGCGGCGCCGGTAGGTCAGCCGGTGGATCAGCCACGGGTAGCCGTGATAGGCGAAGATCACGGGTCGGCCGGTGGTGAACAGAGCATCAAACTCGCTGTCGGCGAGACCGTGCGGATGCTCGGTCGCCGGCTGCAGGCGCATCAAATCGACCACGTTGACGACGCGGACGCTCAAGTCCGGCAAATGCTTGCGGATCAGGTCGGCAGCTGCCAGCGTCTCCAGCGTCGGAACGTCGCCGGCGCAGGCCAAGACAACATCAGGTTCTCCCTTGTCGTCATTGCTCGCCCACTCCCAGATTCCGATCCCGCGCGAGCAGTGGAGAACCGCGTCCTCCATCGCGAGGTAATTGAGCGCGGGCTGCTTTCCGGCCACGATGACGTTGATGTAGTGGCGGCTGCGCAGGCAGTGGTCGGCGACTGAGAGCAGCGTATTGGCGTCCGGCGGAAGGTAGACCCTCACGATCTCCGCCTTTTTGTTGACAACGTGGTCGATGAAACCGGGGTCTTGATGTGAGAACCCGTTGTGATCCTGCCGCCAGACATGTGACGTCAGCAGATAGTTGAGCGACGCGATCGGGCGTCGCCAGGAGATCCCGCGCGTCACCTTCAGCCACTTGGCGTGCTGGTTCAGCATCGAGTCGATGATGTGGATGAACGCCTCGTAGCAGTTGAAGAGGCCGTGCCGGCCGGTCAGCAGGTAACCCTCCAGCCAGCCCTCGCACAGGTGCTCACTGAGCACCTCCATGACACGGCCCCTCGGCGACAGCAACTCGTCATCTGCCTGCGTCTCGGCGACCCAGGTTCGCTGCGTGGCCTCGAAGACGGGCGTAAGGCGATTTGAGGCGGTCTCGTCGGGACCCATGATCCGGAAGTTGCTCGGGTTGGCCGCCACGACGTCCCGAAGGAATTCGCCCAGCACCTTGGTGGCCTCGCTGAAGGTGGTTCCTGGCTTGGGCACGTCGACTGCGTACTTGCGGAAGTCGGGCAGATGCAGATTGACCATGAGCTCGCCACCGTTGGCGTGCGGGTTGGCGCTCATCCGGCGGACGCCTTCCGGGGCCAGTTCCCTGAGCTCCGGGTTGACCCTTCCGGAGTCGTCGAACAGCTCCTCGGGCCGATAGCTGCGGAGCCAATCCTCGAGGATCTGGAGGTGTCCTGCCTTCGTCATGTCGCTGACCGGGACCTGGTGCGACCGGAAGGTGCCTTCGACTGGCTTCCCGTCAACCTCCTTGGGCCCCGTCCACCCCTTTGGAGTTTTGAGCACGATCATCGGCCAGGACGGCCGAGCGGCCAAGCCGGTCTGACGAGCTTGTCGCTGAATCTGTTCGATCTGCTCGAGAACCTTGTCCAGCGTGGCGGCCATCTGCTGATGCATCCGGTCCGGGTCTTCGCCCGAGACGAAGAAGGGCTGGTGTCCGTAGCCCTCGAGCAGCCGCCGGAGCTCGTCCTCAGGGATCCGGGCCAGCACCGTCGGGTTCGCGATCTTGTAGCCGTTGAGGTGCAAGATGGGGAGGACCGCACCATCGGAGACCGGATTCAAGAACTTGTTCGAGTGCCAGCTGGTAGCCAGGGCGCCTGTCTCCGCCTCGCCATCTCCCACGATGCAAGCGACCAGCAGGTTCGGGTTGTCGAAGGCCGCTCCGTACGCGTGGACTAAGGCGTAGCCGAGCTCCCCGCCCTCATGGATGGAGCCCGGGGTCTCCGGCGCCACGTGGCTCGGAATGCCACCCGGGAAAGAGAACTGTCTGAACAGCTTTCGAAGGCCCTCGACGTCCCGGCTCACCTCCGGGTAGACCTCGCTGTAGGTGCCCTCCAGGTAAGCGTTGGCGACGACGCCCGGACCCCCATGGCCGGGGCCGATGACGTACATGCAATCGAGGTCGCGGGCCTTGATGACCCGGTTGAGATGCGCATAGACGAAGTTCAGTCCTGGGGTCGTCCCCCAATGGCCGAGCAGACGCGGTTTGACATCGTCGACTCTCAGCGGTCGCCGAAGGAGCGGATTGTCGAGGAGATAGATCTGCCCGACCGAGAGATAGTTGGCGGCTCGCCAGTAGGCATCGATGCGGTGCAGCTCATCCGGACTTAGCGGGCCGCCTGCCAGGGCACCCTCCGCCTTGAATGCCACTCGTCAATCTCCAGAACGATTCGGAGCTTTCTTCGTTGGACGCGAAAGTCCCGAGAAGCCTTCCTGTTGCACCCGGAGTGCCCTTGTGCGGTTTTCGGCTTCTACCAGTTTCGGCTTCGGCCTACTCGACGTTCGGTTCCTGTCTCCGGCTTCACCTTACAAGCTTCTCGGGACAACCCTAGTCTGGCAGGCGCCGATCGAGCCGGCGCGTGACTTTGGACCCATTTTGAGGAGGTCCAACGGCCGTGGCCACGGTGGCCGACACGATCGATGCTGGCCGCTATGAAGATCAAGAGCCTTGAAACCAGCTGGGCATCGCCGGCCGCTGAGGAACGAGTGCTGCAGGAGGCCACCGACCAGCAGGTCTGCTTGGAGCTACAGACGTGGCTGACACAGGCGGGAATCCTTGGGAAGTACACCGCCATCCAGGTGGTGAGGGGCGTCGCCTATCTCCCGGATCCGACCAGCGCTGAGGTGCGCAAGCTACATAGGATCTTGGCGAAGGTCGTCCCTGGGGTAACCGAAGTCAGATTCACCACCCTACTGGGCTGTCGCCAGATCTGAGTGCGCCTGGCAGGAATCGAACCTGCAGCCTTGCGGTCTGGAGTTCTAGGAAGTCCCCTTCGGACTATCAGTTTCGAATTCGCTGAGTGCCGTTGAGTGCCGCTGGTTATCGCCGTTTCCCAGCCCAATTGCTGTACGGGGGCACGCGCGGCGCTATCGCTTCCCCAGACAGCGGTTGGCTTCCCTTCGTGGTTCCCACAAAACGAGGCCCGTGCCGAAGCCTTGACGGCTAATCCACCCAAAGGACGAGCCGAGCGGTAACACCTCCTGAACTCGGTTACGCGGGCGATTCAGTGGATGGAGTTTGAGCACGTCGAAGTCCCACCCCAATGGCCCGCCTGTGCGGCTCACCACTGATTCCACCCGGAGTCGGCCCAGAGGGTCACCTCGGGCGGGGCTGCAAAGAGTTGACCGAAGAACTCCTGGATCTGCGGGTTCGACGCGAACGCCTGCATCTGCTCCGGACTCTGCCACTCGTCGATACCGAGGAAGTCGGACGGATCCTGGGGATTCAAGAACACCCGATGGGTGAGGTCACCGGCCGCTCTGGCCATCTCCTTGGTGGCCCCCGTAACCTGGTCGTGGATCGCCTGCATCGATTTCTGATCGCCCTTGAGCTTTCCTCGGATCGTGACCGTGTAAGCCATGTTTGCCACTCCTTTTTAGATTGGTTTCGCTTGTGCGAGCGCCTGCTCCCGAGTGAGGCCGTCGATGCCATGGGCTTCGCGTGCGTGGTCCTGGACGGCGCGGACCATCTTGTCCTCGTCATCAGACTCGAAGCTCCACCCGCAGTCACACTCAACTCGTTTGCGCATCGCCTACCCTCATGTGGTCGATCCTACGAAGACGGCTTTGGTGGAAGTTTGGCGCCGATGAGGATCTACCTGACCGGTGAGGTGTGTGTCGAATCGGATCGCATCCTGATCCGCGAAGGCAGGCTCCCGGGGCGTCAAGGGCGGCAGGCCTTCGCCTACCTGGTTTGGGAACGGCGCCGGGCGGTCAGTCACGCCGAACTCGCGGAACTCCTCTGGCCGGATGGTCTGCCCGTGGCTTGGGCGGCCGCTATCGCAGCCATCGTCAGCAAGCTTCGGTCCGTTTTGGACTCGGCCGGGCATGATCGATCCGCGATCCGCGCGGCTTTCAGCTGCTACCAGGTGAAGCTGCCGCACGACACATGGGTGGATGTCGAGGTGGCGCAGCAGTCGTTGCACGAAGCCGAGGCAGCTCTGCGGGCGGGTGACCCTGGCCATGCTTACGGCCCGGCGGTCGTCGCCGCGACAATACTCCGCCGGCCGTTTCTGGCCGGAGCCGAAGGACCGTGGGTCGACGCCCGCCGCGACATTCTTAAGTCGCAGCTCGTGAGGACGCTTGATTGCCTCGTGGATCTCCACCGCTGGAACCGCGAGCCAGGTCTTGGGATCCAGGTCGCCGAGGAGTTGCTCAGCCTCGAGCCGTATCGGGAGACCGCTTGGCGGTCCTTGATGCTGCTGCACGTGCAGGTCGGCAACCGCGGGGAAGCGCTTAGCACCTATCGCCATTGCCACGACATCCTGGCAACGCAGCTCGGCACTGTCCCTACCGAGGAAACCGAGGCCCTGATGAGGAAGATCGCCCGCATCTGATTGAACTGCATCCAGCCACTGCCGTCCTCGAGACACAGGGAGACCACATGCGCCGCCCCAGCACCAATTGCTTCTATCTAGGCTGTATGGCTACGGAAAGTAGCCTGGGGCGGCGAGGCTTCAAGGCTTGGATTCTGAATTCAAACTGTGGTGCGCCTGGCAGGAATCGAACCTGCTGCCTTGCGGTCCGGAGCCGCACGCTCTGTCCGGTGAGCTACAGGCGCGAGTCGGCAATCCAGTCTAGCCGCGGCGACCGCGGGACTACGGTCGGTGAGACTGGATGATGAGGAACGCCGGCTGCTTCCTGAGCTCGTCGTATGCGATCAGATTGACCGTTCGTAGATCTTCGCTCGGCAGGGGCTCCTCGACCGAGTCAATCACGAAGCCCGCCTCAGCCACACTCGTCACGATCTGCGCCAGCGTCTTGCGGTAGAAGCGAAACCCCACGGGTATCCCTCCGGAGAGTGACCAGTAATCCTCGACCAGACCCGTTTGGAAGTAGTCGTCCTCAGCGACCAATCGGCGATCCCAAGAGGGGTGGTGAGTGGAGAAAACGAGCGTCCCGCCAGGCTTGAGCAGCCGGAAAAACTCGGCCAGCGGTCGGGACCAGTCGTCAACGTAGTGCAAGGTCAGCGACGACATCACCACGTCGAAGCTGCCGTCTGCCAACTCCGGCACCTGAGGTAGCGGTAGGGACAGATCCGCCTGCAGAACGACGGCGCCCTCACCGATGCGCACCCTGGACAGCTCCACCATGCGATCGCTCACATCCAGAGCAACGACAGTCGCTCCGCGGCCCACCAACCACTCGCTCTGGGCGCCTCCTGCACAACCGGCGTCAAGAACGCGCTTGCCCGCCAAGTCGGTAAGCAGCCGCCTCATTGCGGGCCGTTCGTAATGGTGGTTGTACGCGCTCACATCGGCGTGGCGGACGTACTCCAGGGCCGCGTCGTCGTAGGTTTGCCGAGCCACCGGCACCTGAGACGGCGTAGCCCGACCGTCGGCGGATTCTGGCACGCCTGGAACACTAGGCCGACCCATGGCACCTCACAACCGGCTCGAGTTCAGAGCGTGGTGCGCCTGGCAGGAATCGAACCTGCTACCTCATGCTCCGCAGGCATGCGCTCTATCCGGTGAGCTACAGGCGCGCAAGGACGGCTCGCGGGGTCGAGCCTGGATTATCCAGCCTACCCGCGAGCTCCTGCTCGGAACCCGGGCCGGCCTGCGACTAGCTCCGCTTGCGACGACCTGCCTTGCTGACCAGCGCG
>VBGR01000106.1 GCA_005880695.1 Chloroflexota bacterium
CAGCAAGCTCGGCACCGGCCTCTCGGATCAGGGCTGGCGCGGTATCCATCAGCGCCTGACGAGCCTCGAGGTCGCCGAGAAGCCGGCGCGAGTGAAGTCGCTTCTCATCCCCGACGCTTGGCTGGAGCCGGCGATCGTGGTGGAGGTGCTGGCCGACGAGATCACGCCAAGCCCGCGTCACACTGCCGGCATGACCGGGGACCGGCCGGGATTCGCGCTGCGCTTTCCGCGGATAGTCTCTTTGCGAACCGAGGACAAGAAGCCCGAGGACGCCACCAGCGTGCGCGAGATCCGTGAGATGTTCGAGCTACAGCGGCAGCCGCGCCCGGACCGGCCGGGCTGAAGGATCTGGCCGGAACCGGCCGGACGAGAACGGTTCCTCAGTTTGCCGTGACGATTAGCTTTTCCGCGACCCTTCCCGCGCCAGGACGCGACGCATGTTCTGGAGCATGCCCTCGATCGTCTTTTCATTAGTTCGCTCCAGAACCAGCGCGTCTACTGCCTTGCCCAGCGCGCCACCTGCCAGTTCATAGCGGACGACCACGGTGGTCTTGGTCTGCTGGCCTTGGGGCTCGAAGGTCCAGTCGAAGGTGCCCTTCATGCCACCCTCGAAACGACTCCCTGCCTTGTGGGGCGGCTGGTGCTCAGTCACCGTGAACTTCTCGTCGAATGTGACACCCATGACCTTGTAGACGACGCGGAATGAATCGCCGATACGGCCTTCGCTTCGCTTGATGTCTTCAACTCGCTCCACGTTCGGCACGTACTGCGGGAAGTTTTCCGGGTTGTCGACGAACTCGTAGACCTTGTCCGCGGGCGCATCGATAGTCGCGTTCTTGTGAATCTCAGACATGGCCATACCCCCAGGACCCAGTTGGGCGACGGCGCCAAGGCTAGCACTCTTTGGCGGCGGATATGCCGGCTTGACTCCGGCAATTCAACGCATGTAGAATTCAACGGAGGTTGAATTAGCTGGAGGAGACGGCGATGGAACACCAAGGAACGCTCAATCGCACCGGAAGTAGGGGCCACGAGGGCGCCCCCTCAGGCGTGAGGCTGCTCTTGCCGCCGGTGGTCGGGGGCCTGGTCCTCCTGATCGCTCTGCTGGCGCTCATCGGCACCGCGATCAGTGATCCGCGTCCCCACGACATCCCGGTCGGATTGGTCGGGCCGGCTCCGGCAGTGCAGCAGATCTCGACCGCCTTCGGCACCAATGCGCCAGGTGCCTTTCAGTTCACCTCGTATGGCTCCGAGGCGGAGGCGAGAAGGGCGCTCGATTCCCGCAGCATCGACGGTGCTCTGGTCCTTGACGGGCCCAGCCCGAGGCTGATCGTCGCGGGCGCGGCGGGCGACGCCAGCACAAGCGTCATAACGGCGGCAATCACCAACATCTTCAAAGCCCAGGGGGCGACGGTCGCGGTCGAGACTGTGCACCCGTTCGCCGCCGGCGATTCTCACGGCCTTGTCCTCTTCTTTGTCGTCGTCGCCGTCATCATCTCCACGCTGGTGACTCAAGCCCTACTTTTTGGCACCGCGCGTGACGCGGGATTTGGCGCGCGTCTGATCGTTGTGCTGGCGTTCGCGGTACTGGCCGGACCGGTTGCGATGGGCACCGCCGCCTGGATCGCGGGTGGCTACGGTTCCGGGTTCTGGACGGCCGTCGGCCTCGTGATGCTGGCCGCGGTAGCCGTTGGCACGGTCGTGTCCGGCAGCGCGCGACTGCTCGGTGCCGCCGGCCTCGGCCTGGCTGCCCTGGTGGTCGTCTTGCTGGATCTGGTGACGTCTGGTGGACCGGTCGGCAGCCAGCTCCTGCCCGATTTTTACCGCTGGCTGGCACCCTGGATGCCGGCCGGCCCGCTCTACAGCGCCCTGCGCGGCGCGCTCTATTTCGACGGTGAAGGGCTTGCCGGCCCGCTGCTTGTCATCTCCGGATGGCTCCTCGGCGGCGCTGTGCTCATGGGTTTAGGCGAGCTCGTCTCAACTCGCAGACGCGTCGCAGCGTAGTAACTGAGATGCCTCGAACGGGTCGGCGGCCGGGAGCGGGCGGCACCGGAGAAAAGATCCTGGCGGCCGCCCGAGCCCACTTCGCCCGGGTGGGCTACGAAGCCGGGACGGTACGCGGCATTGCCGCCGAAGCGGCTGTGGATCCGGCCCTGGTGCTGCACTATTTCGGCTCCAAGGAGGGAGTTTTTCGCGCCGCCGTCGACTTTCCGGTCGATCCTGCAGAGTTCGTGCCGCGGCTTCTGGCTCCTGGGCTTGACGGGCTGGGCGAGAGGATCGTCCAGTTCTTCCTGGAGACCTGGGACTCGCCGGCCGGCCGCCCCCTTCTGGCACTCATCCGATCGGTCGTCTCCAACGAAGATGCAGCCGCGCTCTTGCGGGAATTTGTGACACGCGAAGTTCTTGGTCGCCTGGCCCGGGCCCTCGAGGTCGATCAACCGCAGCTGCGCGTCAGCCTCGCCGCGAGCACGCTCATCGGGGTGGCGATGCTGCGCTACGTCATCAAGCTCGAGCCGCTGGCAAGCGCTCGGTCAGAAGTCGTTGCCGGCTGGCTCGGACCGGCCGTCCAGCGCTACTTCACCGATCCCGGCGTCACTGGCCCGCCGCCGGCGGGCCGGGCTGGTTCTAGACTTTGAGACGCCGGCTGACTTCTCACTCTGTCATTAGGTAGGGCGCTTGAATGCAGATGGACTTTTCGCCTGACAGAAACCTCTTTCCATTTGAGGCCAGATGGTTCGACGGTGCGGGACCTCGGGTCCATTACGTCGATGAAGGCAAGGGGACTCCAGTCGTGATGTTCCACGGCAATCCGACCTGGAGCTTTCTCTATCGGAAGGTAATCAAGGAGCTCAAAGACGAATTTCGCTGCATCGCCATGGACTATCCCGGCTTTGGAATGTCAGAGCGTCCCGCGAATTACGGATACACCTCGGCTGAGCACGCGCAGGTCGTCGGCAAGCTGGTCGATCACCTGGGCCTCGAAGGCTTCATCGTCGTAGGCCAGGACTGGGGCGGGCCGATCGGCATGACCGTCGCCTTAGAGCGCGCGAGTCGGGTCGCCGGAATGGTTTTCGCGAACACCTGGTACTGGCCGGCCGAGGGATCGCTGGTGACATTCAGCCTGGTGATGTCGAGTCCACCGGCTCAATGGCTGATCGTCCAGCGCAACTCCTTCGTCAACTTCATCATGCCGCGCTCGGTGGCCACGCCGATGGAGCCGGCGGTTTTCAAGACGTACCAGGACGCCCAGCCATCACCCCTTGCACGTCGCGGCGTCGCGGAATTTCCAAGGCAGATCCGGCGCGCCCGACCGATGCTGGAGCGCCTAGCAGCCAACGCTCCGAAAGCACTAGGAGAAAAACCGCTGGAGCTGGTGTGGGCGATGAAGGATCCGGCCTTCGGCAATGCGGCGGTGTTGGCGCGTTGGCAGCGCGACTTTCCGGGGGCGAACCTCACCAGGATTGAGAATGCGAACCATTACATTCAGGAGGACGCGCCTGAAGCCGTAGCCGCCGCGGTCGTGCGAGTCCAGGCTCGCAACCGCCACCGGTAATACCGTCGAGCAGTTTCCGCCCCTGATCGCGGCCGGCTATCCCTAGAATCGAAGCTCGAATGCCTGCCCCCGAAATCCCCCTCGCCGAACACCTGAGGAAGATTCCGCCGGCGACGCGCCCGACGGTGGAGACCGCGATCAGGACGATCAAGGAGGTCGCCCCGCAGGCGGACGCGATCACCTACCGCAGCCAGGCGCCGCGCTCGAAGTCGGCGATGTGGAAGATCGTGCGCTACGCGGTCGATGGCGCCAACGTCGTCGGCGTCGGCACCTTTCCGAATCACGCGACCCTCTTCTTTTATCGAGGCCGCGAAATCGACGACGGGAGCGGCCTCCTGCAGGGCAGCGGCAAGGACTCGCGGTTCATCACGCTGCGGGCTCCAGCCGACGCGGAGGGGCCGGTCGTGAAGCGACTGGTTGAGAAGGCATTCAAGATGAGTCGCGCGCCAGCCGCTCGATAGAGAT
>VBGR01000107.1 GCA_005880695.1 Chloroflexota bacterium
GGCAGCCAGCTGTGTAGCTCCCATGCTCCACAGCTTGGTGGTCGTGCTCGCTTTCATCTCTGTGCCTCCGCAAGAGCTGCCAGCAGCAACTTGATTGTACGAACGCCTTCAGGGCGCGGCCTCAATCTGGGGTGGAGGAGACTGGACGCTACCGGGCCGATGGTCAGAACCTTGGAGCCGCTGGACACTCAGAGCCCTTGCGGCGCACGGCGCGCTCTGCCTATGGGGATCAGATGGACAACGTAGCCCTGGCCCGGCTGACGATGGGAACCTCGCTCTGCTTCCACATCGCTTTTGCGGTCCTCGGGGTCGGCCTGCCGCTGCTGATGGCGGTGGCAGAAGGGCTCTGGCTACGGACCAAGGACGCGGTCTGGCTGAAGCTCGCCCGCCGCTGGTCTAAAGCTTTCGGCATCCTGTTCGCAGTGGGCGCGGTCTCAGGAACCGTGCTCTCATTCGAGCTCGGCCTGCTCTGGCCGCGTTTCATGGCTTTCTCGGGCGCCATCTTCGGTCTGCCCTTCTCTGCGGAGGGATTCGCGTTTTTCCTTGAGGCCATCTTCCTCGGGCTCTACCTCTACGGCTGGAACCGGCTGAGCCCGGTGGCTCACTGGCTCACCTCGATTCCGATCGCGATAAGCGGCGCCGCCAGCGCCCTCTTCGTTGTGATGGCGAATGCGTGGATGAACACGCCGGTTGGCTTCCGGCTGGGCCCCGACGGACGGCTGCTCGATGTCAATCCGGTGGCCGCGGCGCTGAACCCGTCGACGGCTACCGAGGACCCGCATATGCTCGTCTCCGCCTACGTCGTGACGGGCTTCCTGGTGGCTTCGGTCTACGCCGCCGGCATGCTCAGGGGGCGTGTCGACTCCATGCACAAGCGCGGACTGACACTAGGCATGGCGATGGCCGGAGCGGCGATCTTGCTGGCGGGCGTCACCGGCGATGCCAGCGCGCGCTTCGTCTACCAGGCGCAGCCGGCCAAGTTCGCGGCGATGGAGGGCCTCTACGAGACCCGCCGAGGAGCACCTCTTCACCTCGGCGGCATTCCGCTCGACTCAGAGCATCGGGTTGTCTACGGGATCGAAGTGCCGAAGGCCTTGAGTCTCCTCGCGGCTTTCAACCCGGAGGCAGAGGTCCGCGGACTGGACAGCTTCCCGGTCGCCGATAGGCCCAATCCCATCCTGGTTCATCTCTCCTTCGACTCAATGGCGGGCCTGGGGTTGCTGCTGGGATTCCTGGCCGCGTTGTTCTGGGCTCTCACGCTGCGCCGGCGGCAAGTACCCGACCGGCGCCCGTTGCTCGGGGCATTGGTCCTCGCCGGCCCGGCGTCTGTCGCCGTGCTCGAAGCCGGTTGGTTCGTCACCGAGTTCGGCCGCCAACCCTGGGTTGTCTACGGCATCTTGCGGACGGCGGACGCCGCAACGACAGCGCCCGCACTCGGACCCACTTTCGGCATCTTCCTTGTGATCTACGCTGGGCTGGCGTTCACGACAGCGCGCCTTCTCCTACTGCTGGCAAAGCGTGCCCGAGCCGAGGAGGGCGAGGCGGGGGATCGGGCGGCACGCCGCCGGCGGGTGGTCTCTTGACCAAGCCCGAGGTCGTAGCGGCGATCCTCTGGCTCTCGCTCACCGCGTACGCGGTCCTCGCCGGAGCCGATTTCGGTGGCGGTCTTTGGGACCTACTCGCCATCGGGCCGCGGGCTGCTGACCAGCGTCAGGCGATCGCGGAAGCAATGGGTCCGGTCTGGGAAGCCAATCACGTCTGGCTGATCTTCATGATCGTGGGACTCTTCACGGCCTTTCCGTCGACGTTCGGCATCCTGGCGCTCGCCCTCTACCTGCCGCTCACGATTGCGATGACCGGAATCGTGCTGCGAGGCGCCGCCTTCGCCTTTCGGGGCCACGCCCAAGAGGCAGTGGGGCCACTCTCACCGTGGGGAGCCATTTTCGGCGCTGCCAGCAGCATCACTCCTTTCTTTCTGGGGACCGCGGCGGCGGCAGTTGTTTCAGGGTCGATCAAGGTCACAGGCGGGCGCCTGGCATCCGATTTCACGGCCGGCTGGGCGACTCCATATGGTGGACTGGTGGGCGCCTTCGCAGTCGCCATCTGCGCGTACCTGGCAGCAACCTACCTGACTGTCGAGACTGAGGGCACGCCACTGGAGGACGACTTCCGCCGGCGCGCCATCGCGGCCGGCTTGGTCTCCGGCGTCCTCGGCATTGCCGGACTGGTTCTGGCTCCGGCGGCAGCGCCGCCTCTTGCACAGGCGCTTTTCGGCCGAGGTCTCCCGCTGACGGTGCTGGCGCTGCTCAACGGACCGCTGGCCCTGCTCGCGGTCTGGCGGTCCCGGCCGCGTCTCGCGCGAATCGCCGTCATCGCCCAGGTGGTTTTCGTGCTTTGGGCGTGGGCGATCGGCCAGTGGCCATATCTTTTGCCAACAGATGTCACGATCCAGGGGTCGGCCGCGCCTGAGTCCACGCTGTCGGCCCTGCTAGTGGTGATCGCCGCCGGGATGGCCTTGCTGCTTCCCTCCCTCTGGCTGCTCTTCCGGGTCTTCAAGGCGCGCAATCCAGCAGTAATCCTCTGAGCCAGCCGGGTGCCTTCCCTGACTTGCTCGCCGCTTGGTTGACCGACCAACCGTGATCCTGCCCAAAGACCGCGACCCCCGGTTCATCACTATCCGCCGCGGGGGGAGGCTTACGGACTCCGACCATCGGCTCCTGGCTTTGTGGGCTGCCGCGTGCGCAGAGCACGTTCTGCACCTCTTCGAGTCTGTGCAGCCCACGGACCCGCGGCCCCGTCTGGCG
>VBGR01000057.1 GCA_005880695.1 Chloroflexota bacterium
GTGGCCGTCGTATGACTGGATGGGCGTGTCCAAGGCGGCGCTGGAGGCGATCGTGCGCTACCTGGCGCGCGACCTGGGGCCGCACGGGATCAGGGTCAACGCCATCTGCGCCGGCCCGCAGGCCACCATCGCAGCCAAGGGCGTGCCGGGCTTCAAGATGATCGAGGAAAGCTGGGACCGCCGCGCCCCATTGGGTTGGGACACCAAGTCGGCGACCGCGGTCGCCCGCAGCGCCTGCGCGCTGCTCTCCGACTACCTCCCGGCCACCACAGCCGAGCTGCTCCACGTAGACGGCGGCTATCACGCGATGGGCGCGGAAGCGCCCAAAGATTGACCATCGCCGCCTAGTCGCGCACCTCGAGGCGCCCGCTCCGGACGCGGATCTCGACGCTGCGGCCCCGCGACTTGAGCCGGATCGTCTGGGCGTCGACGCGCTCGACCTCGACCGGTCCTTCGAGCACCAGCTCCGGGGTCTTTGGTTCGGGGGCCGGAGCCGGAGCGAGTGCGGGCCGAGGCGCCGCTTGGGGCTCGTCGCGGACGATCGTGAAGCGCGGCCGGTCGGCCTTCTCGCGCGGGCGCTCGGGCGGTGGCGGGCGGTCCTGACCGCGGGCCTGCTCCAGCGAGAGCTCGAGCAACCGCGACCCGGCGTCCTGCTCGAAGAGAAAAGCCGACAGCGTGACCGGGTCGTGGCTCCGGCGCAAGCACTGCTTGCAGTCGGCCTCCGCGTCTGTTCGTCGGTAGCCGTCGGGCTCGAAGACCTTGCCACAGAGGGTGTGCACCGGCCCCTCCTGGGGTCCCGCCAGGTGGATCCGGCCGCCACTCTTCTTCTGGACCCGCTCGAGCTCGATCTGCATCATGCCTCGCTTCTCATTCCTGGAATCGGTCCGGCCGCAACCCCGACAGCTCCGGCGCCGCCTCGCCCGACATCGCGGCGGCCAGCCAGCGCGCGGTAGCCGGCGCGGCCATCATGCCGATCGACCCGTGCCCGCCGTGGGCATAGAGCCCTTCTACCTCGAGCCGGCCGACGATCGGCATCCCGTCGGGGGTCATCGGTCGCAGCCCGAACCAGGCCGCCGCGACGCCCACTCCGGCGAGGCCGGGTGCGATTTCGACCGCTCGCCGCGCGACCTGGCTCGGCATTTCCAGGCCCTCATAAGCGTCGCGCAATGAGGGCGACAGCGAGGTGCCCAGGAGCGCGTCGCCTGCCGGCAGCTGGCAGATGACGAAGGCGCCCGCAACGGAGCGGTCGTAGCCCGCCGCGACCTCGGCCAGAGTCGGCGCCCGGGTGGCCCGGCCGAGCTCGTCCTGGTCCGGCCAGGCCATCTCTTCGATGACCCAGGGCAGGTCGAGGTCGAGCTTGCGCAGGCGCAGCAACCAGCCCCGGCCGGCGCTGACCTCCAGGCTCGGCCAGAGCTGAGTGATCCACGGGCCGGCTGCCAGCACGACCGCGTCGCAGGCAAGCGGCCCGGCGTCGGTGACGACGCCATGGACACGTCCCGAGGCGACCTGGACGTGGCCCGCGCGCACGCCGACTCGAAGTTCGGCGCCGGCCTGGCGTGCGGCTTCGGCGAATGCGCGTGTGGCGTCAGCCGGCTCCAGCGCCCACGCGTTGTGCACGATGAATCCGCCGACGCAGCGCATCTCGAACGGCAAATCCATCTCGCCGACTTCTTCGACCTCGACACCAATTGCTGCGATTTCGGCGCTGCGGCTGCGCACGCTCGCTAGCTGCGCTTCGTCGGCTGCGAAAAGTAACTGCTTGGTTTCGCGCAGGTCAAAGCCGACCGGACCTGGAAGCAGCTCGCGATAGACGTCAAGCGAGCGCCGCATGATGCGCACGACCTCCGGCTCCGTCTGGTTCAGCAGCAGACCCATGTTGCGTCCCGATGCTGCCTCAGCGATGGAATCACGCTCCACCAGCACGACACGCAGGCCGCGCCGGGCCAGCTCGTAGGCCACCGTGCACCCGGCGATGCCGCCCCCGACCACGACGACCTCCGCCGGCATTCAATTCCGTAGTCTAGCGGCCCCCGACGCGAATGGCGGTCAGCTCACTTCGTCCAGATGTTGTGGGTCAGGCTTGCCAAAGCCCAATATCCTGTTAGACTCGCGCGGCAAAGCCAGCCTTGGCCCACCTTCCTGGAGGGAATCCCGCTTTGCGAGAGTGCCTGATCATCTACGTAGACGCCGCTCTGGACAAGAACGGCCGGGCCGGGTGCGGCCTGGCCGTTTTCATTAGAGGGAGGGCGGTCTACACCGAGTCGTTCGGATTCACGCACGACGGCGGGTCGGCGCAGCTGGAGGCACAGGTCTGCGCCGCCGCGCTGGAGTTGGCGGCGGCACGCTGGCCCCTGCATCGCGTGATCGTCCGGACCGACTGTGCACCCGTCGTGCGCAGCCGGACGCCTTCCAGCGACACTTTTCGCGCGGCCGTGCATGAAGTGCGCGAGCGCTGCAAGCGCGGCTATCGCGTCGTCAGGTATGTGAGCAGGAAAGCGAACCCGGCGCACGAGCTTGCGCGCGAAGGTTTGAAGAGCGTGCTGCGTCCGCGAATCGAACTGGCTGCGTAAGGCCGTCTATACTTCGCAAGTCGTTTTCGCCTCTCACTTCGCCTGAAAAAGGAGCCAACATGGCCGAAGAGACCGGGTCCTCATCCGCGCCGAAGCGGCGCACGCGACGGGCCTCCGGAGCGCGAACGACGCGCTCGACACGCCGGACCTCGACGACCAGGCGCCGACGTTTGAGCGGCGGCCCCGAATTGGTCGATAACCTGAATCAGATGGTCGACCAGCTGATCAAGGAAAACCGCAAGCTCAAGCGCCAGCTGGATCGTCTGGTCGAGCGCGGAACAACGGCCGCCGGGACCGGAATCGAGCGAGGCCTGAGGACGATTCAGCGTCGGGTGCAGCGCGCGCTGAGCGGCGGCACCACGACGCGGCGGACGCGCCGCACGCGGACCACCACGACCCGGCGTCGGACGGCGACCCGGCGACCACGCCGGACCGCCTCCACGGAGAGCTCCTCGAGCTAGCGTCCGCAGCGCTGGTCCTTGACCACGTCCTGATCGCGGTCCCGGAGCTGGAACGCGGCGCCGCCGCGCTGCTCCGGGATCACCGGCTGGTCGCCTTGCCGGGGGGCCGCCATCCAGGTGCCGGCACGGCCAATGCCATAGTCCCGTGCGGAGCCGCGTACCTCGAGCTCATCTCAGTGGTCGATGCGGACGCGGCCGGCCGGAGTCCCACCGGCCGGCGTGTCAGGAGCGCTCTCGAGCGCGGCAGCACCTTCGCGGGCTGGGCGCTGCGGACCCAAGACCTCGACAGCGAGCGCGACCGGCTGGCAGCCCAAGGCCTGGCCACCGAAGGGCCGTTGGAAGGCTCGCGCCTGCGTCCCGACGGCGTGCTGCTCCGCTGGCGGACCCTCCACGTCGCCGTGCCCGACCCGGGGTGTCCATTCCTCATCGAGTGGGCCGTTCCGGAGGGCCAGCATCCCGCCGAGCGGCCGGTCGAGCACCCGGCCGGCAGAGTCGAAATCGAGGCCGTGGAAGTCGCGGCCGCGGACTCGGAGCTGCTGGGCAAATTGGTGGGCGAACTGGATTCGTTTGCCCTGGCGCCAAGCCACGAACCGGGCGTTGTGCGAGTCCGTCTCAGGACCGGCGCGGGGCCGGAAATCATCGAATGAAGCTGAAGGGCCAGGTGGCGATAGTCACCGGTTCCAGCCGCGGCATCGGCCGGGCGGTCGCGGAGGCTTTCGCGCGCGAGGGCGCTCGCGTCGTCATCAACTCCAGGGACCAGAAGACGGCCGCTCTCGCCGCGGCCGAGCTGGGCGAAGAAGCCATCGGTATCGGAGCTGACCTGGCCACCGAGGCCGGCGCCGAGGCGCTCATCGGAGAGACGATCCGGCGCTGTGGCCGCGTTGACATCCTGGTCAACAACGCGGGAATGCCGATGGTGCGACCGACGCTCGAGCTAACGCTCGAAGAATGGCAGCGGGTGCTTGACCTGAACCTCACAGGTCCCTTTCTCTGCGCGCAGAAGGCAGCGGCGTCGATGCTCGGCGGGGAGGGCGGGGTCATCCTCAACATGGCCTCTTTGACTGCCTTCGCGCCGTTTCCAAGGCGGCTTGCCTACGCGGCTTCGAAAGCGGCTCTGGTGATGATGACGAGGATCATGGCCGTCGAGTGGGCGCCCAAGGTGCGCGTCAACGCCATCGCGCCGGGATTCATCTTCACGGACTTTACGAAGGAGCTGGTTGCAGAAGGACGCCTGGATGTCGAGGCGCTCAAGCGGAGGACGCCGCAGGGGCGGCTCGGCTCGCCGGACGAGGTTGCGCGAGCGGCCGTCTTTCTGGCTTCCGATGACGCCGGCTTCATCACCGGCGAGACGCTCGTCATCGACGGCGGGTGGCTCGCTTACGGCTTCACGTAGCGGCCCCGCGGCCGGATCAGACCGGCTCCGACTCCATCATTTTGGCCAGCCGGTAGGCGTCGAAGATCTGGTAACCGTAGAGGCCGATGCCCGAGAGCCCGAGCGGTACGCCGATGACCGACCCGATGATGCTGAGGTCGAAGTCGAAGCCGAGGAACTCAAGTCCGCCGCAGGCGAGCAGAAAGAACCCGCCCTTCAGGTTCTGGCCGAGGTAGACGTGGCCCATTCCGGGCACGATCGCCAGCGCCGCTGCCAGGGCCGGGTTCTTTCGGGGACGCAAGTAGTGCCGCGGGGACCCGCCTTGAGCAGGGGCCGCGCCGCAGCGAGGGCAGGTCGCCGACGCGCTGGGAAGCGCACCGCCGCAGCTGCCGCAGATGGTCTGGGTTGCCATCACCTTCATTAAATACCCGACGCGGATATGCTCCCAACCATGGACCTTAACTTCACGCCCGAGGACGAGGCGTTCCGGACCGAGGTCGGCGAATGGCTGGAGAACAACCTGCCACTTGACTGGCGCAACCGGGGCGTCGGCGGCTATCGCGAGGACGAGGACGAGGACGTCCAGCGGGAGTGGCAGCGCAAGCTTCACGCCGCCGGCTGGTTGAAGCTGGGCTGGCCGAAAGAGGCTGGCGGCCGCGAGGCCACGCCGATGCAGCTGGCCATCTGGCAGGAAGAGCTGGCCAAAGCAGGCTCGCCGCCGATCCTGGGCCGGCTGGGGGTGACACTGGCCGCGCCCACGCTCAACGTCATGGGCTCGCAGTGGCAGAAGGACACCTACATCGAGAAGATCCTGAGCTGCGAAGAGGTCTGGTGCCAGGGCTTCTCGGAGCCCAACGCCGGGTCGGACCTGGCCGGCCTCAAGACGCGGGCTGAGCAGCGCGACGGCAAATGGATCCTGAACGGCCAGAAGGTCTGGTCGTCGGGCGCCCACTACTCGGACCGCAGCTTTCTCCTGGCGCGCACCGACCCCGAGGCCGACCCGCCCCACCGCGGGATCGGCTACTTCATCGTCGACATGCATCAGCCAGGTGTGGACGTGCGCAAGATCCAGCAGCTGACCGGCGGCGGGGAGTTCTGCGAGATCTTCCTCAATGACGCCGTGGTCGAGGAACAAGACCTGGTCGGGGGTCCGACCGACGGCTGGAAGGCGGCGATGACCACCTTCGGGTTCGAGCGCGGAGGGCTTGCGAACGCTGCCCGCTTCGAGCGCGCGGTGGACTCGCTCGCCCAGCTGGTGCGCCACCTGGGAGCCTCCGCCGACCCGCTCCTCCGGCAGCAGGTCGCCCAGGCCAAGATCGAGGCCCACACCTTCCGGATGAACGGCCTGCGCAGCCTGACCAAAGCCCAGCAGGGCCAGGCGCCTGGACCCGAGGCGAGCCTCACCAAGCTCTTCTGGAGCGAGATGGACAAGCGCATCCAGGAGACGGCGGTGGCGGTCCAGGGACCCTACGGCGCGCTCTGGCCAGACTCCCCCTGGGCGATCGAGGAGGGGCGCTGGCAGCTCGGCTGGATGTGGTCACAGGCAGAGACGATCTACGCGGGCAGCTCCGAGATCCAGCGCAACATCATCGCCGAGCGCGTTCTCGGTCTCCCGCGCGGGCGCTGAAGCATGCGAGCCGTCGAGCACAACATGACCGACTACGAGGCCACTCACCGGGACTTCAAGCTGGACGTGCCGCCGCAGTTCAACTTCGGTCGCGACGTGGTCGGGCGCTGGGCGCGAGACCCCGCCAAGCTGGCCATGCACTGGCTGGGCGCGGACGGCACGGAACGGCGTCTCACCTTTCGGGACTTCGACGAGCGGTCTGACCGCTTCGCCCAGGTCCTCCAGCGGCGAGGGGTCAAGCCCGGCGACCGGGTCCTGGTCCAGCTGCCGCGGGTGCCGGCCTGGTGGGAGGTGCTGATCGGCTGCCTCAAGGCGGGCGCGGTGGCGGTGCCCGGCACGGTACTGCTGACCCCGAAGGACATCCTCTACCGGAGCGGTCTTTCCGAAGGCGTCGCGTACGTGACCGACAGCGAAAATGCGGCCAAGGTGGACGAGGTGAAGGGCGGGCTCTCACACCTGCGTGAGCTCTTCGTCGTCGGAGGTGAGCGCGCCGGGTGGCGCTCCTACGAAGAGGAGCTGGAGGCTGCCGACGGCCGCTACCAGGTCGTGGAGACAGCATCGTCCGATCCAGCCTTGATCTACTTCACGTCCGGCACGGTGGGGAACCCGAAGATGGTGCTCCACACGCACGCCTCCTATCCCATCGGGCACGTCACGACCGGCAAGTTCTGGCTCGACCTGCGCCCGTCCGACCTCCACCTGAACCTTTCCGAAACCGGCTGGGCGAAGGCCGCCTGGTCCAGTCTCTTCGCGCCCTGGAGCCAGGGCGCGGCGCTTTTCATCCAGGACGCGCGCGGCAAGTTCAACGCCGGCGAGACGCTGCAGCTCCTGGAGAGCTACCCGATCACCACGTTCTGCGCTCCGCCGACGGCCTACCGGATGCTGGTCCTCGAAGACCTGGGGCGCTACCGGATGGCCCTCCGTCACTGCGTAGGCGCCGGCGAGCCCCTCAACCCCGAGGTGATCGCGACCTGGGAGCGGGGCACCGGCCTCACGATCCGCGACGGCTACGGCCAGACCGAGACGTCACTGCTCTGCGCCAGCTTCCCGCCGCTCGAGGTCAAGCCCGGGTCGATGGGAAAGCCGGCGCCCGCGCACGACGTCGCCGTCATCGACGAGGACGGGAAGCCGCTGCCCTATGACTCCGAAGGCGACATCGCGGTGCGCGTGAAGCCAGAGCGGCCTGTCGGCCTCTTCAAGGAATACTGGCGCAACCCGGAGGCGACGGCGAAGTGCATGCGCGGTGATTGGTACGTGACCGGCGACCGTGCCTACGTCGACGGCGACGGCTACTTCTGGTTCGTCGGGCGGGCCGATGACGTGATCATCAGCGCCGGTTACCGGATCGGGCCGTTCGAAGTCGAGAGCGCGCTTGTCGAGCACGCGGCCGTCGCCGAGGCCGCGGTGGTGGGCAAGGGCGACCCGACGCGGGGCACCATCGTCAAGGCCTACGTGATCCTGGCGCCGGGACACGACGCGTCTGACGCGCTGGCGGTCGAGCTGCAGGAGCACTGCAAGAAGGTCACCGCTCCCTACAAGTACCCGCGCGAGATCGAGTTCGTGACGGAGCTGCCGAAGACAATCTCGGGCAAGATCCGGCGCGTGGAGCTGCGCGCCAGGTAGCCACCGCCGCGTCAGGCGGCTTCCTCGTCGGGCTGTTTACAGAACCTTACTGTTCTTAACCAGTTGCAATGACTGGTATCTGCCGGTGCCACGTTAGGTTCTCTCGACGGTGACTCCCCTTGTGGAATTCGTGGGTGTCAGCCGCGTCTACGGGCAGGTGGTAGCGGTGGATGACCTGAGCCTCCGGGTTTCGCCGGGGGAGATGGCCTTCCTGGTCGGGCCCAGCGGCGCTGGCAAGAGCACCCTTTTGAGACTGATCAACCGGGAAGTCAGGCCGAGCCACGGCGAGGTCTGGGTGGACGGCCTGCCCTGTCATGACCTGCCTGTAACTCGGTTGGCTGAGCTCCGGCGCCGGGTCGGAGTCGTCTTTCAGGACTTCAAGCTGCTGCCCCGCCTGACCGCTCTCGAAAACGTCGCCTTTGCGCTCCACGTCACCGACCTGCGCATCTCCGACGACGAGGCCGACGAGCGCTCCCTTGACGCGCTCGAGGCGGTCGGCCTCTATGAGAAAGCAGCCAGCTACCCGGGCGAGCTCTCCGGCGGCCAGCAGCAGCGCGTTGCGATCGCTCGGGCGGTCGTGAGCCAGCCGCCGCTCCTGATCGCTGATGAGCCCACTGGCAACCTGGACCAGGAGACGGCCTGGCAGATCACGGGGCTGCTCGAGGACATCGCCAAGTTCGGCACCGCGGTCCTGGTGGCGACGCACAACATGGAGATCGTGGCCCGCGCCCAGCGCCGGGTCCTCTCGCTCGCCTCGGGCCGGCTGGTGGACGACGTGCCGGCCGGGCGCGCGGCGAGGATGTTGTGGGCAACCTCTTAGTGGGTCCGAAGCCGTCGCGGTGGCGGCTCTACCGGACGGTGACCCGTAACGCCCTGCACTACCTTTTCGGCAGCGCGCTGCGAAACTGGTTCCGTAACCTCGGGAGCACCGCGCCGGCACTTGGCTCCATGACGCTGCTCCTGTTTCTGACCGGCCTCGGCGGCATGCTCGGCCTGGTCGCCAGCAACGCCGCCTCGATCGAGTCCCGCTCGGCAGCCGTGCTGCACGTCTACTTGAAGGACAGCGCCACCCAGGACGACATTGGTGCGCTCCAATCCCGGCTCCGTTCGGAGACTTCCGTGAAGTCCGTGACCTTCGTTTCCAAAGACGAGGCGCTGGCGCGGGCCCAACACCGGCCTGGCCTGCCCGAGCTGGCCAGTGCTTCGGAAGGCAACCCGTTCCCGGCCAGCCTAGACGTCCAGCTGGCGTCGGTCGACAAGGTCGGGGCGATCGACGCCCTGGTCCGCAACGACCCGATCGTCGACCAGGGGGTCGGCTCCACCAGCTACGACCCGAACGGCTATCGCAAGCTGCAGGAGATCCTCTTTGGCCTGGTCGCCGGCGGCACCGCGCTCCTTCTCTTGATCACCTTCATCGCCGTCACGGTGACGGCCAACAGCATCAAGGTGGCGATCGTCGCCCGGGCGGATGAGATCGGAATCATGCAGCTGGTCGGCGCCCCGCGCTGGATGGTGCGCGGCCCCTTCGTCATCGAGGGCGCCCTGACCGGGATGATCGCCGGCGTGGTCGCGGGCGGGCTCGCCCTGGGCCTCGCCTCCATCGCCATCCAGGCTGGCGCGGCCACCTTCGCCCAGGTCGCCCCGGGGATGACTTTCAAGGTCGCGCTGGCGACCGCGCTGCTGATCGTCGTGGTCGGGCCCCTGCTGGGCTCGGCCTCCTCGCTGACCGGGATCCGCAGGCAGCTCGAAACGTGAGGCTGCGCCATCTTCTGGCTCTCACCGCGGGCCTCCTGGCAGCCATGGCTTCGGTCCAGGGCGTCCAGGCCGACACCGCGGGGGACCTGGCCGCTGCGCAGGCGCGCAAAACCGTCATCGAGCAGGTTCGCCAGCAGCTGGGCATGAACCTGGCCGAGGCCCTGCGGGCCCAGGACGAGCTGAGCCAGTCGCTGCACGACAACCTGGTCCAGCAGGGCGTGCTGCAGGGCCGCATCTCCGAGGCCCAGGACAAGATCGCGACCCTCAACGCCCAGATCGAGGCCAGGCAGGCCGAGATCGAGAAGACCCGCGCCCGGATCGTGATGGAGCGGCTCCAGATCAAGTCGCTGGCGCGCGCCGTCTACGTCCAGCCGGGATCGATGCTCCTGATGCTGGTGGAGTCCCAGAGCCTGGGCGAGATGCTGACGCGGATCAACGACCTCCGCTCGGCCAGCCTCCGGGCGCAGGCGCTCAAGCTCCAGCTCAACGTGGACCTGAATGAGATGAACCACCAGCTGGAGCTCCAGAAAAGCGATCGCGACGAGGTCGTGAAGCAGCGCGACTCGCTGCAGGCCGACCTCGGGAAGCTGGAGGACCTGCACGCCAAGCAGGAGCGGGCCCAGGAGGACCTGGCGCAGAAGACAGCTCAGATTCGCTACGAGATCAACGCGGTCAGCTCACAGAGCAGCGACCTGGCCCAGAAGATCGCCAATCTGCTCCAGGACGAGGAAGGCCAGATCATCGCTGCCGCCATGCAGGCGGTCTGGGACCAGGTCGCGACCATCCGCCCGACCGGGCTGCCGACGTCCCAGAGCGCCGGCCACTCGCAGCGCTACCGCTTCGTCTGGCCGCTGCCGCATGCGACCGAGACGCAGCCGTTCGGGCCGTGCTCGTACTGGTTCGAGCCGCCCTATGGCAGCTTCCCGCACTTCCACACCGGGATCGACATGGCCGATGCGGAGGGCACGCCGGTCCAGGCGGCCGACGATGGCGTGGTCGTCATGGCGGGCGGCTCGGTCGTCAACGGGCAGCTGGTCGGCTACGGCAACTACGTGGTCATCGACCACGCCGGCGGTCTGACGACGCTCTACGGGCACCTCGCCAGCGTGATCGTCAAGGTCGGGCAGCAGGTCACCCAGGGGGCGGTCGTCGGGCTGGAGGGCTCGACCGGCAACTCGACAGGCGCCCACCTCCACTTCGAGCTGCGGCAGGGTACGACGCCCATCGACCCGGCCCCCTTCCTGCCGACCGGGCCGCCTTCCGACTACCGGGGCTAGGCTACCGGGGCCCTTTAGCTCCTGAAGTAGTCGACCGCAGCCCGCGCGACATCCCTGATCGCCTGCAACCCGGTGGTGTAGTCGTCGGTCCACGTGAACATCGAGAGGATGAACGGGTGGCCGTTCAGCAGCACGATCCCGACGTCGTTGCAGACGCTGCCGTCGGAGCCCGTCTTGTGCGCGACGGTGATCCCACCGAGGTAGTAGGGGATCCGCTCGTTGTAGATCGTGTTCTCCAGCAGGGTCAGCAGGAATGACGTGTCGCCGGGGTTGAGCAGCTTGCCCCGATCGAGCTGAGACAGCATCAGGCCCGCCTCGCGGGCGGTGCAGTTGTCGTCCACCTGGTGGCAATCGGGCGCGCCGATCGAGGCGGCATAGGCGTCGATCGCGTCCGCGCCCAGCGCCCGCTGCAGCGCCCGCCAGGCGGTGTTGTCGCTGACCTGGATGAGAAGGTTCAAGAGGTCCCAGTACTTGTATTTGTCGCCCGGATTGGCTGAGCCCTGCAGGGTGCCGGTACCGCCCATGAAGTCGGCTGCCTGCAGCGTCACCTCGTCGGTCAGCTGCACCCCACCGGCCTCGATCTGATGGAGCAGGTAGAGCGCGACCGGGATCTTGATGTCGCTGGCGGCTTCCAGCAGGTTGTCCTGGCCCCAGCCGAAGCCCTCGCCGCTCTTGAGGTCCTCCAGATAAACACCCCACTGGCCGCCTTCGCCGAGGGAGCGCAGGTAAGCCTGCAGGCCGGCCAGGAACCCGGCCTGGTCCTGGCCCTTGATCGCAGTGAGTGACGCGCCGAGAGCGAGCGTCGACGCCTGGTTCCAACCGACGTTGACGCGGGACACCTCCGGCCAGTAGCCGGAGGTCCGGTAAGAGACCACGTGTGGCCCCGTCGGCACCCGGCCGGACCAGGTCGGCCCCCCCATGTCCTGCCCATCCACGACCAGATCGCCTCCAGCCGGGCCGGAGACGCTGAGGGTGCCGGTCTTGCGCTCGAGGGTGACGTTCACCGGCAGTTGCTGGCGGTTGGCGATGTCAAGCTCGGTTCGCCACGGCACGAAGAGGTCAGTATCGAAGCTGATGACGTGGTGGCCCGCCACCAGCGACACTTCACACGGAGTCACGCAGCCGGCCAGCGGCTGACCGTCGAGCAGAGGCTGGAGGCCGGCCGGCGTGCTCGTCAGGTGCACCCTCCCCAGCTCGCGCGCCAGCACGGGCGAGATCGTGCTGACGCTGTCCGCGGTTAGGCGGACCGCGCTGTGAAAGGCGTTGTGGTCGAGCGAGGACACGGTCAGCTCGTAGGCTCCCGGGCGGAGCGCCGGTCCGAGGTCGAACGTGCCATCGGCCGTCGTTTCCCAGGACCACTCGGTCAGCCGACCGGGCTGGCTCAGGACGACCACGGCCTGCCCGACCGGACCGCCGGTTTCGTCGACCACTATCCCTTTCAAGACCGGGCTTCGGTGCAGGACCAGGACGCGCGGCGGCTCCTCGACCTGGAGCGGCAGGAACCCATCGGCGCTGAAGAGCAGCTGGTGGCCGTCCGCTCGGTGGCCGGCAGTCAGCAGCCAGGAGCCCGACCCGCCGACCCTCGCAGCCCCGTCCACGCGGGGTCCGGAGTAGAGCTCCACCCTGGCTCCCACGACCGGCCGGCCGGCGACGTCGAGGACGCGGCCGCCGTAGCTGACCGGGCCCTCCGCGAGGAGCGCGGCGGCGCCAGCCAGTGCGGTCAGGAGGGCGAGAGCCAGCGACGTCCGGAAGCGGGTGGGTTGCCGCCGGGGAGCGGCTTGCCCGTTCGCTGCCCGCCGGGGCCGGACCAGGCTGATGGTCGTCATGTCCGGTCGGTGCTTACGCCCACCGTGTGTGGAAAGTTTGCAAGCTGGCGCTCAGAAACGCTACTGGCCGAAGGCCAGGGCGAGGCGCCTGCGCGCGGCCGCCAGCGCCGCCAGGGCTTGTGACCCCGTCGGTAACCGGGGCGCCAGCCGGATGACGGTGGCGTCCAGGAGGCAGTAGCCGCCCGCGATGACCGAAGGCGGATTGCCCTGCGTGAGGTGGGTGAAAGGGGCCATCGGCCGCCACGCCCAGTTGCCGAACGAGGTCCCACAGATCTCGAGCAGGGAGGTGATCAGGAAGGCGGCGGCGTAAACGGGCGCCTGGCGCGACCGGAGCGTGAAGTAGATGAAGAGCGGCCAGAGCAGTGCTCCCGTCAGGTCGACCCGGCCGGTGACGAGTGGGAGCGCAGTCAGGCCCGCGAGAGCCCAGGCGCTGGCGATCACCAGCGCCGCCCCGACCAGCAGCCGCCGCCGCGCCAGCAGCAGCGGCGTCCTCGCGCTCGTCAGGGCGAAGAGGTAAACGAGGCCGTGGCCGGCCGGGACGTACAGGGGCACATTGTCGAAGCGGTATCGATAGAGCCCGACGACAAGCGAGAAGTAGAGCTCGCCACAGGTGGCGATGCCGACCGCCAGCCAGACCTGGCGGCGCTGCATGGGCGAGGCGAGCCGGGTGGCCAGGACCAGCACCCCGAACGTGATCAGGCCCAGAAACGCCTGCTGCCAGACGTTCGCAACGCGCGAGTCGGCGTAGAGGCCGACCGGCGTGTAGGCCAGCATGAAGAGCTGGTAGCCGTAGGGCTGGAGGCGGCGGAGCCGGATCACGCGAGAAAGATAACGGGGGCCGCACGCGCGACCCCCGTTAGAGTGCTCGAAGAGAAGTTCAGGCTGCTACTTGCGGGCGTCGATGACCTGGCCGAAGGTCACCCAGTGGTCGCTCTGCCACTTCTCCAACTGCATCTCCTGGATCGGGAAGTGGTTGGTCTTGGTCGTGTTCACGACCTCGCCCGGCAAGAGAAGCGGGTTGTTGGTCTCGTTGAATCCGCAGCAGGCGATGTCCATCACGTGCTTGCGGGTCAGCTGGCCGTCGGCGTTGGCCTTCTTCAGAAGGTCGACGAGGGAGTAGGCGCTCGCCATGCCGGCGACGCAGAAGCCGTCGGTGCCATCCGCCGGGCAGGGCTGGGAGGGCGCCAGCGCCCCACCGAACTGCGACATCACCGTCTTGAAGAGCCCGACGCCCGAGTCACTGCCCCACTTGGCGGTGTCCACCGGATCCTTCAGATAGACGGTGCTGATCATGCCGTCGACCTTCGCGCTGGAGGCGCCGAGCGCCCCCGCGACCTTGCGCCAGGTCGACGTGCTGTTGGAGACGTTGTTCATGTAGAGCTTCGGGTTCCAGCCGCTGGCGATCGCATTGGTCACAGCGTTGGCGGCGTAGTTGGGCGTGGCCGCCACGTAGAACGTGTCGGCGGTGCTGCCTTTCAGGGCGTTGACCTGCGACTTCATGTCGATCGGATCACCTGTGTTGTAGGTGACCTCCTTGACGATCATGGAGCTGGCTTTGTCGCCCAGGCCCTGCTTCAGGCCGTTGACGTAGTCCTTCCCGTAATCGTCGTTCTGGTACAGGATCCCGATCTTGTCGGATGACTCGTTCTGGAGCATGTACTTGGCGTAGATCTTGCCTTCGGAGACGTAGTCAGGCTGCCAGCCGAGCGTCCAGGGATACTGGGTGTAGTCGGCGCCCCAGTGGCTCGAGCCCGTGAACACGAAGAGCTGCGGGACCTTCTGCTGGTTGTAGTAGTCGCGCACTGCCAGGTTGTTCGGCGTGCCGAGGTCGCCGTAGGTCAGGAAGACCTGGTCGTCCTGGACCAGCTCCCGCGCTTTGGCGGGCGTGTTGGCGGCGCTGTAGGCGTCGTCGACGACCGTGTACTTGATCTTGCGGCCGCCGATGCCGCCGTGCGCGTTGGTGTACTCGAAATAGGCGTCGGCGCCCTTGGCGACCGAGTAGTAGGCGGTGGCCGGGCCGCTGACCGGGAAGGTGCCCCCGATCGTGATGGTGTCTTTGGTGACGCCGACATCGGTCTGCGTGGCGCTTGTCTGACCTTGCTGCGCGCCACACGCCAGGGTGATGATGGCGACGGCTGCGATGCCGAAGCCTCGCATGGGCTTACCGGTCATTCAAATTCTCCTCCACTTGTCTCCAAAAACTCGCGCCGCGGAGCGGCGTTTCACCGAAGCATTCGACTTAGTAAACTCCAGGTCAACCAATGATCTCGCTCGGCTCACCCCCTTGCGTGGCCTCTTCCAGCACGGCCGGCGCCGGCAATGGCGCCGCACCGCGGCCCGCATCTCGCTTTGAACGGTACCACCGGATGCCACGGCCGATCAGGCCGGTGAGCCCGTTCGGTGCGAAGAAGACGATCAGGATCAAGACGATGCCGAACTCGATGTCGGGCTTGCCGCCGAGGGAGATCGGGCCGAGCCGGAAGCCGGCCGACTTCTCGGCGAAGTAAGGCAGCCAGACCACCAGCAAGCCTCCCAGGATCGGACCCCAGACGTTGGCCAGGCCGCCGATCACGAGTCCGATCAGAAGAGTCAGCGACAGCGCCAGCGAGTAGCTGTCCGGGTCGACGTAGGCGTTGTTGATGACGAACAGCGACCCGGCGATGCCGGCGTAGAAGGCGCTGATGCCAAAGGCCAGGGTCTTGTAGTAGGCCAGGCTGATACCGCTGGAGACGGCCGCGGTCTCACTGTCGCGGATCGCCATCCAGGCTCGCCCAGTGCGCGATCTGAGCATCAAGAACGCGGGGACGTAGAGGATGGCCGCGATGGCCCAGCACATGAAGTAGAGCCACTGGTCGTTGCTGAGGTCGAGCCCGAAAGGCGGCGTCGCCGACTTCATGAAGACGCCGGCATGGCCCCCGGTGAAGCCGTCGTAGTTGTTGAGCACCGGCGTCACCGCCAAAGCCAGGGCGAACGTAGCTAGAGCGAGATAGATGCCGCGCAGGCGAAGAGCGGGGATGCCGATCAGGAACCCGAGGAGGGCCGCTACCAGACCGGCCAGCGGGATGGTGTAGCCGTAGGGCACGAAGCCGATGAACGGAAGTGGCCACTTGGCCGCCAAGAGCGCAGTCGTGTAGCCGCCAACGGCCATGAAGGCGCCGTTGCCAAGCGAGATCTGGCCGCTGTAGCCGGTCAGTATGTTGAGGCCGACGATGGCGATCACGAACGCGGCCACATTCGCAAACTGAAAGGTCTGGAAGCTGTTGGTGGTGAGCGGTATGCCGATGAAGACGATGAGGGCGACTCCGGCCATGACGAGCGTGTAGATGGGGAAGCCGGCGACGCGCGCGTTCATACCCGGCGGACCTCGGAACGGCCGAACAGGCCGGCCGGCTTGATCAGCAGCACGGCGACGATGACGACCAACCCCATCGCGATCCGGAGGTTCTCGCCCCCAGGCACATAGGTGCCGAGCAGCGCCAGCAGGACGCCCACCAGGACCCCGCCGACGACGGCTCCGAGCGGGCTCTCGATCCCGCCCAAGACCGCCCCGACGAAGGCGAAGAGCAGGACCGGCTGCATGAAGCCGGGGTCCAGGAAAACGACCGGGGCGATCATCATTCCCGACACCGCGCCGACCGCCGCCGAGATTCCCCAGCCGAAGGCGAGCATCCAGCCGGTCCGGACGCCGAGCAGCCGGCTGGCTTCCGGATAGAGCGAGGCCGCCCGCATGGCCAGGCCGAGCTTCGTGTACCGAAAGAAGACGAACACGAGCGCCAGCACGACCAGGGTGACGCCGATGATCCCGAGGTCCTGATAGCCGATGTAGAGACCCTGGAAGTGCACCGCGCCAAACTGGAACGGGCTGTCGAAGGTCTTGAACACGTAGCCCCAGATCAGTCCCGCGGTGCCGTTCACGATCGAGAAAAGCGCCAGCGTGACGATCACCAGAGTGAGCACCGACGAGCCTTCGAAGGGCCGGATGACCACGCGCTCGATGAGCACGCCGCCGCCGAAAGAGATGGCGATGGTCAGCGCGAAGGCGATCAGGTAGGGGAGGTGAAAGCCGGTGATCAGCGCGTAGGCGATGAAGGTGCTGAACATCGCCATCTCACCCTGCGCGAAGTTGGCAACGTCCATAGCACGGTAGATCAGAACCAGGCTCAGCGCCAAGCTGGCGTAGACGGCGCCCGAAGCCAGCCCGGAAACCACCTGCTGGACGAACGCCTGGACCGGGTTGCCCGAGACGAGCTCGATCATTGCCCGAGGTACGACTTGCGCACCGATTCGTGGCGGGCCAGCTCGGCGGCCGGGCCTTCCAGGACCACCCGCCCGACCTCCAGGACGTAGGCGCGCTGCGCGGCGCGGAGCGCCAGGTTGGCGTTCTGCTCGACGATCAGGACGGTCAGGTCCTGCTCCTTGCTGATCGTCCCCACGATCTCGAAGATCTCGCGGATGACGATCGGCGCGAGGCCGAGCGAGGGCTCGTCGAGCAAGAGCAGTCGCGGTGCCATCATCAAGGCCCGGCCGATCGCCAGCATTTGCTGCTCGCCTCCTGAAAGCAAGGCCGCGACCTGGTCGCGCCGGCGCCCCATCCAGGGGAAGTACTCCATGACGCGGTCGTAGTCTTGCTTGACGCGCCGCCGGTCGCGGCGGACGTAGGCGCCCATCTGGAGGTTCTCCCAGACGGTCAGCTGTGCCAGCGTCCCGCGACCCTCCGGCACGTGGGCGATGCCGCGCCGGGCGATGTCCTCCGGCTTGTGGTTGGTGATCTCCTTGCCGTCGAAGGTGATCCGGCCGGCGCTCTTCACCATGCCGCTGATCGAACGCAGTGTGGTTGTCTTGCCGGCGCCGTTGGCGCCCAGGATGGCGACGATCGACCCCGGCTCGACTGACACCGAGACGCCGTGCAGCGCCTTGATTGCGCCGTATCCGGCGTGGACTTCGGTCAGCTCAAGCAGCGCCATCTTCTTCCGCCGTTCCGAGGTAGGCCGCAATCACCCGCTTGTCTTCCTGCACTTCGCGCGGCGACCCCTCCGCGATCTTCTTGCCGAAGTCGAGGACCACCACCTGGTCGGAGACCTTCATGACGAGGTTCATGTGATGCTCCACGATCAGCAGCGTCAGGTCGTAGCGCTTCTGAATGTGCTTGATCAATCCGACCAGGTCGGCCACCTCCTCGTGGTTGAGACCTCCTGCCGGCTCGTCGAGGAGGAGCAGCCTGGGGTCGCTGGCGAGGCCGCGGGCGAGCTCGACGGCCTTGAGGGTTCCGAACGGCAAGCCGGCGACGGGTCGGTGGGCGAGGTCGGCGATGCCGACGTCCTCGAGAATCTCCAGCGCGCGCTCGCGTGCCATCCGTTCCGCGCGTCGCACGCTCGGCAGGCCGAGCGCGGCCGGCAGGAAGTACCAACGGCTGCGGCTGATCTCGGTGTGGCGCCCGACGAGCACGTTGTCGAGCACCGTCATCCGCCGGAAGAGCTCGAGGTTTTGAAACGTGCGGGCGATGCCGCGGCGGATGATGTCGTGACGCTGAGAGCGCAGCAGGCTCTCGCCGTCGAAGAGAATGTCGCCTGACTGGGGCCTGTAGATCCGCGTGATGGCGTTGAAAAGCGTCGTCTTGCCGGCGCCGTTAGGCCCGATCAAGCCGAGCGTGACGCCCTTTTCCACGTCGAAGCTCACGCCGTCCAGGGCCACGATGCCGCCAAATCGCACGGTGAGGTCCCGGACAGAGAGGAGAGCCACCGGCGCGATCACCCCACTAACAGTTAGTCCGGCGAGGTACGGCTAGTCTAGGTATACAGCCTAGGGGTCGGCGTTAGTTCAAAGCCACTTCTCTACTCGCTCGGAGTAGGCAGGTCAGGCGGCACGTCCGCGCCGGACGGTCCGGGAGACGGGTCCGGCGGCTGAGCCCGAGGCGGTTCGACCTCCGGCGCGGGCAGGGGAGCGGGCTCCGCCGGCGCCGGCGGCGCCGGCTCCACTACCGGCGGTTGGTAGCGCTCGTACCGGTACGGACGCTCGGCTTCCTCTGCGCTGTGCACCACTGTGACGTTCTCGATCGGCGGTGCGCCGCGCCTGGACCAGAGCCAGTAGGCGAACCCGCCCGCCAGGGCGAGCAGGAGGAGCGCTGGGAAGAAGACGAACGGCGGCCGGATCAGCACGGCGACCGGCGACATGCCCGGCGTGGTCACGGGCGAGGGCGGTCCGGCGGCCGGACTCGGCCTGGCCGGTGAGGCGCTCGGAGAGGCGGATTCTGTCGGCGTCGGGCTGGGCGCCGCCTTGAGCTGGAAGGGCGCGCAAGAAGAGCCCGACTGGACCTGAACACAGACCTGGTGGTCGCCGGGAGTGTCGCCCGGGATGACGACGTCCAGGCTGAAATTGCCGTTGCCGTCGGAGGTGGTCGAGCCCAGCAGCCGCTTGTTGTCCCAGAGGATCGAGATCGGCTGACCGGACGTGAAGCGCGTGCCGCTGACGTTGATGGTCGCGTTGGCCTCTGCGCTGGTGGCGCTGATGGTGATTTGAGGTGGGGGAGTGGGGCTTGGGCTCGGCGATGGCAAGGGACTCGGACTCGGCGCTGCCGATGGCGATGGCGTCGCCTTCGGCGATGGCGTCGAAGCCGCCGGCGTGGCTGCCGCCGCGATCGTGGCCGGCGCGAGCAGCGCAACCGCCGCCACGGCAAGGGCGGCCGAGAACGCCAGGCGGAGGGCTTTCATCTCCAAAGAAGGCGGAATGCTACACGGGCCACCCAGACAAATCGTCGACACCCGCGAAGCGCTACGGCGGCCTTTGCTCTAGGTTCGAACTCAGACCGGCGGCCAGGGCACGGACCAGCCTGAAGTCGGGCTCGGAAACCGCCAGCCAGGCTCCAGCACGGCCGTCAGGCGACGCCGCAGCACGGCCAGCTCGCGGCGGCTCACCAGCTCGCCGAGCTCGGCCGCCAGCGGCCCGGCCTCGAGCGACTCCGCGCCACGCTCGAGGTCGCCCCGCAGCCGCGCCGGCAGGCGCTGCCCAGAGAAGTTCCAGATCACCGTCCGCAGCTTCGGGTCGGCGTGGAAGGTCAGCCCGTGGTCGATCACCCAGAGCCGGCCCTGCGGGTCGAGCAGGCAGTGACCCGCCTTGCGGTCGGCGTTGTTGGCGATGACGTCGAAGAGTGCCACCGGGAGCAGCTCCTTTTCGCGCTCCTGGCGGATCTTGAAGTAATCCTCGCCGGGCCGTGACTCGACGAAAACCTGCAGCGCCCCGACTCCCATCGGGGCGTCTTTCCGGGTCACGGTAGGCGGGATCGCCGGCCAGCTCAGGAACCGCGCCAGGCGATAAGACGCCACCTCCCGCCGGTGCAGGGTGCCGGAAGGGAAGTCCCAGAGGGGCGACTCGCCACGAGCCGGCTTGTAGACCGCCAGGATCTCGCCGCCCGGCCCGGAGACGCGAGCCAGGAAGGTGTAGTTGCTGGAGTTCGGCAGCAGGCCCAGGACCGCGACCTCCGGGCAGGCGAGCAGACGCCGCTCAGCCTCCTCGAATGAAAGCTCTTCGACTGGCGGCTCAGAAGACGGGTCGCGACCCATTGGAGGCGGGGCAAGGGTGTCCGGCGGGGTCGATGGGAAGGCCGCAGTACTGGCAGGTGGGCCGGCCCGCTGCGAGCACGAGCTCGGCCTGCTCGACGAAGTTCCGAACCTGCTCGGGCGTGACCCAGACGCGCGCCGTCGCCGCCTCAGACTCGGTACCGGACGCCGGCTCGTCCAGCTCGCCCGGCTCCAGGAGCGAGGCAGGCGGGTCTTCGCTCTCGCCCTCGACCTCGCCCTCGGCTTCAGGCTGAACCTCGCGCGCGACGATGACAAAGCGGCGCCGGCTGTCGTGATAGCCGAGCCCGAGCTCCCCGACCGCCCAGTCCGGCTCGCCCAGCGGGGGGTCGTTCACCGCGGTGACCTCTTTCTCTTCCGCCAGCTCGCGCTCCTCGAGCAGCTGGCGGGCGCGGGTCACGAGCCCCTGGACATGAAACTTCTCGCAGGCCAGAGTCATCGTCTCAGCGCCGCTGCGGGCGACCAGGAAGAAGCGTCGCTGGCCGGGCTCGCCCTGAGCGGCGGCCGCCAGCAGATCGACAGATTCGAGCTCGAAGCTCCGGGATGCCAAAGCTAACTAAGAGTAGTCGGGCTCCGGCAGGGCTCCCGGCGCCCGGCTCAGCCGGCTTCGGAGCTGCTCGCTACCGGCTCGGCGACCGCCGACTCGACCCTGGCGGAGGCCGCCCGGCTCTCGATCAACGCGGTCATCCGCTTGCGGTTGATGAGGACGAACTTGTGAACGCTGTCCTTGGCATCCAACCGCACCGTGTCGACGATCGGCTGCACGCGGGCCTGGGTCACGCCCAGGAAGCGGGCTCGCACCGTCCGGTGCCAGGAGGCCACTGTCTGCTCCAGGGGCACCGTGATGAATCCCGTCACCTGGAGAGGTCCGCAGTAGAGCTTGACCCGCACCCGGCGCCCAGGCGCCCGCAGGTCGTTGCGCCCGACGTGGTTCTCGGCGGTGGGGATGATGAGGAGCAAGGCCTCGCGATTGAGGGACAGGCTGGAGACCTCCTCCCAAAGCCCGGCCGGCTCGTTGTGGACCCTGATCTGGGCGACGTCCAGGTCCAGGAGGTCGTCCTCGTCGTTGGCCAGGTCGGAGATCCTCTTCGCCGTCCGCATGATCACCTTGCCCTGGACTTCCAGGTAGGTCCCGCCCAGCTCGGCCAGGGCTCCGATGTGCGCCACGTGCAGGTCGTCCAAGGCGGCGACAAGGATAGGGCCGCGTGGTTTGTCCGTCCAGCCGCCTGGGAAAAAGTAGGCTAACTTTGCAAATCCAAATCAAAACCCAAATCCCCGGAGGTACGAATGGCTAAGACAGTCGGTATCGACCTCGGGACGACGAACTCCGTCATCGCCGTCATGGAAGGTGGCGAGCCGACCGTCATCCCGAACTCAGAGGGGGCTCGGACGACGCCGTCGGTGGTCGCCTTCACCAAGTCCGGCGAGCGCCTGGTCGGGCAGCTGGCGCGCCGTCAGGCCGCCGTCAACCCCGAAAACACCATCTATTCGATCAAGCGTTTCATGGGCCGCAAGTACAGCGAAGTCGAGAGCGAGCGGAAGATCGTGCCCTACGACGTCAAGGCGGGCAAGGACGACCGGGTCGTCGTGAACGTCCCCAACGGCGGGAAGGATTTCACGCCCGAAGAGATCTCGGCGATGATCCTCCAGAAGCTCAAGGCCGACGCTGAGGCATACCTCGGCGAGAAGGTCACCGACGCGGTGATCACGGTCCCGGCCTACTTCAACGACTCCCAGCGGCAAGCGACCAAAAACGCGGGCCAGATCGCGGGCCTGAACGTGCTCCGCATCATCAACGAGCCCACTGCGGCCTCGCTCGCCTATGGGCTGGATAAGAAAGAGAACGAGACCATCCTCGTCTTCGACCTGGGTGGCGGCACCTTCGACGTGTCGATCCTCGACGTCGGCGATGGCGTCTTCGAAGTGAAGGCGACCAACGGCGACACCCACCTCGGCGGCGACGACTACGACCGCCGGGTCGTCGACTGGATGGCCGAGGAGTTCAAGAAGCAAAACGGGATCGATTTGAAGTCCGACCGGCAGGCTCTGCAGCGGCTCACCGAAGCCGCCGAGCGGGCCAAGATCGAGCTCTCGAGCCGGCTCGAGACCACCGTCAACCTGCCGTTCATCACGGCTGACCAGACCGGCCCCAAGCACCTCGAGATGACGCTCACCCGCGCCAAGTTCGAGTCGCTGACAGCCGACCTCACCGAGCGCTGCCGCGGTCCTTTCATGGCCGCGCTGAAGGACGCCGGTCTCACGCCCCAGCAGATCCACGAAGTGGTGCTGGTGGGAGGCGCGACCCGGACGCCCGTCATCCAGCAGCTGGTGAAGGACCTGAGCGGTGGCAAGGAGCCTCACAAGGGCGTCAACCCGGACGAGGTGGTCGCCGTCGGCGCCGCCATCCAGGCCGGCGTCCTGAAGGGCGAGGTGAAGGACGTCCTCCTGCTGGACGTGACGCCGCTTTCGCTGGGCATCGAGACGCTCGGCGGGGTGGCCACGAAGCTGGTCGACCGCAACACCACCATCCCGACCTCGCGCTCCCAGATCTTCAGCACCGCAGCCGACAACCAGAGCTCGGTCGAGGTGCACGTGCTCCAGGGCGAGCGGGAGATGGCGCGAGACAACCGCACTCTGGGCCGCTTCCACCTGGATGGGATCGCGCCGGCCCCGCGGGGCATGCCGCAGATCGAGGTCACGTTCGACCTCGACGCCAACGGCATCCTGAACGTGAAGGCCCAGGACAAGGGCACAGGCCGGGAGCAGTCGGTGACGATCACCGCCTCCTCGACGCTCAACAAGGACGAGGTCGAACGGCTCGTCAGGGAGGCCGAGGCGAATTCAGCCGAGGATCGCAAGAAGCGGGAGGAGATCGAGACTCACAACCAGGCCGACCAGATGGTCTACCAGGCCGAGAAGACGATCAAGGAAAACCAGGACAAGATCCCCGCAGACCTGAAGACCGAGGTCGAGGGCAAGCTGGAGGCGGTCAAGTCCGCCACCAAGGGCTCCGACCTGGACGCCTTGAAGCGCTCGATGGACGAGCTCAACGACTCGCTCCAGAAGATCGGCCAGCACATCTACCAGAGCCCAGGTGACGGCTCCGCGCAGGGGCCGGACGCCGGCGCCGGCGGCAAGCCGGGCAGCCAGCCAGCCCAGGACGACGCTGACGTCGTCGACGCCGAGTACAAGGAAGTCAATTAAGACCTAGCGTGCCCACGAAGGCCCGGGCTGCGTGCCCGGGCCTTTCTTTTTTCACTCGGCCGTCTTCTTGGTTGACCCGCTCTGGGCGCCGGGTATATACGCTCCCGAATGGTGACGGCCAAGGACTACTACAAGACTCTCGGCGTCGACCGCAAGGCCACGCAGGATGAGATCCGGTCCGCGTTTCGGAAGCTGGCGCGCAAGTACCACCCGGACGCGAACAAGGGAAACGCGGAGGCCGAGAAGAAGTTCAAGGAGATGAGCGAGGCCTATCACGTGCTCTCCGACGAGAAGAAGCGGGCCGAGTACGACAACCCTGTCGCGCAGTTCCGGAGCGGGGGGAGCCAGCCTTTCGCCGGGCGCGACCCGTTCGGCGGCGCCGGCTTCGGCGGCCAGAACGTTGAATGGCGCTTCGAAGACGTTGGCGACCTGGGTGACATCTTCGGCGGCATCTTCGGACGCGGCCGGGGCGGACGCGGGCGCAGCGAGCCGGCGGCCGCGGCCGCGACGGAGACCCCGGTCGAGCTCAGCCTCCAGGAGGCGGTCAAGGGCGCCAAGCGCCTGGTCACGTCGGCCGATGGGAGCCAGATCGAGGTGACCTTTCCGCCCGGCGTGACAGAAGGATCCAAGGTACGCGCCAGGAACCACTCCTTCGTGGTGCGCCTGCGTCCGGAGGACGGCTGGCGGGCCGATGGCCGCGACCTCCACGGCGAGCTGCCGGTGCCTGACCACACGGCCGTGCTCGGCGGAGAGGTCACCGCCACGACTCCGACCGGCCGGGTTTCGGTCAAAGTCCCCGCGGGCAGCGCTGGCGGGCGGGTGATGCGGCTGCGGGGGAAGGGCATCCCCGGCCTGAAGGGCGGACCTCCCGGCGATCTCCTGCTGCACTTGAAGGTGACCGTGCCGCACAGCCCGACCGACGAGCAGAAGAAGCTCTACGACGAGCTGCGCAAAGCCTCCGCCGGCTGACCCGACCGGAGTCGAAACGCCGTCCCGTTCCGCCGCCAGCACCAGGCGGTGAAGACAATCAGGGCGGCCAGCAGGAGCAGGGCTCCGGCAACGAACGCATAGACGGACGCCCGCCCGGCAGCCAGCCCCGGGCCCAGCGCGCCGAGGTCGACAGTCGCTGCGCCGTTGACCCAGCCCAGGATCGCGACGGCACCCAGCAGGAAGCGCGCTGCCCAGGACTTCTCGGACCCGCTCATCTGCCGCCATTCGAAGCGATGCACGCGCGACCGCAGGTGAGCCTGGAGGCTGAAGGCGCGGCGGCTGATCAGGATCCAGGGCACGATCAAAGCCAACCCAACAGCCCCGGTCGCCCAGACCGCCGGGCTCGGGTAGAGATCGACCGCGCCGGCCCAGGCTGCGAGCGGCAGGAGAAAGAGAAGGCTCGCGACCGCGGCCACCGTCGTGGCCCCATAGCGCTCGACCAGTGCCGATACGAATGGGGTGGCCGGTTTCGCCATGGCGTCAGGATATTCCGGTGTTCAGCCACCGAGCCTTGGGCGCGCTGACCGCGATCGGGAGCTTGCTCGTGCTGGCCGGCTGCACAGCGTCGCCACCGGCTGGCGCGACGAGGCCGTCGCCGTCGCCTTCAGGAGCGGCCGCGACAGCTCCCAGCCCGACTCCTCCGACGACCTCGGCCGCCGGCACGCCTGTCTACGACCACATCTTCCTGATCGTGATGGAGAACCACTCGTTCAGCCAGGTCATCGGGAACCCCGCCGCGCCGTACATCAACGGCCTGGCCGGCTCAGGAGCCGTTGGAGGCGCATACAAGGCGGTCGGCTACCCGAGTCTTCCCAACTACCTGGCGCTCACGGGCGGCAGCACCTTCGGGATCAACTCCGACTGCACCAGCTGCTGGGTCGCGGCGCCGAACCTGGCCGACAGAGTGGACAGCTCGGGCCGGACCTGGAAGGCCTACATGGAAGGGATGCCGTCGGCCTGCTACATCGGCAGCGCGGGTTCCTATGCCCAGAAGCACAATCCGTTCGTCTACTACGACAGCATCCGGCTCAACGCCGGCCGCTGCGCGCAGGTCGTGCCCTATACGAGCCTGGCGGCTGACCTCGCATCCGCCGCCACCACCCCGAGCCTCGCCTGGATCACGCCTGACGGCTGCCACGACATGCACGACTGCTCCGTCGCAGCGGGCGATGCCTGGCTTGCGGCCGAGGTCCCGGTCCTGCTCGGGTCACCGGCATTCGCGGGACAGCACTCGCTGTTGCTGGTCGTCTGGGACGAGGACGACCATTCAAGCGGGAACCAGGTTCCCTTGATCGCGGTGGGGAGCCGCGTGCGCGCCGGCTACTTCTCGAGCACCAGCGCCAACCACTACTCGCTGCTGCGAACGATCGAGGACTCCTGGGGACTCGCGCCGCTCGCCCTCGAGAACAGCTCGGCTCCGATGTCTGATCTCTTCGTCCGCTGACACCGGTGGGTAACGCGCCACGCGATTTGCTGCGCGTGGCGGGTGCTTCCGTTTTTGCCAGGCGCTGGAGCCGACGGCGAGATTCGAACTCGCGACCTGCCACTTACGAGGCGGCTGCTCTGCCAGCTGAGCTACGTCGGCGTCGCGACCCGATACTAGTGGACCGTGGCGGCGGGGGGCATTGCAGCCCGAAGGGCCGTCCGCCGGCCGCCCAGACCGCCGGTGCCTTAGGATCGGGTGGCGAGCTAGGCAGCGCATCCATAGATGCGCGACGAGGCGCGCCGGGCCCCCAGACAACGGCATCAGCGCCGCAGGCGCCCGGCGGCCGGAGCCCTCCTGAAACCGGCTAGTTGGGCGGTGATATGGGCGGCCGGATGCCAGTCACCCCGCCGCTGCGGTCCACTATTCAACGGTGGTGCAACCGAACGTCGAGCGGCTCCGGTCGGCCGATTACACGCTCGTCAAGCCGCTCCTGCTGGAGCTCTACGAGGCCGAGCAGCCGCACTACACCGACCACCCGCAGCTGAGCCGAACCGAGCTCGAGCAGGTGGTGAGTGGCATCCCGGCCGGCTTCAAGGGTGAGAACGTGATCCTTGCCGTCCGCGCGGGGAGCAGCCTCGCGGGCTTCTGCTGGTGCGTGCTCTTCGATCCCGGCACCGGGCTGGAGGGCGAGATCGCCGAGCTCTT
>VBGR01000037.1 GCA_005880695.1 Chloroflexota bacterium
GTGGTGAGTGGCATCCCGGCCGGCTTCAAGGGTGAGAACGTGATCCTTGCCGTCCGCGCGGGGAGCAGCCTCGCGGGCTTCTGCTGGTGCGTGCTCTTCGATCCCGGCACCGGGCTGGAGGGCGAGATCGCCGAGCTCTTCGTGGCCGCCGAGCAGCGCGGGTCCGGCGTCGGCAAGGCCCTGGTCGACGCCGCTCTCGACCTCTTCCGGGAGCGGGGGGTCACCCTCGGCTACGTCTGGACGCGGGAAGAGAACGAGGCGGCGGTCGGCCTCTACCGGAGGGCCGGCTTCGAACCCAACCGGCAGCTCGTCCTGACCTGGTACCCGACGTCCCGAGACTGAAGGGCCGGACGCTTAGAATTCGAACGCAGTGATCGAGCCCACCAGGGCCGAGTCACAGCCGGACGAGCAGCGCGCGCCGGCCAGCGGCCGGAATCCCGGGGCGGGCGGGGTGGTGGCGCTGGTACTCATCGCCGCGATCGTGAGCGGCGCCGTCTCCGCCGGCGTGACCCTGGCCGTCCTCCAGTCCCAAGCCCGCACCAATCCGCAGACGCTCAACCTCGGCTCCAACGTCCGGATCACCGAGGAGAACGCCGTCATCCAGGTCGCCGGCAAGGCGGGTCCCGCGATCGCCACGATCGTGACCAGGCAGACAGCGCAGAGCCGTACGCTCGGCGCCGGCTTCCTGACCACCAGTGACGGCTACATAGTCACGAACACACACGTGGTCGCCAACGCCGCACAGCTCGTTGTGATGTTCGGCAGCGACGCCAACGCCCGCGATGCCCGGCTCGTCGACTCCGACTGTCAAACCGGGATCGCGGTCCTCAAGGTCGATGGGGTCTCCAGCCTGCCGACCCTGGCCTTCGCCCCGGCCCTCCCGCGCGTCGGCCAGACGGTGGTGGCCATGGGGACGCCGCTGGCCCCACACAACTCGCTGACCGCGGGCGTCGTCAGCGCCCTCCATCACAGCGTGACCGTGGCGGATCCAGTCTCGCTGATCTCGACCCGGCAGCTGGCGGACACGATCGAGACGGACGCGGCCATCGATGCGGGCAACTCGGGCGGCCCGCTCTTGAACGTGGCCGGTCAGGTGGTCGGCATCAACGTGGCCGCCACGGCCGATGGGGCGCCCCTCTCCTTCGCTATCAACGCGGCGGACGTCCAGGCAGAGGTCGAGCAGATCATCCGAGACGGTCAGCTCGTCCTGCCAGACCTCGGAGTCCAGAGTCAGGGCCTGGCCCCTCAGGAGGCCGCGCTGCGCGGTCTCCCGGCAGGCAGCCTCGTCACCGGCGTCGCGACGGGCGGCCCGGCCGCCCAGGCGGGCATCCAGGAGGGGGACGTGCTCCTCCAGGTCGACGAAGTCAAGGTCGACGAGGCGCATCCCCTGAACCAGGTCCTCGCCACTCGGTTCCGGCCCCTCCAGCGGGTTACCGTCACCATCCAGCGCCTCGCGCAGCAAAGCCAGCTGGAAGTCACCTTGGGCCGCGCCCACCCGCACTGCCCGTGACGGGCCCGAAGGCGGAGGTGGCAGCCGCCCTCGAGGCGGCGATCCGGCGGGTCGGTGCCGACGGAGAGCTGCCGGACCTGGAGCTGGCCCGGGCGCGCGACGCCGTCCACGGCGACTACGCGTCGCCAGCCGGGATGAAGCTGGCGCGGATCCTGCGGCGGCGGCCCGACGAGATAGCCGGCCAGGTGGCCGGGGCGGTCGAGCTGGACATTGCCCAGGCCGAGGCAGTTGGCGGCTACGTCAACTTCCGCCTCAGCCCGGCCTGGCTGCGCAGACTCGTGCGCGAAGTCGCAGGCCGGGGTCCCGAGTACGGGCGCAGCGGGCTCGGGAAGGAGGAACCCGTCCAGGTGGAGTTCGGGAGCATCAACCCGACGGGTCCGCTCCACATCGGCCACGGGCGCGGGATCGTCCTGGGCGATTCGCTCGCGCGGACTCTCGAGTTCACCGGCCATGCCGTCGCCCGTGAGTACTACGTCAACGACTCCAACACCCAGGCCAAGAAGTTCGGCGAGTCGATCCTGGCGCGCTACGAGGGGCGGGAGCCGCCCGAAGGCGGCTACGTGGGTGCCTACGTGGAAGAGATCGCGCTGGCAGCACGGCAGGCCGGTGTGGAACCGAACGAGGAGGCGCTGAGGAAGTTCGGTATCGCCCAGATGGTCGAGCGCCTGAAGGCTGTCGTCGCCCGCCTCGACGTGCGCTACGACGAGTGGTTCTGGGAGAGCCGGGTCTGGGAGAGCGGCCTCGGCCAGGAGGCCATCGAGAGGCTGCGCAAGGCCGGGTACCTGGTCGAAAAGGAGGGCGCGCTCTGGTTCGCGCCGGCGCTGGCTGACGAGAACGCTCCGGACGAGGAGCGCGTGGTGATCCGCAGAACCGGCGAGCACACCTACTTCGCCTCCGACCTCGGTTACCTGCTGAGCCGCTTCGAGGCCCGCGGCTTCCACCGCGTCATCGAGGTCTGGGGCGCCGATCACCATGGGTACGTGCCGCGGATGAAGGCAGCAGCTGAAGCGCTGGGGGTCGAGCCGGAGCGGCTGGTCATCATCCTGAACCAGCTCGTCAACCTCCAGGAGGGCAAGATGTCGAAGCGCGCGGGGCGTCTCGTCACCCTGGAAGAGCTCATCGACCGGGTCGGGTCCGACGCTGTTCGCTATTTCTTCATCTCCCGGACTCCGGACACGATGATGGAGTTCGATCTCGAGCTGGCGACTACACAGAACAAGACGAACCCCGTCTATTACGTTCAGTACGCGCATGCGCGCCTGGCGGGAATCGAACGCTTCGCGAGCGGCCGCGGCGATCTGCCCATGGAGGCCGACCTTGAGCTGCTCGAGCACCCGTGGGAGCTCGACGTGGCCCGCGTCATCGCGCACTGGCCGGAGGTGGTGGAGACCGCGGCGCTGAAGCTCGAGCCGCACAGGGTGCCCTACTTTCTCTACGAGCTGGCCGACCGCGTCAGCGACTTCTACGAGGCGGGCAACGAGCGCACCGAGAACCGCGCGGTGGTCGACGATCCCGCCCTGACGCGAGCCCGCCTCGAGCTCTGCCGAGCCGCCCGCGTCACGCTCGAGAGCGGCCTCAACCTGATCGGCGTTTCAGCACCCGACCGCATGGACAAACTGGAGGACTGACTAGTGCCCCGTAATATCGCGACCACCGGCGCTCACTGATGGACGTGACCTGGCTCGGACACGGCTGCTTCCGCCTCCGCGGGCGCGGCGCCAACGTCTTCACGGACCCTTTCCCGCCTTCGCTGGGAATCAAGCTGCCCCGCCTCGAAGCCGACGTGGTCACCGTCAGCCACGGCCACCCGAACCACAGCTACACCGAGATCATCCGTGACGGCTACGTCATCGACGGCCCGGGCGAGTACGAGGTCAAGGGCGTGAGCGTGTTCGGCATCCCCTCGTACCACGACGCCAGCCTCGGCTCCGAGCTCGGCCGGAACACGATCTTCGTGATCGAGGTCGACGATGTGCGGGTCTGCCACCTGGGCGATCTCGGCCACCGGCTGGACGATGACCAGTCCGAGGCCATCGGCACTGTCGACGTCCTGCTCGTCCCCGTCGGCGGCAGAAAGACGATCGCGCCCGACGTCGCCGCCGAGGTCGTGCGCCTGATCGAGCCCCGGGTCGTCGTCCCGATGCACTTCAAGACACCGGGCATCAAAGAGGACCTGGGCGGCGTGGACACGTTTCTGAAGGAGATGGGCGTGACCGACAGCGAGCCCCTGCCGAAGCTCTCGATGCAGTCGAGCCTGGGCGGCGGGGAGTCCGAGACCAAGGTGGTTCTGCTCGAACCGAAGGGTTAGCGGCCGGCTGGTTGCGCGACCACTTCGCTGGTAACATCTGAAAAACCGCAGGAGGTCTTCGTCTTGGCCAAGTACGTCTTCGTGACCGGCGGTGTGGTTTCGTCGCTCGGCAAAGGGATCACGGCTGCTTCCGTCGGGAGCATCCTCAAGGCCCGCAAGGTCGCCGTAACCATCCAGAAGCTCGACCCCTACCTGAACGTCGACCCGGGCACCATGAGCCCTTACCAGCACGGCGAGGTCTTCGTCACCGACGACGGGGCCGAGACCGACCTCGACCTCGGCCACTACGAGAGGTTCATCGACGAGAACCTCTCGGCCGCTTCCAACGTCACCACCGGGAAGATCTACGCCGAGGTCATCGCCAAGGAGCGCCGGGGTGACTACCTGGGCGCAACGGTCCAGGTCATCCCCCACGTGACCAACGAGATCAAGGAGCGCGTCCAGCGCGTTGCCCGGGAGTCGTCCGCCGAGGTCGTCGTCTGCGAGGTGGGCGGGACGGTCGGCGACATCGAGTCGCTGCCTTTCCTGGAGGCCATCCGCCAGCTCAAGAACGAGGTCGGCCGCGAGAACGTCTTCTACGTCCACGTCTCGCTCGTGCCGCTGATCAGGGGTGAGGAGATGAAGACCAAGCCCACCCAGCACTCGGTGCAGGCGCTGCGGGCGATCGGCATCCAGCCCGACGCCATCATCGCCCGCTCCGAGCAGCCGATCGGCCAGGAGCTGAAAGACAAGATCGCGCTCTTCTGTGACGTTCCCAGGGACGCGGTCATCGCCGTGCCTGACGTGGACACCATCTACCGCGTTCCGCTCCTGCTCGAGGAGGCCGGGCTCGGCCGGGTCCTGGCCAAGCACTTCGACCTGAAGGGAGGTCCCGACCTGGCCTGGCTCGAGGTGATCGTGGACCGCATCCAGCATCCGCGTGGCAGCGTGCCGGTCGCGGTCGTGGGCAAGTACGTGGCGCTCCCCGACGCCTATCTGAGCGTGACCGAGGCGCTCCGCCACGCCGGGGTCCACCACGACGTCGGCATCGACCTCCGCTGGATCTCGTCGGAGACGCTGGACCAGGGCGACACCTCGCTCCTGAAAGGAGTCGCCGGGATCGTGGTGCCGGGCGGCTTCGGCCACCGCGGGATCGAAGGCAAGGTGGCCGCCTCGCGCTACGCGCGCCACAACCGGATCCCCTACCTCGGGCTCTGCCTGGGCATGCAATGCGCCGTGATCGACTTCGCTCGCGAGGTCCTGGAGGCGCCTGATGCCAACTCGACCGAGTTCGCCGCGTTCACCTCGACTCCGGTCATCGACCTGATGCCGGACCAGCGGGACGTGGCCAACCTGGGCGGGACGATGCGGCTCGGCGTCTACCCTTGCAAGCTGCTGCCAGGGTCCAAGGCGCAGCAGGCCTACGGCGAAGAAGTCGTCTACGAGCGCCACCGGCATCGCTTCGAGTTCAACAACGAGTACCGCGAGGAGCTTGGCGACCGGGGCCTGGTTTTCAGCGGGCTCTCGCCCAACGGCCGCCTGGTCGAGATCATCGAGCTCGGCGACCACCCCTGGTTCGTGGCCACCCAGTTCCATCCGGAGCTGCGGTCCCGGCCGCAGCGGGCGCACCCGCTGTTCCGGGATTTCGTCGGTGCTGCGCTGCGCCGCAGCGGCATCGATCAGATGGAACTGCAGCCGCCCGAGCTCCTGCCGCGAGAAGAAAGCTAGCCCGAACCACCCTCCTGGGTGTATCCGTTAGAGAAAGAAGGAACCATGGAACGCGAGCTGACCGACCGCTTGCCAGTGCATGAGACGGCCACGCCGGCCGATGTCGACCTGGTCCGGGTGACCGAGGCCGCCGCCCTGGCCGCCGCCCGCTTCACGGGGCGCGGCGATCAGGACAGGGTCAAGTCGGTGGCGGCGTCGGCCATGCTCCAGGCTCTCGAGGAGCTGGGCATGGGCGGGCGCGTGATCCTGGGCCCGCGTGGGGACGGCATCCTTTCGGTGGGCTCGATCGTCGGCGTGGAGGGCGGGTTCGACTTCGGCGTCTACCCGGTCGAGGGCGCCAGCCTCGTTTCGCGGGGCCTGCCGAACGCCATCTCGATGGTGGTCGCCGGACCGCCCGGCTGCTTCCCGTCGCTACCGGCGGTCGCTTACATGGAGAAGGCGGTCGTCGGGGCCCCGGCGCGCGGCGCGCTCGACCTTGACGACGGCGTTGCCGATAACCTCCGCCGGGTCGCCTTCGCGCGCGACTGCCGCGTCGCCGACCTCACTGTCGCGGTCCTGGACCGTCCCCGTCACCAGGGCCTGATCGAGGAAGTCCGGGCGGCCGGCGCGCGCATCTTGAACCTGGAGGACGGCGACATCACGGGCGGCCTGCTGGCCGCCGCCGACTGGACCGGCGTCGATGCCATGCTCGGGATCGGCGGGCTCCAGGAGGCGATCATGGCCGCCTGCGCGGTGAGCTGCCTGGGCGGGGACGTCCAGTGCCGGCTCTGGCCTCGCAACGACGAGGAACGAATCCTGGCCGGCGAGGATGGCGCCAGACTCTATGGCGCCGCGGAGCTGGTGCCGGAGGGCATCGCTGTCGCCATCACCGGTGTCACCGGTGGCGCGCTCCTGGGCCCCGTCTTCTACGGCGGCGGCTTTGCTCAGACGCAGTCGCTCATCCTCAACGCCCGGACGGGCACCGTCCGGCGCGTCACGACGCGCCACCAGGTCACCCGCCCGGCGTCCTGAGAGTTCCCGGCGCTAGTGAGCCGGGACGATGTTCTGGTTCAGCCGGAAAACGTTGTCCGGGTCGTACTTGGTCTTGATCCGCGCCAGCCTGGCGTACTTCTCACGCCCGTAGCTGGCGATCAGCCGCTCCTCGGATTCCTCGCCTGCCAGGTTCGGATAGGTGCCCCCCAGCGAGAGGGGCGCCAGGGAGTCGGCGAAGCCCTTGGACCAGGCCACCGCAGCGTCGCGCTCGTCCGCCTCTTCCCAGATGCCGGAGAACATGCCGAGGAAACCGGCGGAACGGCCGGCGAAGGCGGTTGCGTCGTCGGGGACCCGGGCAACGGCGCCTCCCATCTGGAGGTTGATCATCTGTGAAGGCCCCGCCGGCATCTTGGCGGTGTTGGCGTGGATCGCAGCGATCACGTCATCGCTGTACTCGGCGAAGTAGTGGGACTTCCAGTAGACCTTGGTGCCGGGCGCGAGCGACTCGTCGAAGAGGCTCTGCACGAACGGGTACGGCATCGGCGCCAGCATCTCGAAGAGGGGTCCGAAGTCACGCAGCGGCTTGACGGCGTTTTCCGCGACTTCCTGGTCGGGAGAGACGACGACCACGGCGTAGCCGGGCTTGAAGTGGTACTGCTCGGGCACGAAGGGCGCGGGCGGCGCCGCCAGGTAGGCGAGGATGGTCGTGACCTCGTCAGGTGTGCTCTTGGCGAACTGGTTGTAGACGCGCATCAGATCGGGTCCCTGCTCGGGCGCGTAGAAGAGGAGCCCGCCGAACACCGTCTCGCCGATCGGGTGGAGCTGAAATTCGAGCCGGGTGGCGATCCCGAAGTTGCCACCACCGCCGCGGATGGCCCAGAAGAGGTCGTCGTTCTTCGAGGCGCTGGCCTCTCGCAGCTGGCCGTCCGCGGTGACCAGCTCGGCTGAGATCAGGTTGTCCGAGCTGAGGCCGAACCCGCGCATCAGGTGGCCGACTCCGCCGCCCAGGACCAGCGCGGCCACCCCGGTGTGGGTGACGTGCCCGCCCGTGACAGCCAGGCCGTGTGGCACCGTGGCACCGTCCACCTCGGACCAGATCGCGCCGCCCCCGACCACGGCCCGGCGCGCCTCCGGATCGACGCTGACCTGGTTCAGCCGGCGCAGGTCGATCACCAGGCCGTCGTCGACCACCGAATGGCCGGCGAGGCTGTGGCCGCCCGAGCGGACCGCGATCTGGAGGCCGCTGCGGCGGCCGAAAGCGAGCGCCGTTTGAACGTCCTTCGTGTTCGCGCAAAAGGCGATGACGCGCGGGCTGCGGTCGATGTCGCCGTTCCAGACCTTGCGGGCCTCGTCATAGGCCTGATCGTCCGGAGTGATGACCGTTCCGCTGAAGTCGTCGCGCAGATGCTCGACCTCCCTTTCCGAGAGCCGAATCTGAGCCATGTCCTGGCCCTCCCCCAAAATGAAAACTCAAGCCGAAATACGGTGGGCACTATAGCCCGGAGGGGACTTCTAGTCGACCAGCAGCGGGCCATCGACGCCGAGCTTCTCGGCGAGCCGGTCCAGGTTTTCGATCGAGACCTTGAGGGCCGCCTCGCGAGGCGTGATGCTGTCTCTGCGGGCGAGGTCCAGCATCCCGCCGACCGTCGTCCGCATGCTCGTCGCGATCCTCTCGAATGCAGCCTCGGCGCTCGGCTCCAGCTGCTCCAGGATCAGCCACCAAAACCAGGCATTGGTGCCCGCGTTGGCTACGAAGTCGGGGATGACCTTGACGCCGCGCTCATGCAGGCGCCGCTCGGCGCCGGCCGTGGTCGGGATGTTGGCGGCTTCGACGACCAGCTTCGCCTTGACCAAGTCACAGTTGTGCTCGTCGATGACGTCGGCCACGGCCGCGGGCACCAGGACGTCAGAGTCCACGCCGAGCCAAGCCTCGCGGGGCGCCTCCCTGTCGGTCGCCCTCAGCCGGGACCGGTCGAGGTCACCGTAAGGGCTCCGAGAGCCGAGCAGGGCTTCGACGTCGAGGCCGTCCGGGTTGATCACGCAGCCGCCCGCGTCGGCGACGCAGACGATCCGGGCACCCTTGGCCGCCAGGTAGCGGGCGGCCGATCCGCCCATGGACCCAAAGCCCTGGACAGAGACGCGGGCTCCGGCCAGCTCGGCGGCGGCGGCCGCCGCCTCCGCGACGCCATAGCCGCCGACGAGGTCGACCAGCCCGACGCCGTCGACCCGCACGCCGAGCGCTCGACGCAGGCGCTCCGCGGTTCCGGCTGGGTCTGCGCTATGCCGGAGGACGGCGTGAATCGGCGTGCCCAGCCCGACCTGGCTGAAGACCTCGACCAGCATCTCCTGGGAGGTGCCCAGGTCCTCACCCGTTCCCATGTAAGTGGAGAAGATGGGGTACATGGCGCGGACGAAGCGGGTGAGCATGGGCACCGCTTCCGGGTCGTGCGGGTCCACGTCGAGGCCGGCCTTGGCCCCGCCGACCGGGAGCTGGAGGGCTCCGTTCTTGTAGGACATGGCGCGCGCCAGGCGCTCGACCTCCTCGACGGTGCAGCCGGCGCGAAGCCGGGTCCCGCCCCCGGCCAGCCCCCGAACCAGGCGATCGATCACGATGTGGCCCTCGCGGCCGGTGACCGGATCGGTCCAGGTCACGCGGAGGAACGGAGCGTTCACTGCCTCTCTGGCGCGAACTCCGGCTTTCGCTTCTCGACGAACGCGGTGACCCCCTCGCGAAAGTCGTCGCTGGCGAACGACTCGGCGATGAACCCGACCTCCAGCTCGACCTGGCGCTCAAGAGGGTTGTCAAGGCTCACCTCGAGCAGCCGCTTCGCCCTTCGCAGCGCGCCGCTCGGCAGCCGGGCAATGCGCGCCGCCAGCTCGGCGGCGGCGTCCAGGAGGCGCTCCGGCGGGTGGACCTCGGCGACGTAACCGATCGCCAGTGCTTGCGCGGCGTCGAACGGCGTATTGGTGAGCATGAGGTAGCGCGCCCGTGACGGTCCAAGCAGCCGGGGCAGAAAGTACGAGGTGGTCGAGTCGGGCGAGAGGCCGATGCCGGTGAACCCGACCTGGAAGCGGGTTCCCTCGGCGGCAAGCCGGACGTCGCAGGCCGAGGCCAGGCCAAGTCCGTAGCCGATCGCCCCGCCCTGGATCGCGGCGATCACGGGCGCCTCGCAGCGATGGAGGGCGAAGAGCGCCCGGTGGACACCGTCGGCGAGGCCCTCGAGCCCGGTGGCGCTGGCAAACGCCTTCAAGTCCCCGCCAGCACAGAAGATCGGACCTTCGGCGCTGAGCAGCACCACCCGCGCCCGGCGGTCGGCGCTCACCTTCTCCATGGCTTCGAGCAAACCGTCGATCTGCTCCGGGCTCAAGGCGTTGCGCGCCTCCGGCCGCGTCAGCCGGACGTGCGCGATCCGGTCTTTCAGCTCGTATGCGACGTGCTTGGTCAGCTGCACCTCCGACAGGTTATCGCTCCCGAGATTGGCGTCGGTTACCCGTACCGCCGGAGGGGTATAAGGAGAACGAGTTCCCGATGCAAGATCCCCTCGATCGGGCGGAGCAGCAGCCTCCGCACCCGTTGCCCCCGCCGCCAGGTTACCCGTCGTCTTACCCGTACGGGCAGCCCGGTCAGTACCCATCCCCGCCGCAGCCACCGCAGGGGCCGCCTCAGGGCGTGCGCCGGCGATCCGGCCTGCTCGGCTGGCTGACCGCGCTCGGACTGGGCATCCTCGGCTACGCGAAGTACGCGGTGATCCTGCTCAAGTTCGCGTACGTCAAGACGGCCGTCACGCTCTTGATCAGCTTCGGCGCTTACGCCGTGCTCTTCGGACCTTGGTTCGCCGCCGCGCTGGTGGTGATGATCCTGGTCCACGAGATGGGACATGTCGTTGAGATCCGGCGCCAGGGCATGCAGGCGACGGCGCCGATTTTCATCCCCTTCGTCGGCGCCGCCATCTTCCAGCGCTCGCACCCGACTGACGCCTTGAAGCAGGCTCAGATCGGCATCGCCGGACCCATCGCGGGCACGCTCGGGGCGACGGCGGCGTACGTGTTGTATGGAGCCACGCACTTCACGCCGCTGCTGCTTGCCGCCTACCTCGGCTTCTTCATCAACCTCTTCAACCTGATCCCCGCCGGCATGCTTGACGGCGGCTGGATCCTCGCCCCGGTGTCGAAGTGGTTCCAGGTAGTCGGCCTGGCGCTCCTCGCCGCTCTGGTGGTCTTCGGCGGGATCAACCCGCTGATCATCATCTTCATCCTGCTTGGAATCCCGACGATCCTCGGCCGGTTCCGGAATGCGCAGTCGCCGTACTACACGTCGGTGCCGCGGCCGGCGCGGTGGGCGATGGCCGGAGCCTGGCTGGCGCTGGTGCTCTACCTCGGCTTTGCCAGCGTGCTGGCGCACACTCAGCTAACGCAGTTCCTAAAGTAAAATCACCCGTTTGGAGTCCAATCGAAAATGAAAGCCCAGATCCACCCGACCTTTTACGAGGACGCCGTCGTCACCTGCGCCTGCGGGAACACGTTCACGACCGGCTCCACCCAGAAAGAGCTGCGCACCGAGATCTGCTCGGTCTGCCACCCGTTCTTCACGGGCCAGCAGCGCATCGTCGACACCGGCGGCCAGGTAGAGCGCTTCAACAGGCGAGCAGCTAAGAGCGGCGCTGGCGCAGCTCGCTAGAGCCGAGGCGCCGATGCCGCTCGCGGACGACCCGCAGGTTCCCGACCAGCCGGTCGCACCCGCGAAAGAGAAGTTCTTCTACGGCGGCCAGGCCGTGATCGAGGGCGTCATGATGCGCGGCCCGCACCACTACGCGGTCGCGGTCCGGCTGCCGCAGACCAAGGAGATCGTCGTCGACCGCGGCGAGCTGCGCGCGGGCGTCTACACGCAGCGTTTCTGGAAGCTGCCGTTCGTGCGGGGGCTGGCGCTGATGGCCGAGACGCTGCACCTCGGCATGAAGTCGCTGATCTGGTCGGTGAACATGAACGCGCGCAGCAAGGATGTCGAGATCGGGAAACGCGAGATCGCGATCTCCCTGGTCACCTCGGCGATCTTCGGCCTGCTCCTTTTCATCGTCCTGCCCCTGGTTGCGACCGGATTCACGGTTCGGCGCAGCAACTCGTTTCTCTTCGTCTTCGTGGAGGGCCTGATCCGGGTCGGCCTGATCCTCGGGTACCTGTCGTTGATCGCGCTGCTGCCGGATGTGAGACGGGTGTTCCAGTACCACGGCGCGGAGCACAAGACGATCAACACGTTCGAGGCCGAGGAGCCGGTGGATGTTGCCCACGTGCGCCGCGCGAGCCTGCTCCACCCCCGCTGCGGGACGGGCTTCCTGCTGGTGGTGCTGGTGGTATCGGTGATCCTCTTCACGGGCGTCGCGGCGTTCAGCCCGAGCTGGTTCTGGATCATCGTCTCTCGGATCGTTGGCATCCCCGTGATCGCGGGCGTGTCGGTGGAGGCCATCCGCTGGATGGCCCGGCACCGCTACAACCCGGTGGTGAAGGTTCTCCTGCTGCCGGTGCTCGGCACGCAGCGGTTGACGACGCGCCAGCCCAGCGACGACCAGATCGAAGTCGCGATCGCGGCGTTCGAGGCAGCGAGGGCGGGCGAGGAAGCGGCGGCCGCGTGATAGACCGGCTCGAGGCGATTGCCCGCCGGTATCGCGAGCTGGAGGCGGAGATGGCCCGGCCGGAGGTCGTGGCCGATCACCAGAAGCTGACCGCGCTGGCTCGCGAGCAGTCGGAGATGCGCGAGATCGTCGAGGCTTACAACTCGTTTCGCGCAGCCGAGAAGGCCAAGCGCGATGCCGAGGAGGTGCTCCGGAACGAGCGCGACCCGGACATGCAGGAGTACGCCCGCCAGGAGATCGCGGCGGCCGAGGAGCGGATGGCCCACCTCGAGGAGCGTTTGAAGGTCCTCCTCTTGCCGAAAGACCCGAACGACGAGCGGGATATCGTGGTCGAGATCCAGGGCGCCGTCGGCGGCGACGAGGCCGAGCTCTTCGCGCGCGACCTTTTCGAGATGTACTCGCGCTGGGCGCAGTCGAAAGGGTGGAAGGTCGAGGTGATCGAAGCCCAGGACAACGGCATCGGCGGCCTCAGCAAGATCATCTTCGAGATCCACGGGCGCGGGGCCTACTCGCAGATGAAGTTCGAAGGCGGCCCGCACCGGGTCCAGCGGGTACCCAAGACCGAGAGCCAGGGCCGGGTCCATACGTCGGTCGCCACGGTCTCGGTGCTGCCCGAACCCGACCCGGTCGAGATCCAGCTGCCCGAAAAAGACTTGAAGATCGAGACCTCGACCTCCACCGGCCCTGGCGGCCAGAGCGTCAACACCACCTATTCGGCGATCCGAATCACCCACCTGCCGACCGGCCTGGTCGTCAGCATCCAGGACGAGAAGTCGCAGCTCAAGAACCGGGAGAAGGCGCTCCGCGTGCTGCGGGCTCGTCTGTACGAGAGGAAGATGGCCGAACAGCACGCCGAGCAGGACGCGGTCCGCCGCTCGATGGTGCGCTCCGGGAACCGCTCCGACAAGGTCAGGACGTACAACTTCAAAGAGAACCGCGTCACCGACCACCGGATCGACCTCACGCTCTACAAGCTCGACCGGATCATGCAGGGTGAGCTCGACGAGCTGGTCTCCGCCCTGATCGCGGCCGAGCGTGCCGAGCAGCTGGCCGGCGCCACGTCGGCCACCTGAAACTACTCGAAGTCCTGCAGCGGGCCACCGGCTTCCTGGAGGCGCACGGCTCTTCATCGCCCCGCCTTGACGCCGAGCTGCTGCTGTCGCATGCGCTTGGGGTCCGGCGCCTTGACCTCTACCTGCAGTTCGAGCGCCCGCTCGCCGAGGCGGAGCTGGCGCCCTACCGGGACCTGGTCGCCCGGCGTGGCCAGGGCGCACCCGTCGCTTACCTCACCGGCCGGAAGGAATTCATGGGCTTGGAGTTCGAGGTGACGCCGGACGTACTGGTGCCCAATCCCGACACCGAGACCCTGGTGCAGCGCGCCGTGGAGTGGGGGAGGGCCAACCCAGATCGGCGCCGGTTTGCGGACATCGGAACCGGCTCCGGGTGCATCGCTGTGGCCGTCGCGCATTACCTGCCGGCCGCCACGGTCGACGCGACGGACATCTCACCCGCTGCACTTGCGGTCGCCGCTCGCAACGTCGCCAAGCACGACCTCGAGCAGCGGGTGCGGCTCATCGAGGGTGACCTCATGGAGCCGCTCGAGCGCGTCTACGACGCCATCCTGGCCAACCTCCCCTACGTCGAGAAAGCTGCCGCCTTGCCAGCGGAGGTGACAGCCCAACCGGCAGTCGCACTCTATGGCGGGCCCGCCGTCGTCAACCGCCTCCTGGACCAGGCGCCCCCGAGACTGGCGGCGGGCGGAATCGTGCTGGCAGAAATCGACTCGGCAGTCGCGGGCCGGCTGCGACTGGAGGGTTTCAAGGGCAGCCGTCTCTTGAAAGACCTGGGCGGGCGCGACCGCGTGCTTGAAGCGTGGATGTAGCCGAGGCCGCGGCCGCCCTTGCGGAGGGCGGCGTCGTCGCTTTCCCGACCGACACGGTCTACGGGCTCGGCGTTGCGCCTGGAGGGGAGGCCAGGATCTACGAGATCAAGGGACGGCCCGCCGAGCTGCCGCTGATCCTCATGGTCATCGACGCTGAACAGGCGAGGGGCATCGTCGAGATCGATGAGCGCGCTTGGGGTTTTGTTGAGCGCTGGTGGCCGGGCCCTCTTACTCTCGTCTTGCCGGCCGGGGACGGCACCCTCGGCGTTCGGGTACCCGACCACCCGCTGGCGCTGGAACTGCTCCGCGCCGCGGGCCCGCTGCTCACGTCCAGCGCCAACCGCCATGGTCAACCCCCCGCCCTGACCGCGGACGAGGCGGCCAGGCTGCCGGGACTGGCCGGGGTGGTCGACGGCGGCCGCGCTCCGGGCGGCGTGCCTTCGACAGTCCTCGACCTCAGCGGCCCGCAGCCCCGGATCGTTCGCGAAGGGGCTATCCCAGCCGCTAGGCTGTTGGCGTGATCGAGTCTGCAATGAACCTTGGCGTCCTCGAGAAGGCCGATCCCGCCGTCGCCGACCTGATCCACAAGGAGTATCGGCGGCAGAGCCAGACCCTGGAGCTCATCCCCTCGGAGAACCTCGCCAGCGCGCCCATCCTGGAGGCGCTCGGGACGCTGCTCACGAACAAGTACGCCGAGGGCTATCCCGGCAAGCGCTACTACGGCGGCTGCGAGGTCATGGACGAGATCGAAAGCCTCGCCATCGACCGGGCCCGGCAGCTCTTCGGAGCGGCGCATGTGAACGTCCAGCCCCACGCCGGCAGCCAGGCCAATGCCGCCGTTTACCAGGCCGTTTGCCAGCCGGGCGACCGCGTCATGGGCATGGACCTCTCGGCGGGCGGTCACCTGAGTCACGGCAGCCCCGCCAATTTCAGCGGCAAGCTCTACGAGATCCACTCCTACGGCGTCGACCGAGAGACCGAGCGGCTGGACTACGACTCCGTCCTGAAGCAGGCGGAGGAGGTCCGGCCGAAGATGCTGATGGTCGGCTATTCGGCCTATCCGAGGCTCATCGACTTCGCCCGCATGCGCCAGATCGCAGACTCGGTCGGCGCGACCATGGTCGTCGACATGGCACATTTCGCGGGGCTTGTCGCGGGCGGTGCCCACCCGAGCCCCGTGCCGCACTCACCGATCGTGTCCACGACGACGCAGAAGACGCTGCGCGGGGCGTGGGGCGGGATGGTCCTCTGCGACGAGGAGCACGCCAAGGCCATCGACAGCGCTGTCTTTCCGGGGACCCAGGGCGGGCCGTTGATGCACGCTATCGCGGCGAAAGCCGTCTGCTTCGGCGAGGCCCTGAAACCAGAGTTCAAGGACTACGCCCGTCAGGTGGTCGCCAACGCGAAGGTGCTGGCGGCGCGGTTGCAGGAGCGCGGGCTGCGGCTCGTCAGCGGCGGGACCGACAACCACCTGATGCTGATCGACCTCCGGCCCGCGGGTCTGAAGGGCAAGCAGGTGCAGGACGTGGCTGACCAGGTCGGGATCACGGTCAACCGCAATGCGATCCCCTTCGACGAAGCTTCCAAGTTCAACCCGAGCGGGGTCCGCCTGGGCACGCCGTCCGTCACGACGCGGGGAATGGGTCCGGAAGAGATGGGCGAGATCGCCGACTGCGTCGCGGACTTGATCGAGGGGCTCGAGGACGCGGCCAACCTGGACGCGATCCGGGAGCGCACGCTCGACCTCTGCCGGCGCTTCCCGCTCCCGTACGCGCTCCGGTGACCGCCGTTTTCTTAGACGCGTTCTTCACCCGCGACTTCCTGCAGACCCTCTTCGGCAACCTGCTGCCGGCCCTCTGGCCATTTGCCCTGGCGGCGGCTACCACCACCGCCCTGGTGCCGCTCTCCGTCGTGTTCGGCCATCGCCTCAAGGTCGTTGCCGAGCCCGGCGGCCGCCACATCCACCTGGTCGCCACCTCGCGCCTCGGCGGCTGGGCGCTCTACATCGCTTTCGCGTTCGCCGTCGCCTGGTACGTGCGCCTCGACTGGCAGGTGGTCGGCCTGGTGGCGCTGGGCGGTGTTGCCGTGCTGATCTTCACCTGGGACGACCGGCGCGGGATGCCCGCCTGGGCCAAAGTCGTGGCTGAGACCGCGCTGGCGCTGGCCGCCATCCTGGTTTTCGGCTACTCGATTGGCTACCTGACCCTTCCGGTGATCGGGACTGTGGTTCTGCCGGTGGCAGTCGCCCTGCCATTGGCGCTGTTCTGGCTCCTCGGCATGCAGAACACGGTCAACCTCCTGGACGGCGTCGACGGCCTGGCCGCCGGAGTGGTGGGAATCGTGGCGCTGATCCTGATGATCGCGGCGATCAACCGGTCGCAACCGGAGGTGGTCCTGGTCTCGGCCGCATTGGCGGGGTGCTGCGCCGGCTTCCTGGCCTTCAACTGGCACCCCGCCCGGATCTTCATGGGCGACTCCGGCAGCCACTTCCTGGGGCTATCGCTCGGCTTACTGGCCATGCTCGGCGTGGCCAAGGTAGCTGTCGCCTTCGCCCTGGCGGTCCCGGTGCTGGCCCTGGCCGTCCCGATCGCTGACACGGCCTGGGCTATTGTTCGCCGGCGCCGTCAGAAGCTCTCGATCGCGCATGCCGACACCCGGCACATCCATCATCAGCTGCTCGACTTCGGACTCGACCAGCGCGCCATCTGCCTCGTCTTCTACGGCGCCACGGCGATACTTGGCGCGGTCGGGCTGATGGTCTTCGGCCACAAGCGGATCCTGGCCGTGACGATCGTGATCGTCGTAGTGGCCATCTCGACCGTGGCCGGCGAGGCGCTCGAGAGGCAGCGCTGGCGGATCCCCCTGCCGGGTCTCCGGCGCCTCCTGCCGGCACCCAAGCAAGCCGAATGAGCGCGAAAGGGTCTGACTCGGGTTACGGCAGCCTGCTCGCCTTGGGCGGATTCCTCGCCGCCTCCCTGCTGGTGCCTCTCCTCGGCGGAGTCGCCCTCGATGCGGCGACCGGGCGCAGCCCGCTATTCTTTTTGATCGGGCTCGCACTCGGGATCGCGGCGGCTGTGGCCGTGGCCTATACCCGGTTCAAGAGGTACCTGTGAGGGGTCGTCATCGCCTATTTCCGCGGACTGCGGCCGCCTGCCTCGCCATCGCGGCTGGTTGTGAGCTTTGGGGGGTGCTAAGCGCGCATCCCGCGTCCGGTCTCAGCCTTGCGGTGGGTCTCCTGATCGGCTCTACGAACGCGCTCCTAGCAGAGCGGGCGGTGGGAGCTGACGTTCCTTTCCACATGTCCAGCCTGGCCCGGCTCGGGGTACTGACGGCTGCTGCGCTGGCGGTCGGGCTGGCCATCGGCACTGCGACGGTGTGGCTCACCCTAATCGGCGTGGCCGGCGCGCAGCTCGTGTTCGCAGGGGTGTCGGTGCGGGAGGCAATGCGTCAGTGACCGGGCTTTGGCTGCAGGTGGTCGAGCCTGCCCCTGTTAACCACCCGACGATCGGCAGCGGGTTTTGGGCGATCAATATCGACAGCGTCCTCTCCAGCCTGCTTGCTGTCATCGTCACCATCGCGGTTGGCCTTTACGTCGCCCGTCGCCTGCAGACTAGAAAACCGGGAATCCTCCAGCTCGCGTTGGAGCTCGCTTATACCTACGTGCGCGATGACCTCTTCAAGGGCCTTGCCGCGGAAGGTGACGAGGAGGTCGCGAAACGAGCCTCTTTCGTAATGCCATTGGCACTGACCATCGGCTTCTACATCCTGATCGCCAACTACCTCGACTTCCTACCCCTGCACGGATTGATCCATCCCGCCAATTCCGACTTGAACCAGACCCTGGCGATGGCCCTCGTCGTTTTCGTGACCGTGCAGTGGTACACGTTCCGTGAGCAGGGCCTCTGGGGCTATCTCTACCGCTGGACGAAACCCTTCGAGATGCCGTTGCTGGCGCGAATCGTGTTCATCCCGCTGAACATCCTCGAAGACCTCATTAAGCCGGTTACCCTGTCCATGCGACTTTTCGGCAATATCCTCGCCGCCGTGATCGTCATCTGGCTGATCACTACTCTCGTGGCATCAATCCCTTATGTCGGGCCATTCTTTCTGGCACCGCTGGCCCTAATCATCTGGAAGGGTTTCGACGTCTTTTTCATCGGCGCCCTCCAAGCCTTCATCTTCATGCTGCTGACGATCATTTATTTCGGCCAAGCACGAGAGGGCATCCATGAGCGCCACCGCCGCGAACACGCCGGCCAGCCAGACTTAGTTGGAGGAGCAGAGCACTCATGAACCACGCCATCGCCATCGCCGGAGCCCTGATCGGAGCCGGACTCGCACTGGGCGGAGGCGCGATCGGCGCCGCCGTCGGTGACGGTCTAGGCGGCAGCGCGGTCATCAATGGGATCGCCCGCCAGCCCGAAGCTCAGGGGCGCTTGATGGGAATCCTGGGCCTCGTGATCGGGCTGGTCGAGGCGATGTACTTCATCAACCTTGGCCTCGCCTTCTACTTCATCGTCAGTGTGGCGGCGGCCGTCAAATAGCCGTGTACCTCGCCGAGGCCGGCCTGCTCGATATCAACGCCAGCTTCCTGATCGAGGTGGCGGTCTTCCTGATCATGCTGGCGATCCTGGCCAAGTGGGTCTGGCCACCGCTCCGCCAGGTGGCCGAGGCCCGCCAGCGTTTGATCGAGGAGCAGATTACGAAAGCCGAGGAGGCACGGCGGGAGGCGGAAGAACATCTCAAACAGGCCGCGGAGCGGCTGGAGGATGCCCGCAAGCAGGCCCAGGAGGTCATCGCGGGCGCCAGCCGCGCCGCCGAGCAGGTCCGCGAAGAGCTTAAGGAAAAGGGCGAGGCCGAAGCGAAGCGCCTTGTCGAAGCCGCCCGCCGGGACATCGAAGCGGCGCGCCGGGCGGCGCTGGAGTCGGTCCGCAGCGAGGTCGGCGACATGGTGATCGAGGCGACCCGGAAGGTGGTCGGCGAGGCGCTCGACGTGCGTGCCCACAAGAAGCTCATCGACGAGGCGATTCGAGAGGTGGCGGCTGGTGGGCGCAGCAGCTAAGCGCTACGCGCGCGCCATCTTCGAGCTCGCTGAAGAGGAGAAAAAGGTCGACCAATGGTCGCAGCGGCTTGAGCTCGTGCGACAGATCCTGGCCAACGAGCAGGTGCGGCAGGTCGTCCGCAACCCAAGCATTCCCACGGAGGAGCGGGTGGCCTTCGTCGAGAAGCTCGACCTGCCGGGCCTGGGCGCCGAGGGCTTGAACCTCCTCCGCCTGCTGGTCTCCAACCATCGGGTTGATCAGGCTGACGAGATCGCCGCCGAATTCATGAGCCTGGCCGATGAGGCAGCCGGGCGCATCCGGGCCACCGCCACGACTGCGGTCGAGCTCTCCGCGGCTGACCGCGATGGCTTTGCCAAGGACCTTTCCGCTGGGATCGGCAAGGACGTCCGCCTGGAGGTCAGCGTCGACCCCGCCATTCTTGGTGGGCTCGTGCTCCAGATTGGGGACCGGCTGCTGGACGCCAGCGTCGCGGGCCGGCTCCAGCAGCTGCGCCGGCAGGTCGTGACCAGGTAAGGAGAAGAGTGACGCAGAAGTGAGCATCAGCTCAGACGACATCACCGACCTAATCAAGGCGCGGCTCAAGGACTTCAAGGCCGAGCTGGTCAGCTCGGAGGTCGGCCGGATCATCTCGGTCGCCGACGGGATCGCCGCCATCTATGGACTCCAGGGAGCCATGGCGGGCGAGCTGTTGGAGTTCCCGGGCGACGTCTACGGCATGGCGCTGAACCTGGAGGACGACCAGGTCCGCGCCGTGATCATGGGCCCCTACGAGCACATGCAGGAAGGCGACGAGGTCAAGACCACCGGCCGGATCGTCGAGGTGCCGGTCGGGCCGGAACTGCTCGGCCGTGTCGTCAACGCGCTCGGTCAACCCATCGACGGCAAGGGCCCGATCGAGTCCAAGAAGACGAGCGCCGTGGAGAAGATCGCGCCCGGCGTGATCACCCGCCAGCGCGTCGACACGCCGGTGCAGACCGGGATCAAGGCGGTCGACGCCATGATTCCGATCGGCCGTGGCCAGCGCGAGCTCATCCTCGGCGACCGGCAGACCGGCAAGACGGCGATCCTCCTCGACACGATCATCAACCAGAAGGGCAAGGATCTCGTCTGCATCTACGTCGCGATCGGCCAGAACGCGAACAGCATCGCCAGGGTGGCCGACACGCTGGACAAGTACGGCGCCCTCGAGTTCACGACGATCGTTGCGGCGACTGCCTCGGAGCCGGCGACGCTGCAGTACATCGCGCCTTACGCCGGCTGCGCCATGGGCGAGTACTTCCGCGACAAGGGCGAAGAGGCGCTTGTCTGCTACGACGACCTCACCAAACACGCGTGGGCATACCGGGAGATGTCGCTCAACCTGCGCCGGCCTCCCGGGCGGGAGGCCTACCCGGGTGACGTCTTCTACCTCCACTCGCGGCTCCTGGAGCGCGCGGCCAAGATGAACAAGGCCAACGGTGGCGGCTCCTTGACCGCCTTGCCGGTGATCGAGACGCAGGCCAATGACGTCTCCGCCTACATCCCCACCAACGTGATCTCGATCACCGACGGCCAGATCTACATGCAGTCGGATCTCTTCAACGCGGGAATCAGGCCGGCCATGTCGGTCGGCATCTCGGTCTCACGCGTAGGCGGCGACGCCCAGACCAAGGCCATGCGCCAGGTTGCGGGACGCATGAAGCTCGAGCTCGCCCAGTACCGGGAGCTGGCCGCCTTCTCCCAGTTCGCATCTGACCTGGACAAGAACACGAGGGACCAGCTCGAGCGCGGCAACCGGCTCACCGAGCTGCTCAAGCAAAAGCAGTACGAGCCGGTCCCGCTGGGGATTCAGGTCTGCGTCATCTACGCCGGCACGCATGGCTTCGTGGACAAGGTCCCGGTGGCCCGCGTCCCGGAGTGGGAGACCGGCTTCACGAGGTTCCTGCGCTCGGAGAGAAAGGATCTCCTGGAGGAGATCGAGAAGCAGAAAGCTCTCGATGACGACCTGAACGGGAAGATCGACGACGCGATCAAAGCTTTCAACCGCCAGTTCGGCGTCGAGAGCCCGGCGGAAGACAAGAAGGGGGAGCCTGCCAAGGCTGAGGCTAAGACCGAAGGGACCAAGCGCGAAGAGACCAAGCCCGAGCCGCCGAAGGCGGAGGCCAAGCCTGAAGAGACCAAGCCCGAGCCGCCCAAGACGGAGGCGAAGCCTGAAGAAACCGGGTCTGAACAAGAGCGCCGTGGCAACTCTGACCGCCGCCAGGCCGAGCGCCGGAAGGAAACGGCGGCCAACGACCCGGAGCGCCGCCAGGACCAGCGCCGCAAGCAGCAGCGCCGCACCAAGCGCGCGGAGTAAAGCGGGGAATTGCCTTCGCTCCGCGACATTCGCAACCGGATCCGCAGTGTGCAAAACACGAAGAAGATCACGCAGGCGTACCAGGTCGTCTCCGCCACCAAGCTGCGCCGCGCTCAGCAGATGGTGCAGGCGACGCGACCCTATGCGGAGAAGATGCTCGAGGTCCTGCAGACGACAGCCGAGCTGGCCACGGAGTACCGCCATCCCTTCCTCGAGCGGCGTGAAGGCAAGCGGGGCGTGATGGTCCTGGTGACGACGGATCGCGGCCTCTGCGGGGCCCTCAACGTCAACACGATCCGGGCCGCCAACCGCGTTATGAACGAGCAGTACCCGCAGGCGCGCTACGTCACCCTGGGACGGAAGGGCCGCGACCTCATGCTCCGGTTCCGGCGGGAGGTGATCGCCGACGCCAGCAACCTCCCCGACCGGCCAGGCATCGCCGACGTGCTGCCGGCGGTCACGGTGGCCCTCGAGGAGTACTCGAAGGGAAATACCGACGCCGTGCTCCTGGGGTACGCCAAGTGGGTGTCGACGCTGCGCCAGGAGCCGGTCGTGCGGACGCTGGTTCCCGTCGAGCTGCCGAAGCGGGAGGAGGGGAAAGCCCCGGCGGCGGACTACATCTACGAGCCCGAACCCGATGAGGTGCTCGACGCGCTGCTCCCGCGGTACGTGGAGACGCAGGTCTACCAGGCGGTCCTGGAGAACAAGGCCAGCGAGCACAGCGCGCGCATGATCGCGATGCAGAATGCGACCGACGCCGCGGCCGATTTCATCGAAGCCCTGACGCTGAACATGAACAAGGTCCGGCAGGCGTCGATCACGACCGAGCTGATGGAGATCGTCAGCGGCGCCGAAGCTCTCCGCCAGAGCTCGCAATAGATGCCGGACTAGCCGGGAGGAAATTTCACTTGGCCAAGACCAAAGAAAAAGAAAAGGAAAAGACGAAGCCCGACCGCGGCGAGGGGCGTGTCAGCCAGGTCATCGGCGCCGTCGTCGACATCCGATTCCCGCCCGGCCAGCTGCCGAACATCTATGACGCACTGATCGTCCACACGCGCGATAAGCGCAGCGTGGTGCTTGAAGTCGAGGGTTCCATCGGCGACAACACGGTTCGGTGCATCGCGATGGATGGCACCGACGGCTTCCGGCGGGGCGATCCGGTCGAGGCGACCGGCGCGCCAATCAAGGTACCGGTCGGCGTCGAGACCCTGGGCCGTCTTTTCAACGTGATCGGGGAGGCGATCGACGACGAGCCGACGCCTGAAGGCGGGGAACGCTGGCCGATCCATCGCGAAGCGCCGCCCGTCGATCAGCAGCAGACCCAGGTCGAGATCCTGGAGACGGGCATCAAGGTCATTGACCTCATCTGCACGTTCGTCAAAGGCTCCAAGATCGGCCTCTTCGGAGGCGCGGGGACCGGCAAGACGGTCATCGTCCAGGAGCTGATCCGGAACATCGCGCACGAGCACAAGGGCCGCTCGGTCTTCGCGGGCGTGGGCGAGCGCACGCGCGAAGGCAATGACATGTACCACGAGATGTCCGACGCCGGCGTGCTGCCGCAGACGAGCCTGGTGTTCGGCCAGATGAACGAGCCGCCAGGCGCCCGCGCACGCGTTGCGCTCACCGGCCTGACCATGGCCGAGTATTTCCGGGACACGGAGGGCGCCGACGTCCTCCTCTTCATCGACAACATCTTTCGCTACATGCTCGCGGGGTCCGAAGTCTCGGCCTTGCTGGGTCGGATGCCCTCGGCCGTTGGCTATCAACCGACGCTGGCAACCGAGATGGGCGACCTCCAAGAGCGGATCACCTCGACGAAGAAGGGCTCGATCACCTCGGTGCAGGCGATCTACGTGCCGGCGGACGACATGACCGATCCCGCCATCCAGACCACCTTCGCCCACCTGGGAGCGATCGTCACCTTGAACCGGGGGCTGACAGACATCGGCATCTACCCTGCGGTCGACCCGCTGGATTCGACGAGCCGGTTCATCGACCCGAACTTCGTCGGCCAGGAGCACTACGACGTCGCCCAGGGGGTAAAGCGGGCGATGCAGAAGTACAAGGAGCTGCAGGACATCATCGCCATCCTCGGCATGGAAGAGCTCTCTGAAGACGACAAGTTGACGGTCCAGCGCGCGCGAAAAATGCAGCGTTTCCTGTCCCAGCCCAACTTCGTCGCCGAGAGGTTCACCGGGCGGCCCGGCAAGTACGTGCCGGTGAAGGAGACCGTCCAGGGGTTCAAGCAGATCCTGGACGGCGAGTGCGATGACCTGCCCGAGCAGGCCTTCTACATGATGGGCAACATCGATGACGTCCGCAAAGAAGCCGAGCAGCTGAAATCGCGAGGTTAGCCAGAAGACTTTGCCGATACCTGTCCGCGTCGTGAGCGTCGAGCGGAGCCTCTTCGAGGGTGAGGCCGACTTCATCCTGGCGCGCAGCACCATAGGCGAACTCGGAGTGCTGCCCCGGCACGCGCCGCTGCTGGCAGTGCTGGCGCCCGGCGAGCTCCGGGTGGACAAGACGGGCGGTGGTTCTGAAGTGCTGTTCGTGGGCGGAGGCTTCATGGAGGTCCTGCCCGACCGCGTGACAGTGCTCGCCGACGTCGCCGAGCGGGCCGACGAGATCAACCTCGAGCGGGCCGAGCAAACCCGCCGGTCGGTCCAGGAGCGCCTTGCCGGCCAGGTCGGCACGGAGGAGCGCGTCGAGCTCGAGCAGGCGCTGGCGCGCGCCGAGGCGCGCCTCCGCCTGGCACGGATCCGGCGGGGCGGCGGTTGAGCTCGGCCTCGCGCGCCGGCGCGGGGCGTGACGATGTAATCCGCGTCACCGGCGGCCGGCCTCTCCACGGGCGCCTCTGTGTCGGTGGGTCCAAAAACGCGACCCTCCCGATACTCGCGGCGTGCCTCTTGACGGCCGAGCCGGTCCGCGTCACGAACCTCGCCGAGGTGACCGACACGCAGGTGATGCTCGAGATCCTGAAAGGGCTCGGATGCGACGTGGATCTGCCGCTGGTGCACGCCGCGGACGTCAGCGGACGGGTATCACCGGAACTTGCCCGCAAGATGCGCGCCTCGCTCGTCCTCCTGGGTCCGCTCCTGGCTCGCCGCGGCGAGGTGCGGCTGCCCAGGCCGGGCGGCGATGACATCGGCACGCGCCGGGTCGAGCAGCACATCGGGGGGCTGCGGCGGCTGGGCGCCGTGGTCGAGGAAACTCCTGAGGAGTTCATCGCCAGCGCGGATCGGCTGCACGGTGCCCGGATCGTGCTGGACATGCCGACGGTGACCGGCACCGAGAACCTGATGATGGCCGCCGTCCTCGCGAAAGGCAGGACCGAGATCTTGAACGCCGCCCGCGAGCCTCACGTCCAGGACCTCGCCCTCTTTCTCAACGGCCTCGGCGCGCAGGTCACAGGGGCCGGTACCGACGAGATCGTGGTGGAGGGGGTGGAGGCTCTTCACGGGGGCGAGCACAGCATCCGCCCGGACTACCTGGAAGCCGGCACGTACGCCATCGCGGTGGCGGCGACCGGGGGCGAGATCGTCCTCGAGTGCAGCCCTTCGGGAGACTTGAACGTCCCGGTGATCAAGCTCCAGCAGGCTGGAGTCGAGGTCGACGTCGGCGAGCTCGAGATCAGCATCCGCCGGCCGCGCAGCTCGCCGCTGCGGGCGGTCGACCTGACGACCTGGGTTCACCCGGGTTTTCCGACCGACCTCCAGGCGCAGTACATGGCGCTGATGACGCAGGCGGAGGGCTTGAGCGTCATCTCCGAGTACATCTTCGAGAACCGCTTCCAGCACGTGGCCGAGCTGGTGAAGATGGGCGCCCGGATCGAGAGCCTGGACGGGCGAACCAAGGCAGTCCACGGTCCCAGCAGGCTCCGGGGGACCGACCTGGAGGTGCCCGACATCCGGGCCGGTGCGGCGATGGTCATCGCGGCGCTCTGTGCGGAAGGCGAGTCCATGCTTCACCATGCCTGGCACGTGGATCGCGGCTACCCGGACATGGTTACCCGCCTGGCGGAGCTGGGCGCCGACATCGCCCGCGTAACAGGGGATGGGCTGGCGCAGGTGCCGCGGGGAAGCTTTGAGTAGCGTGGATGAGGCTTGACTGGGCCCCGGCCGAAGGCCAGGGGCGGCCGCGAGTGCGGCCGATGGGGGGCAGCGCCGCGCGGAGCGCGGCGCGCCGCCGGTGTCAAGGCCGCCGCAGGCGGGCGAGCGCAGGCGAGCCGGAGGCTTGACGCCGGCGTTGTCGGGGGGGCGGAGCCTCCCAGGCAAGGTGATGGTGGAGGGTCTCTGCTGGGGTGTTAGCAAAGAAAATCGGGATAGATCTGGGCACCAGCACCGTGCTCGTGTATGTCCGAGGCGAGGGCATAGTCATCAACGAGCCCAGCCTGGTCGCCGTGAATCGGGACGGCTCCCGGATCCTGGCGGTCGGCACCCAGGCACGCGAGATGGTGGGTCGTACCCCGGAGAGCATTCAGGTCGTGCGGCCGATGCGCGACGGAGTCATCGCCGACTTCGTGGCGACCGAAGGCATGCTGCACTACTTCATCGCCCGGGTTCAGGGTCGCCAGCGCATCTTCAAGCCCGAGGTGATGATCTGCGTGCCCTCGGGTGTCACCTCCGTGGAGCGGCGCGCCGTCACCGAGGCGGCGATCTCCGCCGGCGCCAAGCAGGCGTGGCTGATCGACGAGCCCCTGGCTGCCGCGATCGGCGCCGACCTGCCTATCAACCAGCCCAGCGGGCACGCCATCTGCGATATCGGTGGCGGCACCACCGAGATCGCGGTGATCTCGCTTTCGGGGATGGTCGTCGCCCACTCGATCCGAGTCGGCGGCAACCGCATCGACGACGCCATCGCCGCCTACATCAAGCGCAAGCACAGCCTGTTGATCGGTGAGCGCACCGCGGAGGAGGTCAAGATCGAGATCGGCGCCGCGGTCCAGCTGAAAGAGGAGCTCTCGATGGAGGTACGAGGCCGCGACCTCGTGTCCGGCCTTCCCAAGAACGTCAAGGTGACCTCGCAGGAGGTGGTCGAGGCGATCCAGGAGCCGCTGGCGGCGATCGTGGGAGCCGTCCGCGCGGTGCTGGAGGAGACGCCGCCTGAGCTGGCAGCGGACATCTTTGACAAGGGGATCGTGCTGACCGGCGGGGGAGCCCAGCTGCGCGGCATCGACAGGTACCTGGTCATGCACACCGGCGTGCCGGCGATCGTGGCCGACGATCCGCAGACCTGCGTCGCCCGCGGGACCGGCCTGGCGCTCGAGCACTTCGAGGTGCTCAAGCGCAACCAGCTGTACCTCCGTTAATCCTCCGCTGAGCGCCGCGGGCGAAGGGGTTCACCTCGCCGTCGATGGCGGCGCGCTGAGCGAGCCCCGGGCCGGCATGGCCACCTACACGCGGGAGATCCTGCGCGCGATGGTCGCGGCGAGACCGCTGGCGCGCCTGACCGTCTACCTTCCGCACAGCGCCGAGCGGCCGCTGGCCGCCACCAACGTTGCCTACCGCGAGATCCCCGGCCCGCGCCTGCTCGGACGCCACCAGCGCTGGCCGGCTCGGATCCGGCGGCAGGACCCGGACGCCTACTTCAGCCCGATGGGCCAGCTCCCACTGCTCGATGTCCGCTGTCCGTCGGTGCTGACGGTGCACGACCTGGCGATCTACCGCCGTCCCGAGTGGTTTCCACCCGGCCAGCCGCTCAGCACCAGGCTCGTGGTGCCGCGGTCGATCGAGCGCGCCACGGCCTTGATCGCGGTCTCCCGCTCCACGGCTCGGGACCTGGCTCAGCTCTTCGACGCCGGACCGGATCGCGTGCATGTGGTTCCCGAGGGCGTCAGCGACGCTTTCCAGCCGCTGCCGCCCGATCAGCTCGAGGAGGTCAAGGAGCGCTACGCGCTGCCCGACCGTTTCATCCTCTTCGTGGGAACCATCTCGCCGCGAAAGAACCTGCCCACACTGGTCGAGGCCTGGCGCACGATGGCCGACCGGCCGCGGCTGGTGCTGGCCGGTCCCTGGGGCTGGCGCCACGAGCAGCTGCAGCGAGAGGTCGAGGAGCTGGGGGAGGCGATCCTCCACCTGCCGTCGGTCCCACCGGAAGACCTGCCCGCGCTCTACAACCTCGCCACCTGCCTGGCCCACCCGGCTTTCTACGAGGGCTTCGGCTTGACGCCGCTGGAGGCGATGGCGTGCGGGACGCCTGTGGTCTCCTCCGACCGGTCATCCCTGCCGGAGGTCGTTGGCGACGCCGCCCTGCTGGCCTCGCCGGACGACGTCGGGGCTTGGCGCGCCGCGCTGGAGGCGGTGCTCTACGACCCGGGAGTGGCTTCGCAGCTGCGTCGCAAAGGGATCCTGAGAGCGGCCGAGTTCACCTGGTCGAAGGCCGCGGAGCGGACCTGGCGGGTCCTGGAAGGGGTAGCCCTACAGCGGCCCTAACCACCTCCGCGACACCTTCCGCCGTCCGTTCCCAAGTAAAGCTCTGCGCCCGGCGCCGGCCGTCGGCGGCCAGGCGTGCCCGGAGTTCCGGCTGCGCGCGAAGGCGTTCGACCGCCTCGGCAATGCCCTCCGGGTCGTCCGCATAGAGGGCGGCCTCGCCGGCCACCTCAGGCAGCGAGCCGGCCTGGCTGAGGACGCACGGCAGGCCTTGGCGCAGAGCCTCGAGCACCGGGAAGCCAAAACCCTCGTAGAGGCTCGGAAAGAGGAGCACCTCCGCCCGCCGGTAGAGGAGGTCGCGGACCGCGTCGTCGACGTGTCCGACCAGCCGGCAGTGCGGCGAGGCGGCCAGCCGCGCTCCCATTGCCGGGTCGACGATCCGGCCCGCGCAGACCAGTAGTAAGCCCGGCACCCGCTCGACCGCCGCCAGCGCCGCGAGCTGGTTCTTCCGCGGCTCGATGCGGCCGACGCAGAGCGCGAACGGCCCCTCGATGTCGAGGCCGGCCAACCGGCGCTCGTCATCCGCTCGGGCCGGTTCGACCGGCGTCTCCCCCCCGCCTGGGTGGACAACCGAAACGCGGGCCGGGTCCACCCCATAGAAGTCGGCCAGGTCCCGGCGAGTGGCGTCCGAGACCGCAACCAGCGCCCGGCAGCGGGCGGCCGCCGAGCGAGTGGTCCAGCGCAGGTAGGCGCGCTCTCGCGGCCCGTAGGCGTTCGGGAACCGCTCGAAGGCGAGGTCGTGAAACACCGTCACCGCCGGCACCGGGCACCAGGCCGGTACCACGTGGGCCAACACCAGCAAGAGGGCCGGGCGGCGGCGGGCGAGCTCGATCGGGAGTCGAGCTTGCGACCAGAGGCGGGGGAGGGGCAGCACGGTGAGGTCGACGCCCAGCCCCGGGGCTGGGCGCGAGGCGTAGAAGGTCCAGCCGAGTTCAGGGGCGACCGCCGGCAGTCGCCGGACCACCTCGCGCGCATAGAGCTCGGTTCCGGTGATCAGGCGGCGGGTGGCCGGGTTGGCGTCAACGGCGATCGCCGGGACGAAACCAGGCTCAATTTTTAGATTCATTTCAGGCGAAGCGTCTAAGGTAGGGAACCAGGTGAACGGTTTGCGCCCCGGCCGCGGGCGGGCGGGCGCGGGCGCGCTGGTCGTGATAGCGGCCATTGCGATCGCGCAGGCCCTTTCACAAGGATCGTCGATCACGGCGGTCTACGCACGCCCATCCCTGCCCACTCTCAGCTACGGCGTGCCTGACGCCGCTCATGCGCCCAAGGCGCCGCCTGCCTCCAGCTGGGTCGTCTACCCGCCTGATTCGGGCTCCAACGTGGTGCCGGTCGGCAAGGCGTCGGTCCAGGTGCCGATCCTCATGTATCACTACATCCGGCCGCTGCCCGACCCGTCCCTCGACCGGCTGGGCCACAACCTGTCAGTCTCACCGGGCGACTTCACCGCCCAGATGGACTGGCTGCGCGACAACGGGTTCAACCCGGTCACCATCTCCGATCTGCGCGCCTATCTCGACGGCAAGCGAGCGCTGCCCGGCCGGCCGGTCGTCCTCACGTTCGACGACGGCTACCTGGACTTCTACACGACGGCCTGGCCGATCCTGAAACAGCACCACTTCAAGTCCGTGGCTTACATCGTGAGCGGCTTCGCGCAGGACCCGCGCACCAACTACATGAACGCGGAGCAGGTGCGGGAGGTGGCCCGCGCCGGGGTCGAGATCGGCTCCCACACGGTCACCCACGCCGATCTCGCCCGCACGCCACCCTCCGAGGTGGTCTGGCAGCTGACGGAGAGCAAGCGGGTGCTGGAGGGCATGATCGGCGGGCCCGTTGACGACTTCTGCTACCCGGCCGGCCGCTTCGACCCGTCGGTGGTTCAGGCGGTCAGGGACGCCGGCTACCAGAGCGCCACCACTACGCACGATGGCGCGACGCACGACCTGAACGGCCGCTTCACCTGGGATCGCGTCCGGGTCGAAGGCGGCGAGCCTCTCGACCTTTTCGCCAAGAGCCTCGCCAGCCATGAGGATGGCGTCGCGGCGCCAACGATCGACCCGATCCGCCTGCCGCGTACCTGGCCGCTCGTCTACGTAGGGCCGCTGGCTCCGAGCTGAACCAGCCGCCGAGATAATTCCTCGGCATGGCCACGTCGGTGCGAGTGCTCGGAGTGAGAGTCGACGCCGTGGACACGGCCGGGGCCGTCGCCCGGATCGGCGCGCTGGTCGAGGCGGGTGGCCACCACCAGGTCGCCACGGTGAACCCGGAATTCATCATGCTGGCGCGCCGCGACCCGGAGTTCGCGCGCATCCTGGAAGCCGCTGACCTCTGTCTGGCCGACGGTTGGGGAGTTACCTGGGCCGCCAAGCAGCTCGGCGTCCCCTTGCCCGGGCGAGTGCCGGGCAGCGACTTCCTGGAGCCGCTGGCCGGCTTCGCCGCCGAGCGCGGATATCGCGTCTTCTTTTTGGGTGCGGCCGCAGGCGTGGCCGAAGCCGCCGCCACGGCGCTGCGGCGGGCGCACCCGCGGCTTCAGGTGGCGGGCTGCCACGCCGGCGACGCCGGGCCCGAAGGGGACGCAGAAAGCCTGGCGCTGATTCGGGCGGCGCGTCCGCAGATCCTGCTGGTCGCCTACGGCCACCCGAAGCAAGAGCTCTGGATCGAGCGGAACCGGCTGCGAGCTGAGGTGCCGGTGGCGATGGGCGTGGGCGGGGCTTTCGACTTCGTCTCGGGCCGGGTGCCGAGGGCGCCGGCCTGGATGCGCAGGGTGGGCCTGGAATGGCTGTACCGCCTCGGCCGTGAGCCCTGGCGCGCGCGCCGGATGGCGGTGCTCCCGGCCTTTGCCATCCGCGTCCTCCTTGCGGCTGGCCGATAACATCACGGCCCGTGGCAACCGCGCCTCAGCTCTCGGTGGTGATCCCGGCCTTCAATGAGGAGGCCCGCGTGCTGCAGAGCCTGGAGCTGATCGCACCGTACCTGCAGGCGTCCGGCCTCGCTTACGAGGTGATCGTGGTCGATGATGGCAGCAGCGACTCCACAGCGGCCCTGGTCAGGGAAGCCGCCGCCGCGAACAGCCACGTCCGCGCCCTGGAGCTCAAGCCGAACCAGGGCAAGGGCCGGGCGGTGGCGGAGGGGGTGCTGGCCTCGAGGGGCGAGCTGGTGCTGGTCTCGGATACCGACTTCTCGAGCCCGATCGAAGAGATGTCCAAGCTCCAGGCCGCGATCGACGCCGGCGCTGACATTGCCATCGGGTCGCGCGCCAAGAGAGGCGCGCGGGAGAAGGAGCAGCCGATTCACCGGGTCCTGATGGGAAAGACGTTCAACCTCATGGTGCAGGCCGTCGCCCTGCCCGGTCTCTGGGATACGCAATGCGGATTCAAGCTCTACAAAGGAAAGGTCGCGCGAGAGGTCTTCTCGAAGCTGCGGACCGACGGGTTCGCATTCGACGTCGAGGCCCTGTTGCGCGCCCGCCGGGCGGGCTACAGGGTGGCGGAGGTGCCGGTGGTCTGGCGACACTCGGCTCCGACCAGGATCCTGCCTTTCCGGCATTCGGCCCAGATGGTGCGCGATCTGGTGCGGATCCGGTTCATGCCGTGAACCGCCGAACCGGCCCGGGTCGAGCCCTCGTCGTCCTGCCGACTTACAACGAGATCGACGACCTGGCGCGCGTCGTGCACGGCATCCGGGCCACCGGGAGCGAGGTCCTCGTCGTCGACGACAGCTCGCCCGATGGGACCGGCCGCCTGGCCGACGAGCTCGCTGTCGCCGACAACGGAGTGTGTGTGCTCCACCGTCCGGCCAAGCTCGGTCTCGGCAGCGCTTACGTGGCCGGCTTTCGCATCGGCCTCGAACGCGGCTACGACATCCTCGTCGAAATGGACGCGGACGGTTCGCACCTGCCGGCGCATCTGCCGGCAATCCTCGCGGCCGCGCGCGAAAGCGGCGGGATCGGCCTCGGCTCCCGCTACGTGGCGGGCGGTTCAATCACCGGCTGGGGGCCGGCACGCCAGTTCCTGTCGAGAGGCGCGAACGTATACTGCCGGGCCGTGCTCGGGCTGAGCGTCCACGACTCCACCTCGGGCTACCGGGCTTACACCCGGGACGTCCTGGAGGCGATCGACCTGAGCCGGCTGATCAGCCAGGGCTACTCGTTCCAGATCGAGATGGTCCACCAGGCGGTGCGCCGGGGCTTCGGGGTCATCGAGGTTCCGATCCACTTCGAGGACCGCATCGCCGGCCGCTCCAAGGTCTCCGAAGGCGAGGTCCGCAAGGCCCTCTGGAACGTGGTCCGGATGAGGTTCGGTTGGCGGTAGCCAGTGAGGCGACGGCCGGAGCCTCCTTAGGGGTCCGGTCGACGATTCGGTCCGGTCTCGCTCTGGCGATGGCCCTTGCGGCGGTGCTCGCCATCCTGACCCTCCTGCCCTATGCCTACGCGCACCTGGCCAGCCCGCCGGGCCGCGTCTTCATGGGGTTCTTCTTTCTGGGCGACGACGCCAACACCTACCTGGCCAAGATGCGCGAGGGCTGGGACGGCCAGTGGTTGTGGACCAACCGCTACACGACGGAGTCCAGCCCGCCCGTCTACTTCTTCGTCTACTGGCTGGCGCTCGGCAAGCTGGCGGCGATCCTCCACCTGCCGCTGCTCGGCATGTTTCACCTCGCCCGGGTGGCCGGCGCCTTCCTGCTCCTCTACGCGGCCTGGGTTTTCATCGAGCATTTCATCGAGGAGCCCCGTGCACGCCGGTTCGCGATCGTGTTCCTGGCTTTCGGGCTGGGACTGGGATGGGTGCTCCAGCTGGCCGGGAAACCGGTGCTCTTCGGCGCCCAGACGGACACGCTCGACTGGCGCATGCCCGAGCTCTCCGCCTTCTACTCAGTGCTGGCATTGCCGCATTTCGCCTGGGCCGCCGCCTTCCAGGCGCTGGGAGCCGTTCTCACTCTGAAGGCCGCCGAGCGCGGCAGCCTGAAGCTCGGCCTGCTGGGTGGCCTGGCCTGGCTCGGGGAGGCCTCGATCCACCCGCAGATGCCGATCCTGGTCGGCGCCGCAGTGGTTGTGGCGCTTGTGTACCGGCGGGTCAGCCTCCGCGGTTACGCCGCCGCCGGGCTGGCGCTGGCATTGGTCGCGCCTTATATCGCCTATTCGTACTTCGCTTTCCTGGGCAACCCCGAGGTGACGCGCTGGAGCTCGCAGTGGCGCAACAACCTGGCTCCGGACCTGGTCAGTCTCGGGATGGCGCTCCTGCCCCAGCTGCTGCTGGCCGCCTTCGCGGTCCCGACAATGCTGCGCCGGCGCTCCCGAGGGGACGTGTTCCTGCTCGCCTGGCTCCTGCTCCTGGCGGCGATCCTCTGGCTGCCCAACCCCGCCGGCAACCTCCGGCGGCGCTTCTTCGACGGCGTCTACCTGCCGCTCGTCGTGATGGCCGCGCAGGGTCTCTATGGCACGATCCTACCCCGGCTCCGAGGCCCTATCCGCCGGCTCTTGCCCTTCAGCTATGCCGCCTTCGCTGTCATCGGCAGCGCCTTCCTGCTCTTCGGCCCGCTACTGGTCGCGGCCAGCCCGCAGTACTCGATCCCGGCCGGCGACTACCAGGCGCTGCTCTGGCTCGACACGCAGCCGTCGGGTGTGGTCGTCTCCTCGTCGCGGCTCGGGCTGATGATCCCCGCTTACACATCGGACACCGTGTACGTAGGCCAGTACAGCGAGACCTATAACTGGGCCGACAAGTCGCGGCAGGTCGACGCCTTGCTGCACGGCCAGGGCGACATCGCGGCGTTCGCCCGGCAAGAGGGCGCCCGCTACGTCGTCTGGTCGGCCGCGGACACCTCGGAGGAACCGCCGGCGTCGCTCGGGACGCCGGCTTTCCGTGCCCCTGGGGTTTACGTCTTCCGGACCTGAGATCGCCGGGCCGAGGGCGCGTCAGGCGGGCGTGAGGTCTGTGTAGTCGTTGACGATGACAGCCGAGCCTGCATCCGGGAAGTTGCCGAGGCCCCAGCTCTTCGAGTAGGGCGCACTCGTCTGCGAGAGCACGTTGCCGGACGCATCCCTTGTTATGAGGGTGGCCGTCCCGTGCAGGGTTACGCCGATCAACCGAGGGGCCTGGGTGCTGAACTTGGGCAGCCAGAGGCCCAGGCCCGCTTGGTCGAAGCTGTAGGTCTTCTGGATGATGGTCCCCGAGGAAACGTCCTGGCTGATGACGTCGGTGAACTCTTTCAGGGCATCGCCGCTGGCGGCGGTCGACGCCAGTTTCGAGTCGCGAGAGCGGCGGGCTTCCGACTCGACGATCAGGTCGAGCACGACGTCATGGCCCATCCTGGCGGCCCTCTGTGGCGTCATCGACGGGTCGAAGGCCGTCACGTTCGCGGGAATGCTCACGGTGGGTATCGGCGGCAGCACCCAGATCCGCGCTGACACCGCGACCGGCTCTGACGGTCCGGCCGGTGGCAGTGCCGCCCCGGCTGCGCTGGTCATCCAGGCCGCGAGGCTCGGCCCAGAGTTGACGTTGAGAACGACGGTGGGCGAGGAGCCGTCCGGAAGCTCGGGAGCCGGTTGGGGGCTATGGGTGGAGAGGCTGGCAGCCACGGGCAGGCTCTCCGTGAAGAGGAGGACCAGGGCGATGGTGGCCACGACCGGCCAGAACGTGCGGCGCCGGTTGACCGCCGGGGCGCCCGGCTCGAGGTGCGCAAACGCGCGCGTCAGGGCGAAGCGCAGGGCACACGCGATGACGAGGCTGCCAAGGATCGCGGTCTTGGTCCAGAACTCCAGCGTGGTCGGCCCCAGCAACACGACCGCCAGCAATGCGACGACCACGCCGAACACGATCCTGGCCACCGGACCGTCGGGGACGGTTCTGGGGTCCGGGATCATGAACAGCGCGAAGATCAGCACCTCCGGCGAGGTGAAGAGGACCTGCCAGAGCTCCAACCCGCACATGGGAGTCGCATGCCAGCTGGCGACCATGCAGTGGTCAGGTATGGAAGCCAGCGCCAGATAGAGGAAGGCGGCGAACCCTGCGATGAAGCCCAGCTCCAGCCCGAGCAGGCGGAGCTCCCAGGCGATCAAGAACCCGCCGCCGATCAAGATCGCGTAGGCGACGATCATCCAGGGGCCGAGCGGAGCCCACCAGAGGTCCAGCGGCTCGGTGTATCGCGGCCCCAGCGCTATAAAGGCCAGGACCAGTCCGAAGTTGGAGGGGTTGAAGATGTGCCTTCCGTGCCAGCGGATGAGGTACTTCGACGCCATCGAGATGGCGACCACGCCGATGAAGATCCAGACCCCATGGAGGCTCCACCAGTCGCCGTGGACGGTACCCGGGACACGCAGGATGAAAGCGGAGCTGTTGCCGGTGAGCAATCCGCTGGCGGGCCAGAGGAAGGTCTTGTCCTTGAAGACGCTGACGCTGAACTCGATGAGCGCGCCGGCAGCCAGGCAGGCCAGGATCTGCGCCACCGAGAGCCGAAAGCCGAGAACTGTCTGGCCCAGCGCCTGGAGGGTCAGCAACACCGCGGCGACGTGCAGCCGGGGATCGCGGATGCTGGGCAGGATGACGCGGTATTCGCGACCGCCGATCCGGACAGTTCTAGGCCGGCCGCTGCCGCTCATGGTCGGATAACGGTCATGGCGATGGGGCCGTTACAGGACCGGAATGAGATTGACTTGAGTCACCGTGCCTGGGCCACCCTAGTCGGAGCCGCGGCTCTCACCCTCCTTGCCGCGTGCGACCTGCCCTTGGGACTCGGCCTGCCGACCACTCGCGCCCTGGAAAGCGGCGCCGCCGGTTCCTTGACAGGAGCCAGGAGCTTCCAGATAACCGGCTCCTATAGCGAGTCCGGAACGCGGTGGTCGTTCGACCTGCAGCTGTCCCGGCCGGCGACCGAGCACGTGGTCATGACTGCCGGGAACGTGCAGCTGGAGGCCGTCGTCACCAGCGCTAATACGTACTTCCGCGGTCAGCAGTTCCTGTCGGACCACCTCGGTAGCGATCTGCTTTCGCGCAACCTCGTCAAGGCCGCCGGCAACGCCTGGTGGAAAGGCTTGGCCGGCAAGGTGCCGCAGCTGCCAGACCTGACCGACGGCGTCCGGTTCAAGCAGACCTTCCTCGGGTCGGTGGTGACCCAGCGGTCCGACCACGTGTCGGTTGCTGGAATCGATGCGGTCGACCTTTCGAGCGCCAGAGCTGATGTGTACATCGCCGCCCAGCCGCCGCACCAGCTGCTGCGGGTGCGTATGAAAAGGCGCGTCGCGATCGACGGCATCAGCGATGGTGACCTCCGCTACAGCAACTTCGACCGCGACTTTCAGATTGCCGCACCGAGCAATGTGATCGACTTCACGAACCTCTCGACGCTGCCCCCCATCTACACGGTCGTGTCGGTCGACACTTCGGGCTGCGGCGAGCCCTGCGTCGTCTCTGCGTTGCTAAAGAACCTGGGCGGGAAGAGCGGCGCCAGGGCGCCGTCCACCGTGATGTTCAGCGTCACCGATCCGGCCGCGAACAGGGTGGTCGGCGGCTGCCAGGCGCAGGTCCGGCCGGACGTCGGCTACAACGTCACGACAACCGTCAGCTGCACTGTCAGCGGCCTCAACAGCCAGCAGGAAAACGCGGCTTTGGTCACGGCGACGGCAGACAATCCCGGTCGCGGGTGAACGGCGTTAAGTCTTCCGAACGTAGATGACGGCGACGTCGTCCTGGTATACCCGTTGCCAGTTCGGCTCCGTGGCAAGCACGTTTGCCAGCGCCTCGTCCCGGTTGTAGACGACGTAGTCGACCTGGTAGTCGTCGAGGACCTGGACCCAGTTGCGACGCAGGGTCTGGACGTCCTGGTACTGCTGGAGCAGCCGGTCGCCCATCAGCGTCGCCTCGCCGAAGATGAAGACCCGGCGGCTGGCGTCCGGGTAAAAGCGGTCGGCCAGATAGCCGCCCCAGCCGTACTGGTTGTACATGCGGGTGCCGACCTCCGGGTGCGCCCGCAGCCAGTCCCCCGCCGCGACCGGGTAGGAAGCGCGCGTGTCCGCGTCCTGGTGGGCGAGCGCGGTCGCGATGCGGTAGCCGGAGGCGCCCGCGATCACCACCAGCGCAAGCGCCGTGAGAGCGGCGAAGAGCGGAGCCGGCGTGGCACCAGGCAATCGCCAGCCGCGCCGCTCGGATTCTTCTCGCCAGGTCGCCGACAGGCTCTCGATGAGGATCGGGGTCACGGCCGCGATGAAGAGGACCAGGTTGCGCACCGACTCCAGCGAGAGGGCGAGAGCGGCAAGGGCCAGGAAGAGGTCATAGGCCGCCGGGCGCCGGAGGGCAAAAGCAAGGAAGAGGAGCAGGATCGCGGCCAGGAAAGGCAGCAGCACGGTCAGGTGGAAGTCAGGCGAGAACCACTCCACGATCAGCCGCCGCTGGGTCGCGCTGCTGAGGGTTTCCAGGGGGTTCAAGAAGACCCGGTAGAAGTGGGGAGTGGCCAGCGCGGCCAGCAGAGAAAGGCCGAGCACCCTGCCGAGTGTGCGCAGGCGCATCAGGTGCGCTGCGTCCCGGCGATCGAGCACCCAGCCCACGGCCTCCGCTGCGATCGCCACGCCCAGGAAGACGTAGGCGACCAGGAACCCGCCGTGGAAGTTGGCCCAGAGCGCGACGGCGAGGGGCAGCCAGTTGATCGCGCGGCTGCGCCCTTGCAGGTAGCCGCGCAGCCAGTAGAGCTCCAGGCAAGCGAAGAAGAAGGTGATCATCTGGGCGCGCGGGCCCCAGATGGGCGCGCCTGCCAGCGCGGCGAGGGCGATGCCGAGGCCGGCGATGACGTAGGGGCGGCGACCCGCGCCCGCGGTCTTGTAGATCAGCCAGAAGCCCGCCCAGGTCAGGGCGCCGAAGAAGAGGCTGACGGCCGCCAGCCCGCCCCAGCCCTGGAGAAGGGCGATCAGCACCTCCGAGAGATACTCGTGGTCGATCCAGGCGTGGCCTGTCGCCGTGTATGTGAAGAGGTCGGTCGAGGGCAGCCGGCCGTTGTCGAGCATCCAGCGGCCGACCCGGTAGTGCCACCAGTAGTCCGGGTCCTGCACTGAGCTCGTGAAAGCCGCCCAGATGGCGACCATGACGCCGCCCAGGAAGAGCGTGCGCGCGGTGAGCGTCCGGGTCAGCGAGACCGGCGCCAGGGTTGTGGAATGAACCGAGGTACCGACTTGAAGTACTCCTTGTAGTCGTCAGGGAAAGTGCGGGTGAGCACCTGCTCCTCCCAGCGGATGCGGAGCAGCTGGCAGGCGATGAAGGCCACCAGGACGAGCGCCTGCCAGGGGCCGAAGTTGGGCAGCACGACGCCCAGGCTGGCGGTGAACTCGCCGAGGTAGAGAGGGTTGCGCGAGAGTCCGTACGGTCCGGTCGTGACCAGCCGGCGGGCTTCCGGCAGGATCGAGAAGGACCGGCGCAGGTAGAGCAGGCCCCAAAGGGCGTAGGCGACCCCGACGGTGATGAGCAGGTTCGCCACCACGACCAGGCCGGCGCCGTGGTGCACACCGGGCAGGTAAGCGACTGAGAGGATCGCGAAGGTGCCCGCGAACGAGACAACCCAGACCTCCGGACGGCGGAGCCCGGCCCTCGGCTTCAAGCGCACCACATAGAGGAAGAGCAGGAGGCCGAAGTAGGCCAGGCTCAAGAGGCGGTTGAGGGCGCTCTGCCAGGCTCCGGCCGAACCGTGCACTGCGACCGAGCGGAGGGCGTCGGCGAGGAGCAGGCCCTGGTCGAGCAGGAAGACGCCAGCGACCAGCGCCGGGATGGTCCGCCCGAAGACCAGGTCCGACCAGTAGGCGCGGTCGCGCCGAGCCCGCTGGCGCGCGAGCGCGGCGGGTGGGACGTCAGGTTCAGCGACGCGCGCGGTGCGCATTTGGGCGGCCGTAATCTAACATCCGCCTGCGCACGGCCCAGATGAGTCTCCCCGAACCCGCGACAGGCGTCTCACCGGTGACTCTGCTGGCCAGCCTCGACAGCGAGGCGGGCCGCCTCAGCGAGCTCGTGGCTCGCCTGATGGCCCGGCTCAAGTCCTCGCCGACCTAGTGCTCCGAGCCGAGATCCTGGACAAGATCGCCGAATCCAACCCGGACGGGCTCCACCAGGAGCTGGCGGAGTTCAAGAATTCGGTGCGCAATGTCGTTGCCGACATGCGCAAGTTCATGTTCGACCTCCGCCCGGACTCGCTCGACGACCTCGGCCTGGTGGCCACCATGCGCCGCTACACGAACTCGTTCGGGGACCGGACCGGCGTGACCTGCCCCTTCAACATGACCGGCGAGGACCGCCGGCTCCCGCCGAGCCTGGAGGAGACGCTCTTCCGGATCATGCAGGAGGCGCTCACCAACGTGCAGCGCCATGCCGCGGCCAAGACGGTGGAGGTGACGTTGAACGTGACCGGGGAGCATGCGACAGCGCGTCCGAGACGACGGATCCGGATTCGACCCCGCCCGCTACCAGGAGCCGGTCGGTCGCCGCAAGCTCGGGGTGCTCGGGATGACCGAGCGCGCAGCCGCCCTGGGCGGCCGCCTGGAGGTGTCGAGCCAGCCCGGGCGAGGCACGGAGATCCGCGCCGAGTTCGAACTCCCGCGCTAGTGCCCCTTCGCGGGTGCCAAGCCGGGCACCCGGGAATCGTCTGTAACCTACCGATTGTCAGTTGAGACCCTTGTCGCTACCATGTGGGCGCTTCAAAAGAAGTTGATCGACCAGGAGGCGCAAGAAACGCGTTTCTCAAGCGGTCATAGATTCAGTTCGTCAACGTCTTGAAAAGGAGGTGAACAGCTAGGTGAACGCTCTTATGTGGAGGCTTCGTGGCCTTCTTACCCGTCAGGAGGGCCAGGGCATGGTCGAGTACGCCCTGATCCTCGTCCTCGTTTCGATCGTCGTCATCGTCATCCTTCTTACGATGGGCGGCCAGATCAAGAACGTCTTCTCCAACGTCGTAAGCGCTCTCAACTCATAGCCCAAGGGGATCACCCAAAAGCGCATACCTTCACAGAGAGCCCCGCGATCGGGGCTCTCTGCTTTTCAAAACGGTGCCCTATCCCCATAATGGCGGCGACTTACGGCGTCCCCGCAATTCCCCGGAGGTGAACAACCAGTGGCAGTAGCTCCCCAGGCGGCACCCAGGCCCCGAGCGGGCGGTGGTCGTCTCTTCATCATTCTCGGTGTCGTCATGTTCCTGGTGGCAACCGGCATCCTGATCGCGCTGGGCACCTTCACCAGGGGAGGGGGGAACGGGGGAACCGTCGGCGGAGCCAACACCAAGGTCGTCTACGCGGCCAAGGACATTCCGCTGCGGACACAGATCTTGAGCCAGGACCAGATCACGGTGAAAACCGTGCCGTCCGACCTGGTTCCGGGCGCTTTCACGCTCGACAGCGGCATCTCGGATTCGCAGGCGCAGAAGGCAGCCTTCTCGCGGGTGCAGAGCCTGATCGCCGAGGTCAACATCTCGGCCGGCCAGCCCCTCCTTCAGAACGCGCTGGCCAAGCCTGGTGACATCGTCAGCGGCGCCCAGGCCGCCTTCCTGCCGATCCCGGAGGGCTACGTCGCGTTCACAATCCCGACCAGCGAGCAGACCGGTGTCGCCGGCAACGTGCAGCCCAACGACTACATCACGGTTCTGGCCACGGCCGGCTCAGGCAAGTCCTCGGCGACGGTGACCATCTTCACGCAGCTTCACGTCATCCGGGTCGGCCCCGCCAACCTGACGGTGACCAGCTCTGGCACGACCCAGAACAACTCGGCGCAGCAGGTTGCCAACGCCAGCAGCCTGACAGTGGTGACCACCGCGTGCCAGTCGGAGCTCATGACCTGGTTTGTCAGCAACGCCCAGCTGCGTTATGAGCTGGAATCGTTCCACGACTACGCCCCGGCAGTCAGCGGCCCTGACGCGACCTGCCCCAGTGTGACCAAGGCGTCGGGCATCACCGCCGCCGACATCGTGAAGAAGTTTCCCAGCTTCGCGCAGGCGTACGGGGGCTGACGCAGGATCAGGCCAGGAGGAACTCCGACGGCGGACAGCCAGCCCATCCGGGTGATCATCATCGATGACATCCCGTCGACCGTCGACAACCTGAAAAAGCTGTTGAGCTTCGAGAAGGACATCGACGTCGTGGGGACTGCACTCACGGCCGAAGCCGGGATCGCGGAGGTCCGCAACCTGCTGCCCGACGTCGTCCTCATGGACGTCAACATGCCGGGCCAGGACGGCATCCAAACGACCGAGCTGTTGGTGGCGGAGCCGCCCCACGTGCCTGTCGTGCTGATGTCGGTCCAGGATGATCGGGAGTACCTGGGCCGCGCCATGCAAGCTGGCGCGCGCGAGTTCCTGGTCAAGCCGTTCAGCGGCGACGAGCTGGTGGCGGCCCTACGGCGCGTCAACCAGCTGGAGAAGCTGAAACGGCAGCACCTGGTGCCGCTGGTCAGCGAAGAAGCGGCAGCCAAAGACGGCGGTCACAGCAACGGCGCCGCGGGGCGTCGGGCGAAGGGCGAGATCCATCTCGTCTACAGCGGGAAGGGTGGCGTCGGCAAGTCGATGGTGGCCGTAAACCTGGCCGCCGCCCTGGTTACTGAGACCGGTGAGAAGGTCGCCCTGGTGGACTTCGACCTCCAGTTCGGCGACCTTGGCGTCCTGCTTGGTCTCGACTCGGCCCGCAACATCTATCACGCCGTCGAGAACTTTCACAACATCGACGGCGAGTACATCGACGCGCTGATGCCGGAGGCGCCGGGCGGTTTCAAGGTGCTGCTCGGTCCGCAGAGCCCCGAGCTGGCGGATCTGGTGTCGACGCAGCACACCAGGATGATCCTGGACATCCTGACCGAGTCCCACGCCCACGTCGTGGTCGACACCAGCTCGCACCTCGGCGAGGTCGTGGTGGACGCGATCGAGCACGCGTCACACGTCATCCTGGTGATCGACTTGAGCCTGCCGGCCGTAAAGGAGGCGAAGCTTGTCCTCCGCGTGCTGGAGCGTCTCAAGATCGCGCCCGAGCGGATCCTGCTCGTGGTCAACCGTTCTGACGCCAACTCGGGCATCACGGCGGCGCAGGTCGAGGCCAGCCTCGACGTGCCGATCAAAGTCCAGATCCCGAGCGACGGCAAGCTGATGCTGAAGTCACTCGACCGGGCCGAGCCGTTCATCACGCTCTTCCCGGACGCCGACGTGTCACAACGGATTAGGGAACTCGCCAGCTGTCTGCTACCTTTGCAGGCCGCCGAATCGGCCCGGGCCCGCTCCGGCAAGCGAGCGGCTTTCTGGTCGCGGTCCGGACCGTCCTGAGGTTCATGAAATGGGTCTCTTAGATCGCGTCAACCAGGCCAACCTCCAGCAGCGTCAGGGCGGGTCTGCCGCGGGCGCTACTGTGGCGGCGCCGCCTGTCGCGCCCTCCGGAAATGGCCCCACGATCGCGCCTCCGCCGCCCGCTCCGCCGCCAAAGGCCCCCGAGCCGCCGAAAGCCGGCGAGCCGCCGAAGGCCCCCGGTGGCCTGACCGAGCGGGCTGCCACCAGCGGCGGCGCGATCGGCGTCACGCCGCAGTTCGCGGCCGCCAAGACCGCGGTTCACGCGAAGCTGCTCGAGCAGTACGCCAACAAGATCGACGTGACCGACCGGGAGTTCGTCCGAGAGAAGATCGTCGAGCTCACCGACGAGTACGTGCGCAGCTCCGGTTTGACGCTGACGCGGCCTGACAAGGAGCGCCTGATCGAGTCACTGATGGACGACATCCTCGGCCTGGGGCCGCTGGAGGTCCTCCTCAACGACCGCGAGATCACCGAGATCATGATCAACCACCCGAAGCAGATCTATATCGAGCGCAAGGGCGTTCCGATGCTCTCTGAGGTGACCTTCGAAAACGACAAGCAGCTGATGCGCGTCATCGACCGCGTCGTCTCCAGCGTCGGCCGCCGCGTCGACGAGTCATCGCCGATGGCCGACGCTCGCTTGAAGGACGGCTCGCGCGTCAACGTGATCATCCCGCCGCTGGCGCTGAAGGGCCCCTGCATGACCATCCGGAAGTTCTCCAAAGAGAAGATGGGCCCGGCCGATCTGCTCAAGTTCAAGAGCAGCACCCCAGCCATGAACCAGTTCATGGAGGCGGCCGTCCGCGCCCGGCTCAACCTTCTCGTCTCGGGTGGCACCGGCTCCGGGAAGACCACGCTCCTCAACATCCTCTCCTCCTTCATCCCGGTCGAGGAACGCATCATCACCTGCGAGGACGCGGCCGAGCTGCAGCTGCAACAGGACCACGTCATCACGCTCGAGTCACGCCCCGCCAACGTCGAGGGCAAGGGCGCCGTGCCAATTCGGGAGCTGGTCAAGAACTGCCTCCGGATGCGCCCCGACCGGATCATCGTCGGCGAGTGCCGTGGCGGCGAGGCGCTGGACATGCTCCAGGCCATGAACACCGGCCACGAAGGCTCGATGTCCACACTCCACGCCAACAGCCCGCGAGAGGCTATCGGCCGGCTCGAAACGCTGGTGTTGATGGCGGGCGCCGACCTGCCCTCACGCGCGATCCGCGACCAGATGGCGTCGGCCGTGCACTACATCGTCCAGCAGCAGCGTCTGCGAGGCGGTCCCCGCAAGATCGTGAGCATCGCGGAGGTTACCGGTATCGAAAACGGCGAGCTGACCTATGAGGAAATCTTTGTGTTCAAGCAGACCGGCCTGCGCGACGGCAAGGCTGTCGGTTACCACACGGCGACGGGCATCAAGCCGATCCGGCTCGAGCACATGCGGAGCATGGGCGAGGAGTTGCCGGACGAACTCTTCGAGCCCAACAAGGAGCCTCGTGAAGAGGATCTCTACTGAGTCAAGTAATGGTTAGGAGGCAGGCACCCTGATGGACATTCCGCACCTCGCCCTGGCTGTCATCGGGGGCATCGGCATGCTCGCGATATTCGTCGGCCTCGCCCAACGGCGACGCTCCGCCGAGGAGTTCCAGTCGCGACTCGCGCAGTACGGAGTCCTCGACGGCACGGCCACGGCGGGTCAGCCGCCGCCGGCCGACTTCCGGGAAGGGCTGGCCCGCGTCTTCCAGCCGGCCGCCGACCGGCTGGCCCAGCGGGGGGCGAAGAAAGGACGCCCCACGCTCACCGAGCAGCTGGCCAAGGCCGACTTGAAGCTGCGCACTTCCGAGTACTTCATGATCCAGGTCGGGATCGTTGTCTTCCTCGGCCTGGTCGGGCTGCTCCGCTTCGGATTCGGGATCCAGTTCATCGTGATGGCGATCGCGGGCTACTTCATCCCCGGCCTTTACGTGAAGTTCCGCCAGCGGCGCCGCCTCAAGGCTTTCAACAACCAGCTCGGTGACACCCTGCTCCTGCTCTCCAACGCGCTCAAGGCAGGCTATTCGTTCGCACAGGCTGTCGACACCGTCGCCAAGAACGCCGCCCCGCCCATCGCCGAGGAGTTCTCGCGAGCGGTTCGAGAGATGAACCTGGGCAGCACTGTCGAGGAGTCCCTGGCCAACATGGTCAAGCGGATCGAGTCCGACGACCTCGACCTGATGGTGACTGCGGTGGCCATTCACCGCCAGATCGGCGGCAACCTGGCTGAGATCCTCGACAACATCGCGTTCACGATCCGGGAGCGGGTCCGCATCAAGGGCCAGATCTCGACGCTCACGGCGAGCGCCAGGGCCTCCGGGCGGCTCATCACCGGCCTTCCGATCATCCTGGCGATCTTCATGTACTTCGCCACTCCCAGCTACTTCCAGCCGATGACGCAGAACGCGATCGGTTGGATCATCATCGCGGTGGCGGCGTTCATGATCTTCCTCGGCAACCTGGTCATGAGCCGCGTCACGGCGATCGAGGTCTAAAGAAAATGCCCACCTTCTACCTGCTCGCGATCGTCGGCGGCGCCGGCGTTTTCCTCTTCTTCTGGGGCATGTATATGGGCAATCGCAGCTCAGCTTCCGGCGACCTCGTCCAGGAACGCCTGCAGGCCTTTGCCGGCAACCGCCCACTGACGCTTGATGAGGTCGAGCTTCAAAAGCCGTTTGAAGAGCGGTTCATCCGCCCGATGATCGAGCGATTCGGCAAATACCTCGCCGACCGGACGCCTGACAAAGCCCGCCAGGACCTCCAGAACAAGCTCAACCTTGCCGGCCGGCCGGCCAACCTCTCGCCCTCCGACTTCACGGCACTGCGCTACGGGTCGGCAATCGTCCTCTTCATCATGGGGCTGCTCGTCGGGCTGCTCTTCCAAAACCCGGTCCTGCTGGCGTTGTCCGCAGCCTTTGGGGCGATCATCGGTTTCGTTGCGCCCAACTTCTGGCTGAACAGCAAGGTTCGCGGCCGGCGCAAGGAGATTCAGCTCGCCTTGCCTGACGCGATGGACCTGCTGACGATCGCGGTGGAGGCTGGCCTCGGCTTCGACCAGGCGCTGCAGCGACTGACTTCGAAGTTCCACAACGCGCTCTCCGACGAGTTCAACATCGTGCTCCAGGAGGTCCGGCTCGGGCGGCCCCGGCTGGAGGCTCTGGACGACATGGGGCGGCGCTGCGGCGTGGATGATCTGCACAACTTCACGCAGGCCGTGATCCAGTCGGAGCAGATGGGCGTCGGCCTGGCCAAGATCCTGCGGCTCCAGTCGGAGGAAATGCGGCGACGCCGCCGCCAGCGAGCAGAGGAGCTGGCCGCCCAGGCCTCGCTCAAGATGATGCTGCCGATGGTCGGCTGCATCTTCCCGACGCTCTGGCTGATCCTCCTGGGCCCGGCGGCGCTGATCATCCTGAAAGTCCAGCACGGCGGCTAAAGACCCGCATCGGCGACTTCTCGAACCTGCTGCACCTGGGGGTCCCCTGGTGGGAGCTGATCGTCCGGCCCGTGGCGATCTACTTGGCTCTGCTGATCGGACTCCGCCTGTTCGGGAAGCGGGAGGTCGGCCAGTTCACGCTCTTCGACCTCGTGATGGTCCTGCTGATCGCTAACGCAGTCCAGCCGTCGATGACCGGCCCGGACGCCTCGTTGCTGGGCGGCCTGATAATCATCGCCGCCCTCCTTGGCGTGAACCTGGTGGTGGCGCGGCTGGACAAGAATGGGTTCTTCCACCGGCTGCTCTCGCCCGCCCCGTCGGTGATCATTCACAACGGGCAGTACATCGACCGGAACCTGCGGCGCGAGGGGGTCGACCGCGATGAGTGTGAGATGGCGATGCGCGAGCACGGCTTCCATGACGTCAAAGAAGTGAAGCTGGGCGTTCTTGAATCAGATGGGTCGATCAGCATCGTCCCCGAGAGCTCGACAGTTCACAAGTCACGCCGCACCGTCCGCTACGTCCGCCACAACTGAGGTGGATAGCGGCCTCGCAAGTGGCCCCTTCGGGCTGACCGGGGTGCTGCCGCCCCGGTCCGGGCGGCTCCTACGGATCGGGCTCCTGGCCGGCCTCTTCGAGCTGACCCTCTACAACGCCTACCAGTACGCCTCCTGGATCCCGCGGGGGCTGGCCTGGAACGACTTCCGGCTCTTCTACGCCGCTGCCACCATCGGCCTGCGCCACGGCTGGAGTCACATCTACGATCCCGACCTCCAGCGGGCGGCGGTGCAGGCGGCTTGGCCGGCCGGCCCGGAGGTCCGTTGGTTCCCCTTCGTGAACCCCCCGCCGGTGGCCTGGCTGATGGCGCCCCTGACCAGCCTGCGGGCCCCCGTCGCCTACGTGCCCTGGGTGCTGTTCGTGTCCGGCTGCCTGGTCGCGGCAGCCCTGCTCCTGGCGCCGCGCGACCTGCTCACGCGTGGCATCTATGTGGGCCTGGCCCTCGGCTTCCTGCCAACGTTCGTCGCGATCGCCTACGGCCAGCTTGGCCCGCTGGTCGCAGTGGCGCTGGCGGGCTCCTGGCTGCTGCTGCGCGCTCGTCGGGAGGTGGCCGGCGGCCTGCTCCTCAGCGCCATCGCGCTGAAGCCGCAGCTGGCGCTCCTGGTCCCACTGGCGCTCCTCGCGGCCGGCTACTGGCGCGCGTTTGTGGCCGCATCCGCCGCCGGCGCTGCACTGACCGCGCTTTCGCTCGCCAGCCTGGGGCTGCACGGCCTCGCCTATTACCGGATGCTGGCGGGAAGCCTGTTCGCGGACGCCTATTTCCAGCGCTGGTCGCTGACCCCTCTCGTCGGTGACGGCTGGCCCTGGGTGGTGGCGGTGCTGGTGGTCGCAGCCGCGACGCTGCTGGTCGCGCGAGCCCACCGGGGCGATGCCGGCGCCGCGATCGCTCTCGGCGTCGCTGGCTCGCTGCTGACGAACCACTATCTGACGGCGAGCGACTTCACCATCCTGCTGATACCCATCTGGCTGCTGCTGCGCCGGCGCCAGCCGGCCTGGGTCCTGGCAATCCTGGCCGGCTGCTGGCTGGCGGGCTGGTTCTCGCTGGCCTTCGGGTGGCCGGTCGTGGTCTTTGAGCTGGCGCTGGTGGCGTCGCTTGCCCTTACTCCGCGAGGAACTCCAGCGCTCGCTCCTTCAGTGCTCGCGCCGGCACCGCCGTAGCGTGGTCGCGGCCGGGCACCTCGAAGTAGATCGCGCCGGGGATCATCCCGGCCAGCTCCTTGGCGCCACGGGCGATCGGGTCCTCACCGCCCACCGCGACCAGGACCGGCGTGCGGATTTTGGCCAGCATCTCGGCAGTGAGGGGAGTGTCGGACCCGAGGGCAAGGCAAGCCAGGGCCTCCAGGTCGTTATTCGGCACGCGTATGGCGAAGTCGTGGAACATGACCGCGATCGGATCGTCGACGGACTCATCGCCGCGGAGCCGCCGCGCGACAGTCTCGGTGGAGGGCCCGATGCCGCGGAGGCCGTGCTTGCCGAGGCCGGCCAGAACAGACTTGCGCACTCGTGCTGGGTGGTCGACCAGCGTTCGCAGGCCGATCTGAGAGCCCATCGAGTAGCCGACGTAGTCAGCCCGCTCGAGGGCCAGGTGGTCGAGGAGCGCCACCACGTCCGCGACCAGGTTGTGACCATAGGCGGCGGGATCGTGAGGCTTATCGCTGGCCCCGTGGCCGCGTGGCTCGAGGCCGATGACGCGGCGGCCGGCGGCGACGAACGTCTCCTGCCAGCGGGAGCCGACCCAGTTGATCTGGTAGTTGCTGCAGTAGCCGTTTACGAAGACGGTGGGCGGACCTTCCTCGGGGCCGTGCAGCTCGTAGTGGAGCCGGACGCCCTGATTCTCAAAATGCGGCATGTCCGCGATAGTAGGATTTCGGCTCCAGTGGCCAACTTCATCCGGGTCGTGCACCGCCAGGGCTGGGACGTCGAGCAGGTCGGCGAGGAGAGGAAGCGGAGCTTCCCGACCCGCGACGAGGCCATGGCGTTCGCGACCGGCGAGGAGCCGGACTGGATCGAGGTGGGGGAGGTGGTCTACGAGACGCCGGAGGTGCCCCAGCACCACCGGTGGTCGACGCTCCGCCGGCGGCCCGACGGCACCTACCAGGAAACCGGCCTGAAATGGGGTGGCAAACCTGCCCCGCGCTGAAGTAGCCGTACTCAGCCTCGTCCACCCGGCGAGCGGGCGGGTCCTTGCGGAGGCCCTCGAGGAACCGAGGAGCTTCTTCGGGCGGGGCCTCGGCCTGATGTTCCGCAGCCGGCTGGAGCCGGGGCGAGGCATGCTGATCGAGCCCTGCAGCGGGATCCACATGTTCTTCATGCGGTTCCCGATCGATGCACTTTTCCTCGACCGGCGGGACCGGGTCCGGAAGGTCTACCGACGGCTGCCGGCCTGGTATGGGATGGTGCCGATCGTGATCGGTGCTCGCAAGGTGATCGAGCTTCCGCCCGGCACGCTGGACGGGCTCGAGCTGCCCCGTGGGGAACAGCTGAAACTCCAGTTCGCCTAGACCCTGGATAGGGGCATCTGGGGGCGGATGCACTCTTCGGACCCGCCACGAAACGTGCATCTGCGGGCAGATGCGCCGGTTGAGGAGCCTTTACAGAGGCCATTGCCCGGGCAAGTAGGGTCGAGCGTGTGGTCGAGGCCATCCTGGACATCCTGCTGCCACCCCGCTGTGGCGGCTGCAATCGCTTCTCCGACTGGTATTGCCCGGACTGCGTGGAAGCCACCAGGCGGCTGCGTGAGCCCCTCTGCCTCCGTTGCGGCGCTGAATCCGAGTTCGTCCGCCGGGACTGCGGCTGCCGCGCCCGCCTCCGCTCCCTGGGTCGCCTGCGGTCGGCCGCTGCTTTCGAAGGCGTGCTGGAGAAGGCGATCCATCGCTTCAAGTACGGCGGCCGGAAGCCTCTCGCGACCCCGCTGGCGCTGCTTTTGGCCGAGCGCCTGGCCATTGACGGCCTCCCCGGCGAAGCCGTCGCCTGGGTTCCACTCCACTCCCGGCGCCGGCGGCGGCGGGGCTACAACCAGGCGGAGCTGCTGGCCGGCCGGCTCGCCGCGATGGCCGGGCTGCCCCTCCTGCCCGGCCTCGAGCGGACCCGCGATACGCCGCCCCAGGTCGGCCTCGACCGCCTGCGGCGCCTCACCAACGTGCGGGGAGCCTTCGCCTGGAAAGGGCCGCCGCTGGCCCGCCAGGCGGTCATCCTGGTCGACGACGTGGCCACCACAGGAGCCACCCTGGAGGCCTGTGCGGCGGCTCTCCGCGCCGCCGGAAGTGGGCCCGTTCTCGGACTCACTGTCGCCAGAACGCCGTTTTAGGGGTACTTCGAGCGTTATAGTTCCAGCGCACTTTTCCAGCGGAGGTATTAATGGCAGTCCGCATCCCAGGTATCGATCTCCAGGAGTACTACACCCAACTCGGGCCGATCCAGCCTGTCATCGAGGACGATCGCGTCACCGAGGTCATGGTCAACGGCATCGACCACGTCTACGTGGAGATGAACGGCAAGGTCGTTCTGACCGGCATCAAGTTCGAAAGTGAAGACCAGCTCCTCAACGTGATCCAGTTCATAGTTCGCTCGGTCGGCCGCCGGATCGACGAGCGCGTACCCCTCGCCGACGCCCGGCTCGCCGACGGCTCCCGAGTCAACGCCGTCATCCGCCCGCTGGCGGTCGATGGCCCGCTGCTGACGATCCGCAAGTTCTCCAAGGACCCGCTCCAGGTCGAGGACCTGATCCGGTTCGGCAGCTGCACCGAGAGCGGCTTCGGCTTCATGAAGGCCTGCGTGATGGCCAAGGCGAACATCATCGTCTCGGGTGGTACGGGCACCGGCAAGACGACGTTCCTGAACGTCCTCTCGAGCTTCATCCCTCCCGATGACCGGATCGTCACGATCGAGGACGCCGCCGAGCTCCAGCTCCACCAGGAGCACGTCTGCCGGCTGGAGTCGCGCCCCAAGGACATCAACGGCGAGGGCGAGATCTCGATCCAGCGTCTCGTCATCAACTCCTTGCGCATGCGGCCCGAGCGGATCGTCGTGGGTGAGTGCCGCTCCGGCGAAGCGCTCGACATGCTGCAGGCCATGAACACCGGCCACGACGGCTCGATGACCACGATCCACGCGAACAGCCCGCGCGACGCCCTTGCGCGTCTCGAAACCCTGGTGCTGATGGCGGGCGTCGAGCTCCCGGTCAAAGCCATTCGGCAGCAGGTCGCCGGCGCGATCAACATCTTCTGCCAGCTGAGCCGCCTGCGTGACGGCTCCCGCAAGGTCACCAGCATCACCGAGGTGACCGGCATGGAAGGCGAGACGATCACGATGCAGGAGATCTTCGCTTTCGAGTCGCAGGGCGCCGGCCCGGACGGCAAGATCATCGGCTCCTTCAAGGCGACGGGCATCCGGCCGCACATCCTGGACCGCATGTTCGCGATGGGCCTCCAGCTGCCGACCGAGATTCAGACGCTCTTTCCCGACCCGCGCATGATGGCGCAGCGCTAAAGGGAAGTTAGAAAGAGCCCGACGCCTCCCGGTCTAAACTCAGGAAAGACCAGGTACCCCATGCCGGGAGGCTGTCAATGAAGGTTGTCATTCACGACCGGACCGCGGAGCTGGCCGCTCCGCTCCGCGCCTACACCGAGAAGCGCCTCTCCAGGCTCAGCCGCCACTTCGAGCGGGTTCTCGAGGCCGACGTCCTCTTCTCCGAGAACGGACGCCACAGCCAGGAGCCCGAGAGGGCGGTCAAGATCACCGTGCGCATGGACGGCCGGAAGACCCCCCTGCTGACCGCTCACGAGACCGGCCGCGACCTCCAGGCGGTGCTGGACCTGGCCCTGGAGAAGGTCGACCGCCAGGTCGTGAAGCTGAAGGATCGGATCGTCGACCGGCACCGAAACCGAACCCCCGCGCGCCTTGCCACCACGGAGGACGAGGGCCCGCCGCCCCCGATTCAGGACGAGCCCGAGCGGGTAAGACAGAGGGTGCGGCCCGAATCGCTCGCTGAGGCGGCCAAGGCGCTCGACGCGAACGGGCACCTTTTCCACGTCTTCTTGAACGAGGACACCGGGGAGGTCAACGTGATCTACCGCCGGGCGGATGACTCGCTGGCCGTCATCGAGCCAATCGTCACATGAGGAGAAAGGAAGAAACCGCTTGGCGTTCCTGACAAGACTGATCGACCCGAATGAGCGGGAGGTCAGGCAGCACCTCCAGGTCGCCAGCCAGATCGGCGAGCTGGAGCCCGAGCTGGAGTCCCTCGACGACGCCGCGCTGCGCACCCGCTCGGACGAGCTCCGCCAGCGGGCCGAGGCGGGGGAGGACCTCGACGACCTCCTGATCGAGGGCTTCGCGCTGGTCCGAGAGGCGGCTCGCCGGACAATCGGCCTGCGGCATTTCGACGTCCAGCTGGTGGGCGGGATCGTCCTGCACCACGGAAAGATCGCCGAGATGAAGACCGGCGAAGGCAAGACGCTCGTCGCCAGCCTGCCGCTCTACCTGAATGCACTCAAAGGCAAAGGCGCGCACCTGGTCACTGTCAACGACTACCTCGCCCGCCGCGACGCCGGCTGGATGGGTCCGCTCTTCCACCGGCTCGGACTCTCGGTGGGCGTGATCGCGCACGAGACCTCGGTCCTCTACGACCCCGACTACCTGGACGAGACGCACTCCGACAGCAGGCTCCAGCACTTCCGCCCCGTCAGCCGGACCGAGGCTTACCGGGCCGACATCACTTACGGAACCAACAACGAGTTCGGCTTCGACTATCTCCGCGACAACATGGCGGGAGACCTGGCCATGTGCGTGCAGCGCGAGCTCAGCTACGCGATCGTCGACGAGGTCGACTCGATCCTGATCGACGAGGCGAGGACGCCGCTGATCATCTCCGGGCAAGGCGAAGACTCGACCGATAAGTACTACCAGTACGCGCGCCTGGCGGCCCGCCTCCAGGAGGAGGAGGACTATACGGTCGAGCTGAAGCACCGCTCCGCCTCGTTGACCGAGGAAGGCATCGCCAAGATGGAGCGCTGGAGCGGCGTCCCCAACATCTACGACCTCGAGCACGTCGTCGAGGCCCACCAGATCAACCAGGCGCTGAAGGCGAAGGCGCTCTACCTGCGGGACCGCGACTATCTCGTCAAGGACGCCAAGGTCGTCATCGTCGACGAGTTCACCGGCCGCCTGATGCCAGGCCGGCGCTGGTCGGACGGGCTCCACCAGGCGGTCGAGGCAAAAGAAGGCCTGAAGGTCGAGCAGGAGCAGAAAACGATGGCGACCATCACGCTCCAGAACTACTTCCGGCTCTACGAGAAGCTGGCCGGCATGACCGGCACGGCGCTCACCGAAGCCGAGGAGTTCCACAAGATCTACGGGCTTGAAGTCGCCATCATCCCGACCAACAAGCCCATGGTCCGGGGCGATTATCCCGACGTCATCTACCGCACCGAGGAGTCCAAGTTCGAGGCTGTCATCGACGAGATCCTGGATCTGAACAAGGAGGGTCGGCCGGTGCTGGTGGGCACGGTCTCCGTCGAGAAGTCGGAGCGCCTGGCCCGGATGCTGGAGAAGCGGGGGGTGCCCCACGCGGTCCTCAACGCGAAGCAGCACGAACGGGAGGCCGCGATCGTGGCCGGCGCGGGCCAGAAGGGCGCCGTGATGATCGCGACCAACATGGCCGGCCGCGGCACCGACATCGTTCTCGGCGAGGGAGTCCGCGAGGTCGGCGGGCTGCACATCATCGGCACCGAACGCCACGAGTCACGTCGGATCGACAACCAGCTCCGCGGCCGGTCGGGCCGCCAGGGCGACCCGGGCTCGTCGCGCTTCTTCATCTCTCTCGAGGACGACCTGATGAAGAAGTTCGGGCCGGCCGCCGACCGCATCGGATCGATGATGGAGCGGCTCGAAGTGGAGCCGATCGAGCACCCGTGGGTGGCCCGCTCGATCGAGAGCGCCCAGAAGAAAGTCGAGGGCTTCAACTTCGACGCTCGCAAGCACGTCGTCGAATACGACGACGTCATGAATAAGCAGCGCGAGATCATCTACGGCGAGCGCCGCAAGATCCTGGAAGGCGCCGACACGCGCTCCAACGTCGAGGCGTACATCCGGGAGCTGATCGAGAAGGGGATCGAGGTCCACTGCCAGGGCCGCCACGCCGAGAACTGGGATGTCGAGGGCCTTGTCAGCTACCTGTCGCTCTACTTCCCGATCCCGCCCGGGCAGTCGATCGAGCCCGAGGTGCTGGGCCGGGGCCGCGAAGCGCTGGCGGCGACGCTCCTGGACTCTGCTGTGGCCGCGTACCAGGCGAAAGAAGAGCAGATCGGGACCGAGGTCATGCGCCAGGTCGAGCGCTACGTGATGCTCCGCACCATCGACGGCAAGTGGGTCGACTACCTGACGCAGATGGAGCAGTTCCGGGAAGGCATCGGGCTCCGCGCCTACGGCCAGCGCGACCCGCTGGTCGAGTACAAGAACGAGGCCTTCACGATGTTCCGCGAGCTGACCGAGTCGATCCAGGCGGACATCGTCGCGAACATGTTCCGCGTCCAGGTGATGCAGGAGCCGCCCCCGCCGGTCGCCGCGCCGAAGGGCATCCCGAACCGAGGCGGAGGCGACGGGCCGATCGGGAGAGGCGGCAATGGCGGCGGGTCCGCCGCCGCGGTCCCGGCGGGTAAGATCGGCCGCAACGATCCCTGCCCCTGCGGGTCGGGCCGCAAATACAAGAAGTGCCATGGACGCTGAATCCACGCCGCAAGAGCTGCTGCAACGCATCCTCCAGATGAAGGAGCACCTTTGACCTGCCCGCCAAGGCCGCCCGCGCCGCCGAGCTGGAGAGCCTTCTAGCCCAGCCCGGGATCTGGGACGACCCGGCGCAGGCCGCTCGCTACGGGCGGGAGGCGTCGGAGCTCCGCGAAGAGGTCGCCCGTTGGGCGCGCCTGGAGGCCAGGGCCCGCGACCTGGTCGAGCTGACCGGGCTCGAAGATCCCGAGCTGGTGACCCAGCTGGAGCGCGAGCGGGCGGAGATCGAAAGCCAGCTCCGGGCGCTCGAGCTCGACCTCCTCTTCACCGATCCTTATTCCTCTCACAATGCGATCCTCTCGATCAGCGCGGGGGCAGGCGGCATCGATGCCCAGGACTGGGTGGAGATGCTGATGCGCATGTACCTCAAGTGGGCTGAGCGGCGCCGTTTCAAGACCGAGGTGCTGGAGGCCACGCCGGGCGAGGAGGCGGGCCTGAAAGGGGCGTCTCTTCTGATCGCCGGCCCCCGAGCGTACGGCCTGCTCCGGTCCGAGCATGGCGTCCACCGCCTGGTGCGAATCTCGCCCTTCGACCAGAATCACCGCCGGCACACCTCTTTCGCGCTGGTTGAGGTCATGCCCGAGCTGGAGGAGACGGACGCCGAGATCAAGATCGACCCTGAGGACCTGAGGATCGACACCTACCGCTCGACCGGGGCGGGCGGCCAGCACGTCAACAAAACGGAGTCGGCGGTCCGCATCACCCATCTGCCGACCGGGATCGTCGTCACCTGCCAGAACGAGCGCTCACAGCTGAAGAACCGGGAGCTCGCGATGAAGATGCTTCGCGGCCGCCTCTTCGAGCGCCAGCAGGAGGAGGCGGTCAAGCAGCGCGAGGTGCTCAAAGGAGCGCAGATGCCGGCCGAGTTCGGGTCCCAGATCCGCAACTACGTGCTGCAGCCCTACACGTTGGTAAAGGACGTTCGTACCGGTTACGAAACCGGCAACGTTGAAGCGGTGCTTAACGGTGGCGAGATTGACCCCTTCATCGAAGCCTGGCTGCGCTGGAAGCTCTCGCAGAACGGTGGCGGAGCCGGCATCGGTTCTTCGCGCTAATGCGTAGGCTCGCCGCGGCCGTAATTCTGATCGCGGTTGCCTGCGGAGAGCAGCCTGCCGTCCCCCGACCGAGTCCTTCCATCGCCGCGCAGCAGGCTCCGGCCACCGCCGCAGCTCTGAGCCTCGATGAAGAGGTGGGAGCGGTGATCATGGCGGGCTTCCAGGGCCCGCTCACCGACGCGGTGCTGGCGGACTGGCGGCAGCGGCGGTTTGGCGGGCTCCTGGTCGTCAACCTGAACGCCAACGCGACCAGCGGGGCGGCGATGAGCGACCTGATCAGCCGGGTCCGGGCGGCCCAGGGTCGGCGCCTCCTGGCAGCCACCGACCAGGAGGGCGGCCAGATCTGCGTCGCCCTTGCCGAGGTGCCGTGCCTCGCCATGCCGGTCGACGGGCCTGGCTCGACCCGCATGGCGGCGGCCCTCCGAGCCGTGGGCTTCGACGTCGATCTCGGCCCGGTCGCCGACGTCTGCCCGGGGCCGGCTTCCTACATGTGGGGTCGCTGCTATGGCACCGACCCGGCCGCGGTGAGCCAGGCCGTCGGCGCGGCGGTGGACGGAATCCACGCCGGTCACGAGCTGGCTGCCGCCAAGCATTTCCCCGGCCACGGCAGCGCGAATGGCAACTCCCACGAAGAGCTGCCGTCCGTCGCAGCGGACCTGGCGACGCTACAAGCGCGGGACTGGCCGCCGTTCAAGGCGGCGGTGGCGCATGGCGTCGACTTCGTGATGTTGGGTCACCTGAGCGTGCCGGCGCTGAGTTCCGGCGGGCCTTCCAGCCTCTCTCCGGTGACAGTCCAGCGGCTACGCCAGGACGTCGGGTTCCAGGGCCCGATCATCTCCGACGACCTCGAGATGAAGGCGGTCACCGACAGCGTGCCGACGCCGGAGGCGGCCATCGACTTCCTCCTCAATGGCGGCGACCTGGTGATGATCGCGCACAACCTCGGCGTCGCCGATGCTGTCTTCGACGCGATCAAAGCGGCGGTGCTCAGCGGCCGCCTCCCGCGCGAGCGGCTGGATCAGGCGGTGGCCGCCCTCGATGCGCTCAGAACGGCTTGAAATACATCAGCCAGACGAGGATCACGAGGCCGGCGACGCCGACCGCCAGCAGCAGGTTGGGGTGCAAGGCGTCGAGTGCTCGCGAGAATTCCTCAGGCGTCGCCGGATCCAGCCCCCGGACGCGACGGTAGCCACCTAAGACGCCCATGACTATCGATACCAACAGGAACACCGCGATCGAAGCCCAGACCCAGCGATGGCTCCACCAGCTCCCCATGAAGCCCAGAGCGATACCGCTGGCTGTGAGGAGCAGCAAAAAGGGGATCGAAGCGTTGACAGAGATCTCTGACAGCCTGAGCAGGGCGCGCGCCGGCTCTGGGCGGCGCTCCTTTCGCAGCTGTAGGGCGGCGAACACCGAACCGCCGTGCGCAAAGAGGAAGCCGAACACACTCCAGATGTGCGTCAGGAGCACCCAGCGATACATGCGGCGCCAATCTTAGGGTGCGGGTGGGGCCCAGTTTGACCGTATCCGGCTAGCTGGCTATACTCCGTAGCCGGCCAGCTCCGGGCACGCGTCTCGCAACGTTCCCGCATAACGAACCACCATGGTTTTAACAGCCGATTTCTCGCAACGGCCCCTCATCAGCCTCCAGCACGTCTGGAAGCGGTACGCCAACGGAACCGAGGCTCTACGCGACGTCGAGCTGACCGTCCCCGAGGGAGATTTCCTGTTCCTGGTCGGCGCCTCGGGCGCCGGGAAATCCACGCTCATCCGTCTGCTTGTACGTGAGGAGAAGCCGACGAAGGGAAAGATCTTCGTCGACGGGCAGGAGCTGGGTCGCATGAAGCGGCGCCACCTGCCGAGCTATCGCCGCAAGGTCGGGCTGGTCTTCCAGGACTTCAAGCTGCTGCCTCGGCTGACCGCTTTTGAGAACGTGGCTTTCGCGCTGCGGGTGTTGGGCGAGGCGGGCCGGGTCGTTCAGGCCCGTTCCAAGGACGCGCTTGAGGTCGTCGGTCTGTCAAACAAGCACGACACCTACCCCCGTGAGATGTCAGGTGGTGAGCAGCAGCGCGTGGCCATCGCCCGGGCTCTCGTTCACTCCCCGCGTCTGATCGTGGCCGACGAGCCGACCGGGAATCTCGACCCGGCCACGGGATGGGAGATCATGCAGCTTTTCCTGCAGATCAACCAGCGCGGCTCGACAGTACTGATGGCGACGCACAATCGCGACATCGTCGACGTCCTCCGCCGCAGGGTCGTGGCGATCGACGGCGGCCAGGTGGTTCGGGACGACCGGGCCGGTGGATACCATGAAGCTCTGGCGGCATCTGCTCTTCGCGCTTAACTCCGCCTGGCAGAGCTTCTGGCGGAGCGCCGCTGTAAGCCTGGCGGCGACGGCTACGGTCACGCTGATCCTGACCATGGCCGGCATCAACCTGCTGGTCGGGCACACGCTGGCCGGCGTCCTGGACCAGTACCGGGCGCGCGTCAGTGTGATCAGCATCAGCGTCGCCGACGACACGCCCCTGACGACCGTCACCGACTTCGAGGACCAGCTGCGCAGCGATCCGCGGGTCGTTGGCGTCAGCTACCTGAGCAAGGACGAAGCGCTGGCACGCTTCCAGGCCGACCCGGTCAACGCCGACATCGCCCGCCAGATCGAGGGCAACCCGCTCGCGGCAAAGCTCGAGGTGCGGGTTGGCAAGCTAGCCGACGTGGCTGCCATCGACGCCCTGGCCCGGCAGTGGCGGGGCGCCGACCGCAACGACCCGACCGACTACCAGGGCGAGTTCATCGCCCGCATGCTCCGGCTCTCGGCCTGGCTCAACCTGGCGGGCGTCGTGATCCTTTTTGTGCTGCTCCTGATCTCAATCTTCATCGTCATGAACACGATCCGGACCGCGGTCTACCATCGCCGCCACGAGATCGAGGTGATGAAGCTCGTGGGCGCCACCGAGTGGTTCGTGCGCGGCCCGTTCGTGCTGGAAGGCATCCTGACCGGTGTCTTGGCGGGCGGGCTCGCCCTGGGCGGTCTCCTGCTCGCCTACCGGCCTTTCGTCGACCGCTTCCACTCCGACCTCTTCTTCGTGCCGCTCGGGTACGATCCCGCCTTCGTCGGTGAGCTGGCCCGCGACGTGCTGGTCGCCGGGGCGCTGCTCGGCGCGCTCGGCAGCTACATCGGCGTGCGCCGGTTCGTACGAGTTTGATGCGCGCCAGGCTCGCGGCCCTCGCGTCGGCCGTCGCGCTGCTGGCGGCGCTGGTGCCGTCGGCGGTGGTTCGGGCCGACCCGCCACCCAACTGCGCGCCGGGCGACGCGATCTGCGAACAGCTGGTCCAGTCCATGAACCAGCAAGCGGCGGATGAGGCCCGGCTGGCACAGATCCAGAGCAACATCAACGACGTCCAGAAGAAGATGAAGGCGCTCTACGCGTACATCGGGCAGCTGAACAATCAGATCTCGGCCCAACAAGCGACCATCGCCACCACGGTCGTGCAGATCAACGTTCTCGATGCCAAGATCCGGGCGACCCTGGCCGATATCACGCGCCGCCAAGCGCACCTCGACGTGCGGGAGGAGCTCTTCGGCCAGCGCGCCCGGTCGATCGCCAAGCACGGCACTGTCAACTACATGGCCCTTGTCCTGACCGCGCAGAACTTCAACCAGCTGATCGACCGGGTCCTGATGGCGCAGGAGATCATCCACGCCGATCGCACGCTCCTCGACGGGCTGCGGATCGAGAAGGCCCACATCGGTGAGCTGAAGGACCGGCTCGCCGGCCAGCGCAACCAGGAGAACGACCTGCTCACCCAGCAGAAGGCGCAGGAGGCGAGCCTGGAGGTGACCCGCATCCAGCAGCAGGCCGCATACACCTACCTGGCCCAGCTGGAGGCCCAGTACAAGCAGCAGGCGGACGAGATGGCCAGGGCGATCGCCGCCATCGCGGACCAGGTCAACATGCTCCAGCAGGCCTACGCGGCCGAGATCGCAAACGCCGGCGGTGGAACCGGGCAGTTCGTCTGGCCGCTGGTGCCCCACTGGCTGACCCAGGGCTTCGGCTGCAGCCCCTACCCGTTCGAGATCTACTGGCCTTCCTGCCCGACCAGGCATTTCCACACCGGCATCGACATCGGCGAGCCGTACGGGAGCGAGATCTACGCTGCCGACAGCGGTGTCATCGGCGCCTACTACACCTGCTGCGGATATGGCATCTACGGTGTCATCGACCACGGCAACGGGTACGCCACCCTCTACGGTCATATGAGCGGCTTCGCGCCGGGCATACATACTGGACAGGTCGTGTACAGGGGCCAGGTCATCGGCTATGAGGGCAGCTCCGGCAACTCGACCGGCCCTCATCTCCACTTCGAGATCCGCTACAACGGCAACTACGTAGACCCCTGCGCCTACCTGGGTTGCTAGGCGCCGGCCGGCGCGTCTGGCAGCTCGCCGCGGGGCTGCTGATCGGGGCGGCGATCGGCCTCTTGGGAGGAATCTACCTCGACCAGATCTACCCGGCGGACGTGCCCGCTCTCGGGTACTCGCAGCCGGCCAAGGGCAAGCTTGACCAGCAGACGCTGGACCGGGCCCTGCGGGTGCTGCAGACCAACTACTACGACCCCCGGTTCGATTACGCCAAGCTCTCGCAGGGCACGATCAAGGGCCTGGTCCAGGGGCTTAACGACCCCTTCTCCTACTACCTCGACCCAACGGAGTACCAGCGGCAGCTCAACACCTACGCGGGGCGCTACGTCGGCATCGGGATCGAGGTCGGGTACCAGGCTGAATATCCGACAGTCATCACCGTCTTCGTCGACTCGCCGGCCGACAAGGCCGGCCTCAAGGCTGGCGACGTTCTCCTCAAGGCGGACGGGCATGACCTGCACAACATCAACTCCGACCAGGCCACGCTCCTGATCCGGGGCCCGGCCGGGTCTCCCGTGGTGCTGACCGTGCGGCGCAACGGCCAGGTCCAGGACTTCAAAGTCACCCGCGGCAATGTCGTGATCCCTTCGGTACGCTCGACGAAGCTCGAGGACGGCATGCTCTACATCCGGATCTACAGTTTTGGCGAGTCCACCGGCAGCGACTTCGATCGCCTCTTGAAGGCCGGCCTGGCCGGATCGGGCGGCGTGGTCGTCGACCTCCGCGACGACGGTGGCGGCTTTATCGACGCGGCCCAGAACGTGGTCAGCCAGTTCGTCGCATCTGGAGAGGCTTTCGAGCTGCGCGACCGCAACGGCAACGTCGAGCGGCACGACGTCAACGGCGACCACCCGGCCGCCGCCACCCCGGTAGTCGTCCTCGTCAACTCCAACACCGCGTCGGCGGCAGAGATCGTCTCCGGCTCGCTTTCCGTCCGCCGCAAGGCGCCGCTGGTCGGCACGGTCACTTACGGCAAGGGCTCGGTCCAGCAGGACTTCCCGCTCCCGGACGGATCGGACCTCCACATCACTATCAAGCGCTGGTACTTGCCCGACGGCACCTCGGTCGACAGGGTGGGCCTGCACCCGACCGACGAGGTCCCGCTACCGGCACCCGACCAGATGTACGACGTGGCCCGGCCGGGGGCCGGCCACGCGGCCGACAGCCAGCTCAACGCGGCCCTCAGTCTCCTCGAGCACTCGGCGGCGGTCGTGCCCAGCCGGGCGGCTGGGTAGACTGTTGCCGGCCAGCGTTGCGGGCGGTTAGCTCAGCCGGTTTAGAGCGCCTCGCTTACACCGAGGAGGTCGGGAGTTCGATCCTCTCACCGCCCACCAATGTGCTAGGTTTGGCCGGTCGCCGGCAGGTCCTGTAGCTCAAAGGAGGTGCGCCTTGGAGACCCGAATGGTTTCGCGCGCCTTGTTTCCGGAGAGCGGACCCTAGCCAGGCTTTCGTAACTCTTTTTCCTTCGCGATGGAGGCCGCTCTTCGAGCGGCTCTTTTTCATTTCGGAGGAATGCATTTCAGTTGCGAATCGAAGCCCTGGAGCCCTTCTTCGACGAGGGGCTCATCGAAAGCGTCATCCGGCAAGTCAAGAGCGGGAAAGAGGCCACGGTCTACATGTGCCGCGCCCGGCCCTGGACCGGAGGCGAGTTCTTCGCGGCGAAGGTCTACCGGCCTCGCGAGGAAAGGTCTTTCCGGAACGACGCAATGTATCGCGAGGGCCGCATGGCGGTCCTTAAAGAACGTGACCGGCGGGCTGTAGCGAAGAAGACCGGCTGGGGCCGCGAGGTCCTCTTCGGCCAATGGCTCTTTCAGGAGTACGAGAATCTGAAGGTCCTCCACGCAGCCGGCGCGCGGGTGCCGCGACCGGTTGCGCGCGGCGAGAGTGCGGTGCTGCTGGAGTGGATTGGGGACGAGAGCGGCGCGGCCCCGCACCTTCGTGAGGTCAGGCCCTCACACGACGATGCGGCCGCTCTTCTGGATGTCCTGGTCGGCCAGGTCGAGCTCTTTCTGCGGGAGAACCTGGTCCACGGTGACCTCTCCGAGTACAACGTCCTCTTCTGGCAGGGCGGCCTCACCGTGATCGACCTCCCCCAGATGGTTGATCCGCGCTTCAATCACAGCGCCCAACGGCTGCTCACACGCGACCTGGAGAACGTCTGCCGCTACTTCGCACGGTTCGGCGTGCAGCGTGAAGGGCGCTGGGTGGCTCAAGGTCTCTGGGACCGCTGGCTACGGTCGGAGCTCTGAGTGCCCTTTGTAGAATTACGACCCGTGCCGAGGTAGCTCAGTTCGGTAGAGCACTTGACTGAAAATCAAGGTGTCCCCAGTTCAAATCTGGGCCTCGGCACCACCTCCGGCGGCCCTTGGTCGGGACTCCTTGGCCCGTTCGCCTGCGACCTGACCCACCCTGTGATAGCGCTACTGATGGAACGGTAAGCGCCCGCGCTCAGCCAAAAAGACCGTGATCATGGCGAGAACAATGAAGCCCATGAATACGGCAAGCACCAAGTAGCCGATGATGAGCCCGGCCAGGGCGGCGTCTGAAGGATTCTCGCGATGGGATATGTGACCAGACACAATCGCAGCCACAGCCGCCGACGGAATCACAAGCGGCACGAGCGCCAGCAGCATGAATGAGATTGGCGGCGGCGTACCAGGTTGCCAATTGACTCGCAGCATCAAAAAGGGCGCCAGAAATTGCAAGCCGAGTGCGGCCGCCGCCAGACAGGCCGCGCCGAGGCTGAATCTGCCTAAGCGAGTGTGCCTACCCCGACGACGTGAGGGTTCGATGGCCATACCAACACTCTAATCCGGCGCCAGCTGCGCCCCGTCACCGAGGCTCCGGCGGTGCATCGCGTCGCCGACATGTCATCAATACCTGGTCCCAAACCACAGAGTCGCCAGGCCGAAAGCGACCATCACGAAACCCGCCACGCGGACCTGCGCCACGCTGAGCGGCCACAGACTGCCCCAGGCCCAAGTCGGGGCGTTTGGTCCTTCCGGATACTCTCGGCGGAAGCGCGCGTAGCGCTCGGCAAAGAGGATTGAGAGCAATCCGATGACGATGCAGACGGCGGAAAAGACGGTGACTTTGAGCATTCTGTCTAGCGGCGGCGCACGTAGCGAATCCACCAGTAGGGGATCAGACAAAACGACTGGATACCGACAAAGAGGCTAAAGATTCCTAGCCACAAGGGGCCCAACCATAGGATCTGAAAGGCTCCCATCCCGATCGCTGTTACGCCCGCCGCCACGCTGGCCAAGGCTATTTGAGGAAATTGCCTCCTTCGACGCTCGAGGACGTCCACGCGCTACTCGCGCATCGACCCCGACGGGTCAGTCGTTGATGACGGCCAGGAGGGCTGTGTTGTGGACGGCCACGACCAGCAGGCCGACCACCGAGACCTGGAGCGCCCGCCAGACGAAGTGATAGGCCTGCTGCGAGGCGCGGCCTGGATTGCGCATCGCGTAAAACTGCACTAGAAGGCTCACGATCGCCATCGCGCCAACCAGCGCCAGCTTGAGAACGAAAACCAACCCCAGGCCGCCCATCCCGAGCAGCGTCCCGACGAGCGCGTTGCCCTCCACGCCACCGCGCGCCATGTCGGCGCCGGTTGTGATGACATCGCAGATCTGAGCGAGGGCGAGAAGCGCGATCCAGACAGCCAGGAGGCGGAAGGAGGGTAACTGTCGGCGGCCCCTGGCTGCTCCGACCACTATCACTAAATATGATAGCGACTTCGGCGGCGAGCCATTGTAAGCCTAGCCTATCGCAAAGTTACCAGACGACGCGCGGAGGCTACTGGGCGGCGGGCGGCTTCCCCGGCAGACGGCGCCACTGTCGCGGCCCGACCCCGGCGCTGGGGTTGCCGGGCACGAAGGCGACGGCCTCCGGATTGACCATGCAAAGGTCCTTGCGGACGACGCTCCGGTCTCCGCTGCCGGGGTGCTCGACGACGACAGTTCGCTCCAGCACTGCCCGGACTCGGACCGGCTCGCCGTCGACCACGGCATCGAATCCGCCGCCGACCTCGTGGTTGGCGGGCGGGACGATCGTGGCGAGAGGGACTAGTTCAGTGATGCTCATGCTTAGACACCTTCCAAATGAAACCGGCCCCATCCCAGCAGGCGGGAGGGCCGGCGGCAGTGCAACGCATAGATTCTAGCAAATTCGCGGCCGAGTTCCGCGCGCGCGTGCGCGCGCGAAAGGGCCGCCCCTCCTGCATGCAATGACGAGAAGCAGCCCGCCGCCGAGGTGGCTAGGCAGGCGATCGCTACGCGGTTATCGGCGCCGGGGCCTCGTCGGCTCTGAGTTCGACCCCGAACGCGCTCTCAAAGTGGCGCGCGTAAGACTGGGCCGCCTCCTGGACGGCCACGCGGCGACCGGTCAGCCGCTCGACCGACGTGGTCTTCTTGTCGGGCAGCCCACACGGCACGATGCCATCGAAGTAGGCGAGGTCGGTTGTCAGGTTGAGAGCGAATCCGTGACTCAGCACGCGTCCGGTCAGCTTCACGCCGATCGCGGCCACCTTGGCGTCCCCGGCCCAGACCCCGGTCAGGCCCGGGACCGGGCCCCCCTTGATGCCGAGCTCCGCCAGATAGGCGATCAGCGAGTCCTCCAGCCCGCGCAGGTAGGTGAGCAGGTCGCCACCCATCCGGTCGAGGTCGAGGACCGGATAACCGACCAGCTGGCCGGGGCCGTGGTAGGTCGCGTCGCCGCCGCGGTCGCTCCAGACGAGCTCGACCTCGCGGCGACGGCGCTCGGTCTCATCCCAGAGGACATGATCCACAGTGCCCCGCCGCCCGAGAGTGAAGACGTGCGGGTGCTCCAGCAGGAGGAGGGTGTCTGGTGCTGTCCCCGCTTTGACGCCCTCGACCAGCTCGCGCTGGAGGTCCCAGGCGTCCAGGTAGGGAACCCTACCCAGCCAGCAGTCTCTGACGACCAGCGGGGATTTGCTCATCAGCGTGGTAGGAGGAGCGGACCAAAGCGCCCGCTTCGACGTGCGCGAAGCCCATCTGAAGAGCCTCGGATTTGAGCTCGTCGAACTCCGCGGGCGGGTAGTAGCGGAGGACTTCGGCATGCTTTTTCGAGGGCCGCAGATATTGGCCGACGGTCAGCACGTCGACGCGGTGCTCGCGCATGTTGCGGAAGACCTGGAGCAGCTCATCTCTCGTCTCACCGAGCCCGACCATGACACCGGACTTGGTGACCAGGTCGGGCCGCAGCTGCTTGACGTGACGCAGGATTCCCAGGCTGTTGGCGTAGACCGCTTTGGGCCGAATCCGGGCATAGAGACGGGGCACCGTCTCGGTGTTGTGGTTGAAGATGTCGGGACCGGCCTCGACGACAGTGCGCACCGCGTCATGGTCTCCCTGGAAGTCGGGAGTCAGAACCTCCACGCTGGTGTCGGGACTGCGCCGCCGGATGGCCCGGATGGTGCGGGCGAAAATCTCTGCGCCGCCATCGCGGAGATCGTCGCGGTCGACTGAAGTGATCACCGCGTGACGCAGGCCCAGCCTGGCCACCGATTCAGCGACGCGAAGTGGCTCGGTGATGTCGAACTCAGTGGGCCGGCCCGAGGTGACCGCACAGAAGCGGCAGGCGCGGGTGCAGACCGCGCCAAGGATCATGAAGGTGGCCGTGCGCCGGTTCCAGCAGTCGTAGATGTTGGGGCAGTGAGCCTCTTCGCAAACGGTGTGCAGCCGCTGGTCGTGCACCAGCTGCTTCAGCTCCTTGTAGTTCTCGCCTTCGCTGACCCGGACCTTGATCCACTCGGGGATCTTCCGCGTCGGCATGATGAGATCGCTCACAGCTTGATCGAAGCCGGGGACCAGTCCTCGAGTCGCTTCTTGATCCAGTTCACGAACTGGCCCGCCTGGTAGCCGTCCAGGATCCGGTGATCGAAGCTCATGCACAGGTTCATCATGCTCCGGATCGTCATGCCTTCCCCGATCACCACGGGCCTCCGCACGATCGATTCGGTGGTCAGGATGGCGGCCTGCGGCTGGTTGATGATCGGCATCGAGGCTATCGACCCGGTGGCCCCGGTGTTGTTCAAGGTGAAGGTGCCACCCTGCACGTCATCCGTCTTGAGCTGCTTCTGGCGAGCCCGGTTTGTCACGTCCGTGATGGCCTTGACCAGGTCGGTGAACCCGAGGCGGTCGGCGTCCTTGACGACCGGCACGATGAGGCCGTCGGGCGGAACTGCCACGGCGATCCCGAGATTGACGTAGCGCTTGAGCAGGATGCCATCGTCGGTCCAGCTCGAGTTCAAGTAGGGGAACTCGTGCAGCGCCTCGCAAAGGATCTGCGCGACGAAAGGCAGGTAAGTCAGGTTCAAGCCGTGACGCTGCCGGTAGTCGTCCTTCTCGGCCTCCCGGTAGCGGACCAGGTCGGTCATGTCGACCTCGACCATCGTCCAGACGTGGGGTGAGGTCTGGACGCTGCGGACCATGTGCTCGGCGATTTGGCGCCGGACGGCATTGATCCGGACCAGCTCTTCACGGTCGCCGGCCTTGGTGGGAGCCTGCTGCGGTGCAGCCGGGGCAGGGGCAGCCGCAGCTGCCGGCTTGGCAGGCTCCTTGGCGGGAGCAGCCGGCGCCGGAGCGGCGGGCGCGGGCGCAGCTGCTGGGGGCTCGGCAGCCGCCGCGGGAGCACCGCCCTGCTGCACGTAGGCGAGCACGTCGTCGCGGGTCACGCGGCCGCTTTCCCCGGTGCCGGAGATCGTGGACGGGTCGATGCCGTGCTCTTCTGCAAGCCGCCGGACTGCGGGGCTGAAGCGGGGCCGCTCGCCGGCAGGCTGTGCCGCCGGACGGGGCACCTCCACCGTCGGGGTTGCCGCCGCCGCGGTGGGCGCCTCGGCCGGTGTCGGGGCGGCAGCCGGCGCTCCGTCGCCGCCGGCGGTCTCGATCTGGGCGATCTCGATCCCGATCGCAACTGTCGTGCCCTCTGGCACGCTGATCTTGAGGAGCTTGCCTTCGAATGGGGAGGGGATCTCGGCGTTGACCTTGTCGGTCACGACCTCGACGAGGGGCTCGTCCTTCTTGACGAACTCGCCTTCCTTCTTGAGCCAGCGATCGACGGTGCCCTCGGTGACCGATTCACCCAGCTGGGGCATCTTGATCGTACTGACACCCATCTATGCGAAGTATAGAAACCGGCTCAGGCCGCCCCTGACAGCGTCGGTAAACTGACGTCGGGTTAGGGCGACGTAGCCAAGTGGCAAGGCAGAGGTCTGCAAAACCTCCACCGGCGGTTCGATTCCGCCCGTCGCCTCCAATCGTCCTGCGGTCCTAGCGAGAGGCTGAATCTCCCGGCTCGCCACGGATCTGCTTTTCCTGCACCGGCTCGAAGCCTTCCGTCCTGGTGATCGTCGCGACGTCGATAAAGCCGCCCACGCCGCGAATGCCGACAGTCCATCTCTGGGCGGAGACCGTCGTCCTGATCAGGAAGATCGAAAGGTCGATGCAGTCCTGCAGCGGTAGGAACTGGTAGGGGATGCGGATGCCGACTTCCGGCGGCAGCGCCTGTTCGAGGGTCGTCTTCTGAGCCGGGGTCAGGTTGAGCGCCTTGGTCGCGATGTCGGGCAGGCGGCCGTCATAGCCGTTCAGCAGTCGCTGCACGTACTCGGTCTGACCGCCGTAAACGATCCCGAACAGGTTCGGCGACTGCTCCACCGCCTCGGGCGCTCCGGGTATGGCGACGAGAAAGACGCGCCCGTACGTGGCGTCCTGGTCGAACCCGGCGACAAGGAAGTAGAGCGGATCGGCGCCGGCAGGCATCTTCGCTTGTTTCCACCGGGCCAGGAAGAACCGGCCCAGCCTGTCGGCCAGGGATTTGATCCCCAGGCGCCCGACTTTGTCCGCCCCGAGCTCCGCCTCGAACTCCGGGATGTAGCTGTGAGCCGTTCGCGGTTCGGCCTGGCCCAACGCACCCTGGCCGTAGGTGACTACGCCGGCGAAGTCCTGGCCCCGGATTCTCAAGAGCTTGGTGGCGTTGTCGAAGTAGGCCGGCAGGAAGACATTGTTGGGAAGATTCGCGGTCAGCGTGACCCTGCTGTCTGCCGCCAGGACGACGCCCTCAGGGCCCTTGAAGACGATGCCTAAGGACACGCCGAGACGCTATCACTACGGCCTCTCGGCGGGGCCGACGTTACGTGGCAGCCCGCGCCGCCTCACACGGGCGGCGAAAATGGATGCAGTCTTGAAGGGATCTCTCGCTCGTCGTTTCGCCGCCCTCGCGGGGGCGCTGGCCGTCCTCCCGCTGGCAGCCGCAGTCCTGTCCTGGAACCAGGCCGGCTTTGGAGCCGCCGCCGCTTTCGTCACCCTCTACCTGGCAGAGGCGCTCTACCTGCTGCCGGCGATCATCGCCTGGCTGCGGCCGGGGCCCGACAGTCGGACGATCATCCACCTCAACCTGACACTGGGCTGGTCTGGCCTCGGCTGGCTCGTCGCGCTGATGCTGGTGGTCTGGCCGGAGCCGAGCCAGAAACATCGCTCAAGGCTTGCGGCCCGCCTGGTCGATCTCTGAGGAGTGGATTCCGAGCTCTTCCGCAGTACCATGGCCCGTCACGCCGCTGGCGTCGTGGTCGTCAGCGCGGGCGCTGACAAGCGCTGGCGGGGCCTCACCGCGACGACGTTCACAGCCATCTCCATCGAGCCGCCGCAGGTGTTGGTGTCGCTGGACAGGTTTGCAGCCACCCGTGACGCGGTGCTTGAAGCGGGGATCTTCAACGTCAGCCTGCTGTCCTCGCGTCAGGAGTTCATCGCGGAACGCTTCGCCGGCCGGGCGCCGCAGGTCGATCCAAGCTGGCGCGAGATCCCGCACCGGCTCGGCGAAAACGGCCTGCCGCTTGTAGAAGGCGCGATCGCCTGGTTCGAGTGCAAGCTTGACGCGGCGCACCCGGCAGGAGATCACGACATCGTGGTGGGCGTGGTTACCTCGGCCGGCGCCGGCACGGGCGACCCGCTGATCCTTTGGGACCGGTCTTTCTGGGAGCTTCGGGCGCGCTAGGCGGTCAGTAGGGGAGGTCCGGCTCCTCCATCCCGAAATGGTGCCCGACCTCGTGCAGGATGGTGCGCCGCACCTCTTCTACTAACTCCTCCCAGGTATCGCAGCTCAGCTCGTGCTGCTCCTTGTAGACGGTCACCCGTTCCGGCAGCCCTTCACCGGCGGCCAGCGCGGTGGCGCCTTCATAAAGGCCGAGCAGGCCGTCAGGCGAGCTCCGCTCGATGACGAACCGGGTGTTGTCCAGGTACGGCAGAAAAGGTTCCGGAATCGAGGCGATCGCCTCTTCCACCGCCTCTTGAAACCGGTCCATGCTCACGTGCACTCCGAGTCCGTATCTTGAGGCGAAGGGCTGCAGGCTATGGAGTTCGTCAACCTCGGACAGGCCGGACTGAAGGTGAGCCGACTTTGCCTCGGCACGATGGTTTTCGGCGCCCAATGCGACGAGGTGCAGAGCGCCCTGGTCCTCGATGCAGCGGCCGAGCTGGGCATCAACTTCCTCGACACCGCCGACGTCTACCCGGTGCCACCCGACCTGAAGACGGCCGGCCGCACTGAGGAGATCGTCGGCCGCTGGCTGCGCGGCAAGCGCGATCGGTTCGTCGTGGCCACCAAGTTCACCAATCCGATGGGCCCGGGGCCCAACGATCAGGGCGGAGGTCGCAAGCACGTCATCGAGGCTTGTGAGGCGAGCCTGCGCCGGCTGGGCGTGGAGCGGATCGACCTCTACTACATGCACCGCACCGACGAGTCGACGCCTGTCGATGAAACGCTCGAGGCGCTCGACCGGCTGGTCCAGGACGGGAAGGTCTACTACGTCGGCCTCTCCAACTTCGAAGCCTGGCAGCTGGGTCTGGCCGAGGCCATCGTGCGTGAGCACCGACTGGCGGCCATCAGCGCGCTGCAGCCTCGCTACAACCTGCTTTTCCGCCAACCCGAGCGGGACCTCTTTCCCTTCTGTAGAGCTGCCGGGATCGGCGTCATGCCTTACAACCCTCTCGGCGCCGGGATGCTGACCGGCAAGTACCAGCGCGGACAGCAGCCGCCGCCCGAGTCGCGCTTCGGCTGGGGCGAGTACGGCCAGATGTACCAGGGCCGCTACTGGTCGGAGGAGATGTTCTCGGTGGTCGGGACTCTGATGCAGGTGGCCGAGCAGGAGGGGATGACGCCCGCACAAGCCGCCTTGGCGTGGGTCCTGAGCCGCGACGCCGTGACAAGTCCGATCGTGGGCGCCTCGCGACCGGAGCAGCTGCGCGAAACCGTCAAGTCGCTGGAGGCGAAACTCTCTGAGCAGGCGGTCGCCAAGCTAGACGAGGCGTCAAAGACCTTCTTATAGCGCTAGATTGCGCTCTGCCCCCGTGGCCCAATCCGGCAGAGGCAGCCGACTTAAAATCGGCCCAGGTGTGGGTTCGACTCCCACCGGGGGCACATCAGAACGCCAGTCTTGACACCCCCCTCGACAGGCACCAAGCTACTAGGCCGAAAGGGGGGCGGAGTACGCGTTCAGGGTGGTGTGCCCATGGCCTCGGACCCGTCTTCTCGCTGGCATCAGGACCCTCGCCGGCTGCCCTCCATCCGCGGCGACAGCGTCCTCGTGCAGGCAGGCGACAGGCGGCCTGGTGCCAGGTTCTGCGCTCTCTGCGCGACGCCTCTCGAAGGCGGCGCGGTACTGCGCGGGATGTGGGCTTACTGCAGCATCGAGTGTGCGCTCAAGATCGAGCGCGAGGACAAGCGGCTCTAGCTCGCACAGGCTAGCCGGCTACGCCCACCTCATCGCTGCTCTCGACTTCGACGTGGTGGCCGAAGAGGGCCCCGGCCGGCAGCTTCTTCGCGCCGACCGCCCAGGCCTCCTGCTCGATCAGGCGGTATCCCCAGCCGGGCACCTTCGCGGCGTTGGCACGAGCCTCGTCGAGCGCTTTGGTCATGAGCCGGATCCCCTCCAGGCCGGGCAGGCGGCCGATCTTCTCGTCGATCCCCTGCAATGCCTCGGCGCCGGGCGCGTCATCGAACAGGTACAGGCCAAGGGCGTCCACCTCCTCCTGATTCTTGACGCCTTTCCCGACGACCACCCAGGTCTTGTCCAGGATGAAGCGGTCTAGCTTCTGGGCCCGGCGGTTGCCGTCAAGCCATTGCTTGGCGCTGTTGTAGTAGAAGGCGAAGTGGCGCCGCTCGTCCTTCTGGATGCGCCCGAGCAGATCCTCCAGAACTGGGTGGTGGCACTTGCGCGCCAGCGCGGCGTAGCCGGTCGTCGTGCTGAGCTCGTTGATGGCGCCGACCGAGAGGTAGATCGCGGCGAAGTCCTCCAGCAGCCAGGACCCGACCATGGTCGTGAAGATGCTCATGGTGTTCTGGAACCCGAGGCCGGCCCGGATCTGGGCAACCCGCTCATCGGTGTCGAACTCCACGCCGTAGCACTTCAGGAACTTGCCGAGGTTCTCGCCATGCCAGAGCTCTTCGTAGACCCAGCAAGAGAGGAAGGCGGTCAGTATCGGGTTCATGCACGCGCGCGTCACCAGCAGGTGGGAGAGGTAGAGAGACGTGTGGTTCTCGATGTCCATCATGTAGTGCAGGCAGAAGAGGTCGCCCTTAGAGAGGGGGTACTTCTGGATGTCGTCCCAGGCGACACCGCTGGTGTCCAGCCGCCTGGACTCTTCCTTATAACGGTCGATGCTGAAGCTCAAGGCCGCGCCCTCCTTTGCCTCGAAATCGGTCGGTCGGTAAGGATACGACCCCCGCAGGGCCGGAGATCATTCCCGCTGACTCCCCTCTAGGTGGAACCATCCCGGCGAAAACGCTGCATCCGGCCGCCCAGGCCGCCGGGCGCCCCCGGGGCGCTGATGCCGGTGTCTGGGGGCCCGGCGCGCGTCGTCGCGCATCTTCGGATGCGCTGTCTAGCACGCCACCCCATCCTTGGCACCGACGGCCTGGACGACCGGGCGGAGCCCCTTCGGGCTGCGAGGTTTCCGCCGGGATGGGTCCACTAGAATCGAGCAGATGCCTGATCGGCGAGACGTGCTCGATCCCGACGAGCTGCCTGAAATCGAGCCGGACGAGCCGGATGACCCTGACGAGGAGCCGGGTCAGAACGCCGCTGCCAGCGCGGTTGCGACGCCCCAGGTCAGCAACGGCACCGCTGACCGCGAATGGGAGTTCCGCACCGAGACACTGAGCCTGGCCGAGATCACCGACGGCAAGACGCTGGGGGAACGGTTGACAGCCGCCTCCGCCGACGGCTGGCACCTGGTGGATGTGGTCGATGCTGGCGAACGCCGAGTGCTGGTCCTGCGCAAGCCGCGCAAACCGGAGCGGGAGCGGCGAACTGTCGGCTTCGCCCCGCCCGGCCGGTCCTGACCAGCCACTGACTCAAATGCCCGAAGCACAGCCCGCCGCGCAGGCGCGTAAGCGCGTCCTTCTCATCGAGGACGAACCGGCGATCCGCACGGTGGTCATCGAGATCCTGCGTCGGGAGGGCTACGAGGTGATCGAGTCCGCGAGCGGGCAGCAGGGGATCCGGGCGGCGGTTTCGCGCGAGCCGGACCTGGTTTTGCTGGACTGGGTGCTTCCTGACATCAGTGGCCTGGACGTCTGCCGCGAGATCCGCCGCCAGGGGGTCCTCTGCCCGGTCATCATGCTCACCGGCCGCAGCTCCAAAGTGGACATGGTCGTGGGCCTCGAGGTGGGCGCCGACGACTACATCACGAAGCCCTTCGACGCGCGCGAGCTGGCCGCCCGCCTGCGCGCTCACCTGCGGCGCGCCGACCAGAGCCCCTCTGCCAGCCGGCGCGAAGGCTTGCTGGTTGTGGGCGGTGTCCAGGTCGACACCGAGAGCCGCCGGGTTCGCGTTTCCGATGAGGAGATCCCGCTCACGATGACCGAGTTCAACCTGCTCGCCCTGCTCGCCGCCAACGCCGGGCGGGTCCTGACCCGGGCCCAGCTCCTGGAGAAGGTGTGGGGCTACCTGGCCGATGTCGACTATCACTCGGTCGACCCGCACATGCAGCGGCTCCGCCGGAAGCTCAACTCGCGCGACGCCGCCGGGGTTGCCCTGGAAGCCGTGCCGGGTCTCGGCTACCGCCTCACGCCACTGAGCTAAGCCGAAGACATGGCCGATTCCCGACCTATCGGCGTGTTCGATTCCGGTGTGGGCGGCCTCACCGTGCTGCGCGAGATCCACGATCGGCTGCCCAGCGAGTCGACCATCTACCTGGGCGACCTCAAGCACTTTCCCTACGGGCCGCGTTACCCGACCGAGGTCCGCGGCTTCGCTTTCGACATCATTCGCTACCTGCAGGGCCGCGACGTGAAGCTGGTGGTGATCGCCTGCAACACGGCCACGGCCGCGGCCCTGAGCCAGGCCAGGGAGACTTTCGACGTCCCCATCGTCGGCGTCATCGGTCCCGGCGCGCACGCCGCGGTCGAAGCCACCCGCAAGGGCCTGGTCGGGGTCATCTCGACCGAGGGCACGGCGGCCAGCCAGGAATATCTCCACGCGATCAAGGAGATCGATCCGATGGTGGGCGTCTTCCAGAAGGCCTGCCCGGAGCTGGTCGACATCGTGGAGCAGGGAGACGCCGACTCGCCGCGCGCTGAGGTCGCCCTTGAACGCGACCTGGCCGAGATCGTCAAGCTGGGAGCGGACGTCCTGGTGTTGGGGTGCACGCACTACCCGCTCCTGAAGCCGGCCATCGGCCGCATCTACCCGGGCTGCTTCCAGCTCGTCGATTCGGCCAGCACCACCGCCGAGAAGGTGCGGCGCCAACTCGAGCACGCCAACCTGCTGGCGGACGGCGCCCGGCCTCAGCACGAGATCGTCGTGACCTCGGTGCCGGAGCGCTTCAACGAGGTGGCGGAGATCCTCTTCGGCGAGCGGGTGCCCGAGGTGACGGAGGTGGATATCTGGGAAGCCAAATGACGGCTGCGCCTTTCGGGCCGGTCGCCGAAGACCTGGCCCGGGTCGAAGAGCTGCTTCACAAGTCGATAAGCGAGGACGGCGAGGCGATGTCGGCGCCCATGTCAGAGCTCTTCCTGGCCGGCGGCAAGCGGCTGCGGCCGGCGCTGGTGCTGCTCGCGGGCGGACTCGGACGCTACGACCCGGAGCCCCTTGCCGCGGCTGCCATCGCGGTTGAGCTCGTTCACGCGGCGACCCTGGTCCACGACGACGTGATCGACCACGCCCAGGTGCGACGGGGCCGGCCGACAGTCGCAGCGACTCTCGGCGATTCACCGGCCATCGTCGTCGGCGACTACTACTTTGCCAAGGCCTACGGCCACGCCAGCCTGACTCGCCAGCCGGCGGCCGTGCATGAGCTTGCCAGCGCGGTGATGCGGATTTGCCTTGGCGAGCTCCGGCAGCAGCGCGATCGCTACCGCTACCGGCCAACGCGCGCCGAATACCTGGCTCGGATCGAGGCCAAGACGGCGACCCTCCTGGCGTCGAGTTGCTGGATCGGTGGTCTGCTGGCTGGGCTCGGCGAGCGGGAGCTGGCCGCCCTCCGTCACTACGGCACCTCGCTCGGCCTCGCCTTCCAGATCGCCGACGACGTGCTCGACTACGTCGCCGACCAGGCCATCCTCGGCAAGCCGACGGGACAGGACCTGCTCGAGGGCCACGCCACGCTTCCCCTGATGCTGGCGCTCGAGGAAGCGGGTGTCACGGCGACGATCGGCGATCTGCTGGCCGATGGACGCCGCCTGGAGCGCGCGGAAGTTGAGCAGGTGGTGGCCCGAGTGCGCGGGTCGAACGGCCCGCCGGCGGCCCTGGCCGAAGCAGACCGGCTGGCCGCGACCGCCCGCGACCGCCTCGAATCGCTGCCGGCGGGGCCGTCTCGTGACGCGCTGGCGGAGCTGACCGAATACGTGGTCAGGCGGGAGCTGTGAAGATCCATCGCGTGCACCTGGTCGGGATCGGGCCCGGTTCGCCGGATCTGCTGACTTTGAAGGCCGCCGAATCGATCAGGGCCGCGGACGTGATCCGCCACCCGCCGGGCGTTGCCGCCGCGATCCTGGGTCACGCCCGCCCTGGAGCCCAGATCGGCCCCTATGAGAGCGACGACGAGATCTTGCATCTCGCCTCTCATGAGCACCGCGTGGCAGTGCTCTTTTTCGGCGACCCGTTCGTATTTTCGCCCGGGGCCGAGCTTGCCGGCAGGCTCAGCAACGCCGGCCTCGAGTTCGATGTGGTGCCTGGGATCCTGCACGAGTCGGCCGGCTCCGCGATCAGCGGCATCACCCTGAGCGTGATCGGGCTCACCCCGGCTGACGGCTCCACCGGTGCGTTCAGAATTCCGGCCGGGGAGATGCAGGCATCCGTCAGTAACCTGCTCGCGCAAGGGCATTCGCCCGACGTCGCCGCCGCCGTCATCTTCAACCCGGGCGGCCCCGGCCAGCGCAAGGTGATGGCGCCGCTCCGCCATCTGGCCGGGCTGGCGGCCGCCGGAGTCGAGGGCGACGTGCTCCTGGTGGTGGGTCCCGGCGTCGAATCGGGCGACCGGCTCGACACGCTCGCCCGCCGGCCGCTCCACGGTTTCCGGGTGCTGGTCACTCGCGCTCGCCAGCAGGCGGAGGAGTTCCACCGCCAGCTCTCCGACCTCGGCGCCTGGGTGGTCGACGTTCCCACCATCGAGGTGCGCCCGACCCGGCTCGACGCGCATATGCGAGAGGCCATCGAACGCCTGCCGGATACGAGCCTGGTGGTGTTCGCCTCCTCCAACGCGGTCGAGATTTTCTTCGACATGCTCTTCGAGCTCGGGCAGGACGCCCGCCGCCTGCGTGATTGCCGGCTCTGCGCGATCGGCCCGGAGACGGCCCGCTCGCTGGAGTCGCACGGCCTCCGCCCAGACCGAGTCTCCGGCGAATACACGGCTGAAGGGCTGGTGGAGACGCTGCGCGGTTGGGATCTACGCGGCGCCCGCATCCTGGTGCCGCGCTCACGGCAGAACCGAGATGCCTTGCCGGCGCTGCTCGCCCAGCACGGCGCTGAGGTGGAACTGCTCTTCGTCTACGAGCTGGCTTGCCCGGCGGCGGCCGCGCCGGCGCTGCGCCGGCTCTTCGAAGCCGAGCCGGTCGACGTGGTCACCTTCACCAGCTCCTCCACCGCCGTCAACTTTGCGTCTGCCTTCGGGGAGGGTCTAAAGGGCGCCCTGGAAGAGACCAAGGTCGCCTGCATGGGGCCTGTTACGGCCGACACCGCCCGCCAGCTCGGGATGCGCGTCGATATAATCGCCGGCGAGTACACGAGTCGCGGCCTGGCCTCCGCCATCGCCGCGTTTTTCACCGCATGAGCATCTCCAGCAGCCAGTCCGGCACGTCTCGCCGTCGCGGCCGCCGCCCGGGACCCGCCCAGGAAGTCCAGGAGGCCGAGGCGCCCTGGCGCCTGCCCGATCTCCCGGCCCTGCTCACTCTGGCGGTCATCCTCGCCCTTCTCATGGCGCTGGGTTTTGGGCTCTGGAAAGCGGTGGAAGTCAAACCCGCCGGGCCCTTCGCAAAGTGCAAGACGGCGGCCCAGCTCGGTCCCCACCTCTACGCGGGGCCGCCGGCCATGTGCATCGACGTCAACAAGACCTACATGGCGAACCTGTACACCACCCGCGGCACGATCGGCATCTCGATGATCGCCAAGGACGCGCCGCAAACCGTCAACAACTTCATAGTCCTGGGCGTCAACGGCTACTACAACGGGCTCGGCTTCTGGCGGATCGAGAAGTGGATCATCCAGGGCGGCGACCCCAGCGGGGACGGGACCGGTGGGCCCGGCTATACGCTGCCGCCCGAGGCGAACAGCAGTGCCTGGGCTCCGGGTTCGGTAGGAATGGCGAGGGATCCGTCGGGACCGGTCAACGGCAGCCAGTTCTTCTTCCTGAAGGACGCCTGGCCTGGGTCCGGCCCCGGTGGCGTGGTCTACAACCAGTTCGGCACGGCACTGATCGGGTTCGAGCTGGTCGGCCAGCTCAACGACTCCGACCGGGTCTTGGGCTTCGACGTCAAGCTCCAGTCCTAGCGACGGCGCCAAGCTCGCGGGCGACCGACTGGAGACGAGTCGGGGTAAACTGCGCGCATGCCCGGGTTCATAGGCCATTGGTGGTTCATCATCCTGCTGGTGATCGTCCTGATCATCTTCGGGCCGGGCAAACTGCCCCAGCTCGGCGGGGCGGTCGGCCAGGCCATCAAGGAGTTTCGGAAGGCGACGAGCGAGCTCCGAGACGAGGTCACCCGAGCCACGTCGACCGAGCCTGAGCAGCCGCCGCCGGCTCCGGCGCCTCCGCCTTCTGCTTCGACCCCCGCCCCCGAACCCATCAAGGAAGCGCACCCCGAGCCCAAGGCTTAGCGGGCGCCCCGGCTGATGGCACTCCTGGACCGCGTGCTCCAGCGCGGGCCCTCCGGATCCTCACCAGAGGACTTCGACGACGCCCGGATGACCATCCTGGAGCACCTCCAGGACCTCCGGCGGGTGCTCATCGTCTCGATGATCGCCTGGGCGTTGGGGACCGCGATCGCCTTTGCCTTCTGGCCTCGGATCCTGGAATTCCTGATCCAGCGGGGCGCGGTGAAGCACCTCGTCTACCTGGGCCCCCCGGGCGCTCTCACTCTCGGTCTCAAGATCGCTCTCTTCGTCGGGATCGTGGTCGCCGCCCCGGTCTGGATCCAGCAGCTCTGGTGGTTCGTCAGCCCCGGGCTGCACCAGAAGGAAAAGCGGCTGATCCTCCCCTTGATCCTGGCCACGATCGCCTTCTTCGCGATCGGGGTGGCTTTCGCCCTCTTCTCCCTGCCGCTTTTCCTGCGGATCCTGAACGGGTTCGCGCCACCCGATCTGAGCTACCTCGGCGTCGCCGACGAATACATCAGCTTCGTCCTCCTGCTGGTCGTCGGCTTCGGCATCGTCTTCGAGCTGCCGATCGTGATCTTCGTGCTCGGGCTGATCGGGGTCATCAAGTCGAAGTGGCTTTACCGCAACCGCTTCTACTGGATCATCGGGCTCGGCGTGATCTCCAACCTGCTGACGCCTGGCGTCGACCCGATCACGCCGCTCTTCATGTGGGTTCCCCTCTACGTGTTCTGGGAAGCGACAGCCCTGCTCTTGAAGCTCCTTGGTAAGTAAGCTCGGCAGCGTGCAAAGGCACGATGGGCGAGCGCCGGACGAGCTCCGGCCGGTCCGCATCACGATGAGCACCAACGCGTACGCGGAGGGCTCCTGCGTGATCGAGATGGGACGCACGCGCGTCAACGTCACCGCCAGCGTCGAAGACCGCGTGCCCGCGCACCGCCGCGGAACGGGCCACGGCTGGATCACCGCCGAGTACTCGATGCTGCCGCGGGCGACGCACGACCGCGGCATGCGGGAGTCGATCCAGGGCCGGCTCGGCGGCCGCACCCACGAGATCCAGCGCCTGATCGGCCGGGCGCTCCGGGCGGGGGTCGACATGTCCCGCCTCGGCGAGCGCACGATCACCCTCGACTGTGACGTGCTGCAGGCGGACGGAGGTACCCGCACCGCCTCGATCACGGGGGCGTTCGTGGCCCTCGCCCAGGCCCTGGGCCGCATGCAGGCCGCCGGCCAGTTGGGCGGCGCCTCACCAGTCAGGCAGCACGTCGCGGCGGTCAGCTGCGGTGTCGTTGAGGGCACGCCGGTGTTGGACCTCGACTACGCGGAGGATTTCCAGGCCGAGACCGACCTCAACTGCGTCATGGGCGAGGACTTGCGGCTGATCGAGCTGCAGGCGACGGCCGAGCGGCAGCCCTTCAGCAAAGAGGAGCTTGACGCGATGGTGCGGCTCGCCGGCAAAGGCATCGGCGAGCTGATCACCGCCCAGAAAAAGGCTCTCGCGTCGCTCGACTGAGCCGGCTCGTCGTGGCGACGGGCAACCAGGGCAAGCTCCGCGAGTACCGCGACCTGCTCGAACCAGCCGGGTTCGAGGTCGTGCCGTTCGAGCCGGGCATCGAAGAGACAGGTTCGACTTACCTGGAAAACGCCGCCCTCAAGGCGGAGGCGGCGATGGCCGCCACAGGTACGCCGGCGGTCGGCGACGACAGCGGCGTCGAGGTGGAGGCTCTCGACGGCTTCCCGGGCCTTTACTCGGCGCGCCTCGGCAAGACGCAGCCGGAGCGGACTGCGGAGCTGTTGCGGCGCCTGGAGCCTTACCCGCGGCCCTGGCGGGCGCGGTTCACCTGCACGATCGCCCTGGCCCGACCCGGAGAGACCACCCGGTCAGTGACGGGTGAGCGCCGGGGTGAGATCGTGCCTGAGTGGCGGGGCGGTGTCGGCTTCGGCTACGACCCGGTCTTCTATGTGGCCGAGGCGGGGAAGACGTTCGGGGAGATGGACCCGGAGGAGAAGCACCGCTGGAGTCATCGGGGCGCCGCGGTTCGGGCTCTGCTCGCCAGCGGCTGGCTATCCTGATACGCGCCTTCGGGCGGTAGCTTAGCCCGGCAAAGCGCCTGGTTTGGGACCAGGAGACCGCGAGTTCGAATCTCGCCCGCCCGACTCAGGTTGTTTTGGAGCTAGCCTTCGGCGAACCGGACCGTGAGCCGCGCCAGGTGCCGGATGGCGTTTTCGAAATCCTGCAGCCGCATGAACTCGTTGGGGCTGTGGGCTCGGTTGAAGTTGCCCCAACCCACGCCAGGCGCCACCACCGGCACACCGTGCTCGGTGAACAGGAACGTGGGCGTCGTGCCGCCGCTCAGCGGCGTGATCATGGCCTGCTTGCCGTACACGGCCTCGCCCGTCTCCGCCATCCAGTGCACGAGGTCCGCGTCCGGCTTGGTCAGACCGGGCCGCTCGGCGCCCAGCACATCGATCTCGACGTCCTCGAAGCCCTCCTTGTCGAGGTGGCGCCGCAGCTTCGTCTCGATGTCGTACGGGTCCTGCTCCGGCACCAGTCTGAAGTCGACCTTGCACGTCGCCCGCGACGGGATCACCGTCTTCGAGCCCGGTCCCTGGTAGCCGCCGCCGATCCCGGCGATGTTGCAGGTAGGGTCGAACGTCGCCGCCACGACGTCGATGCCCCGCCGGTCGAGCAGGAGGCGGTCGATGCCGTACTCCTTCTTGATGTTCTCCTCCTGGCTGGGCAGCTTGGCCAGCAGGTCTCGCTCCACGGGGGATGGGTGGCGCACCGCGTCGTAGAAGCCTGAGATGTTGATGCGCTCGTCCACGCCCTTCAAGCTGGCCAGCGCCCAGACCAGGCGCCAGACGGCGTTCGGCAGGAGGTTGGCCTGTCCCGAGTGGGCGTCTCGGGAGATCGTCTGCACCCGCAGCTCGACGTAGAGAAGCCCGCGCACGCCGAGAGTGATGAGCGGATGGCCTTGGGCGTCGATGCCGCCCTCCTCCCAGATGGCACCGTCGACCGCGAGGTCGTGGCGGTGCTTTTCCACCCACTCCGGCAGGTGGGGACTGCCCACCTCCTCCTCGCCCTCGGCCAGCCAGGTCAATCGGCACGGGTAGCCGCCGCCGGCTTTTGCCAGGGCGTCGAGGGAGGCCAGGCGGGCCACGAACTCGCCTTTGTCGTCCTTGGACCCGCGGGCGAAGACGGCGCCGTCCCGCTGGGTGAGGTCGAAGGGCGGGCTCTCCCAGAGCTCGAGCGGCTCGGGCGGCTGGACATCGTAGTGGTTGTAGAAGAGGAGGTCCCGTTTGCGATTGGCGCCGTCGGCGTGCGCCAGCACGATCGGGTGGCCGTCCGTGGGGGAGACCTCGGCGTCGAAGCCTCGCCGGCCCAGCATGCTTGCGACCAGCTCAGCGCAAGGCTCGATGGCCTCATGCCGGGCCGAGACGCTGGGCACCGCGCAGAGCTCCTTCAGCTCGCCGAGCCAGTCACCCAGGTGGTCGTGGATGTAGGCGTCGACCTTGGCGAAGTCGGTCAGCTCGCGGTCACCTTGGTTCGGCTCGCCTGCACCACGTTCAAGGATGCCATGCGGCGGCCGTAAACTGAGCCCGCCCCGATGAGCGTAGCCAATTCGATCTTCCTGATCTGCCTGATCGCCGGCGGCGGCCTGCTGCTGGTCACAGTGGTGGTGGGCGACCTGCTCGGCGGGGTCCTGGATGCGATGCACGCCGGTGTGGACATCGGTGGCGTGGGATTGATGCCGTTGATCCTCGGATTCATCTCGATGTTCGGCATCGGCGGACTCTTCGCGACGGAGGTGTTTCACTCCGGTGACGGGCCGGCCACACTGGTCGGCATCGGCACCGGCTTCGCCGGCGCGCTTTTTGTCTTCGGGATTTTCAGCGTCCTGGCACGCGGGCAGGGGGCGCAGCCGTTCAGCCTGAGCGACCTGGTCGGCCAGACCGCGCGCGTCTCGGTCGGCATCCCGGCCGGGCATTTCGGATCTGTCCAGCTCAGCTACGCGGGTCAGTCGCACGAGCTGACCGCCACCGCCGACGTCGCGATTCCCGCCGGCGCTTCGGTCAAGATCGAGGCCGTCGCCGGCTCCAATGTTGTGGTCGCGCCCCTGCGCGCGGCCGGTGCTGGGGGAGGAACTCAATGAGCGGACCGCTTCTCGCGATCGCCGTGATCGTCATCGTCGTCCTCCTGCTCGCCTACGTGGCGAGCCGCTACAAGGTCGCCAACGCGAATGAGGCCCTCGTCGTTGCCGGCTCCCAAGGGGCCAAGGTGCGCGACGAGAAAGGCCAGGTCATGGCGGCCGCCGGCGACCGCGGCGTCAAGGTGGTCGTCGGAGGCGGCACGTTCGTGATTCCGATCCGCAACCGTGTCGGTCGGATGAAGCTGACCGCCCGTCAGATCTCGGTCCAGCTCACCGACGCCGTGACCAGCCAGGGGATCAAGGTTCACGTCCAGGGTGTCGCCACCTTCAAGATCGGCCGCGACGTGGAGTCGCTGCGCAACGCCGCCGAACGCTTCCTGGAGGCGAAGGATGAGCAGGTCGACTCGATCGTGAAGAACGTGCTCGAGGGGTCGCTCCGCGCGATCGTCGGCACGCTCACCGTCGAAGAGCTGATCCGGGACCGGCAGAAACTGCTGCAGCAAGTCCAGGACGCCGCGAAAGGCGATCTGGCGACCTCCGGCCTGCAGATCGACGCGTTCACGATCCAGAGTTTCAGCGACGAGTCCAACTACATCGAGCTGCTCGGCCAGCAGAACCTGGCCGTGGTCGAGCGCGACGCGCGCATGGCAAAGGCCACCGCCGACCAGGAGGCCGCCGTTCGGGAGGCCCAGGCCACGCAGATCAAGATCAACGCCCAGCGAGACGTCTCTTTGAAACAGGCCGAGATCGAGACCCAGGTCCAGGCGGCCCAGGCCAAGGCCGCTCAGGCCGGTCCGCTGGCTCAGGCGGAGTCGACGCAAGAAGTCGTCCGCAAGCAGACCGAGCTCGCCCAGCTCGAGGCGGACCGCAAGGAGAAGGAGCTGCTCTCCAGCACCGTGAAGCCGGCCGCCGCCGAGGCGCAGGCTGCGATCCAGCGGGCCGAGGGCCTCAAGCGCGCGACCATTGCGGCCGCCGAGGCGCAGGCGGAGCAGGTCCGACTCGAGGGCGGCGCCGAGGCTGCGATCGTGCTGACCAAGGGCGAGGCCGAGGCCAAGGCGCTGGCGCTGAGGGCCGACGCCTACAAGCGGTTCAACGAGGCCGCCATCATCCAGACCGTTCTCAATGCGCTCCCGGAGATCGTGAAGGCCGCCAGCGAGCCGATGTCGCATATCGACTCCTTGACCGTGATGAGCACCGAGGGAGCAACCGACGTCGTCCGCACCGCGACCCGAGCCGTGGCCGAGTCTGCCGCAGTGATCAAGGGCCTGACGGGCATCGACGTTCCCGGGCTCGTCAGCAATGCGATGGGGGCTGGCGCCGGCCGGACCGTTGGAAACGGAGCGCCGGCGGCGCCTGAGGAGTCCGTTGCCGACACCGAGCCGATGGCCGTGGGGGACGCTGCCGAGCCGGTTGCTGGGGACGCCGCAACTCCCGCTCCGGGCCCAACCCCAGGCCCTGGTTCGGGCGCCGTCGCGACAAGCCTCGAAGTCGAGGTGCGGGCGCTGGTGGCCGAGCTGCGCAAGGTGCCAGGCATCGAGCGGCAGTCGGCGGTCAAGCTCGTCGACCTGGCCGGAGGCGGGTCCTCTCGCGTCAGATCGACGCTTGCCATTACGCGGCCTGAGGTGGTGCAGGCCTACGGCCAATGGACGCTAGGCCAGCTACTCCAGCACTTCGGGGGCTGACGGCCCGGCTTCCTACCATAGCCAGAGTGCCCCTCCCAATACCTGCTGACCTGGAGCCCATGCTGGCCCTGATCCAGCCAGACCTGCCCGCCGGAGACGGCTGGGAGTACGAGCCGAAGTGGGACGGGTTTCGGGTGCTTGCTTACGTCGACGGGGACCAGGTTCGCCTCGAAAGCCGCGGTGCTCGCGAGATGACCCGCTACTTCCCCGAGCTGCTGCCGGGGTTCCGGCGGTTGCCTTCAAAGCGGCTCGTGCTGGACGGCGAGGTGATCCTGATCGGGCCGGACGGGCTCGACTTCGACGCGCTCCTCCAGCGCGTGCACCCGGCCGACTCGCGGGTTCGAATGCTGGCTGAGAAGACGCCGGTCTCGTACGTCGCCTTCGACCTCCTGGCGATCGGGAACGAGGACCTCCGCGAGCGGCCCCTGCGGGAGCGCCGCGAGCGGCTCGAGAAAGAGCTCGCGGGCGTCGACCCGCCGCTCCACATGACGCCCTTCACGCGTGACGTCGAGGTGGCCCGCCGCTGGCTCGCCGAGTTCGAGGGGGCAGGGCTGGACGGCGTCATCGCCAAAACCTGGGACCAGCCTTACATCGCGGGGAAGCGAGGCTGGGTAAAGATCAAGCACGGGCGCACCGCCGACTGCGTCGTCATCGGCTACCGGGTGGCCAAGGACGGCAACGGTATCGGCGCCCTCCTGCTCGGGCTCTACGACGACAAGCAGACCCTCCACTACGTCGGCCACACGTCCTCTTTCGACGCCGCCACCCGGCGCCGACTCCTGGAAGAGCTGCAGCCGCTGCGGGGCGAATCCGGCGTGCCGATGGGGCGGATGCCGGGCGGCCCCAGCCGCTGGTCGCGTGGCCGGGAGACCGAGCACGTCTCCCTCCGGCCGGAGCTGGTCTGCGAGGTCTCCTTCGACAAGCTGCAGAGCGGCTGGCGCTTCCGTCACGCGACCGGCTTCAAGCGCTGGCGGCCGGACAAGCCGCCCGAGCAGTGCCGGTTCGATCAGATCGACCTAGTTGCCAGGTACGACGTCGCGGAGATCTTCGCGACCCGCGGTTAGCTGGGGCCAGCGCGACGCCGGCCCGCCCGGGCCGTAGTAGCGCATCGCCGCTCGGCCCAGGGCGCTGACCGCGATCCAGTCGAACCCTGCGCCCACCACCATGCCAATCGCAAGCGGAGCCGCCCGCCCCACCGCCGCGACCGCGCGCGAGCCGGCCGCCCGCATCAGGATCCGCCGGATCAGTGAGCCGCCCGCCCGCGTCGCGATCTCGGCCGGCAGGCGGCGGAAGGCCGCGATGGCCAGGCGCTGGCCGCCGACGACGAGGACGTCCTCCCGCAGCTTGACGGCCCCGCCGGCGATCCCGACCACGACCAGCGCCTCCAGCAGGCGCTCGTCCGAGGTGGTCAGCTCGTGGCCGTAGACGATCGCGATCGCGAGCACCAGCTCCGTCTCCTGCTCGAGGGCGTAGACGGCCTGGCCGGTCGCCGCGCCAAGCGAGATCAAAGTTCCGAGCCCGGGGGCGATCGCGGCCGCGCCGGTCGCCGCGCCCGTGGCCGCCACCCGGTAGCGGGTCGAGCCGATGAGCTTGCGGGCCAGATCGTCGTTGCTGAGCTGGGGGTTGGCGGCCCGCAATTCGTCCACCTTGTGGCGGATGCCGGGCTCGCGGGAACGCATTGCGGCGGCCAGCGCGCGCACGACGTCGCGCAGCTGCGGAGGCAGCTTTTCGAGGTCCATTCAGAACCTCAGACTAGATCGTGACCGCCGATTGCAGCCATTCCGGGAGGACGCGGGAAAGGCCGGCCGTGAGCCAGGTCAGGTTGTTCGTGAGCAAGATCAATCCCATCACCGCGAGCAGGGCGCCGGAGGTGAGGTCGATGGCACGCCGGTGCGTGTTGAGCGAGCGGAGAAGCGGGGAGAGGCGGTCGAAAGCGAGCGCCACGACCAGGAAGGGGACGCCAAGACCGAGGCAGTAGAAGAGGATCAGCCTCAGGCCGCTCGGGGTCGTTCCCTGGAGCGCGCCCGAAGTCAGCACAGCGCCCAGGGTGGGTCCGATGCAGGGCGTCCAGCCGGCGGCGAAACCGATTCCAAGGAGGAGGCCGCCGGCGGGACCGCCGCTGCTCGGAGCGCGGTCGAAGAGGCGCCATTCGCGCATCAGCAGTGGGATTCGGAGCAGGCCGGCGACCTGGAAGGCCATCACCAATACGACGACGCCGGCAAGCGGGACGACGATCGTCCGCAATGGCGTCAGCAGCGTCTGGAAGGCGTAGAAGACGAGGATGAAGACGATGCTGAGTCCGGCCACAAAGGACACTCCGGTGACCGCCACCTCGGCGCGGGCGGGCGCCGCCACGTCCGCCGCTCGGCCGCCGAGGTAGGCGACGTAGGCCGGCACCAGCGGCAGCACGCAAGGACTCAGGAAGGAGACGAGCCCGGCCGCGAAGGCCAGCGGTGGCGTGATCTGCTCCAAATGCATCTGAAGAATATGAGCTGATGGATCTGGCCGATCGGGCGGAGGCGGTCCTCTTCGCGAACCACACGGGGCGCTGGACCCGCCCGTCGGCAAAGCAGTACCCGCACCAGTGGAACTGGGACAGCGGCTTCATCAGCATCGGCTGGTCGCTGATCGACTGGAGCCGCGCGGAACTGGAGATCCAGTCCATGCTCGAGGCGCAGTGGGTGGAGGGGATGCTGCCCAGCGTCCACTTCGACCGCCAGCACCTGCACGATTACTTTCCCGGCCCGGACCGCTGGCCGCGGGCGCAACAGCATGTGCGCCGGCCCGGCGAGTTGACGAGCGGCATCTCCAACCCGCCCATGCTGCCGATCGCCGCGCGCCTGGTCGGCGACCGGAACCGTGACGCTCAGGAACGCCGCGCCTTCTGGCAGCGCGTGCTCGCCCCGTTGGTTGAGTCATTGCGGTACTTCAGGACCGACAGGCGGCTCCCCGGTTCGCCGCTGGTGACCGTGGTGCATCCCTGGGAAACCGGCTGGGACAACTCGCCGCGCTGGGATTTGCTGCACGCGGCGGGCCTGCGGCCGAAGCGGCCCTACGAGCGGCTTGATACGCGCGCCGTGCCACCAGCTCAGCGTCCATCGAGTCGCGACTACGACGGCTACGTGGCCCTGGCGGAGATCCTGGACGACGCGGACTATCGCCTTCCCGCTTACCGCGCGCGCACCCCGTTTCTCGTTCACGACGTGGTCTTTGACGCGCTCACCTACCGGGCCATGGGCGAGCTCGATCACATCGCCGCGGACCTGGGGCTGCCGGCGCCCTTTCCAGCCGCCGAGCTGACCGAGTTCCAGTGGGCTTTTGAGGAGTACCACTGGAACGAGCGGCACCGCACTTACTACGACTACGACTGCGTGGGCAAAAAGCAGATTGAGACGCCCAGCGCGGCAGCCCTCGCTGCCCTGGGCGGGCACCTGGTCGAGGACCTGGAGCGTGTGACCGGCATCCTCGAGGAGCACGTGCGCCGCTCCGGGCACGCCCTGCCGATCCCAACTGTGCCGTCCGACGCGCCCACCTTCGACCCGGTCCTCTACTGGAGGGGGCCGGTCTGGGTCAACGTCAACTGGCTGGCCGTCGACGGTCTCCTCCACCTCGGTCTGGAAGGCGCGGCGGAGGCGATCCGCGAGCAGACGCTGGACCGGCTGGACGCCGCCGGACTGGCCGAGTACTTCAACCCGTTGACCGGCGCCGCCTGTGGGGCTCCCGAGTTCTCCTGGTCAGCTGCTCTGGCGCTGGACTTTTTGGCCAACCGGCCATAGATCGCGACCGGCCGATGTCGGGTCCCCCACCCTGCCCTCCCCCCAATGGGGGAGGCAAGTAAAGGGAAAGCCCGCTTGCGCGGGCTTTCCTGGGCTGGGGTGGGGCGTGAAGTTCGTTTTCAGGCGCCTGTTTCAAGGCGCGGCCATATGGTAGCACGTTGGTCGGTTTACCACAAGATGTTGAAGTCTTGTGGATAAAGTGCGTCAGGCGCGCGGTTGGGGACCGCCCGCGGCCAGCACCCGATCCAGCACGGCGTCGGCGAGCTCGCCCGCGAATCCGCCGAGGAGCCGGGACCGCAGCGTGCGCCTCGGCCCATACCAGCGCGACTTGACGGAGACCTTCGCTTGGGCAGCGGCGAGGTCGATTGCGTCGTCGAACGTGCCCAGCTGATCGGCGAGCCCGACCTCGACTGCTCGCCGGCCGGTGAAGACCTCGCCGGTCGCCAGCTCCCGCAGCCTCGCCTCGTCGATCCGCCGGCTGCCCTGGACGCGTTCCAGGAAGAGCTCGAAGTATTCGTCGACGAGCGCCTCCTCCTTGGCCAGCTCGCGCTCGGTGGGTCGCCGCCAGAAGCCGCCCATGTCCTTGAACTCGCCGCTCTTGGTGACGCCCATCGCGACGCCGAGCCTTCGCATCAGGTCCTCGGCCAGCGGCCGGTAGGAGATGACCCCGATCGACCCGATCACGGCCGCCGGCTGGACGACCACCTTATGGGCGGCGCAGGCGATCAGGTAGCCCCCCGAGGCGCAGATGTTGCCGGAGAAGGCGACCACCGGCTTCTCAGCGGCGATGCGGGCCAGCGCTCCGTGGAGATGGTCGGAGGCCGAAACGGTGCCGCCCGGCGAGTCGATCTCGGCCACAACGGCCCGCACCGAGCGGCGCTTGCGGAGGGCTTCCAGCACCGGTATCCAATGCTCCGGCCGGATGCCCACGCCGATCGTGCCTCGCAGAGCGATAAGGGCGATCGGGCGGCGCCAGCTGACGTTCAAGGCCGCGCCGTGCGATTGTCGAACTGGCGCGGAAACGCAGCCGGCGCGTAATCGACGAACGAAGGGCCGAGCTTGAGCCGGATATCCGAGCCCGGCAGCCCGCCGCCGTTGAGCGCGTCGCCGAGCGCCAGAGCACGAGCGTTCAGCGCGGCTGCAGAGGTAGCCGGCCAGCTGCCCCCGTCCAGCCGCTCGAAGAGCACCTGGAAGGCAGCCACCTGCTCAGCCGGGGTGAAGATGCAGTGATTGGCTCGGTGAACGAAGACCTGGCGGAGCTGACCGCCGTCGCCCGCGGCCTGCACCACGTCCTGATAAGCCCGCTCGTTGGCGGCGACCACGAGGCCGTCTCCGGTCGAATGCAGCGTCACGATCGGGAGGCCGAGCTTGCCGTCGAACGTGACATTGCGCGCCAGGTAAGCGACCGCGGCGGCGTCAGGGGCTATGCGCGGCGCGTCATGCAGCGCGGCCAGGTCGGCGCTGAGGTCCAGGCCGGCACGCTGATAGAGGCCCGCCACCTCATCGCGTGCAGGCGAAGCCGCCAGCTCGCCGCTGTAATCGAAGCCCGTGTTCCAGGAGGGGTTGCCGCCGGCTCGCGACTCGAGCTCGGCGCGGTAGGCGAACTCATAACCGAAGTCGGTCTGCATCCACTGCGCCTGGTTGGATTCTTGCGCGGTCAGGTCGGCGGCCGCCGGCTCGGGCGCCAGCGG
>VBGR01000030.1 GCA_005880695.1 Chloroflexota bacterium
GGATGCGATTCGCGAACTCGTCCTGGAGGATCAGCGGTTGCGAAACGAGATCTGCTGGTCGGTGTTCGACTGTTGACGGGCGTGACGGCTACGCTCCCAACAATCCAGCTGCTTCCCAGAGCGACTTGAGCAGCACGGCGGCCGACGAACCGGACGAGATCGAACCCAACGAAGCAGCTCGCAGCGCCATCCAACACCGGCCCCCGCATCTGTAAACCGCCGCGAAAGCTTTGGGGGTCAACTCTCTCCCGGCCTACGGCCTGGCCAGTGTCGACGGGCGTTACTCGCCGCGGGCCTTAACTCGGTTTTGCTGACCAGAGGCACTACGTGGTGGGCGATGGTCACCGCGCCCGCGTCGTGACCGGCGCCGATCAAGCCCTCGCGCAGCCTGACGATGAGTGCCACAACTTCGGGACCTGTTGGACAGAGCGGCTTCGAAGCGTGTAACCCTTGGCAGCCCTACATTTGCCCACGATGACGTGAGACATGTCTCCGCCATGGCGTGAGACAGGACAGAGGTGGACCCGGCGGTGTGAGTTCACCGAGCCTGACCGAGGATGACTCCGTGGTGCTCAAGGTCGACGCGGCCGCGTGAGACCCAAATTGAGACCCAGCGAGCTTGCTGATGAGACCCTGCACAGCTGAAGCTGCAACCGTTGCCAGTTGCAGGCGCTAATCAACGTCAAAGGAGCCTTATGGTCCGACTTGATCCTGGAAGCAAGCACGCACACGATCGCGGCAGGCCTCAACAGAAGGGCGTCCTTGGTCCCGCGTTCGCTCTTCCTCTTTTTCTTCGTATCCGGTACCCACGGCCAAGTCCGCAGCGCGGACATCTACGGCCTACGCGGGCGATCAGCTCGTGTTTGCCGCCGCCCTGGCAAGGTTCTTCGATTCCTGCTGCAGGCAGACGAGCCCCGTTGCGATCAACGCATTCGGCATCGATGATCACAGGCCATAGCCGCCCTCGACTTATTTGTTCACCCGGGCGGCGCCCTGCACCGGCTTTTGCTAGATTGCGCGCGGTCCGCCTGTGAGCGGGTAGGGAGGGTACCGGTGACGCAAACCGTTTTCTCGCCCGACTATCTTTGGTGGTGGGACGGCCACCGCTGGGTACCGGCGGTCTCTGTCGATGGGCTCTGGCGGTGGGACGGCCACCGCTGGGTATCGACGGTTTCTGTCGATGGGCTTTGGTGGTGGGACGGCTACCGCTGGTTACCGGCGGTCCGCGTCGATCCGCTTCACCAACAGGCCGGGGGCGGCGGAGGGCTCAGCAGAAGCAAACGACTGCTGCTTGAAGCGGGCAAGATTGGAACCACCGCAGCTGTTTTGGTCTTAGCGACAGCGGCGATCGCCGGCGTCCTTGGCTGGATCAGCCCGCTGGAGACTCTTTATGCCTTCCTGGTCGTTGTCGGTCTTTGGCCGCGCCCCGCGTCAAGACAGCTGGCGCTCGCATTCGGATTCGCCGCCGCTGGATTCGCAGCCTGGGTCCTCGCGCCAGCGCTGCCCGCCGGCACCGCACCTACCGTTGAAATCGTAGGCGCGGTCGGTTTCGCCAGCCTGTTCGTCATCTCCGGAGGCCGCTACTTACTAAGGGGTATCGCGGCGTTGGGCCGCAGCGCAGTCGCTGGATCGGCGGGCCAAGCGCGCCCGCCCTTGCATCTGGACCTGCACGCCGTTACGGCCGCCACCAATAAGGAGGAGGAGCTCGCGTCCGGTGCCGTAGTGCAAGCGTTGGCGATCCCACTGCTCCCATTCGTGGCGGTTTGGGAAGCTTGGGGCGCGCTGACCCGAGCCGTCGCCAACGCGTCCCTTCTCGCGGCATTCGAGTTCGGCCGGGTTATCGGCGCGATCTCCCGTGCGTTGCGTCGCGCGCTCAGGCGGGCCTGGGTCGCATTCAAGCAGCTAATGGATTTCCTTCTGCGGCCGGTCCGACAGCTCGCACGTCTCCTCAAGGCCACGGCGGAGGCCGTTTTTCAGTTGCTCGCCCGGCCGTTGCGCGCGCTGACTCGACTCGTCGCTCAGCTGCTCGAGCGCGCTGTTCTGGTGCTGCGGACGGTCCACCGGAGCCTGATGCTTGGCGTGAGAGCAGTGTTCGTGCGCTTGAGTGTGCCGCTCCGCATCGTCGCTCGCGCCATTGCGTCTGTGCTTCGCCGCGTCTGGACCCTGCTCCGGGCTTTGGCGCGGTCGTTCGTGCTGGCGATGCGGGCCGTCGCGGCACGCCTGCTGGTGCCGCTCCGCATCGTCGCTCGCGGGCTCCTGCGGCTGGCACGTGTCATCCGAGCGCTGTGGCGGCCGGTTCGCCTCGCGCTGGATCTTGCCCTCGATGTCGTGAACTTCACAGGTGAGGTCTTGTTGCGCCTGCTTCGATTCCTCTGGCAGCCGGTACTCCTTGCTGTCGAGCTCTCGCTTGACCTCTTGAACGCCACCTTGTGGCCGATTCGGCTCGCGCGCCGACTCGTCAGCCAGCTTGTTCTCACCACCAAGCGTCTGGTGATTCGGATGTGGACGATCGCCCATCTAATCACGGCTGCGGCTCTCCGACCATTCGGGGCCGCCTTGCGCTACTCGGCCCGAGCTGTCCGCCTCGCAGCCGAATATTCGATCGCCACCGTCCGCGGGTCGGCGAGTGAAGCTCGTCTGGTAGCGCGCGCGGTGCTCCGGAACGCCCTGCACGGCCGAATCAAAGCGCCATCCGTTCGCATCCCTGGGGACCAGGCCGGTAGTACTTCGGTCCAAGAACCGGCGCAAGCCGTCGGCGCAGGCCACTCGGCGGACATTAATGCCTAAGGACGAACTGCCTGCCCCGCTACCGGCACTGGTGCTGGTTCCGCGCCAGCCCGGGCCTGTCATTCTCCCTCCCGCGCTGACCACACGTCCCCCGGACGATGTGGATCAAATGCTGGACGAACTCTTTGGCGCTCCGGTACCGGACCGGCCGGGCCCGCTCGATGCCGGTTTGATCGCGGGTGGCAGCGTCGCCGCCGCCTTCGCGCTGCTAGCGCCCGGCTGGCGCCGGCTGCTCCTGGTTGGCGTCCTGTCGATTCTTCTTGGCCTCGCTCTACCCCTCCGCGTCGCGTGGCGCGCGGTCGGCCGACTGACCAGACGACGCCGGTTCGATGCGATTCTTGGCCAGGGCGACCCGCTCAATCTGACTGATCCCACAACCCGCCACCTGGTCGAAGCCTATGAGCGGATCGCTGCAGCTCCATCAGATCCGGCTGCCGCAGGCGCTCGAGGCAGCTCATCTTGCTCTGCTCGAAGTATCCAGCCTGCTCCGCGGCGGGGTGCCGCATGGGCGGGCGGAGGTGGAATACGTCGCACGCCGCAATGGCGCAGTGGAATCCCTTGCGACCACCGTTGTTGACCAAGCGCGCGACGCCGCCGTGGAAGCCCTGGACCACTTCGAACGAAGGACAGGGCTCAGCTCGCTAGAGCGGATGGACGATCTCGAACGCGCGATGTCAGATACGCGACAAAGCCACCCCCGCCCTTAGCCCGGACCCTCATCGCGACGTCCGAGTCTTACATGGAGGGCGCTCACTCCTCGTGAGCCGACTGTGTTAAGCGCTATGAACAACTGGCCAGTAGTCCGGCTCGCCTAGTCGGTTAACGACGAAGGTGTTGGGGCTGGAGTTTGCAGGGGCGCCTCCTCAGTGCGATACTCGAACCTGAAAGGTACTAGCGGACCTGTCATATGCAGTTACAGCGAGCGCTCCCCGCCCGGGATCGACCAGCTCAGCCCGTGGCGGTCTCGCCGGCGGACGGGGCCGCTGACCTGCTTCCGCTCAATCCAGGGCTCGGATCCCCACCAAATCGGGATGCGGCCTGGCGGCCCACCAGCGTGCCGGCCGGCTGGGAACCTGTCAGTGTCGCCTGCCTGAGCCTCCACTTGGGGCTGCCGGACCTGGTGCGCCGGATCACCGACTGCATCTATGAGGAGATCCCAAGCTACCAACAGAATCGGATCGCCAGGGCGGACCTCGAAGCTTCCGTTGCGGCAAACACGGATGCCACGCTGATCGGCGTCGCGGCGCGCCGGGAACCATCGGCCGAGGAGCTCGAGTGGCGCTTTCGGCTTGGCCGGAAGCGAGCGGAGCAGGGAATGCCCGCCGAGGACGTCGTCAAGGCCTTTCACATCGCCCATCGAGAGCTCTGGGAGGAGCTCGTCACCGCCGCCGTCGCCGACCCGGCCGCTACCGATGTGCTGCTGGCAGCCGCTACCGACGTCTGGAGCTGGACCTACCAGCTGACCAGCGCCGTGTGCGACGGCCACAAGGACCACACCCACAGCCGAAGCCTGGTGGCGGTCCGCCGCGCCGCCCGGCTGATTGAGCTGATCCGCACCAGCGGTGCAGGAAGCGAAGAAGCGGCTCTGCTGGCACGGACGTTCGGCTTCGACCCGGAAGGCATTTTCGGCGCGGCTCTGATCCGAGGCTCCGGGGACGTCGCGATCGAAGCCCATCGCTGCCAGCAGGCCATGGCCGGGCAGTTCCGGGCCGCGGTCTGCGTGCCCTGGGGAACCGATCTTGTGGTCCTTGCTCAGCGTCACCTGACTGAGCTCTCTGAGCTTGAGAGCGCGGTCCGCGCAGCCGTCCCGGGGGCAACTGTCGCGCTTGGCCTGGACCGGATCGGACTACCCGGCGCTCGGCTCAGCATCGCGGACGCCGAGCGCACCCTGGCAGTGACCACGCCGGCAGCCACAGGCCGTTACTCCGAACTCTGGTTCCTCGCCGCCCTGAAGCGTGACGGGGAGACAGTGCCAGCCATACTTCAGCGCGGGATCCGCGTTGTTCAAGAACGGCCGCACCTTGCCGCTGCGGTGCGGGCCTTGCTCGATTGCGGCTTCTCCCATCAACGCGCGGGCCGTCGGCTGTGTGTCCATCCGAACACCGTCGCTTACCGAGTCGAACGCTGGCGGGAGTTGACGGGCTGGGAGATCGGACGCAGCCAAGGCCTGCGGTTGACCATGGCCGCCCTGGCCTGGACCGAGGGCGAGACCGTCAACGCCGACCCACGCCCTGGCAGCTTGTGATCTTCACAAACCAGCCGCCCTGAAATTCTCACGCCAGCCATAGCGGGCGGGCGCACCGCGGCGCGATGTTGGCAATCAGGCGATGACGCGACTACGCCGAGCGGGGCTCATCCTCGCTCTGTTCGGTCTCTTGCCGATCCTGGCTCCGGTGCCGGTCAAGGGTGCGACCACCGCATCCAACCTGATCGTCATCAAGGCGCTCTCGAATCGCGCCGATCTGATCTCGGGTGGCGACGCGCTGGTCGAGATCGTGCTCCCAGGGGCAGTCAGCGCCGCGGGGCTCGTGGTCACCGTCAACGGACGCGACATCTCGAGCGGGTTCGCACCGCGGCCGGCTCTCGGTGGCCGCATCGTGGGCTTGGTCACCGGGATGGTCGTCGGACCGAACCAACTCGTCGCCCGCGACTCAGGCGCCGGCGGCGCCCAGCTTCTGCTTACCAACCATCCGGTCGGCGGCCCGATCTTCTCCGGCCCCCAGATCCTTCCTTGGCTCTGCAGCTCTGGCGCTACCGACGCCCAGTGCGATCACCCAACCCAGTACGCCTTCTACTACCGGTCGACCAACCCGCTGGTGAGCGGATTCCAACCCTACGACCCGAGCAAGCCGGCCACCGACGTGGCCAGCACCACTACCGACCAGGGCAAGACCGTGCCGTACATCGTCCGGGTTGAAACCGGCTGGCAGGATCGCGACCAATATCAGATCGCGGTCCTTTTCGATCCGACCAAACCCTGGACGCCCTGGGCTCCGCAGCCGGGCTGGAACCACAAGCTCCTCATCAACCACGGCGCGTCCTGTGGCATGCAGCACGGCGAGGGTAAGGCGCCGGACGTCCTCAACGACGAGGCCCTGTCACGCGGCTTTTCGGTCATGTCGACCGCGCTCGACAACAACGGCCACAACTGCAACCTGATCGTCCAGGCGGAATCGCTGATGATGGCCAAGGAGCACCTGGTCGAAAGCTACGGCGAGATTCGCTACACCTTCGGGACCGGTTGCTCGGGGGGCTCGCTGACCCAGTACCAGGTGGCCGACGCCTATCCCGGGATCTACCAGGGGATCCTGCCCCAGTGCAGTTATCCCGACGCCTGGTCGACGGGGCAGGACGTCGACGACTGCCATCTTTTCGAGCGGTACTGGGAGAACCCGGGGCTGTGGGGACCGGGTGTGGCCTGGACCGAAACCCAACAAGCGGCCGCCGGCGGCCATTTCAGCGACTCCGTCTGCCATGCCTGGAACGAGGTCTTCTCGTTCTGGGTGACCATGGAGCCGCGGCACACGACAGTCGCCCAGGACCCCCTCAACCTCCAGAACTGTGGCGTGCCGCCGAGCCAGACCTGGAGCGAGCAGAACCCGACCGGGGTGCGCTGCGACCTCGCCGACTACATGGTCGATGAGTTCGGCCGCCGCGGCCAGGACGGCTACGCAAACCGTGCCTTGGACAACGTCGGCGTCCTGTACGGGCTCCAGGCGCTGAGGTCGGGACAGATCTCGCCGGCACAGTTTGTCGACCTGAACTCCAAGTTGGGTTCCGACGACATCAACTACAACTGGCAGCCAGGTCGGGTTGCGGCCGACGCGCCCTCGCTGCCCACCGTCTACCGCAGTGGCGCCGTCAACGAGGCCACTTTCCTCAACCAGGTCGCGATCATCGACCGGCCGCTGGACAACGTGGAGATCCACGAGGAGTTCCGGAGCTTCGCGGCCCGAGCGCGGATGGACCACGCCTACGGCGGACACGGGAACCAGGTGATCTGGTACGGCCTTGGCACCGACGAGCCCGACCCGTTCCTCTCCATGGACCGCTGGCTGGCCGCGGTCGAGGCCGACCACTCGGGCCAGAGCCTCACTCAGAAGATCGTCGCCGACCGCCCGGCCGACATCACCGACCGCTGCGAGGTGGGCAGCCAGGGCTTTCCGACCGAGAGCGCCTGCCAGCAGCTGGTGGGTCCATACGAGGGGACGCGCGCCGCCGCCGGCGGACCCTTCGCGGAGGACATCATCAAGTGCCAGCTGAAGCCGCTGGTCGCATCCGACTACTTCCCAGTTCTTTTCACCAGCGCACAGTGGTCGACGCTTCAGCAGACGTTCCCTAAGGGCGTCTGCGACTGGTCCAAGCCGGGAGTCGGCCAGCAACCGGCCCTCGGCTGGATGACCTTCCAGGGCGGCCCCGGCGGGAGTCGGCTCGGTCCTGCCCCAGCTTCTAGCCCGATCTAGGTGAGCATCCGCCCAGCCGGCGGCCTGCTTCTCGTCACTCTCCTATTGGTGGCCAGCTCGACTCCGGCCTCGGCAGCCCCGGCCAGTTCGGCCTCGATCATCGTCAAGACGCTTTCCAACCGTGCAGACCTCATCTCTGGCGGCGACGCGCTGGTCGAGATCGTGCTCCCAGCCGGAGTCAGCCCGACCGGTCTGGCCGTGAGCCTCAACGGCCGCGACGTTTCGAGCGCCTTCGGTCCGCGCCCGGCACTCGGTGGTCGGGTCGTGGGCCTGGTCACCGGCATTTCGCTCGGGTCGAACAAGCTCGTCGCCCGCGACACTGGCGCCGGCGGCGCCCAGCTCGCCATCACCAACCACCCGAGCGGGGGACCGATCTTCGCCGGTCCTCAAGTGCAGCCGTGGATCTGCCGCACCACCAGCTTCGGACTCGGCCCGTCGACCGACGCCCAGTGCGATACCAGTCCCGTCTACACCTACTACTACCGGACCAGTGATCCGGTGGCCTGCGCGAGTGCCGGTGCGGCGCCACCCTGCTTCGCGCCCTACGACCCGAACAATCCGCCGTCGAACGTCTCGACGACCACTACGGACCAGGGCACGACCGTTCCCTACGTCGTCCGCCGCGAGCGAGGTGTGATCGACCGCGGCATCTACGACATCGCGGTCCTGTTCGATCCACACCAGTCCTGGCAGCCGTGGGCGCCTCAAGCCGGATGGAACCACAAGCTCGAGGTGCTGGCGGGCGCCGGATGCGAGACGGGCCACTATCAGGACGCGCCCGCCGGCAACGTCCTCGACGACACCGCACTTTCGCGTGGCTTCGCGGTCCTCATGAACGAGATGGACGACAACACCCAGGACTGCAACGACGTCGTGCAAGCCGAGGCGCTGATGATGACCAAGGAGCACCTCATCGAGGCCTATGGGCTCGTGCGCTACACGATCGGCCAGGGCTGCTCCGGCGGCTCGATGACGCAGCACGAGATCGCTGCCGACTATCCGGGCCTGTACGACGGAATCATGCCCGCCTGCAGCTTCCCCGATATCTGGACGACCTACCAGGAGATGGGTGATTGCAAGCTGCTGTCGAAGTACTTTGACCAGACCTCACCCGCCCTTTGGACCGAGGCGCAGCGGGCGTCGGCATCGGGCCACGCGAGCGCAGGCACCTGCGAGTTCCAGTCGAACGGCCGCTCCGACTCCTACGTCAGCGCGCAGGGCAACCATCTCAGCTCCGCCTGCGCAGGCAACTCCTGGACCTACGACCCGCAGACCAATCCGCAAGGAACGCGCTGTGACATCCAGGACTACGAGGTTGCCGTCTATGGCAAACGGCAGTCAGACGGCTTCGCCAACCGGCCTTACGACAACACCGGGGTGCAATACGGGCTGGAGGCCTTGCTGATGGGCCAGATCACGCCGGCACAGTTCGTCGACCTCAACACCAAGGTCGGCGGGCTGAACATCGACGGCGGATTCCAGGCTCCGCGAGCCGCGGCCGATCCGAGTGCGGTCCAGACCGCCTACCGCACGGGGCGAGTCATCAGCGGCGCTCAGCTGGGATTGGTTCCGATCATCGACCTCCGAGGCAGCAGCAATTACGAAGAGCACTTTGACTGGCACACCTACGAATTTCGAAACCGTCTGCTTCGCGACAACGGCACTGCCGCCAACATGGTCTATTGGGAAGGTCCCTGCTGCCTGCTCACGTACGTCGCTTTCCAGACCAAGGCTTTCCTGCTGATGGACCGCTGGCTGGCTGCGATCGAGGCTGATCATTCAGCGGTTCCGCAGCCAAGCAAGGTGATCAACGACAAGCCCGCCGATGCTGTCGACGCCTGCTTCATCGGAGGCCAGGAGATCACCGACCAGGCGACCTGTTCCGCGCTCCTTCCTTACTACCATGAGACCCGCTGGGCGGCCGGCGGCCCGAACACCGCCGACGTGATCAAATGCCAGCTGAAGCCGATCAACCGCAAGGACTACTCGAGCGGCGGCATGCCGATCCAGTTCAGCGACGTCCAGTGGTCGCAGCTTCGGCTGGCCTTCCCGGCCGGAGTTTGTGACTACACCAAGCCGGGCGTGT
>VBGR01000031.1 GCA_005880695.1 Chloroflexota bacterium
AACCTGATCCCGTTCAACCCTGTCAACGGAACGCCTTACCAAGCGCCCGATCGACGCTCGGTCAAAGCCTTCGCCGAACGAATCCGCTCTCACGGCCTGAACGTGACGATCCGGGATACGCGCGGCCGCGAGGCGGACGCCGCCTGCGGGCAGCTTCGAGCGCGCGCCATCCGGGAAGGCGCGGCCACCGCCTGAATACCGCTTCACTCACGCTCAGCGGCCACACCCGGCCCGCGGAGGCAGGATTTGGGGCCCCGGCCGAAGGCCAGTGGCGGCGCTGGGTGGCGCCCGAAGGGTGCGGAGCCCCCCAGTTAAAGCGCCAGGCAGTAGCCTCGACGCCGGTGGGAAGTCTGTATGTCGGGGTTTCGGGCTTTTCATACCCGGAGTGGAAGGGCGACTTCTACCCGGCGGAGCTGCCGGCCGGGCGCTTTCTGGAGTTCTACTCGACGCAGCTCAATGCTGTCGAGCTCAACAACACCTTCTACCGGTTCCCCCGGGAAACCGCCGTTGCGGCCTGGCTCCGGAGCACTCCTGACGGCTTCCGGTTCTGCCTCAAGGCTCAGCGCAGCCTCACCTACTCCAACCCCAGGTTCCCGCGCGGGGAGGCGGCCGCCAGCTTCGGCCGGTCGGTGAAGCCTCTTGGCGACCGCCTCGGACCACTCCTCCTCCAGCTGCCGCCGGCCGTCAAGCGCGACCCGGACTTGCTGGACACGCTGCTCGGCAACCTGGGCGTCCCCACCGCCGTCGAGTTTCGCGACCCCGGCTGGCTGGACGAGGACGTCTATAGCGTGATCAGGTCACACGGCGGCGCGCTGGTGGTCACTGACCAGGAGGACTGGCCGATGGCTCCTCGCCGCGAGCTTTCGGGTTTCGCCTACTACCGCCTTCGACGTGATTACGACGGCCTGGGTCGCTGGCCGGCTCAGATTCAGGCTGAAGTGGAGGCTCGGGAGGCGGTGTACGTGTTTCTCCGCCACCACCCAAAGGCACCGGCGCGAGCGTTGGGCCTCGCTCGTCTCGCCGGCGCAGAAGGATCGGGACAAAGACGATCGCCAGCAGCACCATCAGCGCCGACGCCCACTGGGCCTGGCGCAGCCCGAACTCGATCTGGTCGGCGCGGAAGTAGCTGAGGAAGAACCTGCCGAAGGCGTAGACGCCGAGGTAGATCAACCCGAGTACCCCGGGCGGCAGCCGCCGCATGAGGCGGAAGTGGAAAGGCAGCAGGGCCGCCACGATCAGGCCGCAGAGGATCATCTCGTAGGCGACCTCGGGATGGACCGGCAGCCCCGGCTGGCCCAGCGTGCGCGGGTTCACGTAATTGACCGCCCAGGGCAGGTTCGTTGGCGTCCCGTGGTGCTCGCCGTTGATGATGTCGCCGATCCGCCCGATACCGAGTCCGAGCAAGGCGCCAGGCCCGGCCGCGTCGAGCAGCTTCCAGAAGCTGTACTTCTTCCAGCGGGCCCAGATCAGCAGGCCGACCATCGCCCCGAAGACGCCGCCCCACTGGCTGATGCCGCCCTCGTTCACGTAGAGGACCCTGATCAGGTGGCCGGCGAAGAGCCGGTAGTTCTCGAGCACGAAATGGAGCCGTGCTCCGATCAGCCCGACGACCACAGCCCAGAAAGCTCCGTCGTAGATCTGCTCCGGCGTGAAGCCATCCCGCGTTGCGATCCAGGCGGCGAGCCGGATCGTGGCCAGGATGCCGAGCACGCTGAAGATGCCGTGCCAGGTCAACGTGATCGGCCCGACCTGGAGCAGGTTCGGGTTCAGGTCGATCGTGATGACGGCGAAGTGGTTCATGCGACAGCTCGCAGCATGCGATCCAAGGCTTCTTGCTTGTTTAGCAGAGCCAGCGTGTCGTGGATGGGCGGAGAATTGCCGCCGGCCACCGCCGATCGGATCGGTTTGAACAGCTGGTTGCGCGTCCAGCCCTGCTCCTCGCGCAGCCGCTCCAGGGTGGATTCGATCGCGGATGGCGTCCAGTCCGTGTCTGCGAGTGCGGCCGCGGCGGACCGCAGCCGCTCGGCTGACTCCTGGTCCAGCTCCGGCGGACCGGGCAGCTCCCAGAGGTAGGTCAAGAGCTCTCGGGCATCGGCCAGGGTCCGCATCCTCTCCTGGAGCGCCGGCGCGGCCCGCTTCCGCGTTGCCTCGTCCAGCTCGGGGAGAAATGGTGCCAGGCGCCGGGCCAGCTCATCGACCGGGAGCCGGCGAATCCAGATCCCATTGATCCAGTCCAGCTTGTCCTGGTCGAAGATCGCGCCTGCCTTCTGGACCCGGGCCAGGTCGAAGAGGCCGACCAGCTCATCGAGCGTGAAGATCTCCTCTTCGGTCCCCGGGTTCCAGCCCAGCAGAGCCAGGTAGTTGACTACCGCCTCGGGCAGGTAGCCCGCGTCACGGAAGTGCGTCAAGAGGACGCGATGCCGCCGCTTGCTGAGCTTCGTGCGGTCTGGCGCCAGTACCCAGGGCAGGTGCGCGTAAGCCTCCGGCCGAGCGTAGCCGAGAAGGTCGAGGAGGACGATCTGCACTGGCGTGTTGGAAAGGTGTTCCTCCGCCCGGATCACATGCGTGACCTTCATCAGCGCGTCATCGAGCGGACTGGCGAAGTTGTATACGGGCCAGCCGTCGGACTTGACGATCACCGGGTCGCCGATAAGTGCGGTGTCCCAGCTGACGGTGCCCCGGATCAAGTCTTCGATGGAGAGCCGGGTCTCGGGCATCTGGAGCCGGACCGTGAACGAGTCGCGGCCGGCGGGCGGGTTCCGAAGGCAGCGGCGGGAATATCGGTAAGGGCGCTTCTCGGCCTCCGCCAGGCGGCGCTCCTCGGCCAGCTCCTCGGGTGTGCAGTAGCAGCGGTAGGCATGCCCCTCGGAGAGCAATCGCGCCGCGTGCTCCTTGTAGATGTCGAGGCGCTCGCTCTGGCGAAAAGGCCCTTCGTCCCAGCCCAGCCCGAGCCACTGGAAGCCGTCGAAGATGTAGGCCTCGTCCTCCGCGGTCGAGCGCTCCAGGTCGGTGTCGTCGATGCGCAGGATGAACACACCGCCCTGGCGGCGGGCGAAGAGGAAGTTGTAGAGGGCGGTCCTGGCGTTGCCGACGTGGAGTGGTCCCGTCGGGCTCGGAGCCATCCGCACCCTGACCGGGGTCTGCGGCACGACCCATATGCTACCCATCACGTCATGGCTGGCCTCCTAGCTCTGGTCGGGGGCGTCGAGTTCACCGCCGGCAACGAGCAGCAGGACCGCGAACTGGCGGCGGCTGCCGCCGGCGGGATCGCTTTCGTCGTGCCCACCGCAGCGGCACGGCAGCGGCCCGACCTGGCGGTCGAGCACGCCTCGAGCTGGTTCCGCGGCCTGGGCGTGGAGCTGCACGAGCTGCGCGTGCTGACGCGGACGGACGCCGGCTCGGAGCAGCTCGCGGCCGAGGCGGCGAAGGGCAGGCTCTTCTATCTGGTCGGCGGCGACCCGGGCCATGTGGCCCAAACGCTCCGTGGCAGCCGCGTGTGGGAGGCGATCCTGGGCGCCTGGCAGGCCGGTGCTGCATTGGCCGGCTCCTCCGCGGGCGCCATGGCGCTCGGCGAGTGGACGCTGATCAGGGCGCGCTGGCCAGACCACGTGACGCGCGCCTACCGAGAGGCGCTCGGCCTCGTGCCCGACCTAACCGTGCTGCCGCATTTCGAGAAGTTCGGGCAGAAATGGGTCGAATCGGCCACCGCCGCCGCCCCGCGCCCGCACGTGACCCTACTGGGAATCGATGAGCGCTCCGCGGCTCTTTGGGATGCAGGCGGGTGGCGGGCTGCTGGGCCGGGTCGGATCACCGTCATCAGGGACGGGCAGACCAGGGATTTCCAGGCGGGCAGCGCAGTCGCCGGCTTACCGGAGCCGCGCGTTGCCTGAGTCGCAACTCAAATCGGCCCTCGTCGACGTCGGCAAGCTGCGGCTCCACCACACCTACGGCGGCGCCGGCCGGCCGATCGTCTTCGTCCACGGCCTCGGCAGCTCCGGTTACATCGAGTGGCGCTTTACGCTGCCCCGCTTCGCGCGGAGCCATCGCGTCTTTGCTCCCGACCTGCCCGGCTTCGGCCGGAGCGACAAGCCGCGTGGCGAGTCCTACGGCATCCCTTTCTTCGCTCGCACGCTCGACCGCTACCTGGAGGGCCGGCGGCTCAAGGGAGTGGATCTGGTGGGGACTTCGATGGGCGGGCGGGTGGCTCTGGAGATGGCCCTCAAATACCCGGAGCGCGTCCGCCGCCTGGTGCTCGTCGACGCCCTCGGTCTGGGCCGGCCGAGCGTTCAGTTCTACTACCCGCTGATGCTGCTGCCGCGCGTCGGCGAGACTGTCCTCGGCGGCATGCGGGAAGCCCTGCGCTGGGCGCCCGGCCCGCTCATCCGCCGAGTGGCGAGCCGGTACATCGGCGCCCGCGGCGACCTCGAGAAGACCATGGACGACGACTATCTGCGGGACCTCCGCGAGATGTACCAGGAGCGTGGCTACCCGGAGGCGTACCTGGCGACGGTCCGCTCCATGGCGAACTTTCGCTGGATGGTTGGCGAGCTCGACGTCGCGCGCAAGCTCGAGGGCCTCAAGGTGCCGCTTCTGATCATCTGGGGAGCCAACGACCCACTCTTCCCGGTCGAGCAGGCGATCCGCGCCCACGGCCGCCTGCCGGGCTCCCGCCTGGTTGTGATCGAGGGCGCCGGCCACACTCCCCAGGCCGAGCGGCCGGATGAGTTCAATCGCCATCTCGCTGGATTCCTCAAGAACAGCGCCTGAGCTGCCGCGCTACACAGGCCCGGACTACCGGGCCGCGCTGGCGGGCGAGCTGGGCCTGCCAGACCCGCTTCTCCACCCGGACCCCTACCGTCCACCCGCCCTCTACCGGGTCGCCCTGGCTCTGATCCACTGGCTGCTGCCCCGGCTCTTCCGGGTCCGCCTCGAAGGCCTCGAGAACCTGCCGCGGCCGCCTTTCATCTTGGCCAGCAATCACCAGCGCTGGTACGACCCGGCCTTCCTGGCGCTCGCTCTGCCGCGCCGCCCGATGGTCTATTCGATGGCCAGGCGGGAAACCGTCTTCAACCGCGCCTGGAAGCGCGCGATCGTGCCCCGTTTGGGCGTCTTTCCCATCTCGCCGCAGCACGGCGAGCTGGACGAGAGCGGCGTCGTCACCGTCTACCAGATCCTCGCCCGAGGCGGGATCGTCCTGATCTTTCCGGAAGGCCGCTATTCACGCGGCCGGCGGCTGCTGCCGCTGCGCAAGGGAGTTGCTCACTTCGCGCTGCAGGCCGGCGTGCCGATCGTTCCGGTAGCGCTCGAAGGGGTCGACCGCCTGCGTCCCTTCACGCGCGTCGTCGTCTCGGTCGGGAAGCCGATCTGGCCGGACCCGCCGGCCTGGTGGATACCCTCGCGCCGCGTCTTGGAGATCGTCGACCGGGTACGCCGCGGCATCCTGCGCGCTTTCGACCGGCCGCCTCGTCAGCGAAGGCGGCTGCTGGCCCGGCTCGGAGCCGGGGTGCGGGATCGCCTGCGCCGGCTCACCTCATGGCGAGGCAGGTCACCGTCTTGAAGACGCCTTCCACTTTCTGGACCTGCTCGACGATCAGGTTGCCGATCGAGGCGACGTCTTTCGCTTCGCATACGGCGATCACGTCGTACTCACCGGTGATCGCGTCGGCCGCGGTAATGCCCTGTACTCCCTGCAGTGCTTGGGCGACGTCGAGGGCATGCCCAGGTGAGGCGTTGATGAGTACGTACGCCTTCATGTCGAAGTCCCCCCTGCGAATTGCGGCCGGGTTCAACGAGACTTTAACGCCCGGATCATCACCTCGTCCGCTACGTTGGCGCCGCTCAGCAGCAGCACGACGCGCTCGCCGGGCGCGGCGGGGTAGTGATAGAGGAGAGCGGCCAGGGCCGCAGCGCCCGCGGGTTCGGCGAGCAGGTGCTCCCATTCGAAGTAGAGGCGGATCGCGCGCAGCATCTCCGCTTCCTGGACGATGAGGACGTCGTCCACGAGGCGGCGGGCGATCTCGAAGCAGAGGACGCCCGGACGACTGGCCGCGAGGCCGTCGGCGATGGTGTCGACCCGCTCCAGCGTGACCAGCTCACCGGCATCGAGCGACCGCTTCAGGCAGGCGGCCCCGGCGGGTTCGACACCGATGACGCGCACGGCGGGACGGACCGCCTTCAAGTAAGTTGCGATCCCGCTAATCAGCCCGCCGCCGCCGACCGGAACGATGACCGTGTCGAAGTCCTCCAGCTCGTCCGCGATCTCGACGCCGATGGAACCCTGGCCGGCGATCACGTCGGCGTCGTCGTAGGCGTGGACGAAGGTCTGCCCGGTCGCTGACTGGGCCGACTGCGCCTCGGCGTAGGCCGCCTGATAGTTGGCGCCGCCCTGGATGACGCGCGCGCCCAACCGCTTGATGGCCCCGACCTTCAGCTGGTTTGCATTGGTGGGAACGAACACCGTTGCCGGGATCGCGAAGGCCTGCGCACCGTAGGCGACGCCCATGCCGTGATTGCCGGCCGACGCCGTCATGACGCCCCGGGCCCGCTCCTCCGGGTTCATGCGGATGATCTTGTTGAGGGCGCCCCGGACTTTGAAGGCGCGAATCGGCTGGATGCCTTCCAGCTTCAGGTGGACGTGGCAGCGGGCCTTGTCCGTGAATGCGCGCGAGTACTGGAGCGGAGTGGGGGGCAAGTAGCGGGCAAGGTCACGAGCCGCTTCCTCGACTGCCTCCGGAGTGACCGGGGCTGACTCCTGGCCGACCTCCTCCTCCAAATCGGAACTAGGTTACCGAGTGGCCTAGTACCGGGGGAACCGGAATCAGACCTTAAAGGCCCTTCTTTGCAGACTCGCGCGCCGCAGCGCGCGGCAAGCGGGGCGAGTGCGCCACTCCAAACAGAACTAGATCAAGTCCGGCGGCACGTGCTCTAGGCGTCGGACCGGTTTAAGAACTTAAAGGCCGTTCCTTTTAGGCACGCGCGCCGCAGCGCGCGGCAGGCGGGCCGAGTGGTCCGCTCCAAATCAAAAAGGAAGTAACCAACGCCCAACCCGAGGCTTAGGCTTTCATGCACTCGAGATGCGAAGGCTTGGCCCCGCTGAGCTGGAGGCGGAACGGCGGCTGATCGAAGCCGCCCAGCGAGACAGCGCGCGTTTCGGGGAGCTCTACGAGAGGTACGTGGACGCCATCTACTCATTCGCCTATCACCACACGGGGTCGGCAACCCAGGCCGAAGAGGTCACCGCCGAGACTTTCGAGCGCGCGCTGAAGCACCTGCCCGGCTACCGCTGGCGAGGCGTCCCCTATGGCGCCCTCCTCTACCGGATCGCGGCCAGCGTCATCTCGCGCGGACGGCGGCGGGCGCCGTTCGTCGAGCTTCTGCCCGGGCACGCGTCCAGCGACATCGGGCCTGAGGAGCAATGGCTCCATGCCGAGTCGGGACGCCGCCTGCGATCAGCGCTGGCCGGCCTGCCCGAGGACCAGCGCACTGTCTTGCTGCTCCGCTTCGAGGCCGGCCTCCGTAACCAGGAGATCGCGCGCGTCATGCGACGCAGCGAGGGAGCGATCAAAGCGCTCACGTTTCGGGGGATCTCGACGCTTCGGGGCCGCCTGCAGCCGGACGAGGTCGCGCTGTGAGCCCGCTCGACGACAGGCTCTCGCGGGCGCTCGACCGGATGCTGTCGGGCGAGCAGGTTGAGCCCGACGATGAGCTCCAGCCGTACCTTCGCACCGCGGCCTACCTGCGAGAGTCGCTCCCTTCGATCCCGGCGCCAGAGCCCTTCCGCTCGGACCTCCTCGAGTGGCTGGAGCAGCCGCGCCAGCAGCGCTGGTGGGAAGAGCTCATGGGGTTGCGGCGACGGCTCCCGGAACGCGCTCGAGTCCCGGCTCTCGGCGCCGCAATCGGCCTCGGGGCGGCGGCCGCGATCACGGTCGGCTGGATTGTGATCCGCCAGCGCCGGGTAGCATCGATTACGACATGAGTGAAGACATCGAGCAGTTGACCGCGCGAGAGAAAGCGCGGGTCAAGTCGCGCGACCGCAAGGTGAGCGGTCCCAAGGTCGTGGTGGACAACCCGGGCCTCAAGAAACTGGCGCTTCAGCAGGCGCTCCGGCGCCGCTCCGCCCGCACGCGCTCACCCCGCTAACCAGCGCCGGGCTTCGGCCCGAAGGCCGCCACGATCGTGCGCCGGTGCGTGCCCGTCCCGCAGAGCTTGTCGCCCTCCCGACATTCGACATCGAAGAGCAGCTTGCGCCCGTCGGTCACCTCGGCCAGCCGGCTGGTCACGGAGACCCGACTGCCCGGCTCGGATGGCTTCAGGTGCTTGACGCAGACTTCGAAGCCCACCGTGGTGTAGGCATCGCCCAACAGGGGTTCGATCAGCTTGTGGCTGCACTGCTCCATGAGCCCGATCATGGCGGGCGTCGCGAAGGTGCCGGCCCCGCCCACGTGGCGGGTGACGAGGTTGGAGTCGACGGTCCGCTCGATGGTCTTCTCGATCCCGGGCTGGACCGCCGGGAAATCGGGCACGGGGTACATTCTCAGGGATGCCGTCCCGCCTGGTTCGCAAGGCCGTCTTCCCGGCCGCCGGCCTGGGAACCCGCTTCCTCCCGGTCACCAAAGCCCAGCCGAAGGAGATGCTGCCTCTAGTCGACAAGCCCACCATCCAGTACGGGGTGGAGGAGGCGGCCGCCTCGGGAATCGAAGAGGTCATCATGGTGACCGGGAGCGGCAAGCGGTCGATCGTGGACCACTTCGACCGCAACCTGGAGCTGGAGTTCTACCTGCGCGACCGGGGCAAGGACGACCTCCTGGAGGTTCTGGCCGGCCTCGACTCGCTCTCCGACCGGGTCGACATCACGTACATCCAGCAAAAGCGGCCACTCGGCCTTGGCCACGCGGTCTGGACGGCGCGGCGGCTGGTGGGTGGTGAGCCCTGCGCAGTCCTCCTGGCGGACGACGTGATCCTGGGCGACCCGCCGGTCCTGAAGCAGCTGATAGACGTCCACCTCGACGAAGGCGGGGCCACGGTCCTGGCCACCCGAAGCGTCCCCCAGAGCCAGGTCGGCCGCTACGGCATCATCGCCACGGGCAAGAGCCAGGGCCGGGTACATGAGGTTCTCGACGTGGTCGAGAAGCCTGATCCGGCGGAAGCCCCGTCCGACCTCGCGATCCTCGGCCGCTACGTCCTGGCGGCCGATGTTTTCAAGGCCCTCGACGGTTCCAAGCCGGGGGCCGGCGGCGAGATCCAGCTCACCGACGCGATCCGCGCCACGATTGCAACGAACCGGGTGGTCGCGGTCGAGTTCACAGGCGATTACTACGACACCGGCGAGGTCCCCGGTTATCTGCGAGCAAACATCAGCCTGGCCTTAAAAAGGCCCGACCTGAGGGAGCAGCTGGCCCCCTACATCAGGGAGCTGCTGAGCGGGCAGAACCCGGACCGAGGACTATAATCTAGCCCTGGCTCGATGAGCTCCTGTCCCCGCATCTATTCATTGCTATGGCTGTTTCTGGAAGAAGGCGCTACGACGACGACGACAAGGTCGTCCGCTACCTCACTGCCGAGAACGACTTCGAGGTGGAAGTCACGCGCACCCTCAACAAGTGGTGCGTCACCGTCTACCAGCTGCCCGACCGGGACATCCTGGCGCAAGATTTCTTCCCGGAGCGGTGGAAGGCCCTGGCGCGAGCGCAGGACTTCATCCGGCTCCTGAACCAGCGGAACAAGGGAAAGCAGGAGCAGGAGCAGGAGCACGAGATCGAGCTCTGACCGTCGGCCGCGCTGACGGCGTCCACCTGACGGTCTCTAGAATCGCTAACTCGTGAGCTGGTCTGAGCTGTTCCGGCGCGAGTGGGGGGCGGTCACCTTCGTCCTGACCGTGATCGCGGGCATGATCGCCGTGCCGATCGCCTTCTACTTCTTCCACCAGGCGCCGGGGCCGGTCAACGTGCCGTCGACACCGACACCCACGCCGAGCGTCGCCAGCGCAGCCGGTACTAGCCCGTCACCTTCCCCGACAACCTCTCCGAAGGCGAGCCCCTCGCCTTAAGCGGCCCGGATTACGGCGACCAGAGGACGTCCTGGCCGTTCGGCTGGACGATCTGCTCCAGCCTCAGGTGCAGCTCCGCGATCTGGCGCTGCGACGCCTGCACCCGGATCTCGATCAGCTCCGCCAGGCGAAGGCCGGCGACCCGCGCGCAGTCCTCGAGGAACGGGAAGACAACCGGACGGACCCAGTTGGCGATGTACTCGCCCGCTCGGACATGGCCGTCCGCCAGGGTGGCACCCTCCAGGCTCCGATCCCGGAACGCCATGACCACCACTTCGTCACTCAGCATCACAGGGTCGGTCCAGAGATAGCCGGACCGGGCGTTGCCTGATCGCAGCATCCTGAGGCGCTCGAGCAGCTTCCGCATGGGATCGGGCGGTCCCTCGATTACGAGCGGGACGTCAGCAGGCGGGGTGTACGGCTCCTGAGTCGGGTACCGCGCGGTGAAGCCCAGGTCGCTGACGCCCGCAAAGGGCGCCGGCACTTTGATCGTGAGCTCATCCATGGCGTCTATAAGATTCGTTTTGAATCTGCCCCCGGATTCTATTCATGCTGCACCAAATTCGGGTACTCGATCTAACGCGCCTGCTGCCCGGGGCGTTCTGCACGATGCTCCTGGCCGACATGGGCGCGGACGTGATCAAGATCGAGGAGCCCGGGACCGGCGACTACGGGCGCTGGATGGGCACGCAGGTGAAGGGGGCCGCCGCGGCCTTCAACGCCATCAACCGCAACAAGCGCTCGGTCACGTTGAACCTCAAGAGCGAGGCCGGCCGGGAACTCTTCAAGCAGCTGACGGCGCGGGCGGACGCCGTCGTCGAGGGCAACCGGCCAGGCGTGATGGACCGGCTCGGACTGGGCTGGTCCACCCTGCAGGGCTTGAAGCCGAGCCTTGTCCTCTGCTCGATCACCGGCTACGGGCAGACCGGCCCCTTCGCGAGCCGGGCCGGGCACGACATCAACTACATGGCGATCGCGGGAGCCCTGGGCCTCAACTCCTGGGCCGCCGAGTCGCCCCACCCGCTCCCGGTCCAGGTCGCCGACGTCGGGGCCGGCGCCCAGGGAGCAGCCACCGCGATCCTGGGCGCGCTCCTGGCCGTTGCCCACGGGGCGCCGGGCCGCCATCTCGACGTCTCGATGACCGATGGCGCGCTGAGCTGGATGCGGCTCCTGGTTGCCGAAGAGGCGGCGGGCGGCGAGCGGGCGGAGCCCGGTCGCACGCGGCTTGGGGGTGGCTTGCCCTGCTACCGCGTCTACCGCTGCGCGGACGGCCGCCACCTGAGCCTTGGCGCGCTCGAGCCCAAGTTCTGGAACGCCCTCTGCACGGCCGCCGATCGCCCAGACCTGCTGCCTCTCCAGTTCGACCAGTCGGCAGAGGCGCACGGTCGCGTCGAGGAGATGTTCGGCAGCCGGCCCCGCGATGCCTGGACCCGCGCCTTCGAGGGTCTCGACGTCTGCTGCGAGCCGGTCCTGGACCTGGACGAGGTGGCGGGCCACCCGCAGATCGCCGCACGCGGCCTCGTCATCGACACCGCGGCGGGCCGGGAGGTGGCGCCGGCGGTGCCGTTCGGCGACGACTGGCGGCGGCTCGATCCGCCCGGGCTGGGCGAGCACACGGCTGAGGTGCTGAGTGAGGTGGGCGTGGACGCCGCTCGCCTCGCCGAGCTGCGGACGGCAGGGGTCGTCTAAAAGCGCCCAACCGTGGCCGAACCGATCTTCCACCTCTGCACGATCGATGCCTGGAACCACGCCCAGCTGGCCGGCTCCTACCAGGCCGACTCCCTGCACACCGAAGGCTTCATCCACTGCTCGACCAACGAGCAATGGCCGCATGTGCGGAGGGCGCGTTTCGCGGGCCGGGCCGACCTGGTCCTGCTGGCGATCGACCCTGAGCTGCTGCGCTGGCCTGTCGTCTGGGAGCCGGGAGGTGAAGGGAACCAGGTGTTCCCGCACGTCTACGGCCCGCTCAACCTCGACGCCGTGATCTCGGTCCAGATCCTGCCGACCTGATCGCGGGTCTCCTCCCGCGTGCCCGAGTTGTCGATGACGTAAGTGGCCAGCCGCTTCTTCTCATCGATAGGTAGCTGCGCCGCGATCCTGGCTTTGGCGTCGGCTTCGTCCATGCCTCGGGCGACCAGCCGCTCCAGCTGAACAGCGGGCGGCACATAGACGAGGATCGTGGAGTCGAACAGGTCACCGAGGCCGTTCTCGAAGAGAAGGGGCACATCCTGCACCACGACGTCCGTGCCTTTTTCGGCGGCCTCGGCCACCCGCTGGGCGACCCATTCCCGCACCAGCGGGTGGACGATGGCGTTGAGCCTCTCGCGCGCGTCGGCGTCGTTGAAGACCAGCGCGGCCAGCCGCGATCGGTCCAGGCCGCCGTCCTTCAGCATCTCCCGACCGAACTCGGCCACCACCCTGTCCAGGCCGGGTGTGCCGGGCTCCACGACCGCCCGGGCGGCTTCGTCCGCGTCAATGACGTAGGCGCCCAGCTGCCGAAGCATTTCCGCGACCGTGCTCTTCCCGGAGCCGATCCCACCCGTTAGGCCGATCATTTTCATACGCTTGTCTCCTTCGGTGGCGCAAGAGGAGAAGTTCGACGCGATCGTAGTCGGCGCCGGTCCCGCCGGCATCTCGGCCGCCATCACGATGGCGAACGCGGGTCTCCAGGTCGTCGTCCTGGAGCGTGGCGAGAAGGCCGGAGCCAAGAACGTGATGGGCGGCATCCTCTACCGCCAGATGCTCGAAGAGGTGGTCGACCAGGCCTGGAAAGAGGCTCCGATCGAGCGTCCGATCATCGAAGAGCAGCGTTGGTTCATGACGCGTGACGCGGCCATGCGCGTGCTCGGCCACAAGAACTTCAGACACCGAGAACGCCCCAATTCCTGGTCCGTGCTGCGGGCTCGCTTCGACCCCTGGTACGCCGGCAAAGCCGAGGCGGCCGGCGCGCTTGTGATCTACGAAACCGTCGCTGAGCGGCTCCTCCGTGAGGGAGGCAAGGTGGTCGGCGTGCGGACCGGCCGCGAGGGCGACCTCCTGGCCGACGTAGTCGTCATCTGTGAAGGCATCGGCCTTGGCGCCAGGCTGCTCGAGAAAGCCGGCCTCAAGGCGCCGCTCAAAGCCGATCAGGTCGCGGTCGCCGTCAAAGAAGTGATGCAGCTGGATGCGGGCAAGATCGAGGACCGCTTCAACCTGGAGGCGGGCGAGGGCTGCTCGATCGAGTGCTTCGGTGACTCGACCATGGGCCTTTCCGGCTTCATGTTCATCTACACGAACCAAGACACGCTGAGCGTGGGCGGCGGCTGTCTTCTCAGCGACTACAACGGAGGCGTCATCAGCGCCGAGGACGTCGGCCGGTCGCATGGCCGGCCGGTCAGCCCGAACGAGCTGATGGAGCACTTCAAGAACCACCCCGCCATCAAGCCGCTCCTACGCGGCGCCGAGACCGTCGAGTACCTGGCAAAGCTGATCCCGGAAGGCGGCTACAAGGCGATCCCGAAGCTCTACGGGGACGGCTACCTGGTTTGCGGTGACGCGGCCATGCTCTCCAACCCGGTGCATCGCGAAGGCTCCAACCTGGCCATGGCCTCGGGCCGGATCGCGGGCGAGATCGTGATCCGGGCCAAGCAGCTGGGCAACTTCAGCGAGGAGACACTCTGGGAGTACAAGGGCCGCCTCGACCACTCCTGGGTGATGGCCGACATGAAGAAGTACGACGGCGCCGTGCCCCTCCTGGAGCACAACCCGCAGTTCCTGACCAAGTACCCCGAGCTCCTGGACCGGGCGCTCGAAGAGTTCTTCAAGGTGGACGGGCTCTCCAAACGGGAGAAGCAGCGTCGCATCATCAAGATGTTTCGCAAGGAGGCGGGCCTGCGCTTCCTGCTCGACAACTTGAAGGCCGCCCGCGCCATGGGGTTTCTGCCTCCCTAGCAGGACCGCCGGGCCCGTTCGGCCCCAACCCTCCAGCCATCAGCACGATTAGCTGGAGACGCTCACCCGGATCGTGTGATAGCCGGTGGCGCCGCTCGGAAAGCTGCCGGAGTCATTCGCGGTCTGCAGCTGGCCGACCCCATCCCGGGCGCGCACCTTGAGTGTGTACTGGCCCTGGCCCGGCCTCCAGGAATAGGTCCAGAGCACCCAGGTGAAGTTCGAAAGCGGCCCCTTCAGGTTGCCTGATGACCACTGCCGCCCGCCATCGGTGCTGATCTCGACCGCCGAGATGCCGCGGCTCCCCGAAAAGGCCACCCCCGCGACCTCGGTAAGACCGGCCTTCAAGAGGAAGCCGTCGCGGGGAGAATCGATGCGGGCCGTAGTCCGGACCAGCGCCTGCTTGTCCCAGCCCTGGTTCTCCCAGAACCCGTTGCGGTCGCTGCTGGCGACCTCGATGTCCTCGAGCCATTTCGGGCCCTTCATTCCGTAGTGCCCGGGGATCAGCATCCGGGCCGGGAAGCCGTGGCTGGGCGGCAGGGGCGCGCCGTCCAGCGTGTGCGCTACGAGGATCTCCGGCGCACCCATCACCAGCGCCAGCGGCAGGCTCTCCGTGTAGCCGTCCCGGGCCCGGAAGCCGACGGTCGTGGCGGTCGGGCTGGCGCCGGCCCTTGTCAGCAGCTCGCGCAGCGGCACCCCGGCGAAGCGGCCGGTGCTCATCAGCTCGCCGCCGACGTTGTTGCTGATGCACTCGAGCGTCACCGCCTCGGTCGTGCTGGGCAGCGCCCGCAGCTGATCGAGCGTCAGCCGGCTCGGGTTGGAGACCTCGCCGTGAATGTTGAGCGCCCAGCCTTTGGCGGCCACGGTCGGGTCGGTGAAGTTCTTGGAGACGACGTAGAAGTTGCCGACCGGGGTGATCTCGGGAGCGGGTCCCGTCGCGCCCGCCTCGGGTGGCCTCAGGATCGCGCTGTACCAGCCGGGCAGGAGCCGGACCGCCAGCACCCCCAGCGCCAAGCCGCTGACCAGGAGCGGCGTTCGCAGCACGAAGCTGCGACGGCGAAGGTCCAGCTGGCGCGGCGCGAGAGCGTCCATGGAAAGTTCGAGCAGCACCGCGTAGATGGCGAAGAGGATGCCCCACTGGATGGGAGTGGCCAGGCCCTCGTTGAGGCCGAGCACGCCGTCACCGGTCAGCGGCAGCAGCACCAGGGTGACCACTGCCCAGCCCGCGGCGGCCAGGAGCAGGGCGAGGTAGGGGATCCGGGGCCGCCGGTTTCTGAGCCTCGCGTAGAGCGCGCCGAGCGCGGCCAGAGCCGCCACCATCGTGAAGATCAGGCCCGCCTCTTCGACCACCTTGCCCGCATGCTGCAGGGTGTCGATGAGGAAGCCGAAGAGATGGCCGGACATGAGGTCGAGGACCGGCCCTTGGAGCAGCTGGGGCAGCGGCCGGAGCCCTGTCAGCAGGGTCAGCAGGTACATGGCCGCGACCAGCGCCAGTCCGGCGGCGCCGCCGGCAATCACCCCCTGCCGCCAGGGCCGGCTCAACATGCGAGCGATCCTAGCCGGAATATCGCCGTTGACTAGGGCCTGAACTCGCAGGGGTTCCTTAACCACTCGTCGCTGGAATGTTTGATACCGACCCTAGGCTCGCCCCAAATGGAGCAGGTCGTGTTGCGGGTGCTGCGGGCCGAGGTCCGGCGGCGCAAGTGTCCGGGCTGCGGAAATTCGCTGCGCCGGGCCGACATCGAGGCCAGCTTCCGCGGCGACAGCAGCATTCAGCTCCACTTCCGCTGCCGGTTCTGCTCCTTCGAAGGCGGCGGCGAGTTTGAGCTGACGCCCGAGATGTGCCGCGAGGCGGCCCAGATCGCCACCGCCGAAGGCGAGGAGCCGATCATCCCAGAGCAGGCCGTGAAGTTCGCGCTCGACCCCATCACCGCCGACGACCTGATCACTGTCCACGAGATCCTGAGCGGCTGGCGGGGGGACTTCTCCTCGCTCCTCGCGCCCGCGTCCGCCTAGCCCCCTGGGGGCTTCGGCGACGGACCCTGCCGCCGTGTTTTAATCGGCTGCTATGCCTGACAGGCCGTACACACCGGACGACATCTTCGAGTTCCGGTGGATCGAGCACCCTCGGCTCACCTCCTCCGGCGACCGCGTTGCCTACGTCGTCAGTGAAGCTGACCGCCAGAAGGTCGACTATCGGAGCCACATTTACGTGCGCAGGCTGGCGGCCGGCGCGGAGGTGATCCAGGCCACGGCGGGCGAGAAAGACGGCTCGCCCGAGTGGGCGCCTGATGGCCGGCGGCTGGCCTATGTCGGCAAGCGCGGTCCCTTCTCCCAGATCTTCGTGCTCGACCCCCAGGCCGGCGACACCCGGCAGGTGAGCAGCGTCAAGTTCGGAGCGACGGGGCCCAAGTGGTCGCCGGACGGTACACGCATCGCCTTCCTGGGCACTGTGGTCGGGCACCCCGAGGGTGTCGTTGAGGATCCGCGGCCGCCGGAAGGCGGCGATGACGCACCGCCCCGATCGCCGGTTGCCCGGGTGGCGGACGGCCTCGACTACAAGTTCGACGGCCGCGGCTACTTCGACGGCCGGCGTTCGCATCTCTTCGTCGTTCTGGCCGCCGGTGGCGAAGCGGTCCAGGTCACCACTGGACGCTGGAGCGTGGATAGCTTCGATTGGTCGCCGGACGGGACACGCCTGGTCGTCGCGGGCAATGCCGAGCCTGATAGCGACCTCTCGCTGGTCTCCGCTCTTTACGTCGTTCCCGCCGCCGGTGGCAACCTCGAGAAGATCTGCGGCGATCTCTTTCTCCAGGCGCCGGCGTGGTCGCCGAAGGGCGACCTGATCGCGTTCGCGGCGAGCCGTCCCGAGGCTGGTCTTTACCAAAAGATCTGGGTCGTCGAGCCCACCGGAGGAACGCCTCGCTGCCTCAGCGAACCGCACGACGTCTGCGTCGGCGACCAGTGCATCACAGATACCCGGGCCGGCCACGACTTCGAACTGATCTGGGCGCCCTCCGGCGACCGCGTGTTCTTCCAGGCGGGTCTGCCGGGCAAGACCGAGCTCTGGTCCTGCGGGCTCGACGGAGGGCTGCGCTCGGAGGTCGGCGGCGAGCGGCAGATCTTCGCCTGGGACTATCGCTCAGGTGTGTTCGCTTACTGTGCATCCGACCCCAAAACGCCAGGCGAGCTGCACGTCCAGGACGGCTCGGGCGAGCAGCGCCTGACCGACCTCAATCCCTGGATGGCCGGCCGCGATCTCGCGTTCCCGGAGCGGCTGGAGTTCATGGCCGACGACGGGCTCAGCCTGGAGGGCTGGCTGCTCAAGCCGCCGGGATTCGACCCCGCCCGCAAGTGGCCCCTGGTCATGGAGATCCACGGCGGACCGCACGGCGAGTACGGCTGGACCTTCTTCCACGAGTTCCAGATCCTGGCCGGCCGCGGTTTCCTGGTCTTCTACATCAACCCGCGTGGCAGCGCGGGGTACGGCGAGGCGTTTCAGAAGGCCGTCGTTAAAGACTGGGGCGGGAAGGACTTCGGCGACCTCATGCAGGCGCTCGACCAGCTCATCGAGCGGACTGGTTTCGTGGATGAATCGCGACTGGGCGTGGGGGGCGGCTCCTACGGCGGCTTCATGACGAACTGGATAGTCGGCCATACCGACCGTTTTGCCGCGGCGGTCTCGATGCGCTCGATCTGCGATTTCGTCAGCGACCATCCCGCCAGCGACATCGCCCCCTGGGCGGATCTCGAGTTCGGGCCGATCCACTGGGACGACCCGGAAACGCAGTGGAACATGTCGCCGCTCAAATACGTCGAGAACGTCCACACCCCCCTCTTGCTCACCCACGGCGAGATGGATCTGCGTTGCCCGATCTATCAGGCCGAGGAGTTCTTCGGCGCCCTCCGCATGCTGCGGCGCGAGGTCGAGCTGGTGCGGTTTCCCGATGAATCCCACGATGTCTCCCGGTCGGGGCGGCCCGATCGCCGGGTGGAGCGGCTCCGGCGGATCGCCGGCTGGTTCGAAAAGTACTTGCTGAAGCCTGCCGGGACGCCGGTGGCGAGGGCGGCGGCGGCCGCCCCCGCGCGAAGAAGCCAGTCTCAGACTTAGGCCGCTTCCCGACCAGCCTCCGTCGCCTGGGCGCGGCCCGCCCGCACGCCGAAGGTGACGATCGCGGCAGCAACGATCACTGCGATAGGCAGCAGCATCGAGATGCGCATGGCGTCGACGAACGCATGCGTGAAGACGGCCAGTCCGAGCCCACTCCCGGCCTGGCTGACTCCGACCTCGAGTCCGCGCCCGACGGTATGGCTGAAGCCGGAAACGAAGCCGTCCCTGGCGGTAGGCGGCAGCTGCGCCGAGTACTTGACCGCCTGGCTGTGAAGGTCCGTGGCGAGCTGGTTCTGGAGCAGGGCGCCCACCGCGGCGCTGGCGACGACAGTACCGAGTTCCTGGATGGTGTTCATGACGCCTGAAGCGACTCCCGCCAGCTCAGGCTCAAGGTCGCGCGTTGCCAGGCTGAACAGCGGGAGCCAGATGCAGCCGAGACCCACTCCGCTCACGATCAGGCCAGGCAAGAGAGCCCAGCGGTCGGCGCCTGCCTGCACCGTCCAGTCGATGTAGCCGAGCCCGGCAGCGAACAACACGAGGCCGGGGATCAAAAGGTATTTGCCGTTCATCTTCTGGCTCAGCGGGGCGGCGATGCTGGACGCGATCATCATCGCGACCGGCTGCGGTGCGATCGTCAGACCGGCCTGGATCGCGCTCAGACCCAGCACCGATTGCAGGTAGATGGTGAGCGGTAGGAAAGCGCCGAGGATCGCGAAGCCCATGCCCGCCATGACCACCGTCATGAGACTGAAGTTCCGGTCCTTGAAGACTTTGAAAGGAAGCAGCGGCTCGCGGTCCTGCCGCAGCGCCTGGTGGACGAAGAAGGCCGCCAGGACGGCGACCCCGGCGCCGATGATCTCGGGGATCGTGACGCCGCCGGTCACCGCACCCCAGTCGTAGCGCTGGCCTTCGATCAGTCCGAAGACCACGCCCAGCAGGCCGGCGGTGA
>VBGR01000038.1 GCA_005880695.1 Chloroflexota bacterium
TCGCCGCTACCGGCGCAGCGGCTGCCAACGCGGCCAAGCTCCGCCGTCCCGACCTGGCCCTGCTCGACTACGAACTGCCCGATATGGACGGACTCGAAGTGCTCGAGCTCTTCAAGGAAGGAGCCGATCGTCCCCAATTTCCTGTCCTGATCCTGACTGGCGCCCGTTACTCCTCTGGCGACCAGGTGGTCGGCATCGAGCGAGGCGCCGCCGACTACCTCGTCAAGGGACTCGATAACCAGGTTCTCCTGGCGCACATCAAGGCCAAGCTCCGGGAAGCGAATGCACGACCGACGCGCTTGCGCCGAGGGCGCCTGCTGCTCGATGTCGGCTCTGGCCAGGCCTGGCTGGATGAGCGCCGACTTGACCTCGACCGCAAGCCCTTCCTGGTCCTCTACCACCTGGCCCTCGCAGAGGGAACCACGCTGAGTCGCGACGAGCTGCTGCGGCGGGTCTGGGACAGCGGATACGAGAAGTTCGAACGCTCAGTTGACCAGGCGGTCTATAGCCTTCGGCAGGCGATCGGGGAGCCCGGCTGGGTCGAGACCGTGCACGGCTTCGGCTACCGTTTCGTCAGCCACCGCTGAGGCGGCCAGCAGCTCGCGGCCGACCTTGGTTCCGGCCAAGGGAAGCTAAACCGTGAAGAACAGCGCCCTTTCGCGGCGAGCCTTCGTAGATGAGCTTTCCGTGGTGCCCGCGCCATACAACCTCCTACATGGGAGCGTCGCCTTCTGCCCGGGCGCCAGGTCGAACCTGGTCGCTGACGGGGTATTCGACAGCTCAGCTTTAGAGCGCCGCCGCGCCGCTCAGAGGACCTTTTGATTTGCGGCGGCCTGATCGGCTAGCGATACCCAATCGGTGCCGCAGGGGTGCTCAGCTCGTCTCTTCGGTTTCCGAATCGCCGACCAGTGGGTCCTCGTCAAGCGCCGAATAGCGGTCGCGGATCTCGGCGCCAGCCGTCTCCGCGTCGCCGATTCCTTCCAGCGAGTCATCCTCGACGAGGTCACCTGATCGCCGGGCCTCTCCCAGCAGCTGCTCGTAGGCGCGCTCCGCCTCGGCCTGGTCCGCGTACTCCCAGAACTCGGTTCCCGGCGGCACCTCCGCTCCCTCCGTGTCGTCGGTCCCGTGTTGCAGGATGTAGGAGCGGTTGCTGGCGGGGTCGTGGATCAGGGACAGATAGCGTTCGCCCAAGAGTTCGGCGCGGCGGTCTACGTCCTCCGAATTCTCGAGTTCCAAGAGGCGGTTGATGATCTGCTCCTCACTCGGCTGTGTCATGTCCTCATCCAGTATGTCGCCAGGCCAACACTGAGCTCTATGGAGACCGACTGGTGGAGCCCGACTCGACCTGGTGGCGGGACGGAGTCGTCTACCAGACCTACCCACGGTCGTTCGCCGACTCGGAGAGGGACGGCCTCGGCGATCTGGAGGGATTCTGGGCCGCCTCGACTACCTGCAGTGACTATTTCGGGAGGCCGGCAGCGCGTCGGCCCCCTCACCTCTCGGGGTGTGGCGCCCGGTATATCTCGAGCGCCGGCCACTGGGTCCGCCAACCTCGAACAAGCGCCAGAGGGACCGACCTCGATCGGAAGACCTTCTGGCCCCTACCATCAGGGCTCGAGACAAGAACCCGCTGAGCCGCGACGAACTCCTGCGACGAGTCCGGGAAACCGGGTAAGAGAACTAGTTCGGGCACTCAGTTGACCAGGCGGTTAATAGCCTGCGGCACACGATCTGAGGGCCCGGCTGGGTCGAGACCGTGCACTGGTTCGATTAGCGCTTCGTCAGCCACCGCTGAGGCGGCGACCAGGTCTCGAGCAGCTTTGGTTCCCGCCAAAGGGAGTTGAACCGTGAAGACGGCGCCCTTACGCGGCGAGCCTTCGTAAATTAGCTTGCCACGATGCCAGCGCACGACTGTTTCCTATATGAGCCGCTCAGGATCATCACCGAGACCGGCCGCGCCGCACCGGCATGATGGTGGCCGTGGTCGTTCTCGGCGTGTCGAACATCCTGCTGATGGTCGCGGGCGCGGCGCTGGTGCTGGCCTACAAGCTCGAGGGAAAGTGGACGCGACGGCCGAAGCTCGTCGCGTCCATCGTGTGCGTGCTGGCGGCGGCCTGGCTGGTTTTCACTTAGCCGTTCAGTCGCTGCTTTCGGAATTCAATGACGGTTCGCATCGTGTCGTCCGCGCCCGCCGCGCGGTTCATCGCCGGGCCGAGGCCCGGGAACAGGTCCATCACCGCCTTCAGCACTCGGCCGGGACCTGGCATGACCACCATCTCCGCCTTGTCCTTGTTGATCGCCGTGAGCACGGCGCGGCCGACCGCTCTCGCGGGTGAGGTGCCCGCGCTCGGCAGCTTCAGGCCGACCTCTTTCGCGGTGCGGTCGCCCTGGCCGGCATCGCGGATGGCGCCGAGAATCACTACCGACGCGCTCACTCCGCGCGCGCCGTAGTCGTTGCGCAGGACGCGCGTGAAGCCGATGAGGCCGTCCTTCGCCGCGGCGTACGCCTCGGTGTACGGAAACGAGACGCGGCCGGCGATTGACGAGATGTTGACGATGTGCCCGCGGCCCCGCGCCAGCATCCCTGGCAGCAGCGCGTGCGCGAGGTGGATCGGCGCCAGCGCGTTGAGGGCGATGATGGCTTGGTTCTGATCCCAGGTCATGGCGTCGAACTCGCGCTGCGGGTCGCCGCCGGCGTTGTTGACCAGCACGTCGATCCGGCCGTGCGCGCGCACGGCGGCGGCGGCCATGGCCTCGAGCTGCCGTGCGTCGGTCAGATCGGCCGGAATCGCCATCGCGTTGAGCTCCTTGGCCAGGTTTTCGATCTCGTTCTGCGACCGGCCCGTCAGAACGAGCCTGTAGCCAGCACGCGCCAGCTCGCGGGCGATGACCGGCCCGATACCACGCGAGGCGCCGGTGACGAGCGCAACTCCTGTTTCCCTGCTCATCGAAACGATCTCCTGGAACTCTCGGCGCTCTGCACGCCCGTTGGGACCGATAATGGGCACTGCGAACGGTTTATTCCACCAATGCTTAGCGGTTATTATGATGTCAATAGCGATGGACGCCTATCCGAAGGCACTGGCAGGCAGGATCGGCTTCCTGCTGGCCCGCGCCCACCTCATTGCCCGCGGCAAGGCGGATGCGGCCCTGACCGAGTTCGGGCTGACGATGAAGGCGTACGCCGCCCTGGCCACGGTCGTGAGTGACGGCGCAGTGTCGCAGCAGTCGCTGAGCCGGCGGATCGGGATGGACCCAGCGACGATGGTCGATGTCATCGACTCGCTCGAGCGGTCGGGGTACGTCGTCCGCCGCCGCAACCCTCGCGACCGGCGCCGGTACGCGCTGCAGGCGACGCCGAAGGGCCGGGTGCTCTTCGCGCGCGCAGAGCGGGCAATCGCCGAGGCGGAGGTGGACACCCTCGGCGACATGGAGCCCGACGACGTTCACGCGCTGATGCAGCTGCTCGGGCGAATCGCCAACCCGCAGACGGACTTCCCGGCAACGGATGAGCTGGTCAGTCGAGCCCTAGGCCGCTGAGCTCGCAGCAATCTTCCAGAGCCGGGCGGCGGCATCGTCGTCCTGAGCGAGCGTGCTCGGCACCACCCGTTTTCCACTGCGGAAGTACGCACCCGTCAAGTCCGAGTCCAGGACCGACGTGGCGCTCGCGGCGCCCTTCTTTCGGCCGGCTGCTGGAACGGCCACGCGATCGTTATGAAGACGCGAAAGCCGCCGCGGGCCTCGCGTCCGAGGTCCGCGCTTATACTCGCCCGGTTCAATTCACTGGGTTCCACGCTGGTGAGGTGCGGGAATGTTGGAGTCCTCGATGATCGTCGCTACAGTCCCTGTGACCGACCTCGACCGCGCAAAACGCTTTTATGCGGACACGCTCGGGCTCAAGGTTCTGTGGGAGAACCCGGCCTCGGTACGGCTTGGCTGTGGCGGTGGAACAGAACTCTCAATCTTCCGCCGAGGACCGAGCATGGCCGACCACACCCTCGCTCACTTCGAGGTGGGCGATATCGAGGCCGTGGTTCGCGAACTTGAGAAGCACGACGTCAAGTTCATTGACTATGGCGACGGCCCGCTGCAGACCACCGGCCACATCGCGCAAATCGGCCCGGCGAGAGGGGCGTGGCTCCGGGATCCGGACGGCAACATTCTTGGGCTTCGCCAGGCGTCGTGACGTTCGCCCAGCACTGAACCGTCAAACAAACCACCTCCGCACGCGGTAAGCCGCGAATCAAGGCCTCGTCCCAGGGCGGCGTCGCGGAGCCGCAACTAGAAGTTCGAGCGCTCAGTTGATCAGGCGGTCTACCGCCTTCGGCAGGCGATCGGGGAGCCCGGCTGGGTCGAGACTGTGCACGGGTTCGGCTACCGCTTCGTCAGCCACCGCTGAGGCGGCCAGCAGCTCGCGGGAAGCCTTGGTTCCGGCCAAAGGAAGCTGAACAGTGAAGACGGCGCCTTTGGGCGGCGAGCCTTCGTAAATTAGCTTGCCACGATGTTCGCGAATGATCCCGTATGAGGTGAATAACCCAAGACCACTGCCGGCGGGTTTGGTCGTGAAGTGCGGTTCGAAGAGCCGATCTCGTAGATCTTCGGCAATACCCGGCCCGTCATCGGCCACCCGAACCTGGGCCAACCTCTTGGTCTTGAAGACGGTCACAGTCACTCGGCCAGCCGTCGGCGCGGCTTCAACTGCATTGAGCAAGAGATTGGTGATCACCTCGCGGATCAGCGTTTGGTCAGCGTGCACAGGGATCGGCTCGAGGCCAGCCTTCGTCTCGATGCTGCAATCACGATCTCGCATCCTGGATCGGACTCCGTTGATTGAGGCCTCGGCCAGTGCGCGAAGGTCAGCCGGGTCCTTCGCGAGGGCGAGCCTTGGGCTGGCGCCGAAGGATAGGCGGCCAAGGGAGTGGAGTGCGTCATCGACTGCCCCTTTCGCGCCGTCAGCCTGAGCCGCCGGCGGACTGGCCTGGGCAAGGAGGTCTTCGAGATATGCCTTCGCAACCGCTAGGTGATTTCGGAGGTTGTGGATCATGCCCTCGGCGGCGCGTGTATAAGCAAGATGCCTCTGGGTGTCCGCGATTTGCGCCTCGAGAGCGACGCGGGTCTGGCGCTCGCGGATGGTTTCCGTCAGCACAACTGACAAGATGGCCACGATCGTCGCCAGCACATAGCCGCGCAGGGAGCCATCGATTAGGTTGGCTATAAGGATTGCCCCCAAGGCAAAGTAGACAAACGCCGCGAGGAAAGTTCGATTGAGGTTCCGACGGAAGACTGCTACGACGCCCTCGCCCGTGACGAGCTGGAAGTAAGCCGAGGTCAAGGCCCAGTTCAGAAGCGTCATGCTGACGACGACGACGACTGGGCTAAATCCAGCAATTTCCGGTCGCATTCGTAGAACCCAAGCGACTGAGGAGCCAATCGTTATCCAGGCGAGCGGTGAACCCGTCTGGGCCAAATGACGATCAGGGTGAGCACGACCAACCCAGGTCAAAACCGATGTGAGCCCCACGACAAGAGCGAGCCGCGGCGGCAGAAGCATAGCCGTGGCCTCAGTGCCCATCAGAGTCAATCGAAGGGCACCACGTGGAAGACGTACCACGAAGAGCCCAAGTCCGACTACGAGCAGTGTCAGATAACCTGTCTTAAGCGCGAGTGGCCCACTAAACGCCGCTTGGCCCGGAAGTAGAAGTGCGATGATGGCGGCGGCAATTCCGGAGGCCAGTTCGAAAGCTCGCGCCTTGGGTTTCCACCCCCCCATGCGCGGGATGCTAGCACCTAGTATCCAAGCGGGGTGCGGCAGGCTGCTAAGCTCTCTCACGGTTATGCCGAAATCAACGGTGGACGCCCCTGTTCGCGTCCTCGTTGTGGACGACAGGAGGCTTGCCCGGATCGCTGCAAAGGCAATCCTTGACGAATCAGCGGACCTCGAATGGGCCGGTGAAGCCTCGTCCGGAAGCGAAGCACTCTCTCTGGTGCAGCGTGTCACTCCAGATGTGGTTCTACTGGATGTCGAGATGCCTGGATTGGACGGTGCGGCCACTGCCCGGCGGCTTAAGGAAGAGACCCCAGGCATTACTGTTCTCGCGTGGACGGTATCGGATCTCAGTGAAGATCTTCTGCGAATGATTGAGGCAGGTTGTGCCGGTTATGTCCTTAAGGAATCAGGCCCCACGGAACTGCAAACGGCGATACGCGTTGCCCTCCGCGACGAGACGGCGGTCCCGCGTCGCATGTTAGGCGCCGTGTTACGTGAGGCCGCTCACTACGTGCCAGACAGGACTGATGCGGAGGTCGCCCTGACGCCGACCGAACACGAAATTCTTCGCTTGATGGCGCGAGGTTTACCTGCAAAGCAGATCGCGAACGCGATGGGTACGGCATCGTCATCTGTACAGACGCACGTCCGCAACATCTACCGTAAGCTTGACGCGAACAACCGAGCTGCCGCAATCGGCTTCGCGCTTAAACTTGGCCTAATAAGACTTTCGGATCTGTAGCCGCTAAAGTCTCACCGCCTATCCCTTGGTACGGGAATAGCCGTTCCCCATTTTTGATGAACGTCAGATCGCGAGTTTGTGGGAAGCGATTCAGGCGAGGCATGCGCACACTCTCTTGTGCGGGGTGTTGGGCAAGTTTAGAGACCAATCCTCGTTTCGTCTAATCATTAGGACGAACTTCCTAAGTCTCGGAAAAGGGAGCGTGTTGTAGGACATGTTGAGCTTTCTTCGCAAGCTACTGACCGTCAGCTCTCGCCCGCAGTCTGTCGGCGAGTGGCTCGTCTAAACTCGTAGCTGCCACGCGCCTGATTTTCGAGTAGTAGTCGTAGGGAGGCCCTTGAAGGAGCCTTCCTAGGCGATTTTTCGCCTGTTAGAATCTCGTGGCCGTGCGTTCGTTTGCGTCATTGGACCTGTCGACGCGGCTGTACGTCGGCTTAGTCGTGGTCGCCGGCGTCGCGCTCGTGCCGTTGGCGTGGCTCTTGCACCCGATCGACTTCGGGGCCCCCGTCCCGGGATCCGATTCGCATGTCCCCCTGATCTGGGAAGTTCTCTACCTTGCTGTGGGGGCACAGCTCGCCGGACTTATGCCAATTCGGGGTACTCGAGGCGTTCACGTCCTAGCTACGCCACTTCTGATCGCGATCGCTCTTGTAGCCCCTGGCGCAGGCGTCGGCGTCGTGACTTGGCTCTTTACATACGATGGTCGACGACCAGGCAAAGATGTCGCTTGGTGGGCATTCCTCTTCAACAGGGCGAACTTGGCGATAACTCACGGACTGCCGTCTCTGCTACTCGCAAACTTGTCTATACAACCAAGCCTCTTGGAACTGCCTACGCGCACAACTCTCCTGACGGTCGGCGTAATTCTGATTAACTTCCCGCTCACTGCCCGAATTTTCTCGCATTTGTCCGGTCGGTCAGTTGTACAAACGCTGATCGAAAATGTCGGCATTACGACAATCAGGTCGATGATGATTTCCGGGTTCGCCGGCGGCCTTCTGTTCCTAGTGCTCAAGCTGCCGGAGGGGTACATCATGGCCCCGGGGCTGTTCGGAATCTTGGTGGCGGTTCGCTCGAATATGGTGGACGCTCAGCAGCAGAGTGATGCGAGATTCCAGACTCTCCAGCTTGCCGCTCAAGCGCTAGATGCGCGCGACAGATATACCGAATCACACTCCGAACGTGTGGCGGATCTGGCAGCACAGATTGCAGATGAACAAGGCTGGCGAGCTGACAGAGGACGAGTGGGAAGAAATGCGCCGGCACCCGAACGTGGGAGCCGACATGATTGCGAAACACTCTGCGCTGGCGAGCGTCGCACCGATGGTTCGCAGCCATCACGAACGCTGGAACGGCTCTGGCTATCCAGCCGGCCTCACTGGAGAGTCGATCCCACTAGGCGCGCGCATTCTGGCAGTGGCGGATTCATTCGACACCATCATTTCGCCGCGTATCTATCGCCTCAGTGCCATGACGCACGAAGAGGCGGTGGACGACATTACGGCACGATCCGGCACCTGGTACGACCCAGTCGTCGTCAAGGCGCTGCGTCAGCTCTACCACGCTCCTGTGCTGCTCCAGGAAGAGGCGGAAGCAGCGCCCGCGTTCCGCCAACGCGGTGCGATGAAGCTGCTCTGGACGCGACCGCGCTTCGCCAGGTTGCTGCTCGGCACGACCGTGTCGAGCCTCGGCGACCCGTTGACCACCGTCGCCGCGTTGATTCTCGTCTACCAGGCTTCGCACGACGCGCGCGCGGTCGCCGGGACGTACATCGTCAAAGCTCTGGCGACGATCCTGATCGGCGGTATCGCCGGCTCTTTGCCGGACCGCGTGCCGCGACTGCGGCTGATCTTCTTGCTCGAGCTCGCGCGTGCGGCCATCCTGCTCGCGGGCGGCATCCTGACCATCGCAGTGCCGGCCGTGCTGCAGATGTGGATCTGGTGGATCCTCCCGGCGCTCTTCTTGCTGGCGGCGATCAACGCCGTCGTCCAGCCGGCACGCCAGGCCGCCATCCCTGAGCTGGTCGAGCCTCGCGAGCTGGGCCCCGCCAACGCCTCGCTTACGGCAGCCGGCATGATCGCCAGCGCGGCCGGATACGCGCTCGCCGGCGTGCTCATCTGGCTGACCACCCAGATCTCCTGGCTCTTCGTCGTGGACGGCGTCACGTTCGCGCTGGCCGGTCTGTTGATCCTCGGGCTGGGCGACCTTGGCGGCGGTGTCCGCAAGGCCGGCCTGCTCTCCGGCGTCGCCCGGACCTGGGCAGTGAATCGTGCGCGCGTGCACCTTGTCATCGCCGCCTTCGGAGCCTTTTTCCTGACGATGAGCTTCCCGACCCTGATCGCCCTCGCCTTCAAGCGCGTGCCGGACAACGGCGCTCAGGCCTACACCTTGCTGGAGGTCATGCTCGCCAGCGGCATCGTCGCCGGCAGCATTCTTGTGGGCCGGATGCGGAACGTCGGCACCATGCGCACGGTGGCCCAAGGCCTTGCCATCACTGGGATCGTCAGCATCGGCGTCGCGTTGAGCCCGTGGTTTTGGCTGATCGCCGTCTTGCTTCTAATCGCGTCACTGGGCAACCCGATCTACCAGGTCGGCAACGTGACCGCGCTGATGGAGGCGACCGACTCTTCCAACCGCGGCGCCGTTCTCTCGTCGCGGTTCGCTCTCACCCAGCTGGCGATGGTGATCGGCACGTCAACCGGAGGCTTCATCTCGGCCGTGGTCGGACCCGAGGCAACCTACGCCACGCTTGGAGTTGGACTCCTTGGCCTGGCGGCGGTGGCCGGCGTTCTCCAGCGCGGCGGAGAGCGCCCGGGCGTCAGTGAAGCGGAGGCGGCTCCCTAGAGCGGCACCTGTCTGCTCTATTGCGTGGTGTCTTGGTCATACTGGCGGTGCTTTTTTTGTTGGTGCCCCAGAACCGGATGAGACGGCGCTTTGTCAACTACCACTGATCCCACCGAAACCGCGCCGGCCGATCCGGCGGAACCCCGCCGCCGCGCTGGCCTGAGCCAAGAGGACATGGCCAGTTCGGCGCCCTCCCGGCGCGCCCGACGGCGTCTCCAGATCGTGGTCTCGGTGGCCGCCGCCGGGATCGCCCTGGTGGTCCTCTACCTGGTCCGGGACGCCCTCGCGGCATTTGTGCTCGGCGCCCTGCTCGCCTTCCTGATCAACCCTGGTGTGGACTGGCTCGAGAACCATCACGTGCCCCGCGCGGCCGCGATCGCCTTGATCTTCACCGCCCTCCTGATTGGAGTCGCCGCCCTCGGGAGTGTCTTCGTCCCGCTGCTGACGACCGAGATCCAACAGCTCCAGGCACAGGCTCCCGCGATCGCCAACCAGGCTCAGCAGCGGCTCACGCAGCTCCAAGGCCAGCCAGTCGAGATCTTTGGCTTCCGCGTCGACTGGACCACCTACGTCGACAACATCGACCGGCAGGCGGGCGCCTTCCTGCTGGGCCAGTTCGGCAATGCGCTGAGCATCGGCCTTGCGGCGATCAACGTCCTCCTCCAGATCCTGCTGATGCTGATCGTGGCCTTCCTGATGTCGCTCGAAGCGCATCAGATCTCGGATTTCGCTCGCCGCCTGGTGCCGCCCGATTACCGCGACGACTACGACGCGCTTCGCCCCAAGGTCAAGGCCATGCTCCGCTCCTACCTGCGCGGTCAGCTCACGATCGCCGCGATCATCGGAGTGGCGGTCGGCGTAACGCTGGCGCTCGAAGGCGTGCCTTTTGCCTTCGCACTCGGCGTGCTCGCCGGCATCACGGCGCTCGTCCCCTTCGTCGGTCCCTTCATCGGCGCCGTCCCGATCGTCCTGGTCGGCCTGTCGGTCTCCCCGCTGAAAGCGATCCTCGTCGCCGCCTCCTATTTCCTGATCGCGAACTTCGTTCTGCAGTTCCTCTACCCGCGCATCGTCGGCGCTGCCGTGCACCTCCCGGCGCTGGTGGTGATCGTGGCGTTCATCGCGGGGTTCAGCTTCGCCGGCATCCTTGGCATGTTCATCGCCATCCCGGTCGCGGCGACCATCGCCATCGTCTTCGAGCACATCTACCCGCGTGTCTACGGCTCCCAGGCGTGAAGATCGCGGTTCTCTCCGACATCCACTCCAACTGGCAGGCCCTGGAGGCTGTCGTGGCCGACATGCCGGAGGTCGACGCGATCATCTGCCTGGGCGATGTCGTCGGGTACGGCGGAGATCCGATCCGCTGCCTCGACTACGTGCGGGATAAGCGCTGGCCCACGCTGGTCGGCAATCACGACCGCGCCTGCACCGACGTCGACATCCTGGACTGGTTCAACGAAGACGCGGCGAAAGCCATCGAATGGACGGTCGCCCACCTCGGCAAAGACCGGCTCAAGTGGCTCAGCACCCTGCCTGACGTCGACCAGGTCGGCGACGAGGTGCTGCTCGTGCACGGGAGCCCCCGCGACCACATCTACGAGTACATCCTCGACAACCCCACGGCCGAGGCCAACCTCGACATGATCGACGGGCAGGTGTGCTTCCACGGCCACACCCACGTTCCGGGCATCTTCCGGCGCCGCAATGGCCAGCTGGTCCACGAGTACGACGTCGCCACCTTCGGTCTAAAGGGGCCCGAGCTCGTCAACCCCGGCTCGGTCGGCCAGCCTCGAGATGGCAACCCCGACGCCAGCTACGCCATCTGGGACCGGCACGCCAGTAGTTTCGAGTTCCGCAGGGTCGCCTACGACCGGGAGGGCGCCAAGCTGGCGATCCGCGACGCCAAGCTGCCGGACCGCTTCGCAGAGCGCCTCGACCAAGGTCGTTGAGCTTCACCGCGGCGGGCCTCCGGCGCCTTGGCCTGGCCGCCGGAGGCGTCGCCTCCCTGGAGGCTGCCGCCTACTACCTCTTCACCTGGTGGCGAGTCTTCCAGGACGGGCTTCGCGGGCCTGACTTCTTCAGCTTCTATGCCGCCGCCCGCCTCTTCCTGAGCCGGGGCGGCGCCCACGTCTATGAACTGGCCGCCCAGCAGGAGTTTCAGGGCCAGATCGCCGCCCGCTGGGGCGCGGCCAGCTACGTCGTCCTGCCCTACATCCACCCGCCCTACTACACAGTCTTCATCGCGCCTCTCGGCTGGCTCGACTTCACGAGCGCCTATGTGGTCTGGGCGGCGGTCAACCTGGCGCTGGCCGCGGTCGCCCTGGCAGTTCTGCTTGACGCGGAAGATCTGAGCGGACGCGGGCGCCTCCTGGCAATCGCGGTGGCTGCCGGTTTCCTGCCTCTCTTCGTGACGCTCGTGCAGGGCCAGTCCGACCTGGTCGTCCTGGCTCCCCTCGCTCTCTCCTACCGCGCCTGGATAAGTGGCCAGGAGGGCCGCGCTGGCGTCCTGGCCGGCCTGGCGATGGTCAAGCCCCAGCTGCTCTTCCTCTTACCTGTCCTTTTCTTGATCCGTGGCAGCTGGCGCGCCCTGGCCGGGTTCGGCGCCGTGGCCGCGGCGCTGGCAGGGGTCTCACTCGCGGCCTTCGGCCCTGCCGGGATCGGCGCATACCTGGGCGTCGTCGCCCCCTGGCTGCTGGGCGGCGCCGGCAACTGGCCGATCTCCGGGCAGACCGTGTACTCCCTGCGCGGACTGCTCGACGGGCTGATCGGCATCCGCCCGACGGCGCTCGCAATCCTCGCCTTCCTGGCGATCGGCGTCGCGCTCGCGATCGCGTTTCGCCGCCCTCATCGGAGACTTGACTTCGCGCTCGTCATCGCCGCCTCGCTGGCTTTGAGCCCGTACCAGAACCTGCACGATCTGGTGCTCTTGCTCGTTCCGGGCTTCGCCCTGGCGCGAGCCCGGCCGCCGTCCCCCTACGTGCTGGCCGCCTGTCTCCTCGCTCTCGATCTCACGCTCTTCGTCGGCTCCGGTCTGGCACTCGCCGCCGTCCTGGCTCTGGCCGCCTACCTGCTTGTCGAGCGGATCCGGCTCCGCTCAGACGTCGAGGAAGATTCGCTTGCGCCAGGCCAGATAGACGACGATCGCGACGTTCAGAAGCAGGGCGCCGACTCGGAACGGGGTCACGCGGTGGAGCACCTCTAGGGCCTCGTACGGGATGCCCACGGTGGTGGCGAGGACGGTCAGGTACTCGGCCCAGCGCCGGCGCAGCGCCAGCCCGATCCCTTCGGTCGCCTCCAGGCCGGCGTAAACGATCAGGCCGACGGAAAGCGCGGTCAGGTGACGGTAGGTTCCGATCAGCAACAGCACCCTGTCGACGAGCCTCTGAAAAAAGCCCGAGCCGGTCTCCAGCACCAGGTCCTGCTGGGCCTCCAACGCCCACTGCGTCAGCAGCCCGCGCCGGCCGATCACGAGCAACGAGATCGCCAGGACGATCAGCACCGCCGCCTTGGCCAGCCGCTCGATGATGATCAGCCGGACCACGGTGTCGGGCGGGGTTCCTTCGCTGCCGAGCTCCGCCCAGAGACGCCTCAGATACGGCGGTCGGCGGGCAGGCGCGCTTACTGCTCGAGGCGCTCGCGGAACAGGATCACCCGGCAAGGGGCGAACTTGAGCACGTAGGGCACCGTCTTGCCGAGGTTGAACTCGCCGAAGCGCTTCTTGTAGGGGAGGCCCATGAAGATCAGGTCCGCCTTCCATTCCTCCGCCTCGCCGACCACCGCCGGGCCCGTCTCGCGCGCCTGGACGAGCTCGGTCTCGATTTCCAGCTCGTATTCGCCAGCCAGCTGCTCGGCGCGGTTCAAAACCTCTTCGCCCCGTTCCACCTCAGCCTCGATCACCGCCCCGAGGGGCAACGACCGGTTCACTTCCAGGATATGGACCGCGTAGAGCTTGGTCTGGCCGCGGCGGGCCAGCCGGCAGGCGATCCGCATGGTCTCTTCGTCCATGTTGTTGCCGCCTACCGGGACCAGGATCCGGGCAGCTTCCTGGTGGTGAGGCACTTCAGGCCGCGCTCCGGCGCGCGAGCCGGCGGTAGACCACGTAGCCGCCGAAGCCAAGCAGCAGGACCGTCGAGATCAGCTCCAGGGCCAGCGTGAGTGTATCGGCCGGCCTATGCAGCAACGTGTAGGCGCCCACCCAGGCCCCGAAGAGGAGCGACAGCGCCCCCATGAATGTGAAGGGGAATCGCATTCGGTGAAATGCTAGCGATCCCTCCATAATCGATTCTTCGTGAACGTCGTCATAGTTGGCTGCGGCCGGGTCGGCGCGCGGCTCTCCCTGCAGTTCGTCCGCGAAGGCGACGACGTGACCATCATCGACCAAAACGCCGCCGCCTTTGCTCGCCTGGGCAACAACTTCGCCGGCAACGCGCTGGTCGGCAACGGCATCGACGAGGACATGCTGCGCCGTGCCGGAATCGAAGAAGCCGACGTCTTCGTGGCCGTCACCGAGGGCGACAACCGCAACATCATGGCCTGCCAGATGGCGCAGCACATCTTCAACGTGCCGCGCGTCATCTGCAAGATCAACGACCCGGTCCGCAACGAGGTCTACATGAAGCTGGGCCTGAAGACCTTCTGCCCGACCATCGTCGGGGCGGAAACCATCCATTCGATGATCGAGAAGGATTGAGCTTGTGTATGTGATCGTGATCGGCGGAGGCAAGGTGGGCTATTACCTGGCCCGCGACCTCCTCGAGCGGGGCGACGAAGTCCTGCTGGTCGAGAAGGACGCCATCCGCGCCGACTGGCTGACTACTCAGCTCGGCAGCATCGTCATGAACGGCGACGGCGACGAGATGTCGTTTCTCAGCACGACCGGCATCGAGCGCGCGGACTTCGTGATCGCCGCAACCGGTGACGACGAGGACAATCTGGTCGCCCTGCAGATCGCCAAGAAGCACTTCAACGTGCCCCACACGATCGCTCGCGTCAACAACCCGAACAACATCCGGATCTTCAAGATCCTCGGCGTCGACGAAGCGATCTCGGCTACCGAGCTCTTGCTCCAGGCGATGGAGCAGAAGATCCCGGATGACGAGGTAGAACCGCCCGACCAGCCCAAAATCGCCCGGGAATGAAAAAGGTCCGCCCCTCTGGCGGACCTTTCTCGATCGACTCCGAAAGCCGTCAGCTGGCTTTGCCGATCTTGAAGATCTTGGTCCCGCAGTTGGGGCAGGTACCGGTGATGGCCGGCTTGCCGTTCTTCATCGTGATGTTTTGCGGATTCTGGATCTCAACATTCTTTTTGTCTTTAAGGCAATAGCCAGTCACTGCCATTAGCTCACCATCCTTGACTCAAGATTTCGGGTGCCGCGGCGGGGTCTTGCGTATTCTACTGGCCCCTTTCCCTGAATACAACCTTAGATCAGATCAGGTGGCCGGTGCCGGTGCTACGGTCATGCCGTGGTTTTCCTCTCCGAGCTCCTCGGCGCGGAGGTCGTCGATGTCGGCCAGCGGCGGGCCGGTCGGGTCCGGGACGTGACCGTCACGCCCATCGAGCCCTACCCCCTGGTGACGGGCATCGTGACGTCCAGGCGCCAGGCCCTCGTCGTGCCCTGGTCGGAGGTCCGCACCTTCGCCGCTCGCGAGGTGGCCCTCCGGGTGCCCCGGGAGGAGGTCTCGCCCTTGCCCGCGAATCCCGACGACATCTGGCTCGCGCGCGACGTGCTGGACAAACAGGTGATCGACACCGACGGCCGCCGGGTGGTCCGGGTCAACGACCTCCAGCTGGTGGAGAGCGGGGGGCGGATGCTGCTCGTCGCCGCGGACATCGGCATGCGGGGTCTCCTCCGCCGGCTCGGCCTGGAGGTCGTCGGCAAACGGGTCGCCCGCCTGGTTGGCCGCGACCTGCCCATCGTGCTGGTTTCCTGGGACGCGGTTCAATCGCTCAGCGACCGCTCCCAGGACGCCGTGCGACTCCGGATCTCGGCGCAACGGATCGGCAAGCTCCATCCCGCCGACATCGCCGACATCGTCGAGGAGCTCTCGGCGAAGCAACGCAGCGCCATCTTCGAGTCCCTGACCGACGAGGTGGCGGCCGACACGCTGGAGGAGATGGAGCCGGAGGAGCAGGTCTCAGTGATCGAGCACATGGACTCCGAGCGCGCCTCCGAGATCCTGGAGGAGATGCCTCCGGACGAGGTTGCCGACATCCTGGCCGACCTTCCGGAGGCACGCGCCCACGAGATCCTCGGGCTGATGGAGAAGGACGAGGCCGACGACGTCCGGGAGCTGCTCGCCTTCCCGGAGGACACCGCCGGCGGGATGATGACCACCGAGTATGTGGCGGTCTCCGTTGGGCTCACCGCCCAGGAGTGCATCGACGCTCTCCGGGTGCTCGAGCCGGAGGCCGAGTCGATCTATTACGTCTACGTCGTGGACGAGGAGGAGCACCTGCGGGGCGTCCTTTCCCTCCGGGACCTGATCGTGGCCAACCCCAACACGCCCATCACGGAGTTCATGCGCCGCGAGATCGTCTCGGTCCCGCTCGAGGCCAGCGCGGAGGAGGTTGCCGCCGTGCTGACCAAGTACAACCTCCTGGCCGTGCCTGCCGTCGACGACGAGGGACGCCTGCGCGGGATCGTGACCGTCGACGACGCCCTCGACAGGGTTCTCCCTGAGGGTGTAAAGCGCCGCCTGCCCCGGGTTCGCTGAGAGGTGCTGGGCCGCCTCCGCCGGTTCCGCCGGCTCTGGATTCTGCTGGCGGTAATCGGACCAGGCCTGATCACGTCCAACGCGGACAACGACGCGGGCGGCATCGCGACCTACTCGCAGGCGGGTGCCCAGTTCGGCTACAAGCTGCTCTGGGTGCTTGTCCTCGTGACCATCTCGCTGATCGTCGTCAACGAGATGAGCGCCCGCCTGGGGGTCATCACCGGCAAGGGGCTAGCCGACCTGATTCGGGAGCGTTTCGGCGTGCGCAGCACCACCCTGGCGATGCTGCTCCTCCTGGTCGCGAACGCCACCACGACCGTCGCCGAGTTCGCCGGCGTCGCCGCGGGCATGGAGCTGCTCGGCCTCTCGCGGCTGCTGTCGGTGCCGGTGGCGGCCGTAGTCATCTGGCTGCTGGTGGTACGCGGCAGCTACCCGGTCGTCGAGCGGGTCCTGCTTTCGATCGGGGTCGTCTACGTCACCTACGTCGTGTCCGGGTTCCTGATCCGCCCCGACTGGACCGAGGTGCTGCGGGCCTCGGTGGTGCCTCAAGTAGTTCCCATCCGCGATTACTGGCTGCTCGCGATCGCGGTGACGGGCACCACGATCACGCCCTGGATGCAGTTCTACCTGCAGGCGGCGATCGCGGAGAAGGGCATCCCCAACGACCGCCTGGCGTACAGCCGGCTGGACGTGATCCTTGGCTCGCTGGTCACCGACTTCATCGCCTTTTTCATCATCGTGGCGACTGCTGCGGTCCTCTTCGGACATATCCGGCCGGACCTGCTCGGTAACCTCGGAGCGGCCGACTACGCGCGGGCGCTGGCACCCGTCGCCGGTCCTTTCGCCACGCTCCTCTTCGCCGTCGGGCTGGTCGGCGCCTCGATCCTGGCGGGCTGCGTGGTGCCCCTGTCCACCGCCTATGCGGTGACTGAAGCCTTCGGGTGGGAGCGGGGCGTCGACCGCGGCATCTCAGAGGCGCCCGCTTTCTTCCTGATCTTCACGGGCCTGATCGTGATCGGTGCCCTGGCCGTAATACTCCCCGGCCTGCCACTGGTCCGGGTGATCCTTCTGAGCCAGGACGTGAACGGGCTCATCCTCCCGGCGATCCTGATCTACATGCTGGTCTTGATAAACGACCGCCGGCTGATGGGAAGGTTCACCAACGGCCCGGTCGCCAACCTCGTAGCTGGGGTGACCGTTGTGGCTTTGATCACGCTCACGCTCCTGCTGCTGGCCGCCTCCATCCCCGGCTCCCCCCTGACCGGCTGAGCCACTCGCTCCCAGCCGAAACTGGCTTAGTCGCTATCCGAATTACTTATAGTGGGTCTGTTGTGTGGGGGATCTGGTCGCTGGTCCTCCTGGTCCTGCTGCTGGTGATCTCCTGCGAGGAGCCCCTCTACAAGGTCGATGCTCCCAACCAGGCTGGCGTGAGCCTGCAAGTCCGCCAGGTCGCGGTCGACCAGCGGGCGCACCGCCTCTACGCCTCCAACACGACCATGAAGGCGGTCGATATCTACGACATCTCCGAGGCGGCGGCCAAATTCGAAAAATCCATCCCGCTCGGCGTCGAGCCCTTCGGCATCGTGCTGGCTCCCGACCTCGGCAAGCTGTTTACCGGCAACAGCGACAGCACCCTGGCGATCATCGACGTGGCGCCCACCTCCAGCCGCACCGACCGCCTCCTCGCCAAGGTGCCAACCGGGGGCAAGACGCGCGCGGACCTGCTCACCTACGACATCCGGGAACGGAAGGTCTACCTGGCCAACCCGGACGAAGGTTTCGTGACCTCGGTCGACGCGATCCGCAACCAGGCGTTGCAACGCATCGACCTCGCCAAGGGCCTCCGTCAGCCGCGCTACGACCCCGCCGACGGGATGGTCTACATCACCGACGCCGACAGCAACCTGCTCTTCCAGGTGGACCCGCACCGGGACGCGCTCGTGCAGAAATGGACGGTCCCGGGAACCTGCCTCCCGGCTGGGTTCGCGATCGACTCCAAGCGTCAGCGGGCCCTGATCGGTTGCACGACGCCCGGCATGCAGCTGACCTTGCTCTGGGACCTCGCGCATCGCCGGCTGCTGAGGCGGTTTCCCCAGGTCGGCCAAGCCGAGCAGGTCATCTACGATCCGGCGGTCGACCGGTACCTGGCCGCTGGCTCGAGCGGCGGATCCAGCGCCTTAGCTGTCTTCACCGGCGACCCTGTCACGTTCGCCGGCTCGGTTCAGACCCAGGCCGACTCCCGAGCCGTCGGCTATGACGAGGCCCACGGGCGGTTTTACGTGCCGACCGCCAAGCCAGGCGAGGGCGGTCTGATCGGCGGCCCGCTGCCAACTGGCGAGGCGCAGTATCCGGTCAGCTGGGTACTGATCATGCTCAGCGTCCCTCTGGTCCTTTTGGGGGTGATCGTGTTCTTCTACGGGCGGCGGCGGACCCGCGAAGGGGCCGCCGGCGGCAGCCCCATCGTCACCTGAAGCGCTGGCCGAAAGCCGACTCGAATTCTTGAACGGCCGGCTCGCCGAAGAGGACGAAACGGACCTCGCGCGGCGCGCCCTCCTCCGCGGCTGCCTTGCTGACGCACTCAGCCATCACCTCGGCGCAGTCACGCATGGGAAGTCCGGCGATCCCGGCACCGACCGCGGGCACGGCCAGGCTCCGGAGCTGGTGCTCGCGGCTCAGCCGGAAGACCTGGTCCATCGCCGCGCCGAGTGAGTCTTTCGAGGCGCGGCCGCCGAGGTGCATGCTGGCGGCGTGGATCACGTGGCGGGCTTTTAGGTCGCCGGCGCCCGTCAGAGCCGCCTCACCCACCTTGATTGGACCGTGCCGATCGCACTCTCGCTGGATTTCTGGACCGCCCTTGCGTGCGATCGCACCCGCCACTCCAGCGCCCAGCTGAAGGTCGTTGTTGGCGGCGTTCACGATCGCGTCCACAGCCTGCTCGGTGAGGTCACCCTCGACCACGCTTACGACCGTCTCGCGGATTCGCCATTCAGGCATGCCCACACCTCCTCGACTCGTTCCTCGAGTTGGTCTGCGGTGGCCTGGCCCAAGCCCCGGACCCCGATGTCGGAGATTGCGATGGAGGCGCAGGCCACTCCATAGACGAGTGCGTCGGCCAGGCCTTCGGGCTGGCCGCCGGTCTCCAGCCAGCGGGCCAGGAACCCGCCCGCCAGCGCATCGCCAGCTCCGGTGACGTCGAGTACCGGGCGCTCCGTCAGCGCCGGGACGTGCAGCGCGCCGGTCGGGGTCCAGGCGGTGCAGCCGCGCGCCCCGGCCTTTACGACCAGGCCGGAGAGTTCGCTGGCGGACCGGAAGTCGGCGGCTCGCCGGACGTCGCCGCCGAGTGCTGCGAGCTCTTCTTCGTTCGCGAAGAACCAATCGCAAGCCTCCAGCAGCTGGCTCGCCGCGGGGGGCCGACCTCGCAGGTACGAGCGCATGGAGTCGCCGGCCAGCAGCGCGGCCTCCTCAAGCCTGGCGGCGGCCAGCGCCTGCCGGTCGGGTCGCATCGAGCCCACGAAGGCCCAGCCTTCGAAGCCGGCCGGCGGCTGCGGCTCCCAGACGTCGTAGATGGAGTCCCGGCTGCCGAGATCCAGGTTGGACCCTCGCTGCTGGCGGGCGGACCAGTGATAGGTGGGAGCGTCCACGACACCCAGCAGAGCAAGGTCGATCGAACGGCCTGCGGTTACCTCGTGAATGCGTTGGGCGTCCGAGCGGCCGACCGGCGCGCAGACGGAGACCGGCCGGATCAGGCTCGCGGCAAGCGCGAAGTAGATCGCCGAGCCGCCGAGCTCGTCTTCCACTCTGCCGAAGGGACCTTCGAGGTCGTCGAGGGCGATGGACCCGCAGACCAGCAGGCCGGCCATTGAAGAACCTCAGCCGCGGCGGTGAGAGCCGCTTTCGGCCGTCCGCCGGAGCGCCGCCCGGGGCAGCCTCTCGAGGAACTCGGCTGGGCTTGTGAAGGGCTCGATCTCCAGCCAGCTGTGGCCCAGCTCGGAGGCCGCGTGGGCGTCGGAGCCGCAGCCCACCGGTTTCCCGAGGTCGCGGGCCATCTCCTCGGCGGCGAGGTTGGCGCCGGCGTCACACCAGGGGTTGTAGGCCTCGATCACGTCGATCCTCTCCGCCAGGCGGACCACGCGCTCGGGCAGGAAGTGGGAGCGCCAGCGGTCGAATGGGTGTGGCAGATAGACCAAGCCGCCCATCTCGTGGACCTGGTCCATCACCTCCTCGGCCCGCTGCCAGGGGCGGATGCTGCGGGTGATGAAGAGGCCGATCACCTCGCCCTCGGTAGTCTTCACCTCTTCTCCGACGATGGCCAGCTCGGGCGCCAGCTCCTGCAGCTTCAGGGCCCCCTCGGCGGTGTTGTGGTCGGTGAGAGCGATCCGGTCCAGCCCGACCTCGGCACAGCGTGCCACCAGGTCTTCGAGCTGGGTGCGGCTGTCGTGGGAGAAGCGGCTGTGGAGGTGAAGGTCCACCTTCCAGGACTGGCCGGGCAAGTCAGCCGGCTTTGGCTAGCGGCGGAAGAGCGGGATGACCTTGGCCTCCCGCCGGGAGCGTACGAGCTCGCCCATCAGGACGCTCTGCGCCCGAAACAAGACTTCCATCACCTGGTCCGGCCGGCGATCGCGGCCGAGCTCACCGTGGAGGTCGCGGTCGGTGTGGTTGATGACATGGGCGATGCGCGGCATCAGCCAACCCGGGACGATCCGGACGTTCTGGATGAGGCACTCCTCCAGCCAGTAGAGGAGCTGGTCAGCCTCCTGCATCAGGTTGCGGGGCTTGGAGCCCAGCTGCCGGCGCCGGTGCCAGAAAAGGGCTCGGTTCTGCTCCTCGACGGTCTCCTGAATCATGGCGGGCTTGCTGGCCACTATACCAGCGGACTTGGGACCCTCAGCCCGGTCAGTTTGCCTGTGGGTAGCAGAGCGTTCGCCACCCGTCGGCGGCCGGGATGAGATGGACCTGACGGTCTAAGCTCAGCTCCCGCCGCTCCAGTTTCAAGCGGTAGCGGACGGCGAGGCGAGCCACGTTGCGATAAGTCCGGTTCCGGTGGCGATCGGTCCACTCGGGGACGATCTCGACAGCGAACACTTCCGCCTCCAAGAGCTCGGCCGCGCCGGCCTGGCGACGCATCTCCTCCACGAAGCGGTCCTCACCGCCCCAGGAGCGCTGCGCATCCTCGGCGAGCATCGACCACATCTGCTCGTATCGACCCTCGCGTTGCAGCCGAGTGAACCGCATCTCGAACGCGCCGGGCGCGATCGACTCGGGTGCCGGCGGCCGGAAGGGTGTTACAGGCGGGGGCTGGGCGGCGGTGGTGGCGCGCACGGGCAGGTGTCCGATCGAGGTGTTGGTGAACCGCGCGAACTCGTCAGCCGGCCAGGTGGTGAAGTGGCCCGCGATACGGGTCAGCTGCTTTTCGAGCGTTTGCCAGCGGCGCAGCGGCGCGGCGAGCTCGGAGACCAGCGAGCGGATCGAGGACAAGCGGTCCAGATGTTGTGTGATTTCCCCAGACTGTATACATCATGTGGACAAACCTCAAGACTTCGGCTGGTGTGCCCGCCGCCTCCGAGCGGGCGGGGGCAGAGCTCTTTCCAGGTCGTCGATCACAGTCGGATCGAGGCGCTTAGCGCTGAGAGCCTTCTCGAGCAGAGCGTTGAGCCGGTAGAGCTCTTCGGTCGGGAGGTCGGGGAGGAGAGAGCGGGCCCGTGCCACCGCGCGGGAGAGGCGCTCTCGCTCGCTTCTTTTCAAGCTTGCGCCAGACGTCGGACGATCGCCGCCACGGCCGGCAGCGGCACGCCGACCGGACAGGCGGCGGCCGCCTCGGCGAGGTCGGCGGAGGCGGGCCCGTCGAAGTCGGCGGCTGTGGCCGGCAGCAGGTGTAGAGGCCGCAGGTAGGCGGTTGCCAGGTCAGGTACATAGGTCTGGCCGAGCCGGCCCGCTACTAGCGCGCAAACGCCGCAGTTGATGCAGCGCGACATCTCAGGAAAGAGCGCGCGCTCTCGGGCCGTAAGGTGTTCGTAGTGGTCAGCCGCGTAACGGGCGCGGACCTCGGCCACGCCACGGGGCGGGGCGCGCCGGATGGTCCGGCGGACCTGGTGGCGGGCATAGGCGACCGCCAGCCTGGCGAGCGCCGCGGTGCGCTGACGAGGGTCGGCCACGGTTACCTGTACCCCCGGCGAGCACCGTAAGAGAGCTCCTCCTGGGCCCACCCCCGACGATTCAGGACGGGCGCGCGCCCGACCCAGAGGCTCTTGATGAAATCGCAGGCCGCCTCCCGCTGCTGGGAGGGGCTCCAGTCGAGCTCGCGCCCGATCACCTGGGCGGCGCGCTCGACGCAGGCCGCGCCAGCGCAAGGGCCGGCGGCCAGGCCCACGCGGCGAAAGGCGTCGGCCAAAGTCAGCACCTGCTCCTGGCGGGCGGCCCAGATCAGCTCCGCCTCCGATAGAGGCTCGCAGCGGCAAACGAGCCCCGATGTTCCACGTTTTACATCGAGGACCGCGGCCGCCCGGCAGCCATGCCGGGTCTGGAGCCTGGCCACTGCCAGCGCGGTGAGGCCGTGTGCCCGCGCCAGCGCCGCCGCCGGCTCGAGGTCAGCTTCCGAACCCGGCAGCGGCGCCGTTCCCGTCGTGCAGCGCTCATCGATCCGCAGCTCGCGGGCGATCAGGTCGGTAGCGTCCTCCGCCATCAGGCGGTACATCGAGAGCTTGCCGCCGGTGACCGTCACCAGCCCGCTGACTCCGTCCGGCTTCCGGTGGTCGATGATCTCGTAGCGCCGCGAGAGGTCGTCCTCGTTCGGCCGCCACTGAAAGAGAGTGGGCCGCACGCCGGCCGTCACTCGCACCGCTCGGTGCTGGCGCAAGGCCGGGAAGACGCGGTCGAAGCCTTCGAGGATGTAGTCGACCTCGTCTGGCAGAACATCGAGGTCGTCCGGGTCACCGTAGAAGTCGTCGTCGGTAGTCCCGGCCAGGGTGAAGTTGCCGTGCGGCACCATCAGGATGTCCCGGCCGTCCACCGCCTCTCCGCTGACCGCGAAGTTGGAGAGCCGCCGGTCGTAGACGATGTGCACGCCCTTGGCCGGCCGCAGTTTCACGACTGCGTCCGCCAGCCTGGCGACCCCCTCCGACCAAGGTCCGGTGGCGTTGACCACGACCTTGGCCTGGACCTCGCCGGTGGCGGCATCCGGACCGCGGTAGCGAACTCCGACGACTCGCGCGCCGTCCCGCAGCAGGCCGGTGACACGCGTGTGGTTGAGCGCTTGGGCGCCGTGCTCGATTGCATCCTGAACATTCGCCCAGGCCAAGCGGTGAGGGTCCACTCCCCACTCCTCCATCGTCACCGCTCCGAGCAGGTTGGGAGCCAGGCCCGGCTCCAGCTCAAGGGCTTGCTCAGGGTTGAGCCGGACGTGGGGATGGGAGAGCTTGAGTGGTTGAAACCGGTCATAGACCTCCATCGCGGTCTCCATCCGCTCGAGGTTGTTCCGGTCACCTGGCAGGACCGGGATCAAGAAGACCACTCGGTGGACCATGTGCCGGGCGATGCGCACGATCTTGCCGGCGTCTTCGCAGCTGAGTTTGGTGGTCTTCCAGTCGAACTGAAGGTAGCGGGGACCGCCGTGGATCATGCAGCTCGAGGAGCCGCTCGTCCCCCCGCCGTAGTCCTCCTTCTCGAGCAACAGCACGGAAGCGCCCCGCCGGGCCAGGTCGCGCGCCACCCCGGCGCCGGTCACCCCTCCCCCGATGACGACGACGTCGTGAGCGCTAGGCGCGCTCACAAGCTCCTCACTCTTTGGACGCGTGCTCCTTCTGCCAGGTTTCGATCAGGGGCTTGGCGAGGTGCTGCGGCATCTCCTCGCGGTGTGAAAAACGTTTTACAAAGGTGCCCCGACCTTGCGTCATGGAACGCAGGTCGAGTGCGAACTTCGCGAGTTCCGATTCGGGCACCTGCGCGCGGACGGTCGTCGTGCCGTCGCCGGGCTCCGTGCCTGAGATCTTCCCGCGGCGGCCGTTCAAGTCGCTCATGATGTCGCCCAAGAACCTGTCCGGGACGCTGATCTCGGCGTCCATGATGGGCTCCAGGATGACCGGGCTGGCGTCGAGCGCCGCCCGCCGCATGGCAACGCCACCGGCGAGCTGGAAGGCCATGTCGCTGGAGTCGACTGTGTGGTACTTGCCGTCGAGCAGTGCGACCTTGACGTCGACCATCGGGTATCCGGCCACGACGCCCTTGTCCATCGCATCGCGCACGCCTTTTTCGACCGAGGGCCGGAAGTTCTGGGGGATGGCGCCGCCGAAGATCTTGTCCTGCCAGACGAAGCCCTCGCCCCTGCCCGCCGGCGAGATCTCGATCGTCGCGACCGCGTACTGGCCGTGGCCGCCCGACTGCTTGACGTGCCGGCCTTCGGCCTTGGCAGTACCGGCCACAGTCTCTCGATAGGCGACCTTCGGTGGCTCGGTGGTGGCTTCGACACCGTACTTGCGCTTGAGCTTCTCGATGATCACGTCCAGGTGCACGTCACCGAGGCCGGAGATGAGCAGCTGGTGGGTCTCCTCGTTGCGGTCGACATGGAGGGTTGGATCCTCTTCGGCGAGGCGGGCCAGGCCGGTCCCGATCTTGTCCTCGTCGCCGCGCGACTTCGGGAAGATGGCCAGCGTGTAGACGGCGTGCGGAAGCTCGATCTCAGGCTCGGCTGCAGCGGCCCGGTCGCCGACGGTGTCGCCCGTGAGCGTGTGCTGGAGCTTTGCGACGGCGCCGATGTCGCCGGCACAGACTTCGGGCGTGTTGATGTGCTCCTTCCCGCGCGGGAAAAAGAGCGAGCCGACGCGTTCATCGACGTTGCGCGCGACGTTCCGGAGGGGCTGGTCAGACCGCAGGCAGCCCGCCAGGACCTTGAAGTAGGAGACCCGACCGACGAAGGGGTCGGCCGTTGTGTTGAAGACCAGCGCCTTGGCCGGACCGTCAGCCGGCACCGATGGCGGCGGGAAGAGCTCGATGACTGTGTTCAGCAAGGTGCGTACCCCGAGCAGCTTGGTCGCCGAGCAGCAGACCACCGGGGCGACGCTGCCGGCGACGATGCCCTCCCGTAAACCCTTCTGAATCTCCGCGTCGCTCAACTCACCTTCGTCGAGGTACTTCTCGAGGAGCTCGTCATCGCCTTCGGCGGCGGCTTCCATGAGCTGGGCGTGGTATTCCTCGACGCGGCCTTTGAGATCGTTCGGGATGTCCGTCTCCTGGGCCTTGCCGTCGCCCCCGCTGACGATGGCTTTCATGCTCAGGAGGTCGACGACGCCGTTGAAGCCGGCCTCTGAGCCGATCGGCACTTGAATCGGCACCGGCTTCGGCCGCAGCGCTTCTCGAAGTGAGCTGACCACCGCGAAGAAGTCGGCGTTCTCCTTGTCCATCTTGTTGACCACGACCAGGCGGGGCTTGGAGTCGCGATTGCAATGCTCCCAGGCGATCTCGGTTCCGACCGCCAGAGCTGAGTTGGCGCTCACCACGATCAGGGCGCCCTCGACGGCGCGGAGAGCCGTCACGACCTGGCCCGCAAAGTCGAAGAAACCTGGCGTGTCGAGCAGGTTGACCTTGTGGCCGTCGTGCTCGAGATGACCGGCCCCGGCCGCGATGGAGATTTTGCGGCGCGACTCTTCCGGCTCGAAGTCCAGGGCAGAGGTTCCGGCGTCGGTGGAGCCCAGCCGCGGAAGGCTGCCGCCGACGTGGAGAAGGGCCTCGGCTAGGGTCGTCTTGCCCTCGTGCGAATGCCCCAAGATCGCGATGTTTCGGATCTTGTCAGGGGCGAGCTTGGGCACGAAGAACAAGTGTAGTGAGCGGCTTTGCGCTCGGCCGGACGGCCCGGACCGGCCCGGTCGGTTTGAGCCGGAAGTCGCTTCGGGTAGCATGGTGACTGTCAGATGAGCAAGCGCAGCGCGTCGGTGGACGAGATCGTGGCCGCGATCGAGGCGGCCCGCGACAAGGTCATGTCAGACGAAGTCAAGTCGCTGACCAAGCTGGGTATCCCCAAGGCGATGGCCTACCAGGTGATCGCCAACCGCTACCACCAGACGACCAACAACCAGGACGAGGCTGAGCCGGACTTCGACGCCGGGCATCCGCCCTCCTGGGAAGAGATCGGCTAGGGACCGCGCCGGGCGCGATGAACCGCGCAGAGCGGTTCAACCGGCTACTTTCGATCCTCTCCGAGGTGGTGAGGCATCCCGGCCAGCATCCGTCCGAGCTGGCGGGCGCCTGTGGCGTCTCCGAGCGCACGCTCCGGCGCGATCTGGCGGAGCTCCGCCGCCTCGGGTTCGAGCTTGCCTACCTCGACGGCTATCAGCTCCAGGGCCGGCTCAACCTCGATGGCAGCGTCACACCCCGGACCTGGGCGCTGCCGATCGTTTACGAGCAGCAGTTGCGGCTCCTGCGCTCGAGCTTCCCGGCCTTGGTGGCCGACGCTGTCCAGTCCGAGGTTGAAGCCCAGGCTCCGGCCGCCCTGGCGGAGCTTTTCTCGCGAGCCATCGCCAGGATGGCTAGTTTGTAAAACGTGGAACAAGCCCCGGCGCTGCTGCTGATCAACGCCGGCGAAGACTCCGAGTTCTTCTACGCCACGCGGTTCCTGACCGAAGACCCGGCCCTGTACATCCGGTTCGGTGAGGGAGACGACGTCCTGGTCCTGAACGTGATGGAGATCGAGCGGGGTCGCCAGACGAGCACGGCTAGCCAGGTTGTGGACCGGGCTGAACATGGCTGGCGCGAGGACCTGGACGGCTACCAAGCCTGGGCTCAGCTGGCAGCCGGGCTGCTCCGCGAGCGGGGCCAGGCGCGGGCACGGGTTTCCGGCCGCCTCCCCGCCGCCTATTACGAGGAGCTGAGAAGCGCCGACGTCGACCTCGAGCTGGACAAAGCCCTTTTCGTTGCGCAGCGGCGACGCAAGTCGGCTGAGGAAGCCGACTGGATCCACGCCGCTCAGCGGGCCGCCGAGGCGGCCTGTGCCGAGATCGTGAACCAGCTCGCCGCCGCCGAGGTCAAGGACGGCGACCTGTGGGCCGATGGCCGGCCCCTCACGTCCGAGCGATTGCTGACCGCAGGGCAGGCGGCCCTCAACCAGATCGGGTATTCCTGCGACGACATGATCGTCGCCGGCTCGCCGCTCTGCGCGATGCCGCACTGGCGCGGCGAAGGGCCGATTCTGGCCAACGCGCCGGTGATCATCGACATCTTCCCGCGCGGACGCGTCTCCCGCTACCACGGCGACCTCACCCGGACGGTCGTCGTCGGCGAGACAAGTGCGGACGTCCAGCGCATGCACCTGGCGTGCCTGGACGCGCTGGCGGCCGCGATCGCCGCGATCCGGCCCGGCGTCAACGGCCGGGCCATCCACGAGGCGGCCTGCAAGGTCCTGGTCGGCCACGGGTTCGGCACCGTCACGCCCGGCTTTGAGGGGTCGCCCGAGGTGGCGCTGATGACTCACTCGACCGGGCACGGCGTCGGCCTCGACGTGCACGAGCTGCCGGTTCTCCGCCCTGTTGACATGCTGCTCGAGGAAGGTGACGTCGTCACAGTCGAACCCGGGCTCTACAAGGAGGGACTGGGTGGTGTGCGGGTGGAGGACACGGGCATCGTCACCGCCGACGGCTTTCGCAACTTCACGTCGCTGACCCGGAGCCTGGACCCGAAGGCCTACCGCTAAGGCCACCCGGCGCGGCGTAAAGTATCGCTTTACAGATGGAAACACTCGGCGACCGCGTGCGACGCCTGCGAACCCAGCGCGGGATGAGCCTGGCCAAGGTCGCGGGCGGCGACTTCAGCCGCGCGTTCCTGAACCAGGTCGAGCTCGGCAAGAGCAGGCCTTCGGTTCGCGTGCTGCGGGTGATCGCAAACCGGCTGGGCGCGCCCGTCGAGTACCTGCTCGACGGCGCCACCCCCACGCTCGACCGCGAGATCGCCCTCGAACGGGCCCGGATCCAACTCCTGCGAGGCCGATTCAAAGCCTGCCTCGCCGAGCTCGAACCGGCCTTCGACGCCCACGAATGGCCGCTCGGTGTCGACGCCCGGATGACCGCGGCGCAGGCGCTGCGGGCCCTCGGCCGGGAGGCTCAAGCCCTCCGGCTCCTCGAGGAGCAGCGGGCGGCGATCTCGGCCCGGGCCGATAAGCCCCGGCTCCGGAAGCTGCGGGACCTGCTGAAGGCAAAGCCCGTGCGTGCGATCCCAGCCGATGCTTACCTGCGCCAGGCCGACCGCTGGCTGGCGGCCGGAGAGGGCGCGGCCGCACTCGAGAACTACCGGGCCGCCCGGACGCTTCTGGAGGCTAGAGCCCCTGCGGGAACGTGAACGGCGTTTGCGGGGTGTCGGGTGGCGCTATTTCCAGGGTGATCTGCGTGTGATTACCGGACGGCCCCAGATCGACATTGCGCGGGTTGCCCGTATAGGGCTTGCCGTCAACGATGACTTTCAGGCTCTGGCCTTTCGCCACGGTCAGCGTCGCCAGGTGTGTGGAGTCGAGCCGGACGGAGGAGTTGGAGATGTGCCAGACGTCGAAGAAGTCGCCCAGAGTGAACCGCCGCTTCGCCGCGGACGCGGGCGCCTCGATGTGGATGATCCCGTCGGTGTAGTGCGTATGCAGCCAGTAGAAGCAGGATCCCGAGGTGACGTAGCCGGTGGTCTGGTCGGTGACCGGGTTGGAGACGCCGATCGCGCCCGGGACGTTGACCTGGCTGCCCAGGTAGATGATCTCGAGGTGCGCGTGGTAGTGGGCGGCAGCCTGCTCCCCGGCTGTGCACTGGATCGCGCTCACCGGCCGGGTCGGGCTGGCCTGGACCGTGAGCTGGTTGTAGACGAAGACGCCGGCCAGCGCGATGACGACGAGCGAGCCCATCACCACGGGCAGAACCGGGATCCTGTCGTACCAGCTCTGCCGCCGGACCGGGCGGCGATCACGGCGCAGTTGCTGCTTTCGCTTGGACTTACTCATGGGTTCCAGGGCACCGGGGTCGGCCCGCGCCGCCCTGTTAGAATAGCCGGGTCCTTTCTGGTCCCGGCCGGAGGTGCCTCCGTTGGTCCGGGGCTTGAACCATGGAGAGGAGATAGCCAAACCCTTGCGGGATTACGAGATCCTGTACATCGTCCGGCCCGACGTGGAGGAGGCCGACCTTCCGGAGACCACCAAGAAGGTGGAGTCGCTGATCGAGAGCCTCGGCGGCAGCGTGCAACGCACGAACATCTGGGGAAAACGGCGCCTGGCCTATGAAGTGAGCCACCTTCGAGAGGGCCACTACGTCCTCACCGACTTCGAGATCGACGCCGGCCGGGTGCCCGAGATGGAGGCGACCCTCAAGATCTCGGACCAGGTCTTCAGGCACCTCATCGTGCGCAAGCCGCCCGCCACCCCAGCGCCGACCGCCGCGCCGCCGCCGCCGGCCGAGGCAGCTGAAAGCGCAGCCGTGGAAACGGCCGCGCCCACTGAGCCGGACGGCGGCCAGCCACAAGAACCGGTCGTTGCGACCGGCAGCACGGAAGCCTCCGAGGTGGAGGAGGAGGGGGACAATGGCCAGCCTTAACAAGGTGCTGCTGATGGGGCGCCTGACCCGCGACCCGGAGATGCGCTACACGCCGAGCGGGCAGCCGGTGAGCTCCTTCTCGATCGCCACCAACCGCTATACGGTGGGTAACGATGGCGAGAAGAAGGAATTCACCGATTACCACAACATCGTGGCCTGGAACATCGGCAAGCGGAACCTGGCCGAGCAGGTCGCCCAGTACCTCCACAAAGGGTCCCTGGTTTACGTGGAGGGCAGGCTCCAGACTCGCTCCTGGGAGGGCCAGGACGGGCAGAAAAGGCGCACCACCGAAGTGATCGCGAACGACGTCCAGTTCCTGGAGCCCCGCCAGAACGGCGGCCGGCCCGCTGGAGCCGGAGCCACCGATGAGCTGCCGGCGATGGCCGAGGAGACGGCCCGTGACGTCGACCCTGACGAGATCCCTTTTTAGTTAAGTAAGGACGTAGCAAGAAGCAAGATGCCCCCCCGCGACGGCAAGCCGAAACGAGCGCACCGCAAGGTCTGTGCCTTCTGCGTGGAGAAGGCCGACCACATCGATTACAAGGAGGTCTCGCGCCTTCGGCGCTACATCTCCGAGCGGGGTAAGATCCTGCCCCGGCGGGTGACGGGCACCTGCGCGCGGCACCAGCGGACGCTCACGCAGGCGCTGAAACGGGCCCGGCAGATCGCCTTGATCCCGTTCACCAGCGACCAGAAGTAGAGGCGCCGATCCGCAGCATGATCTTCCAGCCGCAGCTCCGCATCCCCGGTCCGACGCCGCTCCCCGACCGGGTCCTGCGGGCGATGTCCCGCCCCATGATCGACCACCGCGGGCCCGAGTTCGCCGCGATCTTGAAAGAGATCAGTGCCGGCGTGAAGGAGGCCATGGCCGCCCCGGCGGCGGCCGACCTGCTCGTCTTCACCTCCTCCGGCACGGGGGCGATGGAAGCGGCGGTCGCCAACCTCGTCTCGCCCGGCGAGCGCGTGGTGGTCTGCACCTGCGGGGCCTTCGGCGAGCGCTTCGCAGACATCAACCGCGCCTTCGGCGCCGACGTGGTCAAGCTCGAGGTCGAGTGGGGCCAGCCCGTCGAGCCCGACGACCTCCGCGACCTGCTCGCCTCCCACCCGGAGGTTGAGAAGGTCTTCCTTACCCACAACGAGACCTCCACCGGGCTCACGAACCCGCTCCAGGCCCTGGCTCGGGTGGCCGGCCAGGCGGGCAAGATCGTGGTGGTCGATGCCATCTCCTCGGCCAGTTCGATGCCGGTGGAGATGGAAGCCTGGGGCCTGGATGTCGTGATCTCGGGCAGCCAGAAGGGCTGGATGGCTCCGCCCGGGCTGGCCTTCGCGGCGATCGGCCCGCGGGGCTGGGAGGCCGCCGCCCGGGCGACGTCGCCCCGCTACTACTTCGACTGGCGCTCGGCCAGGACCTGGGCCGAGAAGGGCTTCACCCCCACCACTCCGTCGGTGAGCGTGGCCTTCGCGGTCCAAGAGGGGCTCAAGCTGCTGAGCGAGGAGGGCCTGCAGAACGTCTACGCCCGCCACCGCCGGCTCGGCGAGGCTTGCGTGGCGGGACTCCAGGCAGCGGGATTACAGCCCTTCGCCGCCGAAGGCTACCGGTCGGCCACGGTGACCTCGGCGGTGCTGCCCGAGGGCATCGACACCGACGCCTTCCGGGCCCTGCTCCGGGAGAAGTACGGCGTCGTCATCGCATCCGGTCGGGGCACGGCCCCGGTGAGCGCCCGGATCGTCCGGGTCGGGCACCTCGGCGCCGTCAGCGAGGGCGACATCGCGATCGTGCTGTGGGCCGTCGAGCAGGCGCTGGAGGAGCTCGATTTCCGGGCGGCCGACGGGCGCGCCCTGAACGCGGCCCAGCCGCACCTGACCGGTACGGAGGCCGTAGCCGCCCACTAGGGGTGAGGCCGAAAAGGGGGGCCGAGCCAGGTGGCGATCCTCGCGAGCCGAGCCGTAGGAGGAGGCGCAGCGAGCGAATCAGTAGATTCGTGAGCGAGCATCGTGGAGTCGTGAATACCCGTGAGCCGACACCCGGATCGGCCGCCAGGGCGCCAGATGGCCGGCCGCGCCTCGAAATCGAGGCGCGGATCCTTTTTCGGTCTCACCCCAAGTGCCGTTGAGTCTCTGATGCCGGCCATCCTGGTGGCCGACAGCCTGGCCGACGACGGCCTCCGGAGGCTCCGCCAGGCCGGCGAGGTCGAAGTCCGGACCGGGCTCACCGAGGCCCAGCTGGTCGAGGCCATTCCCGCCTTTGACGCCCTGGTCGTGCGGAGCGCAACCAAGGTTGGCGAAAAGGTCTTGGAGGCGGGACGGCGGCTGCGCGTCGTGGGCCGGGCCGGCGTGGGCGTCGACAACATCGATATCGACGCGGCCACCCGTCGCGGCATCCTGGTCGTGAATGCGCCCAGGGGCAACATCACGGCAGCGGCTGAGCACACGATCGGGCTGCTGCTGGCGGTGGCGCGCTGGATCCCGCAGGCCGACGCCTCCGTCCGGCGCGGCGAGTGGCAGCGCGCCCGCTTCACCGGGGTGGAGATCCGGGGGAAGACGCTCGGCATCGTCGGCCTCGGCAACATCGGCACGGAAGTCGCCAAGCGGGCGCAGGGGTTGGAGATGGACGTGATCGCTTTCGACCCCGTCGTCCCGCAGGAGCGGGCCGAGCAGTTCAACGTCGAGCTGGTCGGCCTCGAGGAGCTCCTCGGCCGGGCCGACTTCATCACCGTCCACGCACCGCTGACCGAGAAGACGCGCGGCCTGATCGGGCCCCGCCAGCTTGCCCAGATGAAGCCCGGCAGCCGCCTCGTCAACGCCGCGCGGGGCGGGATCGTCGACGAAGCCGCGCTGGCCGCCGCCCTGGCCAAGGGGCAACTGGCGGCCGCCGCTGCAGACGTCTTCGAAGAGGAGCCGGTGAGCGCCGGGAATCCTCTCCTGCAGCTGCCGAACTTCATCGCAACGCCCCACATCGCGGCGTCCACCGAAGAGGCCCAGACCTCGGTCGCCTTCGACGTCGCCGAGGAGGTGGCGGCTGTTCTGAACGGGGAGCTCCCGCGCTACTCCGTCAACGCGCCCGCCGTGGCGCCGGAGGAGCTCGCCTTTCTCAAGCCCTTCGGCGAGCTCGCCGAACGGCTCGGCTCCCTTTACGTGCAGCTCGTGGGCGGCCGGGTGGCCGACCTGGAGCTGGATTTCGAGGGCGAGGTCGGGGAGCGGGACGTGGCGCTCCTCACCGCCGCCGCGATCCGAGGCCTGCTGGCGCCCTTCACGGAGGAGCGCATCAACACCGTCAACGCCCGGCTCCTGGCGTCAGGTCGGGGGATCAAGCTGAGCGAGCGCCGGAGCCCGAAGCCCGACAGCAGCTACCCCAGCCTGGTCAGCCTCCGGGTGGGCGGCTTCGAGGTCGCAGGTACCGTTCTCTTCGGGGAGCCGCGCGTGATCCGTATCGAGGCCTTCCGAGTCGACCTCGTGCCCGAGGGTCGCTTCCTCGTCAGCCGTCACGCCGACCGCCCCGGCGTGGTCGGGCGCTTCGGAACGATCCTCGGCGGCCACGACATCAACATCGCCTCGATGCAGGTCGGCCGGGACGCTCCCCGCGGCCGCGCGCTGATGATCCTCCAGGTGGACGACCCCGTCGGGGCGGACGTGCTCGAGGAGCTGCGCGGCGTGCCCGGCATGGCCGACTTGAGGTACGTCGAGCTCTGAAGGGCGGCCGTGGCTGACGTCAGGGCGCTGCGCGGGGTTCGCTACGACCAGGAGCGGGTCCCTGACCTGGGCCTGGTGGTGGCGCCGCCCTACGACGTCATCCCGGAGGAAGAGCTGCCGGCGCTGTGGCAGCGCTCGCCCTACAACGTCGCCCGGCTGACCCGGCCGGGCGACGACTACGAGGGCGCTGCTGAGCTGGAGCGGACCTGGCTGGCCGAAGGCGTGCTGCGCCAGGACCCCGAGCCGTCCATGTATGTCCACGAGCACGAGTTCGAGGGCGGCAGCCGCCGTGGAATCCTGGCGGCCGTCCGGATCGTCCCTTACGAGGCGGGCGAGGTGCTGCCCCACGAGCGGACGCACCGCGGGCCCAAGGAGGACCGGCTTGCGCTCTATCGGGCTACCAGGACGAGCTTCGAGCCGCTCTGGATGGTCTACCAGGGTGAGGGCAGCGAACTCCCGGCGCTGCTGGGGCAGGAGCGCGGCGAATCCGATCTCAGCTTCGACTTCGCCGGCCAGCGCCACCGCATCTGGAAGGTGGGGCCGGGCGAGTGGGTCGACCGGGTCAGCGCCGCCTTCAGAGGGCGGCGGCTCCTGATCGCCGACGGCCACCACCGCTACGAAACGGCACTCGCTTATGCCGCGGAGGCAGGCGGACCGGCCGACGCCTCGTCCCGGTTTGCCCTCGTCCTGCTGGTCGACCTCGGGGACCCCGGCCTGCGCGTCCTCCCGACGCATCGCGTCCTGCGCTGGGCGCCGGTCACGGTGGTGGGTGGGGAAGCCAAAGAGTCCCTGGCGGAAACCCTGGCTGCCCTGGACGGACAGGTGGCCGCCGGGCACTACGCGAAAGGCCGCTTCCAGGTGCTCCCGCTGGAAGGCGAGCAGCCGCTGGTCGAGCTGCACCGGCAGGTGATCGATAACCAGCTCGGCAAGCGGGCCGCGGAGGAGGTCCTCATGTACACGCGGGATCCCGCGGAAGCTGTGCGCTGGGTGGACGAGGGCCGCGGACAGGCCGCCTTCTTCCTGGCGCCGCCCGACCTGGCCGTGGTTTTGAAGCTGGCCCAAGCGGGCACAACTCTTCCGCAGAAGAGCACTTACTTCGATCCGAAGCCGCCCAGCGGCATGCTGTTGCAAAGGCTCGACCAAGCCACCCTCTAGAGTTCTTATAAAGATGCCCATCTACGGATACGAATGCGAGCAGTGCGGCCACCAGCTGGAGGTGCTCGCGGCGATGTCCGACCCGCCCCTCAAAACTTGTCCGGAGTGTCTGGGCCGGCTGCGCAAGCTCTTCTACCCGGCCGGCATGATCTTCAAGGGCAGCGGCTTCTACACGACTGACTACAAGAACTCTGGTAGCCGCTCGGACTCGAAGTCGGAGTCGAGGTCGGAATCGAAGTCGGAATCGAAGTCCGAATCGTCGGAATCGAAGTCCGAAGGCAGGTCAGAGTCGAAGTCCGATACGAAACCCGAATCGAAGCCTGCGCCCAACGCGAACTCCAAATCGGGCTCGGGCGGCGGGGTATCCTAGCGGTCGTGGGCGGTGTCCCGGCGGTCTCCGACGCCGAGTTCGAAGCCGTTGTCCTGCAGGCGGACATCCCGGTGCTTGTCGACTTCTGGGCGGCCTGGTGCGCACCCTGCCGGATGATCGCCCCTATCGTCGAGGACCTCGCCGGCGAGTTCGGCGAGAAAGCCAAGGTGCTCAAGCTCGACATCGACGCCAACCCGGAAACCCCGGCCCGGCTCGGGGTCATGAGCATTCCCACCGTGATTCTCTTCAAGGACGGCCACGCGGTGGAACGCGCGGTGGGCTACCGGCCGAACATGAAGGTGGATCTCAAGGCGAAGCTGACCTCGCTCTTCTAGCGCGCCTGGGGGACGTTCGGGGGCTGGTGCCTCTCGCGGTCTTCAAAACCGTCTGTGGGGCGGTGCTGAGCCGTCCCAGGTGGGTTCGATTCCCATCCGTCCCCGCCAGCGCCCGGGAAGGAGATGAGACCTTCGAGGAGCAGCCCAGGACGTGAAAACCGCGCGGGGCAGCGACCCCGCCTACACCGAACCTGCCTCCGCAGCTGTGATCGCCAAGGTTGCGGCCGCGCTGGAGTCCAACAACATCGAAGCCGTCGTCGTCGACACGGGTGAAGAGGCGCGCCGGCGCATCCTGGAACTGCTGCCCGCAGGCGCTGAGGTGCACTCCGGCGTGTCGAAGACGTTGCAGGATCTCGGCCTCTTCGCGGAGCTGCACGACTCCGGGCACTTCGACTCCGTGCGCACGCGCTATCTGAAGATGGACCGGGCCACCCAGTCTCGTGAGATCCGCAAGCTGAGCAGCGCTCCCGACTTCATGCTCGGCTCCGTCCAGGCCCTCACCGAGGAGGGCGCTCTCGTGGTGGCCTCCTACTCGGCCAGCCAGCTCGGCCCCTACGCCAGCGGCGCCGGCCGGGTTCTCCTGGTGGTGGGCAGCCAGAAGATCGTGCCCGACCTGGAGGCTGCGATGCGCCGGATCGACGAGCACGTCTTCCCGTACGAGGACGCCCGGCTCCGGGCGGCGCTCGGAGTCGGGACCAAGAAGGCGAAGGTGCTGATCATCAACGCCGAGGCAAGGCCCGGCCGAACCACTGTCTTCCTCGTCCGGGAGCCGGTTGGTGTCTAGCCTGGACATAACCCAGGTCGCCGCCCGGGCGTTATCCACGGCTGGAACCACATGAGGCTCGACGTCATCTTTTCGGCGACCGCGACCGGGTTCTTCGGCGCGATCTTCCTGTTGCTCGCATTCGAGTCCTGGGCCCTGCTCACCGGGCAGCGGCCGATCAGCGATTACGTCCACGACACCGTCCGTGCCTACCCGGGCTGGGCGTTCGCCATCTCGATAGTGTTGGGGATGCTGCTGGGCCACTTCCTCTGGGGTCCCGCCCGGGGAGCAACCTCGCCTTCAGGCGACCGCGGATGAACCTCCAGTTCAACCCTCCAGCGATCCTCTCTCTCATCTTCACCGTCCTGGCGCTGGTCGCCTTCCTTCTGATGCTCCAGGAGACGCTCGCCATCGTCACGGGCCGCGACCCGCTCACAAATGGCGTGCGCGCGGTCGCCCGGCGGGTCCCCCGGCTGACCTATGCCCTCGCCGTCGTGATCGGGATGCTGCTCGGCCACCTGCTCTGGCCGTAGCGGTCGGGATCAGCCGCTGATGATCGGCCGCCGCCCCTCCGCCGGGTTCGTCGGCAGCCGCTGGCTGCCGCTGTCTGCGCTGCGCTCCGGGTGGGCCATGTCCACGTGCTTTGTCTCCGGCCCCAGGGCCGCGCCGACGAGGATCAGCAGGCCGCCGACCGCCAGCAGCGGGATTTGCGTGTACTTGTAAGGCATGAACGCCGCCAGCCACAGCATCACGAAGCTGTAGAAGGCGGGCAGGACCACCGCCAGGCTGTAGCCGATTCCAAAGCCCGAGGCGCGGATGCCGATGCGGAAGCGCTCGTTGATGTAGGCGCTCATCAGGCCCCAGCCGGAGACCGTAAGCACCGTCACGATGGTGGCGAGCGCGATCGTCTCGGCGATGTTCGAGCGGGCTGTTGCAATCTGCACCAGTAGCACGTACGCCGAGGTGCTGACGAAAGTGATGAGAACGCCCAGAAGCATCAAAGTCGGCCGTCGACCCAAACGCTGGCCGATGACCCCGAAGAAGAGGTAACCGCCCACCAGCACGACGTTGGCGATGAGCAGGACCTGGGTCACGGTCGTGCTGGACATGCCGGCGGTCTTCGTGAGCACCTGCGGCAGAGTGCTGATCGTCGCGTTCAGCGACAGCCAGAAGCCGGACATGACCAGGAACACCTGGAGGAACGCTTTCCGCGACTCGCCGCTGAAAAGGGTCCCGATCGGGTTCTCTGTCTTGTCGGATTCCAGCCAGGACCTCGACTCCGGGACGCGGCGGAACCAGAGCGCGAACCCGAAGGCGATCAGGGCGCCGACGACGAAGGGCACGCGCCAGCCGAACTGCACGTAGGGCGAGTTGACGCCGCCCTTGACGGGGGTCAGGTACAGCATCAGCGCCGTGAACAGCGAGATGACCACATACGCCGCCGGGTAGCCGGCCTGGATGACGGCGCTGTAGAAGCCGCGCTTTGCTTTCGGGCAGTACTCCATGGCGAGAGGGCTGGCGGCCGTGTACTCGCCGCCCAGGAAGATGCCGTCGACCAGCCGGAGCAGGATGAGAAGGATCAAAGCAGTCATTCCGAGCGTCGGGTAACCGGGAAGGAAGGCGATCAGGAGAGTCACGACTCCGAACCCGGTGACCGCGATCAGCGTGGTTCTGCGACGTCCGATCCGGTCACCGAGGTGACCGAAGATGAAGGCCCCGATCGGCCGGCCGACCAGCGTGACCGCGAAGACCACATAAAAGAGGGTCGTGGCGATCGTGGGGGCCAGGTGCTTGGGTTGGAAGTAGATCAACGCCGGCGTGAGCGCCACGACCGGCAGGTAGACGTCATACATATCGACGAAGAATCCAACCGTCGCGCCCAGGATTGTTTTCTTGGCCTCGGGGGTCAGGGGCTCGTCCAGGTCGGCCGTTGCGGTGCCGCCGATAGCTGTCTCAGCCATGCCGTTCTACCTCGCTTTGGGCATGCGCTAATACCCTTTAATTTGATATCAACGCTAGCAGATGCGGCAGGCTGCCAGCCGCGCGAAGTAGGTCTGGCCGAGCTAGCCCACCCAAAGCCCGGCGCGCGCGCGTCAGATCAATGAAACGCATTGACGAACCCGATGTGATCGTGGTCGGCGCGGGCCCGGCCGGCCTGGCCGCAGCAGCCGAAGCTCGTCGGGCTGGCCTCAGGGTCGAAATCCTGGAGGCGGCCGACTCGGTGGCCACCAGCTGGCGCGGCCACTATGACCGGCTCCATCTGCACACGACCCGCCGTCTCTCGAGCCTGCCAGGGATCCCGATCCCCGAGCGGATGGGACGCTGGATCGCCCGCGACGATTTCGTCGCCTACCTCGAGGAGTACGCACGCCAGATCGAGGTGCCCATCGCCTGCGGGACGCGCCTCGAGCGGCTGGACCGCGGTGCTCAGGGCTGGCGGCTGCTGACGAACCGCGGGCTCCGGGAAGCGCCTCAGGTCGTGGTCGCGACGGGCTATAACCACACGCCGCGGCTGCCGGACTGGCCGGGCGCGGATGCCTTCGAGGGTGAGCTGGTTCACTCCTCGCGCTACCGCAACGCCGAGCCCTACCGGGGTCGCGACGTGCTCGTCGTGGGAGCTGGGAACTCCGGCGCCGAGATTGCGACCGACCTCGTCGAAAGCGGCGCCGGCCAGGTCTGGATCTCGATCCGGACGCCGCCCAACATCGTCCGGCGCGACAACCCGGGTGGCATCGCACCGCAGCACCTCGGCATCCTTATGTGCCGCCTGCCGGTGCCGGCGATCGATGCGCTGAGCCTGGTCATGCAGAGGCTTTTCATCGGCGACCTCTCCAGGTGGGGCATCCGCGCGCCGGAAAAGGGAGTCGGCACGCGTGTCCAGGAGGAGCAGATCCCACTGATCGATGTCGGCTTCCTCGGCGAGGTGAAGCGAGGCCGGATCAAGGTAGTGCCCGGGGTGACCGCCTTCGAGCGGGAGTCCGTGATCTGCGGCGACCGGCGGGTCCGGGCTGCCGCCGTCATCGCCGCCACCGGGTACAGCCGCGGCCTCGACCGGCTGGTCGGGCATCTGCAGGTTCTCGACCCGCGAGGACGCCCGGCCCGGCACGCGCCCGACTCGCACCCGCAAGCACCCGGCCTTTACTTCATCGGCTACTCCAACCCGATCACCGGCAACCTGCGCCAGATCGCAATCGACGCCCGGCGCCTGGGCAAGGTGCTGGCCCAGCAGGCGGAGCGTCCGCTTGCGGTAACCGCGTGAGGTAACCAGTTCGGTGAGCTACCGGGTTCGCACCGTCGACGTCTTCACGGCGCGGCCGCTGGCCGGCAACCAGCTTGCGGTGGTGCTGGACGCCGACGGCCTCGACCCCGGCAAGATGCAGGACTTCGCGCGGGAGATGAACATCTCGGAGACCACCTACGTGCTGGCTCCGGCGGACCCGGCACACGCCGCGCGGGTCCGGATCTTCACTCCCACCGCCGAGCTGGCCTTTGCGGGCCATCCGACCATCGGCACGGCCTGGGTCATCCGGGACGAGGGCCTGATCCCGGCCGGGGCGGAAAGTCTCGTCCTCGAAGAGGGGATCGGCCCGGTGCCCGTCCGGGTCGACGCGCAGGCCGAGCCGGCGGTCCTCTGGATGACGCATCCGGAAGTCAGCGAACAGGGAACGCGCATGGGAAGACAGAGCTTCCTCAAGATTCGCCTCGCCTATTCCAGCGCCGACCTGCCCTCCCTCATTGAGGTCGGCGGCAGCGTCAGGCCGGTGCTGAGCGGCGAGCTCGCGGACGGCATCCTGGACTAACCAGCCGCCGCGCGCAATCATTTGCCGCGCTCACGCGTTAGGCGACTAGCCGTGAGGGAGAGATGACTGTTTTCGGCCTGCTTTTCAACGACCATCTACCGCGTCATGGCGCCTTTCGGCGGCTGCTCCAGGGCCAGGTCCTGTCCACCTTCGGCGGCCAGATGGGCGCTCTTGCCATCCCCACCGTCGCGATCGTCTCGCTGCACGCCAGCCCGATGGAGGTCGGCATCCTGGCGGCGCTGCCCTGGCTGCCAGCGCCGCTGGTCGGCCTTCCTGTCGGCGTGATCATCGACAGGCTCCCGCGCCGGCCGGTCATGATCGCCTCGGAGGTCGGGCGCTGGCTCATGCTGGCCGCGCTGGCCTTCGGCGTCCTGACCGGGACCATCACCCTGCTCCAGCTCTTTGTCGTGGCCACCGTCACCGGCATCCTTGGCGTCTTTTTCGACACCGCCTACATGGCGTACGTGCCGGCGACGCTGGAAGGGGACGAGATCCTCCACGCCAACTCAGCCATCACCGTCGCCAAGGCCCCCGCCCTGGTTGGCGGCCCGGCCCTCGCGGGCTTCACGATCCAGGCGCTGGGTCCGGCGGGCGCGCTGATCGCCAACAGCGCCGGCAACCTGCTCTCCGGCCTCTTGCTGGTCTCGATCCGGGGGCCGGAAGGACCCGACCGGCGCCGTCGCCGGCGATCGCTTTTCGAGGAGCTTCGGGAGGGCGTCGACGTAGTTGTCAAGAACCCCGTCCTGCGAACCATCGCGACCGCCACCGGCGTCTCCAACGTCGGCGTCTTCATGTTCGCCTCGGTCAGCCTGGTCTTCGCCTATCGCCTGCTCCTGCTGCCGCCCTGGCTGGTCGGGGTCGTGCTGGCGGTCGGCAACCTTGGATTCGTCCTGGGCGCGGCCGCCGCCCCGGCCTGGGTCAGGCAGCTGGGCCTCGGGCGGACGCTGGCTCTCTCTCAGCTTTTTCTGGCCCTGAGCCTCTTCACGGCGCCGCTCTCGATGTTCGGCATGCCCTTCGTCCTGCTGGCCGCCTCTCAGCTGCTCCAGAACGTGAACAGCGAGATCTACAACCTGAACCAGGTCAGCCTTCGCCAGGCCATGACGCCCGCCCACCTGCAGGGCCGGATGAATGCCACCGTCCGGGTTGCGATCCTGGGCGCCATCCCGATCGGGACCCTGCTGGGCGGCTACCTCGGGACCACGCTGGGCGTGGTCCAGACGATGCTGATCGGCGCCAGCATCTGCCTGCTGGCCCCGCTCTTCATCCTTTCCGGCCCACTGATTCGCCTCCGCCAGCTGGAGACGCCCCCGAAGCCGGAGCCGGAGCTGGTCCTCGAAGGCCAGCTCGTGGACGCGCCAGCTTAGGCTGTCCTGCTCCCGAGGGCAGCCTAGACTGGCTAGGCCGCCGTCAGTTTCCCACTGAGCTTGAGGAGGCATGACAGATGCCCGTCTACGTCACCCTCATCCGCTGGACCGATCAGGGCCGTAAGAACGCCGCCGACCTGCCCGACCGCGTCGATCAGGTGACCGAACGGATCAAGCAGGCGGGAGGCAAGGTGATCGGCAACTACCTGACCATGGGGCGGTTCGATCAGGTCGCGGTCATCGACGTGCCGAATGACGAGACCGCCGCCAAGCTCGCCCTCGTCGTGGCCGGCCGCGGCAACGCCGTGACGGAGACGATGCGCGCCTTCACCATGGACGAGGTTCGCAAACTCAAGTAAGCGTCGGGCCGCGCTCCGGCCGGACCCGCCGGAGCAGGTCGCCGAGCGCCCCGGTCAGCACCCCTAGCAGCTCATCTCGAGCCAGCTCGCCATGCTCGATCCAGTCCAGGCTGGCGGCTTCGACGAGCCCGATCCATCCTCGCAGCGCCGTGCGCAGGCGCGGATCGGCCGGATCCAGGCTGAGGCCCTGGCGGAGGCGATCCAGGACCGTCCGCCGGAAGTCCTCGGCGATCGCCGCCACCTCCGGGTCCGTCCCGATGCCGCCTCTCAACACGGCGCGGTAGGCCGGCGCGTGCTCCCTTACGTAATCGAGATAGGCGCCCAGCGCGCGGCGGAGCTGGACGTCGGGTGGCTGGCCCGGCTCGGGCTCGGTGGCTGCCAGCATGCTCGCGGCGGCCTTCTTCAGCGCCGCCGTGTAGAGCTGGCGCTTGCTCGGGAAGTAGTGGTAGAGCAGGCCCTTCGAGACTCCGGCCTCGGCGGCCACGTCGTCCATCGAGAAGTCGTCGTACGGCCGCTCTGTGAAGAGCCTGAAGCCAACCTCGAGCAGCTGCGCCCGTCGGGCGTCCGGCTGGAGCCGGAGGTGGATCGCCACAGCGGTCAGGAGATCGCGGGACGCCGTGCGGCCCGCCGAGCCGGCTCCGGCTCGGTCGTCGCCTGCCGCGCGACCGCCTGGAACGCCCAGCCCAGCGCGGCCACCCAGAGCGCGACCAGCGCCACGAAGGCCGTGTAGGCCACCAGCGCCGGCAGCGGCGAGCCGCCGTGCGACTCGCGCATCAGCAACTGGCTCGCCGGCTGGAAGGTCGCGGCCCGGCCTTCGTCGGGCGCGGCCACTTCGTGCAGGCCGTACTGCGGGTCGGGCGGCATCGATACCGGCGCCGCCTGGACCACGTCGCCGCGACCGTTGAAGACGAGGACCTTCCAGTTGCCGCCCACCGGGACCGGACCGGAGGCCCGGTAGTGACCCGGCGAGGTCTCGACCAGGCGGGCGTGCTGGACGCCCCCGCCCTGCCAGGCGACGAGCTCGAACCAGTCGCTGCCGCGGACGGCGGCGGGCGGGTTCACGTCGACCGTGACCAGGATGTCGCGCGCCTGCGAGTAGACCCCGTTCCGATCCCGCACCGTGTGTGAGGCGCCGACCTGCTGCGAATGCATCGTCAGGCGCGCCGGCGTGGCTTGCCTGGCCGGCAGGTGGATGACGAGAAGTCCCGCCATCACCGCCAATGCCAGCGCCACCGCGGGTGCGGGGACGCCGGCCCGCCCACCGCCGACGACCCGGCCCATCGCCATACCGACCGTGGCAGCGACCGGCCCCATGAGCAAGGCCAGCCAGAGGTAGGGCAGCAGCGGCGCGCCCCAGGGATGCTGGTACCAGAGGTTCACCCAGAGCCATTCGGTCGCCAGTCCGACGACGGCCGCCAGCAGTCCGCTCACCGCGGCCAGCGCCAGCGAGCTCCACCTGGCGAAGTAGAGGAATGCGCCTTCGACGGCAAGGGCCTCGCCGAGGTAGAGCGGGAAACGGGCAAAGCCGTGGCCGAAGCCCGGACCGACCAGCACCGAGACGAGCAGTCGCAGGAAGAGGAAACCCGCCACCATGGCGAGCGCGCCGCCGCGGCCAAGCGCCGCGCGGGCGGCGACCAGGCCGACCCCGGCTGCGGCGACGATCAGGAGCGGGTGGAAGAGCAGCTGGAACTGCGGGATGCCGAAGTCGAATTCGAGCTGGAAGGTGGAAAGCCCGATCAGGACCGCCCCGGCGAGCCACCAGCGGGCCTTCGCCGTGCCCACAGGGCCGGCCTCCGCGGCCATCAGCCAGATCGCGATGGGGGCCAGCGAGGCCCCGCCGATCATCATCAGGTGGGTCGGGCTCCACATCGTCACATCGATGCCGTACGTCTTGTGCCACCAATCGTCGAGCGGGAACCCAGCCTGGGCGCCGGCGCTCACGAGCAACAGCGGCAGCGCCGAGTAGGGCACTCGCAGCTCCCGGCCGGCCAGCCGGAGGCGGAAACCGACAGGGGCGCGCTCAACCGACGCGAGCAGGATGGCGAGGGCCCCCGCCGCGCCCATGCCCGCCAGCCCGATCAGGATCATCGTGTGGGCGACAGTGAAAAGAATCGCGTCGCGGCCGAGGTCGGCGTGCCAGCCGACGTCCCAGTGGAAGCCGATCAGAGCCACCGCGAGAGACCAGGTCCCGACCACGACGCCGGCCCCGGCCCAGGTGGGCAGCCCCAAACCCTTCTCGGTCCCGACCCTCCAGAGCCACGCCGCGAGGGCGGCAAGGACGACGAAGGGACCCAGGGCGATCAGCCATTGGAGCGGGTCGTGCGTCTGGACCAGGGTGCTCAGATTCACTATTGACCTCCAGTCAATAGTGTACACGAAGTCACCTAAGGTGATAGTCGGGCTATCGGGGAAGGCGAGCTACTCGAAGGCGGCGAGGTAAGGCCGCTCGGCCGCCCACATCTCGTCGAACAGCTGGCTGATCTCTTCGAGGGAGCAGACCGCCGCCGTCAGCGGGTCGAGCATCAGAGCCAGCTTGGCCTTGTCGCGGTCGCGCTCCAGCAGCGCCTGGACGACGAGCTCGTGGACCGCCATATGGGAGCGGTTCAGGGCCGCCAGCTGCTCCGGCAGCGGGCCGAACTGGCACGGGTGCAGGCCCTGCCCATCGACCCGGCAGGCGACCTCGACGCAGCCTGGCGGCAGGTTCTCGATCAAGCCTCCATTGCTGACGTTGCCGTAGATCTCGAGCGGCCTGTCCAGCTCGATGGCTTCCACGATGTACGACGCGTATTCGTGGCCCCGGTCGATCTCGAGAGGCACGTCGCCGTGCAGCATCTCTCGAACATGCCTGGCGCTGGCTTCCCGCCAGTAGGGCCAGTTGTGGGCGTAGAAGCCGGACTCGCCCAGGTAGCCCGGACGGGTGTACTTCTCGAGCAGGTCGCGACGCTTGCGGAAGTAGGGGACGTACTCCGAGAAGTGCCCGCTCGACTCGGTCACGAAGGCCCCGAGGTGGAGCATCGCCTCGAAGCGCACCGGCTCCTGCTCATAGAAGTCGGGGTCGACCGCCAGCTCGCGCAGGCGTGGATAGAGATCCTGGCCGTCGTGCGCCAGCTTGGTGAACCAGGCGTTGTGATTGATGCCGGCGCAGCGCCACTCGAGCTCCTCATACGGGACGTCGAGGAACCCAGCCAGCAGCCGCGAGGTGCCCTGCACGCTGTGGCAGAGCCCGACCACGGACAAGTCCGTCGTCCGGTCTGCGGCCAGCGTCAAGATCGACATCGGGTTGGTGTAGTTCATGACCACGGCAGCCGGGGCCAGGCGCTGTGTGTCGGCCACGATCGCCAGCCAATCGGGGCCGGTGCGGAGGGCCTTGAAGATGCCACCCGGGCCGATCGTGTCGCCGATGCACTGGTCGACCCCGTACTTGAGCGGGATCTCGTAGTCGGGTTCGACGCAGGCCAGCCCGGCCACCTCGATCGAGTTGATCAGGTAGTCGGTGCCGGGGAGCAGCTCCTCTCGATCGGTGGAGGTCTGGACCTCCCAGTCCTTGCCTGAGACCTTCACGACCTTCTCGGTGATCCGCCGGGAGAGGTCGAGGCGCTCCGCGTCGAGGTCGACGAGCGCGAAGGTGCCGCCGTCGAGCCCTGGCGTTGCGACCAGGTCGGTGATGACCCGGGCTGCGAAAACCGAACTGCCGGCGCCGATGTAGGTGATCTTCGGGTTGGGCATAGGGAACGCAGGATAAAGAATCCGGAAAGGCGGCCGCATAGACTTCGGGCATGGGCGGCGACCGGCTGACTCAGCCGCTGGTCAAAGAAGGCGGCGAGCTCCGGCCGGCGACCTGGGAAGCAGCCCTCGACCGGGCAGCGGCCGGCTTTCGCCGGGAGCTGGCCCGGAGCGGGCCGGCAGGCTTCGGCCTCTTCAGCTGCTCGAAGGCGACCAACGAGCTGAACTTCATCACACAGAAGTTCGCCCGTCAGGTGATGGGCTCCAACAATGTCGACAGCTGCAACCGGACTTGACACGCTCCGAGCGTCGTCGGTCTGGCGACAGTGTTCGGAGCAGGAGGCGGAACCAGCTCCTATCGGGAGATCGAGACCGCTGAGCTGATCGTGCTCTGGGGATCGAACGCGCGTGAGACCCATCCGATCTTCTTCCACCATGTGCTGAAAGGCGTGCGCAACGGTGCCCGCCTGATCGTCATCGATCCACGCCGGACCAGCTCGGCTCGCTGGGCCGACCTCTGGCTCGGGCTCGAAGTCGGCTCCGACATCGCGCTCGCCAACGGGATCGCCCACGAGATCATCCATGCCGGACTCGCGCGGGAGGACTTCGTGCGGCGCGCGACTGCCGGCTTCGATGACTACCGGCGCTGCGTCGAGGCTTACCCGGCGGAGCGCGCGGAGCAGCTGACGGGCATCCCTGCCGGCGTGATCCGCGAGGTCGCCCTGGCCTACGCCCGGGCGACGCGCGCGCAGATCTGCTGGACCCTCGGAATCACCGAGCACCACAACGCTGTCGACAACGTGCTGGCGTTGATCAACCTCGCGCTGCTGACCGGCCACGTCGGCCGGGAGGGCTCTGGCCTGAATCCTCTGCGAGGCCAGAACAACGTCCAAGGTGGCGGCGATATGGGGGCTATACCCAACCGGTTACCCGGGTTTCAGGACGTCGAAGACGTCGAGCTGAGGGCGCCCTTTGAGGCCGCCTGGGACTGCGTCATCCCGCCGCGTCGCGGCCTCCACCTGAGCCAGATGTTCGACGCCATGGAACGCGGCGAGCTGACCTCCCTGTACGTGGTCGGCGAGAACCCGGCCGAGTCGGAGGCCGACCAGCACCGAGCCCTCCGCTTGCTCGGTGGCTTGCAGCATCTCGTGGTGCAGGACATCTTTCTGACGCGCACGTGTCAGCTGGCCGACGTCGTCCTGCCCGCGACGGCGTCCTGGTGCGAGGGCGAGGGCACGGTGACCAACAGCGAGCGACGCGTGCAGCGCGTGCGCAAGGCGGTCGAGCCGCCGCCGGGAGCGCGCGACGATCTCGAGATCGTGGCTCAGCTCGCTGGCCGCTTGGGCCGCCCCTGGGGCTACGGCTCGGCCGAGAAGGTCTGGGCTGAGCTGCGCGGGCTCTCGCCGATGCACCGAGGCATGACGTATCCACGGCTGGAGGCGCTCGACGGCATCCAATGGCCGTGCCCGAGCGAGGATCATCCCGGCACTCCCACCCTCCACACCCGGCTCTGGGCGGAGCCGCGAGGCGGACCGCCAGCTCCCTTCAGCGTGGTCGAGCACGAACCACCGGTGGACGAGCTCACTCCCGACTTCCCGATCCGTCTCACGACCGGGCGCCGGCTCGATTCCTTCAACACCGGCGTGCAGTCGAGCCGCTATGCCTCGCCGCTCCGGCGCGGCGAAAGCATCGACCTCCACCCGGAGGACGCGACCCAGCTCGGCGTCGTCGAAGGCGAGCGCGTCCGCGTCGTCTCGCGCCGGGGCGCGCTGGACGCGCCGGTCCGCCTCGACCCAGGGCTGCGGCCAGGCCTGGCGTTCATGACGCTCCACTTCCCGGACGAGGTGCCAACGAACGTCCTCACGATCGACGCCTACGACCCCAAGTCGGGCACGGCCGAGTTCAAGGCGACCGCGATCCGCGTCGAACCGCTGGCTGAGCCCGCGACAACCTAGATGGACGTCAAGCTCAGCGGCGCGACCGCTTCCGACGTCGAGCGAGCGGCCGTCGCGACAGTCCTCGGGCCGGAGCCGCCTCAGGCCGGCCGGGTCGTCCGGGCGGGCCGCGCCCAGCGGGAGCAGCGGCACCTCCTGCTGCCGGCGCTCCACGCCCTCCAGGACAGCGTCGGTTGGGTGAGCCGGGGCGCTGTCGACCACCTGGCCGAGCGGCTCGGCGTCGCGCCGGCCGAGATCTACGGCGTGGCCAGCTTCTACCACCTGCTCGCAACGGAGCCCCAGCCGGCGCTGGCGGTACACGTCTGCGATGACGTCGCCTGCCGCGCGGCCGGGGCCGGCGCGCTCCTTGGCCAGCTCGGCGAAGCAGTCCAGCGGAGCGCCTGCCTCGGTCTCTGCGACCGCGGGTCGGCGGCTTTGGTGCGGCGATCCGGTCCGCCGGGGGAGCGGATCGATGTGGCCGTGGCGCCGGTGACGGCCTTGCAAGTGGCCGGGTTCCTGGGGGGCGAGGCGCCTCCCGAGCTAGCGGCAGCCGACATCCCGCCGCCGCAAGCCGGCAAACCTGGTCTGCGCCTGCTCCGGCGCGCTGCGGGAGAAGTCATCACCACGGTCGACGACTACGAGGCGGCAGGCGGCCTGGCCGCGCTGCGCCGTGCGCTCGAGCAGGGCCCCGACTGGGTGCTGGCCGAGGTCAAGGCGGCGGCACTGGTCGGCCGCGGCGGCGCCGCTTTTCCGACCGCGCGCAAGTGGGAGGCGGTGCTGCGCGCTCCGTCCCGGCCCCACTACGCGGTCTGCAACGCCGATGAGTCCGAGACCGGCACCTTCAAGGACCGGGTACTCCTGGAGCGCGACGCCTTCGCAGTCCTGGAGTCGCTCGCCATCGCAGGCTTCGCGACCGGAAGTGAACACGGCTTCCTCTACGTGCGCGACGAGTACCCGCTGGCTCGCGCCCGCCTCCAGGCTGCCATCGAGGCGCTACGCCAGGCCGGGTGGCTGGGAGCCGCGGTCGGCGGCCCTGGTTTTGCCTTCGACGTCGAGCTGCGGCGGGGTGCCGGCGCCTACATCTGTGGAGAGGAGACCGCCCTTTTCAACTCCATCGAGGGCCGCCGGGGCGAGCCCCGCAACAAACCCCCGTTTCCGGTCGAGAGCGGGCTCTTCGGACAGCCGACGGCCGTCAACAACGTGGAGACGCTGGTGGCGGTCCTGGAGGCGCTCCGGGTCGGCGGTTCCGCCTCGACGAAGCTCTTCTGCGTGTCCGGGGCGGTGGTTCGCCCGGGGGTGTACGAGGTCGAGCTCGGGACCACCTTGCAGGCGTTGATCGAGCTAGCGGGTGGGCTCCAGCCGGGCCGGCGGCTGCAGGCCGTCCTGCTCGGAGGCGCGGCGGGCTCACTGGTCGGGCCGAGCCGGCTCGACCTGGAGCTCTCCTTTGAAGCGGCGCGCGCCGCCGGGTTGAGCCTCGGGTCGGGCGCGGTCGTCGTCCTCGACGAGAGCCTCGACTTGAGTGAGGTCGTGCTTCGGATCGCGCGCTTCTTCCGAGAGGAGTCCTGCGGCCAGTGCGTGCCTTGCCGGGTGGGCACCGTGCGCCAGGAAGAAGCGCTCCGACGCCTTTTCTCTGGGCGGCCGCTCGGCAGCCGCGAGGATGAGCTGGTGCGGCTCAGCGACGTGGCCGAGGTGATGCGCGACGCCTCCATTTGCGGGCTCGGCCAGACCGCGGCGATCGCCGTCCAGAGCGCTCTCAGAGGGCTCAGTTGATGTCCGCCGAACTGGCCCTCAGCATCGACGGCCGCGACATACGGGTGGCGCCCGGGACGACGCTGCGGGAAGCCTGCCAGCTGGTCGGGACCGAGATCCCGACCCTCTGCTTCAACCCGAACTTCACCGCTGCCAACGCCTGCCGCCTCTGCGTCGTCGAGCTGGAGGGCGCGCGCACCCTGGTGCCGGCCTGCTCTCGAGCCGTCGAATCCGGCATGCGGATCCAGACCGCCTCCGACCGCGTGCGGCACTCCCGGCGGCTGGTGTTGGAGCTTCTCGGCTCTTCGGTCGACCTTTCGTTGGCGCCAGACCTGGGCGAGCTGCTGCGGGAGTACGGCGGACGGCCCGAGCGCTTCAGCGAAGCTGGATCCGCCACCGTCGAGCAGCCGGTCAAGGTCGACAACGAGCTCTACGTGCGCGATTACTCCCGCTGCGTGCTCTGCTACCGCTGCGTGCAGGCCTGCGGCGTAGAGGCCCAGAACACGTTCGCGATCTGGGTTTCCGGTCGTGGATTCGAGGCCCGCATCTCGACCGAGTACGACGCGCCGCTCCCCGATTCAGCCTGCGTGTACTGCGGCAACTGCATCGAGGTCTGTCCGACCGGCGCGCTGATGTTCAAGTCGGAGTTCGACCTGCGCGCGGCGGGCACCTGGGACGAAGGTCGCCAGTCGACGACGACCACGATCTGCTCCTACTGCGGGGTGGGCTGCAGCCTCGACCTGGTGGTGCAGGACAACCAGATCGTTCGGGTCAACTCCCCTGAGGGCAACGACATCACGCTTGGCAACCTCTGCATCAAGGGTCGCTTCGGCCACCAGTTCGTGAGCGAGCCGAAGCGGCGGGAGCGATCCAGCTAAGCGCTGAGGTAGTGGCGGACTGTCGGGGGGCCGTCCAGCAGGCCCATGCCTGGCGCCGTGCGCTCGCGGTATTCGGGGTGGTTGACCATCGCGTCGAGCGCCGCCTGGTCCCGCCAGCGCGAGATGATCGCGAAGGTTCCGGGCTCCTCCTTGACCCGGCAGAGCTGGGCGCCGAAGCAGCCGTCCAGCGTGTTCAACCAAATCACCGCCGGGCGCTCAGCCTCCTCCAATTCCTCTTCCGCGCCGGCTTTCAGCCTGCCGCCAAAGATTCTCACGATCGTGGCGTGATCTGTCATGTCACAAGCCTACCGCCCACCGATTCAATCAAGTGTTTAATTGACCGCTGTGAGTCAGGCGGCCAGAGAGGATCGTCGGCAGGAGCTGGTTCGGGCGGCTTACTCCCAGATCGCGGAGCGCGGATTCGAAGGGCTTCGGACGCGCGAGGTGGCGGCCGGCGTCGGCGTCAACATCGCGACGCTGCACTACTACTTTCCGACGAAGGAAGCCTTGATCCGCGGTGTCGTCGAACACGCGATGGGGCGTTTTCGCACCACGCTCGCGCCGCATGGCTCCCCGGCTGATCAGCTTCGCAACCACCTCCGTGCGGTCCGCAAGCTGCTGCGCGAGGAGCCAGGGCTGGGTCTGGTCCTGGGCGAGCTGAACCTCCGCTCGGCGCGCGATCCCGCGATCGCGGGCATCATGCGGCAGACCTACGACGCCTGGCACCAGACCCTTCGCGGCCTCCTCCGCCGGGCCGTGAAGGAAGGCCACCTGCCGCCCGAGATCGACACCGACGAGGTGGCGGCTCTCGTCGTCGCGGCCCTGACCGCCATGACGCTGCCGACGCTCTCGAGCTCGCCTCGGACCGACCAGGCCCTGCGCCAGCTCGAGCGCTGGCTGGGCGTCTCGACGCCTCGGGCGAAGAAGGGGAATGGAGTCCCTCCAGCAAGTGATTGATTGATCTGTTAGTCTGAAACCTCAATCAACTGATTGACGTAAGGAGGCAGATCATGGCTGCTCGCGCCCCGTTTTTCGTCGGAATCTTCAATCCCGTTGCTCAGCGCCTGCTCGGAGCCGGCGTCCCGCTCGGCCCCAACGCTCTGCTCACCGTTCGCGGCCGCAAGACGGGCCGGCCGCGGAGCACGCCCGTGGCGCTGGTCGAGGTGGGCGGCCGGCGCTGGGTCGCCGGTACTTTCGGCGACGTCAACTGGGTCCGCAACTTACGGGTCGCGCGCGCGGGGCGGATCGCCGCTCACGGACACGAGGATGCCGTCCAGGCAGCGGAGCTGACCCCGGAAGAGGCGGCCGGGTTCTTCAAAGACGTCCTCGGACCCTACATCCGCCGCGTACCGCTCGGACCCTGGATGATCGGGTCGGTACTGGGCGCCTCCGAGATCCTCGACGATCCCGACCAGGCGGCCCGGCGGATACCGGTCTTCGAGCTGACCCCGGCGGCAGGCTAAGCGGCGGCGGCCGGCTGCAGGCGGGCCGGCTGGCGGGCGTTGGCGAAGTCGAGTGCCGCGATCGCCAGCCAGAGGACGGCGATGCCGGCCACCTGCCAGCTCGTGATCGACTGGCGTGGCGTGACCAGGTAGAGATTGACCAGGACGCCGGTGATCGGGAACGCCAGCTCGGCCAGGGTGGCCAGCGAAGCTGGTGTGCTGGCCAGGCCGCGGTAGTAGAGCAGGAGCCCGATCAATCCCGGCACCAGGGCCAGCTCGAAGTAGATCGGCACGTCGGCGGCCCGGTACTGGCCGAAGGCCCCGAGCCCGCCGATGAGGGGCAGTACGACGGCGAGGGCCGGGAGTCCGAAAGTGAAGCGCAGTGCCGTCAGCGTTGTGAAACCGACGCCGGCAAGGGCGTAGCGCCCGAACACGGTGGCGCTGCCCCAGAGAGCCGCGGCGGCGACGGCGAAAACCGCGGCCAGGACGTGGAAGTCGGCCCAGGCCCGCTCGGGGTGGAGCGGGTCGGGGATGGCCAGCAGGTAGGCGCCGACCAGCGCCACCGGCACCCAGAGCCAGGCCTGGGGCGAGATCCGCTCGCGCAGCCAGAGGTTGGCCAGCACGATGGCGAAGAGCGGCTGCACCTTTTGCAGCAGCAGCGTTTCGATGAAGTGCCCATAGCCGAAGGAAAGCGTGAACAGCACGGTGGCGAGCGCCGAGGCGCCGACTCCGATCGCTGCGATCGCCTGCCATTGGGCCGCATTCAGCCGCCTGATCTCGTGCCGCGCCCGCCAGAGCAAGGGCAGGCAGAGGATCACCAGGATCAGATGCTCCATGAAGACCAGCTGGGTCGACTGCACGAGCCGGTCGGACGAGAGGTGCCTCAGGAGCGGCGCCCGAAAGAGCGCGTCGGTTCCCCAGAGCATCGCCGCGAGCGCGACCAGGATGACTGCGAACCGATCGATGAGGCGGTCCAAGGGCGGCAAGGTTATAACTGTCCTCCCGCCGCTCGTCTTCCCGCCCACTCGGCAACGGGCGTCAGGAGGCCCGCGAGCTGCTCCCCGGTGGCGGTCAGGCGGTGGGTGCCGTCTCCCTCTCGGATGACGAGGCCGGCCTCTCGGAGCTCGGCCAGCCGCTGGCTCAGGACGCTTGGCGACATCCCGTCGCAGCGATCCTGGAGGGGCCGGAAGCCAAGCCGTCCGAGGCGCAGCTCCCATACGATGCGAAGGGCCCAGCGCCGTCCGAGGAGGTCAAGGGCGGCCGCCATCGGCCGGCTTACGGTTTTCGTAGCGGGCACTGAAAGGCAAGGCTAGACCAAGTGATGAGGTGAACGGGCGATGAGCGTGCGGGCGGAGAAAAGGAGAGCGATCACGGTCATCACCATCGACCGCCCTGAAGTTCGCAACGCGATCGACCACCTGACGGCGCAGGCGTTACGCGCCGCCCTCCTCGACTTCGACGGCGACGCCGGCGCCGCGGTGGCGGTGCTGACGGGGGCGGGCGGCGTTTTCTGCGCCGGCTTCGACCTAAAGGCGATCGGCGATCCCGACCGCCAGCCCCAAATCAGGCCCGACGGCCCGCCGCCGATGGGTTTTTCGGACCTGTTGCTGACCAAGCCGGTGATCGCCGCCGTCGAGGGCTATGCGGTGGCGGGCGGCCTCGAGCTGGCGATCTGGTGCGACCTCCGGGTCGCCGCCGAGGACGCGGTCTTCGGAGTCTTCAACCGGCGTTGGGGGGTGCCGCTCATCGATGGCGGGACGGTGCGCCTACCCCGGCTTGTCGGCCAGGGCCGGGCTCTCGATCTGGTGCTGACGGGGCGGGGCGTGGCGGGCGCCGAAGCCCAGGGCATGGGCCTGGTCAGCCGGCTGGTCCCCAAAGGCAAGGCACTGGCTGCCGCCCTCGAGCTGGCCGGCGAGCTGACCGGCTTCCCGCAGGATGGCCTCCGTTCCGACCGGCTCTCGGTCCACGAGCAGTGGGAGCTCCCCCAGCGGCTGGCCTTCGACAACGAAAGGCGGCGCGGGCTGGAGTCGATCGCCTCTGGCGAGTGGGTGAAAGGCGCGTCGCGGTTCGCGTCGGGCCAGGGCCGCCACGGCAAGCCGGGCGCGCCAGGCTAGCCGCCCGCTAGATCCAGCCCCGGCGGCGGAAGAAGTAGAGCTGGATCGCGGTGGCGCCGACCATCGTCCCGAGGCCGATCCAGAAGGCGATGTAGGGCGGCTCCAGAACCTGCGTCAGATAGGCGAAGTTCATGCCGTAGAAACCGGTCAGGAAACTTAGCGGCAGGAAGAGGCTGGCGATCACGGTCAGCGCCTTCATCGTCTGGTTGAGACGGTTGGAGACGGTCGACAGGTAGACATCCATCGCGCCCGTGAGCAGGTCCCGCAGCGAGTCCACCTGCTCGTACTGCCTGATGATGTGGTCGTAGACGTCGCGGTAGTAGATCGACATGTCCTGCTGCTGGTCCTCGAGCGACGCGCTGATCAGCCGCTGGAAGAGATCCCGCTGGTTGCCCAGCCGCTGGCGGAGCTGGGTGACGGAGTGCTTCAGCTCGTAGATGGTGTGCAGGGTCGTCGGCTCGGCGCGCTCGATGATCTGGTCCTGCAGGTCGTCGATCACGGCGTCAAGCCGCTCCAGGATCGGAAACAATCCGTCGACCAGGTGGTCCACCACCAGGTAGGTCAGGAACTGAGGGTTCCCGCGGGTCAGCTCAGGATTCTTCTGCCAGCGTTCGCGGAGCTCGGCGAGGTGCTTCTCCTTGAACTTGTGCACGGTGACCAGGTGGTCCTTTGAGAGGAAGAGGTCGTACTCCAGGAACTCGATCTCGCCCTGGCCCTCCCAGTGGGCCACGGACATGACCATGAACGAGTAGCCGCGGTACTCCTCCAGCTTCGGACGCTGGTTACCGTGACGCACGTCCTCGATGGCGAGCTGATGAAAGTTGAAGGTGTGCTCCAGGATCTCGAAGTCTTCGGCGTCCGGGGACTCGATATCCAGCCAGAAGCCCTCTTCGTGGCAGACGTCGAGGTGGTTCTTGAGCGTCCTCTTGTTCGGCTCGTGGTAGGCGCCCTTGGTCGTGATCAGGGTACGCATCGGCGCATGCGACCATACCCGTTTTGATGGCGGCCCCAACATTCCTCGACCGTGCGCTCGGGGGTCGCCTCTGGCGCGACCGGGGCTTCCTGCTGCTCTGGACCGGCCAGGCGGTCAGCGAGGCCGGGACCCAGGTCACCGCCCTGGCGCTGCCTTCGGTCGCGATCCTGGTCCTGCACGCCGGCGCCTTCCAGGTCGGCACCCTGGCGGCCCTCGAGTTTCTCGCCTTCCCGGTTCTGGGCCTCATCGCCGGCGTCTACGCCGACCGACTCAAGCGACGGCCGATCATGATCGTCTGCGACCTGGCCCGCCTGCTGCTGATCGCCAGCGTGCCGGTGGCCGCCCTGCTCCACGTCCTGGCCATGAACCAGCTCTACGTCGTGGCTCTGCTGGTCGGCATCGCCAATGTTTTCTTCGACGTCTCCTACCAGTCCTACCTGCCGGCGCTGATCCCGCGCACCGACCTGGTCGAGGGCAACAGCAAGCTGGAGGTGAGCAGGTCCGCGGCGCAGCTCGCGGGTCCCGCGCTCGCCGGCTTCCTGATTCAGGCCATCGGCGCAGTCGAGTCGCTCTGGGTGGACGCCGCCTCCTTCGCCATCTCGGCGGCCTCGCTCTTCGGGATCCGCAAGCCGGAGCCGGCGCCGCAGCCGGGGACCGCCGCAGGGGAGTCGGGCTTCTGGCGTGAGATGTGGGAGGGCATCCAGGTCGTGATCGGGAACCCGACCCTCTGGAAGATCGCCGGCTGTACGGCCACCAGCAACCTGGGCAGCAACATGATCTGGGCTCTCTTCCTGCTCTTCGCCTATCGAACCCTGGGCCTGAGCCCGAGCCTGGTCGGCCTGATCTTCGCCGGGGGAGCGGTCGGCGGCCTGCTTGGCGCCCTCAGCGCGGGAGCCGTGACGCGCCGCCTGGGCCTCGGCCTGACGCTTTTCGTGACGATCACGACGGGCGGGCTGGCCGCGTTTTTGATCCCGCTTGCCCAGCTCGGCCTTGCCGTCCCCCTGCTCGTCATTTCAACAGCGGTGTCCTTCCTTTGCACGCCGATCTACAACATCGGCCAGGTCAGCCTCCGGCAGGCGATCACGCCCGACCGGGTCCAGGGCCGCATGAACGCCACCATGCGCACGGTCGTCTGGGGCACGCTGCCCGTGGGTGCCTTCCTGGGCGGGATCCTCGGGTCAGTCATCGGCATCCTGCCGACCATGTACATCGGCGCGGCTGTCACCACCGCGGCCGCATTCTGGATCCTGCTCGGCCCGATTCGCTTGAAGGAGGCGCCGGCGCCCGTCGCCTGACTTCTGCACCCGGCGCGGAACTGAAAAGGAGCGTAAAGGCCCTTCCGCTCAGGCACGTGCGCCGCAGCGCGCGGCAGGCGGGCCGAGTGGCCCGCTCCGGATAGAACAGAATCAAGCCGCCGCAACCCGAAAACCTGAGTCCCGCCTTAGCACGTTGTTAGCTTCGGTTGGAGTACTCGTCGGCGAGATGGCCTGAACCCTGAACAAAACTTCAGGCCCGTATTCGGGCGGCGGCGCGATCCAGATCTAGCTTTCTCGCAGGATGCGGCTGGCGGGGATCGCGGTCACGATCGCGGCGATCCTCGGGTCATTCTTCACTCCTCAGCAGCCGGCCCCAGAGCCGGTCCCGGCGCATGTGGGCCCGGTCTTCGCGGCCGACTTCCCCGACCCGACGGTGCTCCGCGTGGGCGCGACCTACTACGGCTACGGGACCGCTACCGCCTGGCAGCAGCCCGGCCGCCTCTTCCCAATCCTGGAGTCCAAGGACCTCGTGCACTGGAGCTACGTCGCCGACGCCTTCAGCGCGCCCCCGGCCTGGAGCATCGGCAGCTGGTGGGCGCCGAGTGTGCTCCACCGCGGCGGCGCCTTCTACCTTTATTACGGCGCCACCGCCCGGAGCGGCATCCACTGCCTGGCGGTCGCTCTGGCCTTCAGCCCGACCGGGCCCTTCGCAGACCAGGGCACGATTGGCTGCGGCGACGGATCCGCCAGCGGCTACATCGACCCGGCACCCTTTCTGGACGGCAAGAACGCCTACCTCTACTACTCGGTCGACGGCCCGCGGCACAGCATCTCGGTGCAGCGTTTGCGGCCCGACCTGCTCGGCTTCGAGGGCCCCCGCAGCGAGCTCTTCGGTGTGACCCAACCCTGGGAGAGCGGCAGCGACAGCACGGTCGAGGCGCCCTGGGTGATCAAGCGCGGAAGCCTTTTCTTCCTGACCTACTCCGGCAATGACTGGCGCGCCGACTACGCCGTCGGCGTGGCCACCTCGAAGAGCCCGCTGGGACCCTTCGTCAAGTCCCTTGCGAACCCCATCCTGCAGACGCAAGCCGGCCTCGCCGGTCCCGGCGGCGGCTCGGTCGTGGACGATCCCAGGGGCGGCCTCTGGTTCGCCTACCACGCCTGGACGGCGGGCGGCCGCAGCCTCCGAGTCGACCGCGTCAGGATCCGCGGCGCCGCGCTGACCGTCGTCCCGACGGGCACCTAACCCGCGCCCGCCAGCGACCCTTAAGCGGGCGCCCCCCCGCAACGCTTTCTGGTACTTTGGATATAGGGAAATGCCCCAGTCTTCATATCCGTTATTTGCACATGCCTGCGCGCGGGGGAGAACATGCTGAACGGTCCTGGGAGCCAGCGAGACCATGTCGTCGTCATGGGAGCTGGGCCGGCCGGACTCACGGCCGCATACGAGCTCAACAAGCACGGCGTCGCCGTCACGGTCCTGGAACAGGATCCCAAATACGTGGGCGGAATCGCCCGCACCGTCGAGCACAACGGCTACCGCTTCGACATCGGCGGGCACCGTTTCTTCTCCAAGAACCAGGAGGTCGAGGACCTCTGGACCGAGATTCTCGGCGAGGAGATGCTGACGCGGGGAAGGCTCTCCCGGATCTATTACCGCGGCCGCTATTTCGACTACCCGCTGAAAGCCACCAACGCGCTCTTGAACCTGGGCCTGCTGGAGACGGCCCGCTGTATGAGCAGCTATGCGCTGGCCCGGGTGAGCCCTGTCCGTGAGCCCCGGACCTTTGAGGACTGGGTCTCCAACCAGTTTGGCAAGCGGCTCTTCGAGATCTTCTTCAAGACCTATACAGAGAAGGTCTGGGGCATCCCGACGAGCGAGCTCTCCGCCGACTGGGCCGCCCAGCGCATCAAGGGCCTCGACCTCTTCGAGGTCATGAAGAACGCTCTCCTGCCGCACCGCAACGGCAACGGCAACGGCGACCGGGGTGCCGTGATCAAGACGCTGATCGACCAGTTCCGCTACCCGCGTCTTGGCCCCGGCCAGATGTGGGAGCGCGTCGTCGAGCTGCTGAGCGAGTCGGGCGCCCACGTGCGAATGGGGGAGAAGATCGTCGCCATCGAGCGCGACGGGAGCGGTGTGACAGCGCTCCGGACAGAAGGCGGCGAGAGCGTCCCGGGCACTGGTTTCATCTCCTCACTGCCGATCCGCAAGCTGGTCATGGCCCTGCATCCGGCCGCTCCTGATGAGGTCCTGGCGGCAGCCAAAGCGCTCCGTTACCGCGACTTTCTGACAGTCGCCCTAGTCATCGACCGCGCCGAGATGTTCCCCGACAACTGGGTGTACATCCACGAGCCCGGGGTGAAAGTGGGCCGCCTCCAGAATTTCAAGAACTGGAGCCCGCACATGGTCGCCGACGGCTCCAAGACCTGCATCGGCTTGGAGTACTTCTGCTTCGAGGGCGACGGGCTCTGGTCGGCCGACGACGCCGACCTCGTGAAGCTGGCGACCAGCGAGCTGGCCGAGCTCGGCATGTGCCGCCCCGAAGAGGTGGTCGACGGCGTGGTCGTGCGCGTGCCCAAGGCTTATCCGGTGTATGACGACGAGTACCAGCGCCACGTCGCCACGATTCGGGACTACCTCGGCGCCGCCGTGCCCAACCTCCACCTGGTCGGCCGCAACGGCATGCACAAGTACAACAACCAGGACCACTCGATGATGACCGCGCTCGTGGTGGCGCGGAACATCGCGACCGGGGCCGGACTCGACCCCTGGAAGGTCAACACGGACGCCGAGTACCACGAGGAAGCGAGAGACACCGAGCTGGAGCGGTCCGGCCGTCAGGCGCCCCGCCGGCTCGAGATCGCTTCCTAGCCCTCCCGACGCTGGTTCAGGAGCCAAGCTCCATGTCGCGTGCTATCGGCGATCGCGCAGCCCGGCTGCGCACCGTGGCGGTCTCGCTGCCGCAGCAAGCACTACTGCGGGACGCCGCCGCTGTCTGGCTCGGACCCAGGATCGCGCTCATCTCCCTTACGTTCTTCACTGTCGTTCTGGCCGCGTACTGGGGGCACCGCGGGTACGTGGGCTGGAACCAATGGGACACGCATTGGTACCTGCAGATCGCCAGGGACGGATATTTCTCGGAGCGGAGCGCCAACTTCTTTCCGCTCTATCCGCTGCTGATCGCCGGGCTCTCCTTCTTCCTCGCGGGTGGCCACCCCGCTACTGACGCGCTGCGTCTTTTCAGCGCACTCGCAATCAGCAACCTGAGCGCTCTGGTGGCGGTCTGTGGAGTCGCCTGGCTGGTTCGCCTGGAGGGCGGCTCCCGCTCGACGGCGCTGGCGGCGATCCGCCTGCTGGTCGCCTACCCGCTGGCCTTCTTCCTGGTCGCGGGATACACCGAGCCCGTCTTCCTTGCGCTCGCGGTCCTCACCTTCATCGCCGCTCGGAAGGGAGCCTTCGCCTGGGCCGCGATACCCGCTTTTGCGGCCGCACTCGTGCGCCCGTCCGCCGTCATCCTGGTGCTGCCACTGGCATTTGAGCTAGCGCGCCAGCGAGGCTGGCGACTGCCGCGGACCGCCCGCGGCTGGGGCGAGATTGTTGTGGCGCTGGCGGCTGTCCCAGCCGGCCTCGGCTGCTACATGGCCTTCCTCTGGCTGCGCTTCGGCGATCCCCTTCTCTTCCTGCATACCCAGCAGCGCTACTGGCACCACGAGCTGCTGCCGCCCTGGTCGACAGTCCGGCTCATCGTCGAGCACTTGCGCGGCAATGGAGGGCTCCTGCCGCTGGACATCTCGCTCCTGCTCCTCTTCGTTGCGGGCACGGTCCTGCTGGCCCGCCGGCTGCCGGTTCCCTATGTGCTGTACATGGCCGGGCTGCTCTACCTGACCATCGCCAGCCCCCAGCCGCGAGACCACGACGTGATCATGTCGGCCGGCCGCTACCTGACCGCTGGGTTCCCGGTGCTCATGCTGGCGGGTCAGTTGGTCGCCGGCCGGTCCTGGCTGGAGATGCCGCTGCTGGCGACGGGCTTCATGCTCCAGGCCGCTCTCGCGTTCACCTTCCTGATGGGCGGCCCGATCCTGTGATCCTCGACCAGCCGCTGCTCCGGCCTCTGGCCGATCTTCGGACGGGTGTCCGCTGGCGCTACCTGGGCGCTTACCTGCTGGCCCTCGTTCCCGCCCTCGTCATCGCGTTCGCGCAGCCTGTCTGGTCGCGGGTCGACGAGGCGCAGCACACCGACGTGGTCGTCCAGTACGCGCACGGCGTCTACCCGATCGAGGGCCGCACCAAGATCCGGCCGGAAACCCTGGCCCTCATGCAGGAGACCGGCATCTACCGCTGGTCACTGCCAGGCGCCGCTCCGCTGCCCGGCCAGCGCGACCCGAACACGTTCGGGGCCCCGCCGAGCACGCAGCCCGGCTCCTCCGAGTTTCGGGCCTGGGTCAGAAGGCATCTCTGGGGCTACTCCTACGAGGCGATGCAGCCGCCGCTCTTCTACTGCCTGGCGACGCCCGTCTGGATCGCCGGCAACGCGGCGGGTGGAGCTCTTGGCGGCGTCTATGCGGTTCGCGTCCTGAACGCCCTCCTGCTCGCTCTTCTGGGGCCGATCACCTTCGCGATCGCGCGTCTGGCGCTGCCTGGCGTGCCACGGCTTGCACTGCTGTCGGTGACCGGGCTGGCTGTCCTCCCGGGCCTGGTGCTGAACGGGTCGCAGGTGGGCAACGACACGCTTGTCGCGGTCCTGGGCGGAGCCGCGGTCCTGATCGCCGCCCGCGGCGCCGTCCAGGGCTGGCGACCGCGCCTCGCCGTGCTGCTCGGGCTCGCCTTCGGCGGGGCGCTGCTCACCAAGCCAACCGCGGCGGGCCTGGCGCCCGCCCTGGCACTGGCCTTCCTGTGGCCCGCCGGCACGCCTGGCGGGGAGCGCCTCCGGGCGGCCCTCCTGGCGGCTGGCGTCGGCCTGGCGGTGCTTGCGCCCTGGTTACTGGTGAACGAAGCGATCTACGGCCAGCCGGTCCCGGGCCGGGCCACCCGGCTGCTGCTGGGCCAGGTCTTCGCAGCCCCGAGCCTGAGCCTGAGCTATCTGGCGAGGTCCGCCAAGAACGCGTTTGCCACCTTCCTGACGGGCGAGCCCTACAACACCATGGTTCTGGTCCGGCCCTTGGGCTACATAGGTGCGGCCTGGGCAGTGTTGGCGGTGGTCGGATCGGCCCGCCTGCTGCGCCGGGCAGGCTGGCCGCCGGCCCTCCTACTGCTCCTGGCGGCGGTCGCCGGACAGGCCGCATGGTTGGCCGTCCAGCCCTACCTCTCCCAGGTCGGGGGACTCATGCCCGGGCGCTACCTCTACCCGGCGGCGGCACCTGCCCTGGTGCTCCTGGTAGCCGGCGCCTGGGAGTTTCGCCGGCTGCGGGTCGCGGTGCTCGGTGCCTACCTGGCCCTGGCGGTCGTCGCGCTCGCCGCGTTCAGCGCCGGGATCACCGGCAGCCAGCCCGACCCGCGCTCCCAGCCGCCGCCGGGCGCCGTCGCGGTCAGCGCCGAGAACTCCTTCGCGGGCCTCCACCTGCTGGCGGACCGTGTCGTGCTCGCCGACGGCGGCCGGCTGGCCTGGGTCCACCTGACCGTCCGGGACGAGTCCAGCCAGCCGGTGGACTGGAACCCCTCGGGCTCCGGACTCCTCGGCGACGGTACAGCGGTCCGGGCCGTCTATTCGGCCTCGTCGCCGTTTCCGGAACGGCTCCAGCCTGGCGCCGAGGCAACGGGCTGGATGGAGTTCAGGTTCGACCGGGTCCCGCCGCAGAAACCGGAAACCCTGAAGCTGGTCTTCAGCGACGTGGCCCCGGCCGACTACTCAACAGTGCTGCCGTCGCTGCCGCTCTGGATCGACCTTCGGGCCGTTTAGCTCCTTCGATCCAGCAGCAGCTTTTCGGCGTCCTGGCGGCCGAGGATACCGACCAGCCGGCCGTCGGGATGCGTGATCAGGGCACTCTCGAAGCCACGCGACTTCATGCGCTCTACCAGCTCTTCCAGGGGGACGTCGGGGCGGTAGGTGCCGGGACCTGGTTCCATGACGCGGCCGGCAGGGGCGTCAGGATCGTCACCCACCTTGGCGCGCCGTAGGCGGCCGAGCAGGATGCCCTCGTCATTGACCACAGCCGCCTGGGTCCAGCCCGCCTCGGCCATCCGCTCGAGGGCAACGCTGACAGGTTCCAGCAGCCCGCAGCTCGGGACGTCCGGCCGCATCGCGTCGGCGACGACCGCGACCTGCCGGCCGGCCATCGGCAACCCGAAAGCCGACCACTCGGCCTTACCCGCCGTGTAGTCCCAGACGTCCTCGAAGCCGAGGCTTTCGAGCCGCGACGCGGCTCGTGGGCTCATGTCTCAAACCGTGTCGTTGCAGTAGACGATGATCGGCCGGGTGCGGTCGAGCCGGCTCGCGCTCTGCTCATCGAGCTCCTTCAGGGGCAAGCTTTCAGCGAGCGCCAGATGGCCCTGCTCGTAGTCGGCGGTGGGCAGCACCTCGAGCAGCTGGGCACCCTCCTGGAGCAGCCGCTGGACGTCAGCCCGGCTTGCGCTGCGTGGCATTGACGGCCGGGAGCACCTCCTTCGCATAGAACTCCAGGAAGCCCTCCTGGTCGGGGCCGACCTGGTGGACGAAAACGTGCTCGTAGCCGGCACCTTGGAACTCCTGGAGCGCTTTCGCGTGGGGTTCCGGGTCCGGGCCGAGCACGATCTTTCTGGCCACCTCCTCCGGCCTGACCAGGCGGCAGGCGGCTTCGAACTGGGAAGGCAGCCGGAGCTCGCTGCGGAGCGGGCCCGGGACGCCGGCCAGCGGCCACCAGCGGTGCGCGGTCTCCAGCGCCCGGTCGCGGTCCGGCGCCCAGCAGGCGGCGACCTGTCCGTACCGCGGCTTGCGGCCGCCGCCGGCTCCGCTGAAGGTCTGCGCCAGCTCCTGGTCGGGCTCCACCGCGATCAGGCCATCCCCGATCCGGCCCGCAAGCTCGGCTGACTTCCGGCCGCCGGCCGCAACCAGGATCGGCGGGACGGGTTCAGGCAGGGTGTAGACGCGAGCGTCCTCCACCGTGTAGTGGCGGCCGCGCCAGCTGCGGAGCCCGCCCTGCCAGAGGTGGCGGATCAGGGCGACCGCCTCTTCCAGCATCTCCAGGCGGACATCGATGGGCGGCCACCTGGCACCCACGACGTGCTCGTTGAGGTTCTCGCCGGTGCCGACGCCGAAGAGAAACCGGCCCTCCATCAGCACCGAAGTCGTCGCCGCGGCCTGCGCCAGCACGACCGGGTGGATCCGGATCAGCGGGCAGGTGACCGCCGTGCCGATGCGCAGGCGCTCGGTCGCCTGCGCGATGGCGCCCAGCACGCTCCAGACGAACGGGCTCTGACCCTGCTGGTCGATCCAGGGATGAAAGTGGTCCGAGATCATGGCGAAGCCGAAGCCCAGCTCCTCGGCTCGGTGCGCCACCCTGACCAGGGCAGCCGGCCCCTGCTCCTCGGAGGAGAGGCTGATTCCCACCTCGAACGCCCGAGGGATCGCGGCCATAAAAGTCATCTTGACAGCAACTCCATCAGCTTTGCTGTTACCAGGACTCCAAGCTTTCCGGGAACGCTTAGGATTCGGGAGCGGTGCGCCGCCTGCTTTTGCTGCACGCAGCCGGGCTCTGGGCCGCCACCCGCGTCGCCTTCGCCGTGCTCACGGTCGGCTGGCTCCTCGCTCTGCCCGAGGGCCGGCACGTCTCACACGATGCCCTCCGCTCCTGGCTGCAGTGGGACACGGGCTGGTACATCGTCATCTCCCGGTCCGGCTACTTCTCCACCCAGAGCGCCGGTTTCTTTCCGCTCTACCCGCTCTTGATCGCTGTCTTAGGGGCGCCCTTTGGGACCGGCGACCTCGCCCGCCTGATGGTGGGGCTCGCGATCAGCAACCTGGCGGCGCTGGGCGCCTTCCTGGCGATCGCGCTGATCGCCAGCCAGGAGGACGGCGGCGAGCTGCCGGCAGGCCGCAGCCTGCGCATGCTGGCGGCCTACCCTTTCGCCGTCTTTCTGGCGGCCGCCTACACGGACGCCCTCTTCCTCGCCCTGGCCGCCTTCGCGATTTACTTCGCCCGGCGTGGCGGCTTCCGCCGGGCCGCCGGTCTGGCCTTCCTGGCCGCGCTGGCCCGGCCGACCGGGGTCGTCCTGATCCTGCCGCTGCTCTGGGAGCTGGGCAGGCGGCATGGCTGGCGGCTGCGGCGCCACCTGCTGCCGACGGCGCTCCTGCTGGCGGCGGCCGTGCCGCTCGCCTACGCCGTCCTCGCCGCCTACTTCCTCTACCGGTTCGGAGACCCCCTCCAGTTCCTGCACTCGCAGGAGCGGTACTGGGGCCACACGCCCGAGCCGCCCTGGGTGACGGTGTCGCTGGTCCTGACGAACATCGTGCGTGGCCACTCCGGGCTGCTCCTCCTGGAGGCCGGCACCTGGCTGGCGTTTGCCGCCGTCCTGGCCCTTGGGGCCCGGCGCCTGCCGGTTTCTTTCACGCTCTACACGGCTGGCCTTCTGCTGGCCGCGATCGCGGCGCCGATCGTCACCACACCCGACGTCCTCTACTCGGCCGGTCGCTACCTGACCGCCGCCTTCCCGGTCTTCCTGGTTCTCGGGCGCTGGACCGAGACACGGCCCTGGCTGGACCTCGGGATCACCGCCTCCGGTTTCATGCTGGAAGGACTTTTCACCGTCAGCTTCCTGTCCGGTGGTGACATCCATTGAGCGGCTGAAGTGGACCTCGAGACCGCCAACGCTCCGCGGAGGCTCGCCCGCGAGGGCTATGAAGCCTGGTATCTGACGTGCCACATCCCGGGCGAGGGGATCGGCTTTTGGATTCGCTACACGACGTTCAGTCCTGGCCCACGGTCGGAGGCCGAGTCGCACGCTGCCCTCTGGGCCTTCAGCTTCGACCGCGGCGATCCCGGCCGGAACACCGCCGCCAAGGAGACCTACCCGCTCACCGCCGCTGAGTTCAAGCGCCCGTTCAGCCTCCGGATCGGCACCGCCGAGCTGCACGGCGGCTGGTGTCGGGGAGCCGCCGGCGACGCCCGCTGGGAGCTGGCCTGGGAGGTGCAGGCGGTGGCCTTTCCTTACCTCGCGGCGCCCTGGGACCGGCTGGCGGCCCAAGGCAATGCCGCTTCGCAGCCTCGCCTGCTCATCAGCGGCACCATCGCGATCGGGGGGAGAGAGCACATCCTGAATCGGGCCCCGGGCGGCCAGCAGCACACCTGGGGAGCAACGCATGCCCTGGAGTGGAATTGGGCGCACGCGGCCGGCGACTGGGGCTGGCTGGCGGGCGCCGGCGGCCGGGTTCGGTCGCGCCTGGGCCGGGTGCTGCGAGGCACCTCCTTAGGCGCCTCCGTCGGTGGCCGGGAGTTCGCGCGGAACTCCGTGCCCGGCGTCCTCCGTGGGGCTGGTCTCCTCAGCCCCGAGGGCTGGCGAGCGGATCTCGGACGGCTGCGGCTGGAGGTCAGACCGCGGCCTGCGGACCTGATCGGCGTCACCTACGACGACCCGGCCGGCGGGTGCCGGGTCTGCTACCACACCGAGGTCGCGGACCTGCTGCTCAGCCTGGACGGCCAGGAGGTCAAAGAGGAGGCTGCCGCGGCCTTCGAGTACGCCTCGCCGGATCCCTTGCCGGGCCTGCCGCCCCGTATTTAGGCGGCACCCGGATTGCGTAATCCGGGGGGCCTGGGCGTTTCTACCTGCATGGTGAACTACTTGAGACGTATCGCCGTGCGGACTGTCGTCGGGGGCGGCCTCGTCCTCGCGCTGGCTTCGGGGGGGCCCGTCGGCTACACCCCACTCCATTCGGTGAGCAAGCCGGCGACCGTCGGCAGCGTGGCCGCCAGCATCGCCTCCGGCAAGAGCCTGGCGGTAGTGGCCCGGAACTCCAGCGAGCCGGCCCAGGAGATGGGCGCCGAGGCCGCCCAGGAGCTGGCGGACCAGCAAGCCGAGCTGGCCGCGGAGCAGGCGGCGCTGGCTGCAGCAGTGGCCGCCGCCCAGGCCGCGGAGGCCGCGGAAGCGGCGGAGCCGGCCGATACCGAGGACGTCGACGTCGAGGTCGATGAGGATGTCGAAGCGACGGACGACAACGAAGCACCGCCACCCGCGAAGCCCACCACCGGAGTGGACACGCACGAGCACCACGGCGACAGCGAGTCGAAGGACTAGCGACACTTCCTTTCAGGCCTGGGGAGGGGCTGGGTGCACCAGCCCCTCTCCCTTTGCCCCGGCGATACTTCCTTAGGTGGAAGGTGCCGGCGCTTCGGTCCCGACCGAGGAGAACGCCTTTGCGGCGCGTCTGTTCAGCGGCTTGCCCGATCGCTACGACCTGCTGGCCGAGGTGCTCTCCTTCGGCCAGAACCGGCGCTGGCGGCTGCGGCTGGTGGCGCAGATCAGCGCCGCGGCGCCGAAGCGCGTCCTCGACGTCGCGACCGGCACCGCAGGGGTCGCGATCGAGCTGGCGCGCCGCACCGACGCTGAGATCACCGGCGTCGATCTCAGCGCGGCGATGCTGGAACGGGGCCGCGACCGCGTTGGGGCGGCCGGCTTGGCAGACCGGATCCGTCTCGAGCAGGGCCGTGCTGAGCAGCTGCCTTATGAGGACCGCGCCTTCGACGCAGTGGCCTTCACCTACCTCTTGAGATACGTTCCCGACCCGGCCGCGACGCTGGCCGAGCTGGCCAGAGTCCTGCGTCCCGGCGGCGTCCTCGCCGGCCTCGACTTCGCCGTCCCGCCGCAGCCGTTCTGGCGCGCCGCCTGGTGGACCTACACCCGGCTCGTGCTCCCACTCGCCGGCGCCCTGCTCGGCGGCCGCGCCTGGTATGACGTCGGCCGGTTTCTCGGACCGAACATCTCCCGGCATGAGCGGGATTGGCCCGTCGGGCGCTTGCGCGAGGCCTGGGGCGCGGCCGGCCTGGTCGAGGTCGAGATCAGCTCGATGAGCCTCGGGGGCGGTCGCGTCATTTGGGGTCGCCGGCGTGCCTGACGTTCTGGCGCCCGCTTTCTATGCGACCCGGGCGCGGGGCTGGCGCAGGGACTGGATCGCGCTGCTGCACCCGCCGTACACCGCCTGGCACCTTTCCTACGTCGTGATCGGCGCCGCCCTGGCGCCGGCCCTCGACGCCGTCCGGCTCGGCGCCACGCTGCTGGCGTTCCTGCTTGCGCTCGGCGTGGCGGCGCACGCCCTGGACGAGCTCCGGAGCCGGCCGCTCAAGACCCGCATACCGGACGCGGTCCTGGTCGGGGCGGCCGCAATGAGCCTGGCCGGCGCCGTCGCGCTCGGCCTCGCAGGTATCGGCCGCGTCGGCGTCGGCTTGCTGCCTTTCATCCTGGTCGGCGTCCTCTTCGTCGTGGCGTACAACCTGGAGCTCTTCGGTGGCGTGCTCCACGGCGACTTCTGGTTCGCGCTCTCCTGGGGTGCCTTCCCGGTCCTGACCGCTTACTTCGCCCAGGCCGGGCGCCTCTCGCTCGCGGCCGGGATCGGCGCGGCCGCCGCCTTCGGGCTCAGCTACTGCCAGCGTGCGCTGAGCACCCCGGCTCGCCGGATCCGGCGTCAGGCGCGAGCGGTGTCCGGCAGCATCGTGCTCGAGGACGGGACCGCCGAGCCCCTGGACTCGGCGGTCCTCCTGGAACCTCTCGAGCGGGCGCTGCGCTCACTTTCTTGGGCCACTGTCGGTCTTGCGCTTGCCCTGGCGGTGGCTCGGTTCAGCTGAGCGTCGCGGCCAGGCGCCGGGCGACGCGCGTCGCCAGCGCCATGATCGTGATCTGCGGGTTGACGGCGGTCGAGCCAGGCAGGATCGAGGCGTCGGCGAGGACCAGGCCGGGCACGTCCCAGGCGTTGCCGTACTCGTCCACGACCGAGGAGCGGGCGTCGGCACCGAGCCGGCAGGTGCCCATCGGGTGGTAGGCCGACAGCTTCAGGTCGGAGGCGCGCCAGCGCCCCTCGATGATCCCGCGGAGGTCGGCCCGGGAGCGGACCGGCGGCAGCCCTGGCAGCAGCGTGTGGACCTCCTTGGCGCCGGCCGCCAGGTAGACCTCCGCCGCCAGCGCGATGCCGGCCAGGGTCTTGGCTGT
>VBGR01000058.1 GCA_005880695.1 Chloroflexota bacterium
CTTGCTGATCGTCACGAACTCGTCCTTCTCGCTGTCGTAGACCCCGGCGAGCAGTGCGCCCGCGCCGAACTCTGCCCGCTTGCCTTTGCCCCCGTAGTAGCCGAGCAGGACGACGTCGATGGTGTCGTTCAGCTGGCCGCTCGTGTTCCGCTTCAGCTTCACCCAGTTGAAGTTGCGGGCGCCCGCCTGGTAGGGCGAGTCGAGCCGCTTGGCCACGACACCTTCCAGGCCGCGGCTGATGTACTCGAGCAGCTCGCGGGTCAGCACGTCCGCCGAATCTGTCCTCATGAGAGGCGCGGCCAGCAGAGTGTCGGAGTAACTGAGCATCTCTTGCACGATCTCGAAGCGCCGCTCATAGGGCAACGGAGTGAGATCGGATCCGTCGCGAAACATGGCGTCGAAAATGAACGCTCGCATCGGCGCTCTCGTGGCAAACTCCTCGATGTCCTCCTTGCGCCGCCGCGCACTCGTCTCCTGGAAAGGGACGTACTCCTCAGAGGCAGGGTTGTAGGCGATCGCCTCCCCGTCGAGGATGACACTTTCGACCGCCAGGCCGGACGCGGCGGCGACCAGCTCCGGGAACATCTCCGTCATGGACTCCAGGTTTCTCGAGAAGATGCTTACTTCGCCGGCGTCCTTGTGGATCTGGACGCGGAGGCCGTCGTACTTGGGCTGCACACCCACCGTCCCGAGCTTCTTGATCACGGCCTCCGGGTTGGGCAGGCGCTCCGCGAGCTGTGGCCGGAGCGGCTGGCCGGCCCTGACCTTGAGCGCGTCCAGGCCGGTCTCACCAGCCTCCCGGAGCGTCCGCGCGATGAGCCCGAGGTCGGATGTGCGGTTGTAGGCAGCCTCCAGCACTGGACGCAATGAACGGTCACCTTTCGTTGCAAAGGACAGCGCTTCGAGCACGGTTGGATCGCCGATTCCCAGCCGCATCTTGCCCAGCGTGATTCGCACCAGGTGTTTGGCCGAAGTGGCATCCAGGTCGCCAAGCAGGGCAGTGAAGATGTCGAGTTTCTGCAGCTGGCTTCCGGCACCGCCTGCGGCGGCGATCTGGGACAGGCGCCGGTGCACGTCGACGATCGAAGGCGACTCGCCGGGCGAGGCAGGCGCCAGACGCATGGCGGTGACGCCGAGGTCGCCGGTTTGGCGGTTCAGCCTTATGACCTCCTCCTTCGGCACGCCGTAGGCGGCCGCGATCGCGGTCATGAGAAGCCTCTCGCCGAGGCCGATTTCAACCGGCTCGAAGAAGGGCGCGAGGCGGCCCTGCGTCAGATAGGTGACCGGGCCGAGCTCGTCCGCCGAGCAGGCCCGGTACACGTCAGACAGGATGCGAACCAGCTCGTTGCGGCTTCTCGTCGCCTCCATCTGGTCCAGCTGCGCGGCCAGCTCACTGAACTTCACCCTGTCTTCAGGTATCGCGCGTTGGGCGACAACCGTGCCCTTCAGGCATGCGGGATCGGCGCGGTTGGCTTCAAACGTGCGGATTCCGAAAGAATGGTAGCCCCGGCGGGGTTCGAACCCGCGATCTCAGCCTCGCCGAGCGCGCGCCGGGCGCCCAAAAAATGGCCTGGCCAAGGGTTGGATTCCGCCCGTTTGACGACAACGGGGCCATTCAGGCTTGCGGGATCGGCGCGGTTGGGTTCAAACGTGCGGATTCCGCGAAATCGGGTGGGAGCCGCCGAGACGGTTCGCGGTTCCTGATGCGCGGTCCGTTCCTGTTCGGTGGCCCGTGATGGTGCGTTCGTCTGGCTTCGGTGCTACCTCGAGCCAGTCGACTAGCCTGCCATCGCCGAGGCGAGGCGCTGAGCTAGAGCGTCAGGGGCCGAGCGCATACATCGCGCAAAGGACGCCGCTCACAGCAGCTTCAGATTCAAGCGTCCGGGCCGTTAATCCAGGCCAGGTGAGTCAGCCGTGAACGAAGGTTCGCGTCGGCTGTGATCAACGTTGTGCCTGCCCCCTCAGCCACGGCCACATAGACCATGTCATAGATGGGGTGGTTGTCGTAGCGCCGAGACAGTTCCCAGGCCCGGTCCAAATAGTGCGCATCGTCTGCAAGTCGGAACGGAAGCTTGACCAAGAACCCATAGGCGAGATCAGCTGCGGCGCCGGTCCATTTGCCTCTCTTCACGCCCGTCAAGAGCGCATTCGCGCATTCCGTTAGGAGTAAGCGAGGTGCGATGATCTCGGCCTTCTCAGACGAAAGACGACGCATCGTGCGCATCGCGGGCGATGACGAATCGATCCCGGGAGCCACGCAGTCAACGACGACACTCGCGTCAAGAACGGGCATCGGCGCCGCGGTCCAGGGATCGAAGGCGCCGCTCCTCGAGGACAAGGTCAGCTGCCGTTGCACCGCGAGGTCCCTTCTTTAGTCCTGACTTCTCTAAAGCAGCGACCCAGTCAGCAAGCGACAGGGCGCCCCCGATACCACGAGAGCCCAGTAGTCGATCGAGATCGGAGCGCGCGATGAGGAGCTTGTTGCCACGTCGGTGGGCGCGCAAGCGCCCCGACCATACCCACCGCCGCACCGTTTCGGCGGAGCGTCCAGCCACCGCGGCGGCGGCGGCAACATCGAGTTCGTCGGCTGCTGATGAGTGAGGCATGGGACTCTCGATACTACTACATCGGCCGGCACGTGTTGTAGAAGTAGCCGGGATTCGAATCCCCCAATCTCAGCCTCGCCGGGCGCGCGCAGGGCGCCCGAATGGCCCGGCCCAAGGTCAGATTCCGCCCGTTTAGTGACAACCATGCGCTTCAAGATTGCGGCATCGGCGCGTTTGGGTTCAAACATGCGGATTCCGCGAAAAAAAATGGTAGCCCCGGCGGGATTCGAACCCGCGATCTCAGCCTTGAGAGGGCTGCGTCCTGGTCCACTAGACGACGGGGCCACACCTGCTGGTGGGCGGCGCTGGGATTGAACCAGCGACCTCTTGCGTGTGAAGCAAGCGCTCTCCCGCTGAGCTAGCCGCCCCGGGCGCCTAGCCATTCTACCCAGCGACCTCGGCCCGGCAGCTACCGTGGTCTACTACAACCGCATGGCCGGGTCCGAGCTCGCCGACCGCAAGTGCGTTCCCTGCCACGGTGGCACTCCGACCGTGCCGGAGGACGAGGCCAAGAGGCTGCTGGCCGAGCTCGACGGATGGACCATCGAGGACGGCAAGCTGGCCCGGACCTTCAAGTTCAAAGACTCCCTTTCGGCGATCGACTTCGTCAACCGCATCACTCCGATCGCTGAAGAGGAAGGTCACCATCCCGACCTGGAGGTTGGTTGGGGCCGCGTCAAGGTCTTCCTCATCACCCATGCCATCAAAGGGCTGAGCGACAACGACTTCATTCTCGCGGCCAAGATCGATCGGCTCGCCCGTGGCTGACGCCCAGGCGTTCCAGCCCGGGCTCAGGTTCCGGCCCCTCACCGTTCCCGACGTGCTGGACGAATGCTTCCGCCTCTACAGAAACCACTTCGCGCTCTTCGCGGGCGTGGCGATTCTGGGGGCCGTCCCGGTCACGGTCCTCCAGCTGCTGGCTGGCACGGGCAACGTCTACGGGACCTTCTACCGGGTGGTCACGAGCCCGCAAAGCGTCAACTTCGCGAACGGCCCACCGACTGCCAACCCGTACCTCAGCTTCCTGCAGCTGCCCATCTCGATAGCGATCGCGCCCTTCCAGTACGGGACTGTGACTCTGGCGGTGATCTCCGTGATTCTCGGCACGCCGGCGACCGTCTGGAGCGTCGCTCGCGATGTGCTGCGACGGTACTGGGCGCTGCTGGCGCTCTACCTGCTCTACACGGCCGCGGGCATCGCACTGGTCTGCCTGCCACTCGGCATCTGGCTTCTCGTCCGCCTCTCGATGGCGCTGCCAGTGCTATTCACTGAGCGGGCGTCGATCGGCACCGCGATAGATCGCAGCTGGCGCCTGGTCGAGCGCAACTGGTGGCGGATTTTCGGCACCTTCGTGCTGGTCAGCATCCTGGTGGCGGTGCTCGAGTACGCGCTGCTGCCGCTGTTCATGGCTGTCGTATTCCTGCTGCCAGGCCTCTCACCTGACTTGCGTGGCGACCTGGCTGTGATCGTGACCGCGCTGATCGGACAGCTGACGCTGCCCTTCTACGCGGCGGCGGTGACGCTCCTCTACTTCGACCTGCGCGTGCGAAAGGAGGCCTTCGACCTCGAGATGATGGCCTATTCGATCACGCACGGACAGCCCGAGGAGGCGGTCACCTGAAGCGCCTCCTGGGCGCGCTGACGCTGGCTGCCTGCCTGACAGCCACGTCAATCGTGAGCGCCGCGTCCGCCGAGGACCTGACCGCTTACGAGAACGCCGTAGGCCAGGCGCTTTCGCTCGTCAAAGAGGCCAGGAACGGCCGCGCCGACGCCGCCACCCAGGCCGCCGGCATTCTGGAGAAAGCAACCGGTTCGAGCCTCAGCGAGGTGATCACCGACCTCCGCCAGAAGCCACCCGACCTGGCCGATGCGGATATCCGACTAACAGCCGCCCAGGCCGCTCTGGCCCGCCCTGGCGACACCGCTGATCCGGCTGCCTCCAAGCGCGCAGTGCACGACATCCTCTCCCAGCCGCGCTACGCCGGCATGCGCGGCGCCCCATCTCTTTGGGACCTGTTCTGGTCCTGGCTCTTCCTCCACCTCGTGCAGCTCCTGGGCAACCTCGCGCTCACCGGCGTGCCGGTGCTGGTCTGGGTCGGCCTGGCGGGCGGCGCGGGGGTGGTTGCGCTGGCCGCGGTAGCACTGATCCTGAGAACCGGTTGGCGCCGCTCGCCCGCCGACCAAACGTTTCCCCAGAAGACGGCCGCCGAAGTCGCCCGCGACCGCTTCGCGGAAGCCGACAAGCTCGCCGCGGCCCAGGACTACGGGGCGGCGGTACGGGCCCTGGCCGCCGCGGTGGCGACCGAGCTCAGCGGCCGCCCCTGGTGGGAATCGAGCCCCCAAACGGTGCGCGAGCTCTTTCGCCAGGGAGGCCGGCTGGACGACCTCCGGCCGCTGCTGCTGCCCTTCGAAGCCACGGTCTACGGCGGCCGCGCGGTTGACGCGGCTGTTTACGCGGGCGCCGCCGGGGCGGCAGCGCAATTCCGGCCCCAACCGGCTGCGAGCGCCGCATGAGCAACCGCAGGGGCTGGCTGCTGCTGGCCGGCCTCTTGCTTGTCGCGGGCATCCTTGCCGTCGTGGCTGGAAGCCCCGGTTCTGACTCGCCCGAGCACCGTTCCGACAACGACGGCTTCAACGGCACCTCGGCCCTGCGACAGCTGGCGGGGAGGCTCGGTCACCCGGTGACCGTGATCGGAGCCAGCTTCGAGCTTCCCGACCCGCCCGCCATCCTTTTCGTCTTCACCCCGGTGACTCCATTCAGCAAAGAAGACGCGGCCAGGCTGAGCACCTGGGTCACGAAGGGCGGGACTCTCGTCTATGCCGATGACAACACCGACACCCGGGTCGCGATCGCCTTCAGCCTCCACCGCGTCCAGGCACCGGCGGCGGTCGACGCCTTTCCGGCCGTCCCGGCGCTCCACGGCCTGAACGAGGTGCGTGCGAACACGGTGGTAAACCCCTACCGGCCCCAGCCCAACCAGGCGACGGTGCTGGTGACCGCGAGCGGCGCGGCTTTGGCCATCGAAGAGAAATTCGCCCAGGGGCGCGTGCTGGCGCTGGCCGCCCCCGTGCTGGTCGTAAACGGGAACCTGGAGACCGCCGATGACGGCCGCCTGGCCGCCGACCTGCTCGGCCTGGCGCCCGGCCAGGCAGTCCTCTTCGACGAGTTCCACCACAACCCGGGCGGCGCTTCCGGCACCTGGACCGGCACGGTCTGGGGCGACGCCGTGATCTGGGCGATCATCGCCGTCTTCCTGGGGCTGGTGATCCGCGGCCGGGCCTTTGGCCCGCGGATCCCGCTGCGCGGTAACGCCGATCGCTCGAGCGGCGAGTACGCCGCCGCGGTCGGGCACCTGCTCCGCCAGTCGGGTGGCCGCCAGCTGGCGCTGAAAGTGGCCGGAGAGGCGACCCGCCGCTCGCTGGCCGGCCGGCTCGGCCTGAGCCGCGACATCACGCGGGGCCGCTTCTCGGAGGTCCTCGCTCAGCGGGCACCGGCGCTGGCGGGCCAGTACGAGGCAGCCGAGCGCGAAGCGGCCGCCGCCGGCGAGTCGGAGAGCGCGCTCCTGCGCGCCGCGCGCCGGCTCCACGCGCTCGCCTACCCTATCGCGCGGCGATGACGTCACAAGAGTTCTACCAGCGGTTCCGGACCGAGGTGGCCAAGTCGGTGGTGGGCCAGGACGAGGCCGTGCGGCTCTGCGGCCTGGCGCTGGCCGTGAACGGACACCTACTCCTGGAGGGCGTTCCGGGAGTGGCGAAGACGCTCCTCGCCAAGACGATCGCCCGCGCCCTCGACCTCGGCTACGGCCGCGTCCAGTTCACGCCTGACCTGCTCCCGACGGACATCATCGGCACCTCCGTCTACGACCTCCAGACGCGCGAGTTCCGCACCCGCCGCGGCCCGATCTTCACGAACGTCCTGCTCGCCGACGAGATCAACCGCGCCCCGGCCAAAGTCCAGTCGGCGCTGCTCGAAGCGATGGAGGAACGCGGAGTGACGATGGAAGGCAAGCAGATCCCGCTCCCCGATCCGTTCCTGGTGATGGCGACCCAGAACCCGATCGAGTACGAGGGAACTTACCCGCTCCCGGAGGCCCAGCAGGACCGGTTCCTGTTCAAGGTCGTGCTCGACTACCCCGACCCTGAGCAGGAGATGGAGGTGCTCCGGCGCTGGGACAGCGGCATCGAGCTCCGCGACCCGGCCAAGGCCGGCGTCGAGCCGGTTTTGAAAAAGGCGGACTTCGACAGCTGCCAGGCCGAGGTCCGCAAGGTGACCTTCTCGGAAGAACTCCGCCGCTACGTCGTGAACCTGGCCGTCGCCTCCCGCCAGGCCCCGGAGCTGACGCTCGGCGCCAGCACCCGCGGCGAGGTTCTCCTGTTGCTCGCCGCCAAGGCCGCGGCCGCCTTCGACGGCCGCGACTTCGCCACCCCGGACGACGTCAAGGGCGTGCTCCGGCCCACCTTCCGCCACCGCCTCTTGCTCCGGCCTGAGGCCGAGGTCGCCGGCCACACCGCAGACAGCGTGCTGGATGCGGTGGTCGCGACGGTCACACCTCCACGCTGACGCGACTGCTCGGTCTTCTGGAGCCGGTCCGAGGTCTCGTACCCCAGCGCAAGCTCCTCGTGATCGTGCTCCTCGGAGCAGGCCTGGTGGTGCTGACCGCGGTGAACGTTCGGCTCTGGCTGCTGGCCGGCCCGCTCAATCTCCTGCTGCTCGGGGTGGCGGTCCTCGACGCCGCCAGGCTGCCGCGACGCGCCGGCTTCACGGCCCGGCGTGACCTCCCCCACCCCCTTTCACTGGGCGCCGAGCAGCTGGTCCTGATCGGCGTCCGGAACAGTGCGGCGGCAGGCTTCGAAGCGGTCGTCGCCGACCACGCACCGGCCGGCCTGCGCCCCACCGCCCGCGAGGTCAGGGGGCGCTTCGACGAGCGCGGAGAGCTGATCGTCGAGTACGGCTGCCGTCCCCCCCGCCGGGGCGCCTTCAGATTCGGCCCGCTGGACCTCCGCTGCTGGCGTCCGAGCGGCTTCTGGATGCGCCAGGTCCGCATCCCGATCCCCGAAGAGGCCGCCGTCTATCCCGACGTCCTGGCCATCCGCCGCTACCAGCTCACACTGCGCCGCGGCATGCCGTTCCGGCCCGGCCAGCGGCGGGCGCGGCCGCCTGGCGCCGCCACCTCCTTCGCGGGCCTGCGCGACTACCTGCCCGGCGACGACTTCCGGCGCATCCACTGGAAAGCGACCGCCCGCCGCGACCAGCCGGTGACGATCGAGCTGGAGGCCGAGCGCGGCCAGCAGGTCATGCTCCTGCTCGACTGCGGCCGGCTGATGACGGCGCCGGCGGGCGTGCTCACCAAGCTCGACCATGCCGTCAATGCGGCCCTGCTCCTCGGCTGGCTGGCCCAGCAGCAGGGCGACCGGGTGGGGCTGCTGGCCTTCACTGACCAGGTCGACCAGTACCTGGCCCCCCAACGCGGGCCGGCGCAGATGAACCGACTCAACGAGATCCTCTATGCGGTCCGGCCCCAGTACATCGAGCCCGACTTCGGGGAAGCCTTCGGCCTCGTCGCCCGCCGGGTGACCCGCCGCTCGCTGGTCGTCGTGCTGACCGACGTCCTCGACCCAGGGGCGTCGCACGACCTGGTCCTGCAGGCGCTCTGGCTTTCCCGGCGCCACCTGGTGCTGGTGGTGGCCATGGAAGATCCGGCGCTGATCGCGGCCCGCGACGCCCCAGTCGACCGGTCGGGACGGGCCTATGAGTGGGCCGCTGCCGAAGAGCTGCTCTCAGCCCGGCGGCAGAGCTTCGAGCAGCTCCGCCGGGGCGGCGTGCTGGGCCTCGATGTGGCCGCGGGCGGGCTCAGTCCGGCCCTCGTGGAGCGCTACCTGGAGCTGAAGGAGCGCGCCCTGCTCTGAACAGATAGCTGTAGAGGAGCGCGCCGGTCAGCAGCCCTACCCCGACCTTGACCGCGGTCGGCGCCCCCGACGGGCTCAGGTTGCCCTCGATGGTGCCGGCGATGATCAGCAACGGCGCCAGCCCCGCCAGCAGCACGAACGAGCGCCGGCCGGCGATGGCCAGAGCGTCCGCCCGCCGGTAGGGCCCGGGCGCGACCACCGCCCAGCCCAGCATCAGGCCGGAGGCGGCAGCGGCGATCACTATCGAGAGCTCGAGCACTCCGTGGGCGATCACGAAGTCCCAGAGCAGGTTCTGGACGCCATAGAGGTAGACGACCCCGAAGAGGCCGCCCAGGTGGACGCCGTTGTTGACCAGGATGAAGATCGTCGGCAGCCCCGCCACGATCCCGAAAGCGAAGGCAAGGATGGCGACCTGGATGTTGTTGGTCATGATCAGGCCCGACTCGAAGGGCCGGTCCCCGAGCGGGATCTGGGTCCAGGTTTGATGCATGCGGACTTTCGCGATGATCTCCGGCGGCGCCACCGAGTACTGGAGGTCGGGCAGCGCCAGGACGAGCAGGAACGTGAGCAGCGCCGGCCCGAAGAGCAGCGCCGCCGCGGCTGCCAGGTAGGGCCAGGAGGCCCGATAGGTTTGGGGAAGCGTCCGGGCGTAGAACTCGGCCAGCCGGCGGCGGACGTCGCCGCCCTGGCGGTAGACGACCGAGTGCCCGCGGGCCACGAGGCCGTTCAGGTAAATGGTCACCCGCTCGTTCGGCCAGTCCCGGCGAGCGCGGGCAAGGTCGGCGGTGGCCTGGCGGTAGAGCCCGGCGAGCGTGAGGACGTCGTCCGGCTTGAGGCCCCCGAAGCGGCCGCGCCGGCCGACCCGCAGGAGGTCCTCGAGACGCGCCCAGTCGTCCCGGCGCCGGCGGGTGAACTCATCCGCGTGCATCAGCCGCTAATTTAGGTGCTCGTGGCGCTCGACGAACCGGATTCCGACTTGATTGTGGCGACCCCGGAGCGGGTCACCTTCGACTACCCGCTGGCCGGGCCGGGCAGCCGCTTCCTGGCGCAGCTGATCGACTTTCCGATCCAGATCGCACTCATCGTCGTGGCAGGGCTGGGCGCCTTCGCCCTGGCGCAGCTGACGCATGACACCCAGCTGGCGGTGCTGTCGGGCCTGGTGCTGGCCTTCTTCATCGTCTGGGGCTACTTCCTCATCAGCGAGGCGGCCTGGTCCGGCAAGACCGTGGGCAAGTACGCGATCGGGCTGCGAGTGGTGGGCGACCAGGGCGAGCCCCTGCGTTTCTCGCAGGCGGCCATCCGCAACCTGGTCCGGATCGTCGACTTCCTCCCGCTCCTCTATGGAATCGGCATCCTCATCCTGTTCGTGAACGGCCGCGGCAAGCGCCTCGGCGACCTGGCGGCCGGGACGGTGGTGGTCCGCGAACGTGGCGGCGTCCGTTTGAGCCAGCTACCGGTCGCGAGCGCGGCGCCCGAGCTGCCGCGCCTGGCGCCGGCCGAGTCGGCCCTGGTCCGCGGCCTCGACCCCGAGCTGCGGCGCTTCGTGCTGGGCTACGCCGAGCGCCGGCCCCAGCTCGACCCCTGGCGCCGCCACGTGCTCGCCGCCGGCGTGGAGCCGAGCCTGCGCCGGGTCTTGCCCGACGTCGTGGCGACCCGCGGACCGGAGGCCGCACTCGACCAGCTCGCGGACCTCACAATTGGGAACCGAAACGATGTGTAGATCCATCAAGACGCTCCGCCGTCCGGAGGTGGAGGTGACCGACGAGGAGATCCGGGCCGCCGCTCTCCAGTTCGTGCGCAAGGTAAGCGGCTTCCGTGAGCCTTCTTCGCGCAACGCCGAGGCTTTCCAGGCCGCGGTTGGGGAGATCGCCGAGTCGTCGCGTCGCCTCCTGGAAGCGCTGCCCCAGGCTCAGGTCAGAGCGAGGAGCGCCAGCACCTCGTAGACGACGTGGGCGGCGGCGATTCCCGTTATCTCTGCGTGGTCGTAGGCCGGCGCCACCTCGACCAGGTCCATCGAGGCGATCCGGAGGCCCTTCAGCGCCCGCAGGATCGCCAGCAGCTCTCGGCTGCTCAGGCCGCCGGCCTCCGGCGTTCCGGTCCCTGGCGCGAAAGCCGGGTCCAGCACGTCGATGTCGATCGAGAGATAGACGGGCGAGTCGCCGACTCTTTGCCTGATGCGTTCGGCCGCGGCCTCCGCACCCGCAGCGGCGACCTCCGTGCAATCGATGATGCGAAAGCCGAGGTCCGCGTCCCGCTTCAGGTCGGCCGCGTCGAAGAGCGGCCCGCGAATGCCGACGTGCATCGATCGCTCACTGATGAAGAGGCCCTCTTCGGCGGCCCGCCGGAAGGGTGAGCCGTGCGTGTACCGCTGCCCGAAATGGGTGTCCCAGGTGTCGAGATGGGCGTCGAAGTGGACCAGCGCGACCGGGCCCAGCCGGGCGTGCACAGCCCGCAGCAGGGGCAGGGCGATCGTGTGATCGCCGCCGAGCGTGACCAGGCGAGCGCCGGTCGCGAGCAACTCGGCGGCACCGGCCTGGATCTCGCCCAGCGCCTTCGGGATGTCGAACGGCGTGCAGGAGATGTCGCCACAGTCGGCCACCTGTTGAGCCGCATAAGGCATGGCGTCGAGGCCGGGGTGGTAGGGGCGCAGCAGCTTCGAGGCCTGCCTGATTCCGGACGGCCCGAAACGGGCGCCCGGCCGGTAGACGACGCCGTTGTCGAAGGGGACGCCAAGGACGGCGACGTCGACCTTGCCGGCTTCGGCGCGGGTCGGCAGCCGCGCGAAGGTCGCCGGGCCCGCAAACCGCGGGACCACCATGCCGCTGGGTGGTCCTATTGGCTCGCTTTCGCTCAAGCGAAGGGGTCCTCGACCCTCCCCGCCAGCGGTTCGAACCGCGGCTCCCGCCGCTCTACGTAGCTGGCTACGCCTTCCTTGAAGTCGGCGGTTTGGAGCGACTCCTCCATCAGACGCACCGCTTCAGCGTGGGCGGCCGCGAAGTCGACGTCCGAGTGTCGGTAGACCTGGCGCTTGATCACTGCCAGCGAGCGGGGCGAGCAGTTGACGGCGAGGTCGCGCGCGTAGGCGGTCACCTCCTCCAAGAGGTCCTCCGGCGCGGTGACGCGATTGACCAGACCGAGGCCTAACGCCTCCTCGGCGAGGAAGACGCGCCCGGAAAGCAGCAGGTCGAGCGCCGGCCCCGGACCGATAGTGCGCGGCAGAAGCCAGGCCAGGCCATACTCGGCGATCAGGCCGCGGCGCGCGAACGACGTCGTGAGCTTGGCGCCCGCCGCGGCGAACCTGATGTCGCACATCATCGCGAGCACCAGCCCGACACCGGCCGCGGGTCCGTTGATGGCGGCGATTACCGGCTTCGGGATGGCCAGGGTGTGGGCTGGGAAGCGCCGCCTTTCCTCTCCCACCACGGCGGCTCCCCCACCGATCGACTGGAGCAGGTCCATGTCGGCTCCGGCGCAGAAGCCACGGCCAGAGCCCGTCACGACGATGACGCGGACGTCTTTGTCCGCCGCCGCCGCTTCGAGCAGATCGAAATATCGCTCGCCCATCTCCCGAGTCCACGCGTTGAGCCGGTCGGGGCGGTTCAAGGTCAGCGTCAGGATGCCGTCGGTGAGGTCTCGCAGGACGACGTCGTCAGCTGTCACCTGACCAGCATAGGCGCGCCTTCGACGATCTCCTTCAGCCGCTGGAGGTTGGCTCGCCGGAGCCCGCTGAACTGGTCCTGCACGGCGTGTTGGCGCCAGCCTTTGAATAGAGCGGTCACGTACGGCGTGGGTATCGAGCCCTCCGACGTAACCTGCGAGCCGCCGTCGACCGGCGTGATCGTGTAGAGATCGTGGCCGGGAACCTCGACCAGATGCAGCTCCAGGCGCCGCCCAGCTCTGTACTCGGCGACCCTGAGCCGAGCCTGAAGTCGCTGGCCGCGCGGCAGCTGCAACTCCTCCCAAACGAGCGATCCCACGGCCAGCTCACCGCCGCCTTCGAGCCGGCTCGAGGTGATCTCGGCGATCCACTGCGAGAGCCGCGCGGGGTCGAACATCACGCTCGCGACCTCTTCCGGCGCCCGCTCGATGCGGATCGACGCGCGAGGCGCGATGATCCGCTCCCGCTCGGGCAGCCAGACGAGCGCCCAGGTCAGGGCCAGCAGTGCCAGCACCAAGCCGGCGAGCGGCCAGTCGGAGGCGACCGACCCGATGATCGCCAGGGGGACCAGGAGCGCCAGGTACCAGGCCAGCATGGTGTAGCGGTCGAACTCGGCCAGGGCCGGGCGCGAACGCCCATAGCGGCCGGCCAGAAGGGCGCCGGCCAGGAAGACGAACGCCGCGGCGTCGAAGAGCAGGTCCAAGAGTTTGCGGCGGCAATTGTGCCCTAGGGGTCGCACCCCTAGCCGCTGCGCTTGAGCAGCCCGAGCTGCTTGGCCCGCCCTTCGGCCCAGCCGAAAACGACCAGCCCGCCCGGGATCAGGACGGCGCCCATCGCGAGCAGGAGACCGAGGGTCGGGAGCATGTCACCGAGGTGGTGCCCGTTCAGCAGGCAGTCGCGGATCCCGCTCAGCGTGTACGTCAGCGGCGACAGCCGGCCGGCGACCTGAAATGGCCCGGGTAGCACCGAGAGCGGGTAATAGACGCCGGAGACCAGCAGGAGGAAGCCCTGGACCGCCATCGCCATCTGGTCGCCCTTCTCCGGTGAGAGCAGCGGGAGGACCGCGGCCAGGATGCCGATTCCGACCAGCGGCACGGTGGCGGCCGCCAGCACCGCCGAGGCGGCCAGCAGGTCGGAGCGCGAGAGGTCGAGCTTGAAGAGCGGTATCGCGATGGCAAGCACGATGGCCGAGCGCAGCAGGCCGTACACGATCGCGAAGAGGCAGATCCCGAGCAGGTGTGTCAGCCGCCGCACGGGCGCCATGAACGTGTACTCGATGGTGCCCTCCCAGCGCTCCCAGCTGATCGCGAAGGAGACGTCCGTGAAGACGCTCGAGAGGTAGCTCCAGAGCAGCGACCCCACCAGCAGGTAGAGCTGCGTGCGGTGGAAATCGCGCGCGCTGAAGCCGGCGAGACCCAGGCCCGAGGCCAGGTAGCCGATGCTCAGAACGCTGACCAGGCTGTAGAAGAGCCAGAGCACCTCCCAGGCCCAGTAGCGCTTGACCAGGTTGAATTGCCGCTCGGCAAAGCCCCAGAGCGCGTCCGCTTCATGACGCAGCGCGGGCAGTTCCAGGCGCGTCATTCGCTTTCTTCCTCGTCCTCGGCCAGGCTGCGTCCGGAGAGCTGCATGAAGACCTCCTCCAGGTCAGGCTGCCCGAACCGCTCGCAGAGCTCGGCCGGCGTGCCGTCCGCCAGCACCTTGCCGTAGTCGAGCATGATCACGCGGTCGCTCAAGGCAGCCGCCTCGTCGAGGTCGTGCGTGCACAGCAGCACGGTCACCTCCCGCTCGCGGCGCAGGCTGCGGAGCAGCTCCTGGACCTCGCGCTTGGAGCGTGGGTCGAGACCCGTCGTGGGCTCGTCGAGGAGCAGCAGTGAGGGCGTCGTCATGAAGCTGCGCGCGATCGCCACCTTCTGCTGCTGGCCGCGCGAGAGCTGCTTCATCGGCCGGTCGAGGGTGTCGCCGGGCAGGCCCAGCCGCTCCATGAGCTGCTCGACCCGGCGCCGCGCGCCGGAGTCGGCGCTGCCGTAGAGACGCGCCGCGTAGAGCATGTTCTCCCAGCAGCTGAGCTCTTTGAAGAACGAGGCCTCGACCGAGACCCTGTTGATGTGCCGGCGCACCGAGGGCGCCTGCGCAACGACGTCCAGCCCGAAGACGCTCGCCGATCCGGAGTCGGGCGTGAGCAGGGTTCCGAGGATCCGGATGAGCGTCGACTTGCCGCTGCCGTTGGGCCCGATGATCCCGGTCACGCCGCCCGCGGGCACGTTTAGGTCAAGCGGCTCGAGCGCGACCTTGAGGTCGCGCCGGCGCCGCCACCAGGCGCCGTTCGGCCCCCGCTTCCAGGTTCGAAAACCCTTGGCGACGCCACTCAGGCTGACTGCAGTTTTTTCGTTCATTCACACACTTCCCGAGAAAAGAAAAAGGACCGGCGGGAGACCGCACGATCCTTGCGTTGGTTCTTTGTTGGTTCTAGCTGGAGGTCAGAGGAAGGTACTCAATGTGCGGTCCCGAGAAGGCAGGCTTCGCCCTCGTTTTCGCGAAGCTCAGCCGGATTCATGACTCGCACTTGTCGATGTCCTTCAGCGCCGAAGCTTAGCACCGCGCCGGCTCGTAGATCGAGTGGTAGAGGTGGCTGATCACCTCGTCGGGCACGATCATGTCGTCGGACTGCGCGTGCAGCAGGAGGCTCAGCACGCGCCGCGGGCCGACGCGGGCCCGCTTCTGCAGGTATTCCCAATCCAGCTCGGTGTTGGCGACGATCCCGAGGGCGTCATGCCAGTAGCGGGGCGTGTCCTGGTCGTGTGCGATCGCCTTCATCACGACCAGGTCTTCCGGCGGCACCACCTTCAGCTTGAGACCCTTGAAGTCGACCTGACGCAGGTGCCTCAGCATCTCGTCGTCGAGGTAGATGCCGCCCTTGGCGGTGAAGATCACGTCCACCAGGACCGACTCCTTCACCGTCTTCATGAGCCAGTTGTGCTGGGTCGGGTGGGGCTCGAAGTCTCTAGCCGCCAGGGCCTCGACTGCCCGCCGGGCGTCCTGCGGCCGGACGAAGATGTCGACATCGAGCGTCCAGCGCGGCCGACCGAAGGCCGCGGAGGCGATGCCGCCCATCAGCGCGTACTGGAGGGAGGCGTCCTCGAGGCATTGGGTCGCTTCGGCGAGGACCCTCATGAAGACGTCTTCCGAGACTTCCTGGCGCTCGAATTCAACGTTAGCCATATCGGTAGTCCTGCTATCAGAAAAGGTACTGGCTATCCTATCACTATCTAAGTTGCGTTGACCTGTGTCTCCGGGTCGACGAGATGGACCCAGGTGAGGCCGGCGGGCAGGTGGAAGGCCTTGCCGTCGGAACTGGCCAGCTGCAGCCCGGACGTGCCGGTCGCGTCAAACGTCCCCTTGAAGTGGCGGCCCCGAGTGTAGATCTCGGCCGGCAGCGACCCCTGGAGGTCGAAATCGATGCCTTCCGACCCGACCACATCCTCCGTGTAGCCAGCGCCGTGGTGCGCCACGCGAACCAGGACGACATTCGTGATCGCGACCGGCTTGCCGGCGCTATCGGCATCGACGAGAGGGCCGAACTCGCCGGTGTAGGCGTAGGTCTTGTCGCTCGCTGAGTACGCGTAGGAGACCGAGTGGATGAAGGTCTGTTGAAAGCTGATTCTGGCGGCCGGGTCACCCTGCCCGGCCGGCTCCGCCGCTGCAGGCAAGGCATAAGTGACGCGTTGGTTCAGCTTCAGGAGGCCGGCGTGGAGCTGGTCGCCGGTCGTCACCAGGTTGTGCGGCGCCGGCCGGGACGTATCGCGGCTGAAGTAGCGGCCGCCGTCCGCTGACTCACTGAGAGCCGGGAGATGTTGGTCCCACATGAGGCCCTGGACGCGGTCGCTGGCGCCGGAGTAGAAAATCACGCCCTGGTAGAGGTGCTGGATCTTCAGCGTGACGAGGCGGGCGCTCCGGACGGGCTCGACCCGGTCACCGCCGGAGGGCTGGTTGTAGACGAGAGTGAAGCGGGTGATGCCGCCTTCGGTCAGGTACTCATAAGCGACATCGGCCTTCTGCAGCCCGGCCTGGGGGTGCGACTCCGGGCCGTTCTCCACCTGGACCAGTGCCGGCGCCAGCCGGCCCTGCGGCAGGCCGGGCACCTTGGCCAGGCCGCCCCCACCTTTCGAGTTCATCCAGACGACGGCCACCACCAGGACGATTACGGCGGTGACGACTATTGCGAAGAGCCTTGATCTCATCGGGTTATGTGATAGTAGAACCCTAACATTTAATTGGGGCTCTAATGTTCGATTCGAGGCCGGATTCGATTGGAGCCGGCGAAGGGAATCGAACCCCCAACCAGCTGTTTACAAAACAGCTGCTCTGCCATTGAGCTACGCCGGCCCGCTCGGGCGCCGACCTAGAGATTACCCGGCGCCGGGCGGCGAAAAGCACTAGGCGCCTGCGGGTCCGACCCGAGGCGCCCAGCGCGGGGTAACTGTCCTCTCCCTTCTCTTTCGACTCCTGAGCGTCAGGCCGCCCGGAAGCCGCGCTTCAGGGGCTCGCCGGAGGTCTCCGGCTGGGGGTTGGTGACGGTCGCGTTGCTCTTGTGGACCGGCGTGCCGGCCGGGGCCGCAGTGCTCCGCGTGCTGTTGAGGTAGAGACCACCCAACAGCACCAGGGCCAGAGCCGCCAGCACCGCAAGGGCGATCACGAACGACCGGATGGATCGTGGACGTGCGATGGCAACCTGCATGTCGTAAGACCTCCCGCTTTTAGTGCTCTGCGACTCGCCGCCGCAGGCTGGTATTGAAGGTAGGTTCTGGGCGGCGAACCTTCGATCACCTACGACACACACCGGATGTCGCATTGGCGACACACGGCGGCATACTGCGCACCGGCATTCGCAGCAGGATCCGTTACAGCTCAGGAATGACCCGCTTTACGTCGGAGTTCTTGGTCGCCGCACTGTTCTTCGCGCTCGCGCCCACGCTGGCGCTCGCGCAGACCCGGTCGACGACCTCGAAGCTCAGATCGCGCACGACCAGGCTGCCCTCGCCGTCCTTCAGGACCAGACCCTCGCCGTCGACGCCCAGATCGCTGACGTGCAGGGCGGGTGACGCCTGGCACGATCGCGGCTGACGCGAACAACTTCACCTCGGGCGGCCTCCTCTACAACTTCGCGCTTGACGTACCCGGCCATCCCGCGACGATCAACAACAGCCCTTCCCGGGCCTGGATCAACAACTACCTGGCCAACGGCGGCACGGTTATCGTGGGGATGTTCATCCGCAGCGGCGGCACCCACTTCGTGGTCCTGACCGGGATGAATGGGCCTTACGACTATTGGATCAACGACCCCTGGATGGAGGACGCGATGCACGTCTCCTACAACTCGTCCCTGGTCACGGGCTCGATCTACACAGCCATCGGGTACTGGTAGCCCGCAGCCTGCGCCTGAGGAGGCTGGCGACGGCCTGCGCGATCGCCCTTGTCGCGGCCTGCTCGACCGGCCCCACGGCCAAGCCGAACACGGCGCGCACTCCGTCCCCGGCCGCGACCATCAACGAGCCCTGCCTCGCGGCCTCCGCGGTGCCGGCTACGCCCTCGGGCCCGGTCTCCGCGCAGCCGCTCTGGACGGTGGCCAGCGGCTTGAACCAGCCCGACGACATCCTCTTTCGCGACGGCAGCCTCTATATCGGCGAGCTCGGCAGCGGAAAGATCAGCGTTGTCGCGCCGGGAAAGCCGGCCAGCCGGCTCAACCCGACCATCCCCAAAGTCGAGGGCCTGGCCTTCATCGGCGAGACGCTCTACGCGGCTGACCAGCAATCCGATCAGGTCCATGCGATCAACGGAGACCAGGTCACGACCCTGATCCAGCTCCAGCCCGTGGCCGGCAAGGACAACGTCGACGGGATCACGGCCGCCGGCGACCAGCTGATCGTGCCCGACAGCCCGCAGGGCGTCGTCGATTGGGTGGACCGCTCGGGCAGGATCGTCAAGACGGTTGGCGGTTTCGTGCGGCCGACCGGCGCCTGGCCGCTGCCGGACGGCTCGACGCTAGTCGCCGACGAATACGGCAACAGCGCCGTGCGACTGGCGCCCGATGGGAGCCGGTCCTTCCTGATCCAGGGCCTGCCCATCGTCGACGACGTGGCCGCCGACGCCGACGGGCATGTCTTCGTGGTCACGCCGGTGGTGAGTGGCGGCCGCCTGGCCGAAGTGAGTGGCGGCCAGGCCCACGACCTGGTCGGCAAGCTGCTGGAGCCACAGGGGATCGCCTTCGACGCCGCGGGCAACGTGTTCGTCTCGGAGTCGGCGGCTGGACGCGTCGATCTCGCGATCCGCTCGTTCAAGCTGGTGCCCCTGGGGACCGCCCATCCGGCGGCCGGCCAGCCGCTCTGCGTAGACCTCGTCCGCGCGCCGGGCTTCTCTGGCACAGTCGAGCTGTCGGGCGACGCCGGCCTCAAGGTGGTTCGCCAGCCGGGCGCAGGAAGCCAGGGCGAGGTCATCGTCTCCGGGTGCCAGGTGGCGCCTTGCCGGCTGACGGCCAGCAGCGGCACCCGCAGTGACATGCTCTGGATCGCTGGCCCTTGAACCTGCAGAAAGTTCCGGCCGGGGACCTCTCCTCGCCCCGTTTGGCATACTTTTGGCGCCTTGATCACCACCACCCCTGTGTGGGCGATCGTCGCCACAGCCGGCGAGGTCCCAGCCCCGGACCGAGATGACCTGCGGCGCAGCCTGGAGCTCGCGGCCGGCGGGCGTTCGGACCGCATCCTGCTCGCCACCTGCCACCGCGTCGAGCTCTATGGAACCGGGCCGATTCCGACTACTGCGCTGCCCGTGCTGACGGACTCGCGAGCCGTCGAACACCTGCTGCGGGTCGCAGCGGGACTGGAGAGCGCGGTCCGGGGCGAGGACGAGGTCCTGCACCAGGTCCGCGGCGCGCTCGCCGGTGCCCGCCTCGACCGCCGCGTGGATGGATCCCTGGTGCGGCTCTTCGAGACCGCGATCGCCGCGGGCAGAAAGAGCCGGTCGGGCCGCCATGCGCAAGCGCCGGGACTCGCCGACCTCGCCGTCGCCTGGCTGGCGGAGCGTTTCGGGCTGGCCGGCAAGCCGGTGCTGGTCGTCGGTGCCGGTCCGGTCGGGTTGGCGCTGGCGCGCGCGGTCCGCCGCCACGGCGCCGAGCTCACGGTCGCCAGCCGCCACGGCCGGCTGGTGCATGGGGTGCCAGCCCTCGATCTCGAGCAGGCCGCTCACCGGGCGCCCGCGATGGCCGCGACCGCGGTCGCGCTGGCCGGTCCCTGGGCCGCGGCGAACCAGCTCCCGCCCACCGTCGATCTCTCCTCGCCGACGGCGGTCTCGCCCACGGCCCGGGCTCGCCTCGGACCCGACTTTCTGGGCATCGACGACCTCTTCAAAGACGGTGGCGCGGCGCCCCGCGGCTACGTCGAGCTGGCCGAGACCGTAGTCCTGAGCAAGACCGCCGAGTACCTGGCCTGGTCGGGCGCGCGCGTATGACCGCCATCCTCGTCACGCGACCCCAGGCTGAACGCGACCCGGTCGTCGGGCTGCTGCAGGAGCGAGGCTATCGGGTCCATGCGGTCCCCACCGTGGCGACCGTGCCGATCAAGATCGGGCTGCCCGATCTCGAGCGCTACGACTGGATCGTGGTGACCAGCGCAACCGGCGTGCTGGCGCTCCCGAGCGTGCCGGCGGGACCTCGCTGGGCTGCGGTCGGTCCCGGCACAGCGGCCGAGCTCGAGGCGCGCGGGGTTACCCCCGACGTCGTCCCCGAGCAGAGCAACGGGCTCGCCCTGGCCGACGCGATCCCCGATGTGACCGGCAAGACCGTGCTCCTGGCGCGGGCGGATGCGGCGGGCAGCGACCTTCCCCAACGCCTGCGGGAACGAGGGGCCGTCGTCGACGAGGTCGCCGTCTACCGGACGGTCATCGGTCCGGCCGGGTCGGCCGGGCTCTTCGCGTCGGCGCTCGGCGACCCCAGCCTGGCCGCGGTCATCTTTGCCTCGGGGTCGGCGGTCCAGGGCTATCTCCGGCTGGGCGGCCGCCGCGACATCCCGGCAGTGACCATCGGTCCCCGGACCACCGCCGCGGCGCGTGCGGCGGGTCTCTCGGTTCTGGCCGAGGCCGCCGCCCAGGATCCGGAGGCGCTGGCCGCCGCCGTCGCCGTCGCCATCCCTATCCCCCACGAAGAGCAAGAGCATGCGTGAGCTGGTTCGCCGCCTCGACGTCCCCAGCCCGGGCCGGCAGCGCCCCCGCCGGTTGCGTTCGAGCGACCCGCTTCGACGGCTGGTCCGGGAGACCCGCCTCACGCCGGGGCAGCTGCTGGCGCCCGTCTTTGTCGTGTCCGGGACCGGACGCCGAGAGCCGATCACCTCGCTCCCGGGACACGCTCGGCTGAGCGCCGACCTCGCCACCGAGCTGGCGGCTGAGCTTGCCAGGCTCGGCGTCGGCGGGATCCTGCTCTTCGGGATCCCGGACGAGAAGGACCCAGAGGGACGCGCCGCCGCCGACCCGTCAGGCCCGGTCTGCGCCACGCTCCGCCAGATCCGGTCCGCCGGCCTCGGGCTCGTCCTGGCCGCAGACGTCTGCCTCTGCGAGTACACGACCCACGGGCATTGCGGCGTGCTGCGCGGCGAGCAGGTCGACAATGACGCCACCCTCCCCCTGCTCGCCGAGGCCGCTGTCGCCTATGCGGAGGCCGGCGCCGACGTCGTCGGCCCGAGCGCCATGATGGACGGCCAGGTCGCCGCGCTCCGCGCCGGCCTGGACCAGGCCGGCCGGACCGAGACCGCGATCATGGCCTACGCCTCCAAGGCGGCTTCCTACCTCTACGGGCCTTTCCGGGAGGCGGCGGGGTCGGCACCCTCCTTCGGTGATCGCCGCGGCTACCAGATGGACCCGGCCAATGGGCGCGAGGCGCTGCGGGAGCTGCAGCTCGACGCCGACGAAGGCGCCGACATCCTGATGGTCAAACCGGCGCTCACCTCGCTCGACCTCCTGGCCCGCGCCCGGGATCGCTTCGACCTGCCGCTGGCCGCTTACAACGTGAGCGGCGAGGTGGCGATGATCGAAGCCGCCGCAGAACGGGGCTGGCTCGATCGCCGGGGGGCCGCGCTGGAGTGCCTGACGGCGATCGCCCGCGCCGGCGCGGACGTGATCATCACGTACTTCGCGGCCGACGCCGCGCGCTGGCTCGCGGAGTGACCACTCAGTTCGTCCACGCTCTCGCGCTCGGAATCGATCCCGCCTGGCGGCGCCTTCCGGCCGAAGAGCGCTGCCGCACGGCTGAGGAGATGGCCGCCGAGTTGCAACCGGGGACGGCCGTAACGACCTACACCTACTCGATGATCGGCCTCCAGGCCGGGACGGACCTGCTGTTCTGGAGCCTGGCGGCCACCCTGGAAGCGCTCGAGGAGCGGGCCGCAGCCCTCCTGCGCTCGGGGTTGGGCGGCTGGACGGCGGTCTCGGAGAGCTTCCTGGGGATCATCCAGGGCTCGCAGTACGTCAAGAAGCCGACCCCCCAGGAGCAATCCCTCTTCAGCGGCGAGCGCGCGCGCTACCTGGTCGTCTACCCGTTCACCAAGAGCAGCGACTGGTACCTGCTCGGGAAGGAGGCGCGCCAGGGCGTCATGAACGAGCACATGCGGGTCGGCCACGACTACCCGCAGGTCCGCCAGCTCCTCGCCAACTCCTTCGGCGTTGACGACCAGGACTTCCTGGTCGCCTACGAGACCGACGACCTGGTCGCGTTCGGCGAGCTGGTCCGAGCGCTCCGGGGAACCGAGAGCCGCCGCTCGACGGTGCGTGACACCCCCATCCTGGCCGCCGTCCACCGGCCCTTCCAAGAGATATGCGCGCTGCTGGGAGCCTGACCGCCGCCGACCTCTTCCCGGGCGGGGTTTCGAGCCCGGTGAGAGCTTACGGCGCGGTCGGGGGAGACCCGCCCGAGCTCGTTCGCGGCAAGGGCTGCCGCGTCTGGGACTCGGCCGGACGGGAGTACGTCGATTACGTCTGCGCTTACGGGCCCCTGATCCTCGGTCACGGCCATCCCGCCGTCCTGGAAGCCGTCGCCGCCGCAAGCGCGGCGGGCGGTCCTTTTGGCGTCACGACAGAGGGCGAGATCCGCCTCGGCGCGCTGATCCGGGAGCGGATGCCCTCGATCGAACGGCTGCGCTTCGTGAACTCGGGTACGGAGGCGGTCATGAGCGCCCTCCGAGTGGCCCGGGCGGCGACCGGGCGCGACCTGGTCCTCAAGTTCGAGGGGTGCTACCACGGCCACTCGGACGGACTCCTGGCAAAGGCCGGGTCGGGCCTGGCGACTCTGGGGTTGCCCGGCAGCGCCGGCGTCACTGCCGCGGTGGCGGGCCAGACCGTGGTCGTCCCCTACAACGATCTCGACGCCGTGGCGGCGGCGCTCGTGGCAAACCGCGGCCAGGTGGCCGCCGTCATCGTCGAGCCGGTGGCCGCGAACATGGGGGTGGTTCCCCCCGCGCCCGGCTTTCTGGACGGCCTGCGCCGCCTGACCGCGGACGCCGGAACGCTGCTCGTTTTCGACGAGGTGATCACAGGGTTTCGCGTCGCCCCGGGCGGCGCCCAGGAGCTGTATGGCGTCCGCCCCGACCTCACCGTCCTGGGCAAGGTGATTGGGGGTGGGCTTCCGGTCGGCGCCTACGGGGGACGAGCGGACTTGATGAACCTGGTCGCGCCGAGCGGACCGGTCTACCAGGCGGGAACCCTCTCCGGGCATCCGGTGGTCATGGCCGCCGGCGAGGCGACCCTCCAGCAGCTCGACGCCGCCCTTTACGCGCGGCTGGAAGCGACTGCGGCGGAGCTCGAAGCCGGCTTACGGGAGGCCCGGCCCGAAGCCCGCATCGCGCGAGTGGGCTCCCTCCTGACCGCCTTCGTCCTGGACTTCGCCAGCTTTTTCAACCGGCTGCGGGCGGGCGGCGTACTCGTCCCGCCTTCCCAGTACGAGGCCTGGTTCGTCTCCGCGGCGCACGACCCGACCGCGGTGGAGCTGACCATGGAGGCAGCCCGTGGCAGCTAGCCTCTTCCTGCGCGCCTGCCGGCGGGAGCCCGTCGAGCGCACGCCGATCTGGCTGATGCGCCAGGCAGGGCGCTCGCTGCCCGAGTACCGGAAGATCCGCGAGCGCTACCAGCTGGTCGACATCGTGGCCGACGCCGACCTCTGCGCCGAGGTGACGCTGCAACCGGTGCGCCGGCTCGGCGTCGACGCGGCGGTCATGTTCGCCGACATCATGCTGCCGCTGGAGGGCATGGGCGTCGATTTCCAGCTCGTGGAAGAGGTGGGCCCGGTTATCGCCGACCCGGTCCGAACACCCGCCGACGTCGCCCGGCTGCGCACTCCCTCGCCGGAGGAATCGGTTCCCCAGGTCCTGGCCGCCGTACGCAGGGTGGCGGCCGAGTCCCCGGTGCCCGTGATCTGCTTCTCGGGCGCCCCCTTCACGCTGGCGAGCTACGCCATCGAGGGGCGGCCGAGCCGCGACTTCAAGCTCACCAAGGCGTTCATGTACCGCGAGCCAGAGGCGTTCGACCTCCTGCTCGAGAAGCTTGGAACCGTGGCTGCGGACTACCTGGCCGCGCAGGTCGCCGCCGGCGCCCAGGCACTCCAGGTCTTCGACAGCTGGGTGGGCGTTCTCGCCCCCGAGGACTACGCGGCGCGGGTTCTGCCCCACACCAGGCGCCTCTTCGCCGCGACCGCCCGCCTGGGCGTCCCGCGGATCCACTTCGGAACCGGGACGGCCGGGCTGCTCGAGCTCATCGCGGACGCGGGGCCCGACGTCGTCTCGCTCGATTGGCGAGTCGGCCTCGACGCCGGCTGGGCCCGGCTCGGCGAGCGTGGCGTCCAGGGCAACCTCGACCCGGCCGTCCTGCTCGGCCCGGCCGAGCTGGTCCGCGAGCGGGCCCGGGACGTGCTGAGAAGGGCCGGCGGGCGCCCCGGCCACGTCTTCAACCTCGGCCACGGCGTCCTTCCCGACACGCCGCTGGAGAACCTCCAGCTGCTGGTCGAGACGGTCAAGGAATGGGTCCCAGTCGATGCGTGACTCCACCGGGATCCTCTGCATGGCTTATGGCAGCCCGGCGAGCGGATCGGAGATCGAGGAGTACTACACGCACATCCGGCACGGCCGGCCGCCCTCGCCGGCGGCGCTGGCCGATTTGAGGGAGCGCTACGAGGCGATCGGCGGCTCGCCGCTCGAGCGGATCACCCGCGCCCAGGCGGCGGCTCTGGCCGAGCGCACCGAGCTGCCCACCTTCGTCGGCATGAAGCACGCCCCGCCTTTCATCGCCGAAGGGGCCGGCGCGGCCCGCGAGGCAGGCATTCGGCGGTTGATCGGGCTTCCGCTTGCGCCCCACTTCGCGGCGATGAGCCTGGGCCAGTACGAGGCGGACCTGCAGAAGGCCTGGCCCGGAGAGCTGGTGTTCATCCCGGGCTTCCACGCTCACCCAGCGTTCATCGAGACGATCGCCGGACTGCTTCGGGAAGCCCTGGCGGGGTACCCGGCCGACCACGTCTTCTTCACCGCTCACAGCCTGCCCGAGCGGATCCTGCGGGAGGGCGACGGCTATCGCGACCGTCTCCTCGAAAGCTGTGCGCTCGTGGCCGCGGGCGTCGACCTGCCGCCCTGGTCGTTCGCCTTCCAGTCAGCGAGCCGGACCGGAGAGCCCTGGCTCGGCCCGGACCTCCTCGAGGCGCTGGCCGAATCGGGCACCCAGCGGGCCCTGGTCTGCCCGATCGGGTTCGTGGCCGACCACCTGGAGGTTCTCTACGACATCGACGTGGAAGCCCAGGCCTTCGCGCGCGAACGCGGGATCGAGCTCCGCCGGACCCCGTCGCTGAACGACCGACCGGAGTTCATCGCGGCACTGGCTGCCATCGTCGAGGAGGCGGCCAGATGACCGCCGCGGCGGCCCAGTGGCTCACGCTCCAGGCGGCCAGCGAGCTCCTCGACGTGCACCCGTCCACGCTCCGCCAGTGGGCCGACCGCGGCCGGATCCGCGCCTACCGGACGCCCGGCGGCCACCGCCGGTTCGCGGAAGGCGACGTCCGGGCGCTGCTGGCCGAGCCGCGCTCTGCGGAGCTCGACCTGCTGCTGAACGCGGCGGTGGGCCGCGCTCGCCTCGAATCGAGCGCCGGCCTGCTCTCGGCGGTGGGCTGGTATGCGCGCTTCGACGAGTCTGCGAAAGAGCGCCACCGCCAGCTCGGCCGGATGCTAATGAGCGTCCTGGTTCGCTATCTGGCCCACCCCGAGGACGCTGACAGGGCGCTCGAGGAGGCGCGGCCCATCGGCTGCGAGTACGCCCGGTTGGCAGCGGGCAGCGGACTGAGCCTGGCCGATTCGATGCGCGCTTTCCTGCATTTCCAGGAGGTGCTGGCGGTGAGTGTCAGCGAGGTCGAGTCGGTGCAGCAGGCGCCCAGCGGCGACTTGAACCGGCAGGTGAGCGGGTTCGTCAACGAGGTTCTGATCGCGATGG
>VBGR01000110.1 GCA_005880695.1 Chloroflexota bacterium
CGGGCGCTTCAGCTCCGCGATGGCGGCTGCTGCTGGCCGGGCTGCGACCGCCCGGCCTCCTGGACCGACGCTCACCATTTGATCCATTGGGTGCGCGGCGGCAGCACCGACCTCGGCAATCTGGTCCTGCTCTGCTACCGCCACCGCTGGATGGTCCACGAGGGCGGCTGGCAGATAGTCCGTACCGACGACGGCCGTTTCATGAATGTCGCGCCAGCTTGCGACTATTGGGAGCGCATCCGGGGGCCGGACTTCATCGCGGCCTAATGGAGCTGGACCGGCTAGCCGGCCAGCGCTCGCTCGATGTGGAGCTTGCGGTGCTCCGGGCCTGACCTTCACGGTCCGAGCACCTCCGCCGTCCAGCCGCCGCGGCGGCGCGTGTAGCGCAGCCGGTCGTGCAGGCGGTTCGGCTGGTGCTCCCAGAACTCGATCCAGTCCGGCCGGACCCGGAAGCCGCCCCAGAAGGGCGGCAGCGGGACCTGCCCACCGGCCAGGCGCTCCAGCGTTTCCGAGTACATCGTCTCCAGCCATTCCCGGCTTTCGATCACGCGGCTCTGAGGTGACACCCAGGCGGCGGCCTGGCTCTCCACAGGTCTCGTCTCCCAGTAGGCGGCGGCCTCCCGCCGGGACAGCCGGCTCACCCGGCCGGCTGCGCGGACCTGGCGGCCGACCTCGCGCCAGTAGATGGCGAGGGCTGCGCGAGGATTGGCTGCCAGCTCCTGACCCTTGCGGCTGCCCAGGTTCGTATAGAACGCAAAGCCACGCTCACTCCAGCCTTTCAGCAGGACCAGCCGGTTGGATGGACGGCCGGCTCGGGTGGACGTGGCAAGCGCCATCGCGTCGGGCTGCTGAGCGCCGGCGTCGAGGGCCGCCTGGTACCAGAGGCCGAACTGCTTGATCGGGTCGGGATCCAGATTCACCTGCGCCGCTCCCACGTTAGAGGGTCGCGCGCGCCTCACCCGTAAAATCGGCAGGTGCCTCCCTCCCAGCCGATTCGTGCCACCCGCGGAGTTCGCGACATCCTGCCGCCGGAGCGCGCCGTCTGGCAGGTGGCGGAGGCTGCCGCCGCCGCAATTGCGGAGCGCTTCGGGTACCAGGAGATCGAGACGCCGATCATCGAGCCCGCCGAGCTGGTGGAGCGGGGGGTGGGGGAGTCGACCGACGTCGTCACCAAGGAGCTCTACAAGTTCCAGGACCCGGGCAAGCGCTGGCTGGTGCTGCGGCCTGAGGGCACGGCGGGGGCCGTCCGCGCCTACTTCGAAGGGCACCTGAACCAGGGGCCGCAGCCGGCCCGCCTCTACCTGATGGGCCCCATGTTCAGGCACGATCGGCCGCAGGCCGGCCGCTACCGCCAGCTTTACCAGTTCGACGTCGAGGCGATCGGCGACGACTCGCCCGCCTATGACGCGGAGGTGATCGAGATCGCCTGGAACTGGTTCAAGGACCTCGGCCTGAACGGCGTCAACCTGCAGCTCAACAGCATCGGCGACGCCAAGTGCCGGCCCGCCTACAGGCAGGCGCTGCTTGACTACTACCGGCCCTTGAAGGACAAGCTCGACGCCGACTGCCAGCGCCGGTTGGAGATCAACCCGCTGCGCCTTTTGGACTGCAAGACCGACGCTAAGTACGCGGCCGAAGCGCCCAAGGTGACCGACTACCTATGCGACGAATGCCGCGCCGCGTTCGCCGAGGTGCGGCGCCTGCTCGACGCGGCCGGCATCGAGTACCGGCTCAATCCGCGCCTCGTCCGCGGCCTGGACTACTACACCCGGACCGCCTTCGAGTTCTGGCATGAGGCCATCGGCGGCGCCCAGAACGCGCTTGGCGGCGGCGGCCGCTACGACGGCCTGGCCGCCGAGCTGGGCTGGCCCGCCACGCCGGCGGTCGGTTTCGCCGCGGGTCTCGACCGGACCGTTGCGATGATGCACGAGGAAGGCATCGAGATCGTCGCCAAGCCGCCGGCCGACGTCCTGGTCGTCCCGGACGGGCCGGACCTCGCGGTCGCCGCCGCGGAGGTCGGCCGGATCAGCCGGCAGGTGAGGCCCGCCATGGTCGACTTCTCCGACCGGAGCCTGAAGGCGAAAATGCGCGCAGCCGACCGCTTCGGCTGTCGCTGGGTCGCCATCTTCAACGCGGACGAAGCCCGGCGCAAGGTCGTTCAGCTCCGGGAGATGGCCAGCGGCGAGCAGCGTGAAGTGGCCTGGCAAGACCTGCCGGAAGCCCTCGCGTCATGAGCAGCGCGGAACGCGTCAATTGCGGAGCGCTGCGTGCCGCCGACGCCGGCAAAGAGGTCGAGCTTTTCGGCTGGGTGGCCCGTCACCGCGACCACCGCGGCGTCATCTTCGTCGACCTCCGGGATCGCTGGGGCAGCGTCCAGGTCGTGTTCAACCCGACCGACGCCCCCGAGGCCCACGCCGTCGCCGCCGAGCTCCATCGCGAGTACGTCCTGCGCGTGAACGGACTGGTTCGCCCTCGGCCGGCCGGCAACGAGAACTTGAAGATCCCGACAGGTGAGATCGAGGTCCTCGCCAGGAGCGTCGAGGTGCTGAGCGAGAGCAAGCCACCGCCTTTCCCCATCGAAGGCGAACAGCAAGACGTCGAGGAAAAGGTGCGTCTCAA
>VBGR01000014.1 GCA_005880695.1 Chloroflexota bacterium
CCGCGCCCGCCGACTGGTAGGTGTCGAGCACCACGTGCGCTCCCACCGCGTGCGCCTTCATCACGATCGGCACCACGTCCATCATGTGCGCCGTCTTGAACTGCACGTGCGAGATGGGAACCAGCAGCGTCCGCTCGTCGATCGCCTCGAGCAGCTCCTCGGTCGTGTCGCAAACCTGCACCTCGGCCATCGGGTGCGCCTCCCAGGCGTACATCACCGACGGGAAGTTCTGGCGCTCATAGACCACGCGCCTCCTGGTGCCCGACCAGTCGAAGCAGCTCGCCACGACCCACTCCGCGACCGTCACGTTCGGCAGCATCACGACACTGCCCGGCTCGGCGCCGAGGAGCGGCGCCAGCGCATCGCCCACCGTGACCGGCGCGTCCCACCAGCCCTTCTCGGTCCAGGCCCGCACGCCGCGCGTCGCGAAGTCCAGCGCGTACCGCTCGAGTGCGGCCGCGTACTCGTACGGCATCGCTCCAAGCGTGTGGTTCGCGAGGTACGTGCAGGTCGGCAGGATCGGAAACCTGGCGCGCAGCGCGCTCAGCTCGGCTTCGGAAAGCGGGTCCTTGAAAGTCGTCATGCGCGCCGCGACTCAGGGTACGGCGCGCGTCATCTGGTCGATCAGGACCGGGTAGACGACGTCGATCCGCTGGTAGGACTGGTCAGGGCTGATCAGGTCGTGCAGCAAACCCTGCTCCTTCGGGAATTGGTAGAGGGAAGCCTGAGCACCCTGACGGCGCCACTGCTCGACCAGGCGCAGCGTCGCCTTGTTGTTGACGGCCGGGTCGTTCTGGTTGATCACGACTCGCAGGTCGCGCGCCCGAGGCGGCTCCGAGCGCGCCGCCCGCCTGACCTCGTAGCCGAGCTTCAGCATCTCCGCATAGGCGCGGGTCGGAAAGCGCGGATAGGCGTGCGGCGGCCCCTTGACCGCGGCCTTGGCCTTCGGATCCCACCAGAGCCAGAGGTTGGGCAGCAGCTCGGACAGCCGGGCGACGCCGTCACTCAGCCACTCGGGCACGTGAGGCGCGCAGAAGATCGGCGCCACGAGCACCGCCCGATCGACCTCCGGCCGCCGCTGCGCAAGCCAGGCCGCCAGGACTTGGAGACCGTGCCGCGGCAAAAGCGGCACATACACGTTCGAGCCCAGCTCGTAGAGCCTCACGGCCAGCTGCCGGTACATCGCCGGGCAGTTCGTAAAGCCGTGGAGCAAGATCACGCAGCGTTCGGCGCGACCACCCCGCTCGAGGACGATTTCTTTACAGACCGGGTTGATCAATCCCGAGCGCCTTAGGATAATCGAACGTATGTTTGACCGGCCATCCCAAATATTATTGCTGCCCGCCCCGTCTCGTCCCGCTTCGGCATGCGCTCAATGAAGATCCTGCACACGGCGGACATCCACCTGGCGCCGCGCCTCGAGTACATCGAGGACGCGGGGCGGCGGGCGCAGCGTCGCGAGGACGTGGCGGCCCAGGCCGACGCCATCCCCCGGCTCGCCCGGGAACACGGCGTCGATGCAGTCGTGATCGCGGGCGACGCCTTCGACCGCGACCTCCCGGCCCAGGCCGAGGTGGCGCGCCTGGCGCGAGCCCTGGCCGACGCGGCCGTCCCCGTCCTGGTGGCGCCGGGAACGCACGATCCCTGGCGGCCGGGCGGCGTCTGGGACCGCGACTGGCCGGCCAACGTCACGATCTTCCGGCGCGATGAGTGGGAGACAGTCCGTGTCGGCGAGGCCGCTTTCCACGGCATCGCCACCACCGGCCGGCCGCGCGTCCTCTTCGACGGCCTGCCCACCGACCCTGACGCCCGGTTCCAGGTCGGTGTCGCCCACGCCTCGATGCTCTGGGCCGATGTGAAGGAGAAGGTCGACCGCAAGAACTACCCATTCGAGGAGGCCGATCTCGACGCCACGGCCCTCAACTACCTGGCGCTCGGCGACCACCACCGGATGCGGGTGGCGCGGCGAGGAGTCCGCGCTGCCGCCTACCCGGGCAGCCCCGAAGGCATCGCGCTCGACCCGGCCGAGGCCGGCGACCGCTTCATGCTCGTCGTCACCCTGACCGACCCGGCCAGCCCGCCCACGATCGAGCCGGTCAAGGTCGACCGTCGCGAGGTCTACCTCGAGGAGCTCGACCTGGGCGACCTCCAGCACGAGCACCCTGCCGACGTCGACGAAGAGGTTCGGCGGCGCATCGCCGCGGCGGCCTCGCCCGATCGCCTGGCTCGCTTCGACCTGACCGGCGTGCTCCACCACGCGCTGAGTCTCGACGTCTCCGCCCTGGCCGAAGACGACGGCGGCTACTTCCTGCTCCAGGTCCGCGATCGGACCCGCACAGTGCCCGCCCCGCCCGCCGACCTGCCCACGATCCGGGCTGCCTTCGAGCGGCGCCTGGCCGAGCGGCTGGCGACGGCTGCTTCGGATTCCGACCGCGAGATCGCCCAGCGGGCGCTGGCCCTCGGCGTCCAGGCTCTGGAGGGCTTGCCGCTGTGATCTTCGAACGCCTCGAGATACGCGGCTTCCGCTCCTACGCCGAACCGATCGAGGTTCGCTTCGACGGCGGGCTCAACGTCTTCATGGGCCGGAACGAAGCCGGCAAGACTGGGCTCCTGCGCGCCATCCAGTGCGCCCTCTTTCCCCCCAGCCGGGGGACCGACCGGCACTCACTGCTCGCCGAGGGCGAAGGTGAGTGCCGGCTGGCGCTCGAGTACCGGCTGCCCGGCGGCGAGCGCTGGCGGGTCGAGCGCGACCTGACCGCCTACAAGCACGCGCTCCACGCTTGGCGGGACAACTCCTGGGAGCCGGTCTCGACGGCGCTCAGCGACATCGCCGACGTGGTGCGGGCTCACACCGGCTGCGACGAGGCGCTCTTCGAGCGCACCCTGCTGGTGCGCCATGAGGCAGTCGAAGTCCCCGCCAGCGCCGACGTGACGAAGACGCTGGCAGCCCGGCTCGAGCTGGTGGCGGGCGGCTCGGGCCGCGTCAGCGCGGTGGCCGCGGCGGCCAAGCTGGAGGCCGGGTTCAAGAAGCTGAGCGGACCGTACAAGGGCGAGATCGTGGTCGCCGCAGAGCGACTTCGCGAGGCCCTCGGCGGGCTCGACCGCGCCCAGGCTCTGGCCGGCCGGCTGGTCGAAACCCGGTCCCGCCTGGAGCAGACCGCCGAGGCACTGACGCGCCTCGAGCTGGAGCAGACGGACGCCGCCGCCGTGCTGAAGCGGGCCCGCGACGTGGCCGCCGCCGAGCGCGACCTGAAGGATGCCCAGGAGAAGCGGGCGATGCTCGACCAGGCGCTTACGGTAGCCGCGCCCAGCGTTCCGGCCTGGGCCTGGCCGGCGATCGCCGCCGGCGCCCTCCTGGCGCTGGCCGGTGTCCTCCTGGCGCTGCTCTGGCAGGCAGTCCCTGGCGCCGGATTCGTGCTGTGCGGCGCGGTCGCCGCCGGTGCGGGCGCCCTGCAGCTCCGCCCACGGACCGTGGCGCCAGCGGCCCAGGCCGAGCTGGAGGCGCGCCGGTCCAGCCTCGGCCGCGACGTCCGCGAGCTCCAAGCGCGGCTCGAAGAGCTGGCCGTCTACCGCCTGGCTCCGGCCGCGTTCGAGCGGCTGCAGCGGCGCGAGCGAGAGATTCCGGCCGAGCTGGCGGCGGCCAACCGCGAGCACGGCTCGCTCTCGAACCAGTTGATCGACCTGGCTCACGCCGCGGAGGCGATCCCCGAGCTGGAGGACGCGGTCGCGGTCCAGCAACGGCGGCTTGACCGGCTCAAGTTCAAGGCCGAGGCGCTCAAGCTGGCCTTCACCGAGCTGGCCGCCGCCATCGAGGACATCCGCCGCTCCGCCGGGCCGAGGATCGCCGCGGCAGCCACCGGGCGCCTGCAGACCATCACCCCCGATTACGCCGTCGGGCTGGAGGACACCGCCGGCCTCACCTTCCGCGCGACCTGGGCCGACGGATCGCCATTCGAGCGCCGCGACCTTTCCGACGGTACGGCCGACCAGTTTTACTTCGCGGTCCGGGTCGCGCTCGCCGAGGTACTGCTCGGCGACCTGAACCCGCCGCTCCTCCTCGACGATCCTTTCCGCTACTGCGACTCCGAGCGGCGGGCCGCGCTCCACCGGCTGCTGCTGGAGCTGGCGGGCGACGGTGGGCCGGAAGGCAGGCAGGTCCTCTACTTCTCGGTCGAGGAGCCGGAAGGGCTCCTGGTCACCCACCCGCTGCCGCTGGTCCGGGTCCCGGCATGAGCTTGATGCTGGCGCGCGTCCGCCCGGGCGCGGCCGCCGAAGGCTGGCTGGACGCGCGGCTCGCCGAGCTCCGAGGCGGCGACCCGCTGACCCCGGCCACCATCGTCGTCCCCAGCAACTACGCCGGTCTCAACCAGCGCCGCCGGCTCGCGGTCAACGCCTACGCCAATGTCCGCACGGCCGTCATGGCCCGCCTGGCCGAGCTGGCCGGGGCGCCCGAGCTGGCCGCCGGCGGCCGCTTGCCCCTGTCTCGGGTGATCGAGGAAGCCGCCATCCGGCGGGCGGTTCGCGAAGTGGGCGGCCTGGGGCCGCAGACCGACCACCGCGCCGTCGTCACCACGCTGAAGAGCCTCTTCCGCGAGCTGGCCGACCGGCGCCCGCTCGCCGCGGAGCTCGACGAGCTCGCCGGCCGCGGTGGCCTGGCGGAGGTGGCGCTCAAAGCCCACGCCTCGTATCGCGCGATCCTCGCCCGGGAGAACCTCTACGAGCGGGCCGACCTCTGCGCCGCCGGGGCGGCCCGCCTCCGCGCCGGCCGCGCGGCCGACCTACTGCGTGAGCTGGGACCGATCCTCCTGTTCTTGCCAGCCCGTCTGACCGTGCCCGAGCTCGACCTGCTCCAGGCGTTCGGCGAAGCGACAGCCGTCGATGGCGCGCTGCCCTGGCTCGAAGATGCCGAGGCCGACGCCCAACCTGCCCGCTGGGCCGAGGCGCTCGGCCGGCGTTGGGACCAGCTCCCCACCCTGGGCGAGCAGACCCGGCCGCGACAAACCGTCCTGGTCGCCCCCGACGCGGGCGAAGAGGTCCGGGCGGCGGTGCGCGCCGTCCTGGCCGGACTCGACGCCGGCGTGCCTCTCCACCGCACCGCACTCGCCTATCGCAGTTCCGAGCCTTACAAGAAGCTCGTCCGAGAAACGCTGGAGGCCGCCGGGCTGCCCTGGGTCGGTCTCGAAGGCAGGCCCATCAGCGAGAGCTTCGCCGGCCGTGGCCTGCTCGGGCTGCTCCAGCTCCAGAGCCAGCGCTTCTCGCGCAACGCCGTCCTCAACTGGCTCAGCTCTCTGCCCCATGGCGGCGGCCCGTCGCTCGCCCAATGGGACCGCATCTCTCGCGATGCGGGAGTGGTCAGGTCGGTCCAGCAGTGGCGCGCCCGGCTCGACCTGAAGCTGATCGAGGACCGCCGCAAGCTCGACGAGCTCCAGCAGCAGGACGACGACACGACCGAGGCCTGGCGGCGGCGGCTCGGCCACGAGATCGACGACACCGAGCAGATCCAGGGCCGGATCGAAGAGATGAACCGGCTCACCCGCCCGCCCGAGAGCGCGAAGAGCTGGGCGGCGCTCGCCGCCTGGGCCAAGAAGCTCCGGACGCAGCTGGTGAAGGTGCACAACAGCTGGCCGGAGGAGCAGGTCGAGGCCTCGCACCTGGTCGACGAGGTCCTCGACTCGCTGGCCGCCGCGCCCGAGGACGATGAGGTGAGCGTCGAACGGTTCGTGGAGACGCTGGAGGACGCTCTCGGAGCACGGCGCCGGCCCGAGGGACGGCTGGGCCAGGGCGTCGTCACCGGCCCGATCTCGGGTCTGGCAGGCATGAAGCTCGACCAGGTCTTCCTGCTCGGCATGACCGAACGCGCCTACCCGGCGGCGCCGCCCGCCGACCCCGTCCTGGCCTGGGAGTCCGGCCAGGATCCGCTCAGCCGGGTCGCCCGGCGCCTGCAAGAGGAGCGGCTGGCCTTCCTCGGCACGCTCGCCGGCAGCGGCGGCGCGACCTTCTGCTACCCGCGGCACGACGCCGACCAGCGCCCGGCTTACCCGTCACGCTGGCTGCTCGACGTCGTGGCCGAGCTGGAAGGCCGGCGCGTGGGTCCGGTCGAGATGTCCGAGCTGGCGGCCGGGCCCGAGCGCCCCTGGCTCAGGACCCTGGTTTCGGCGGCCGCCGCGCTGGCGGGACCCACCGATCCGATCAACGTGGCCGAGCGCCAGGTGGCCGAGGCCTGGCAGATCCATGAGCGAAGCGGAGACCTGCTGGCCTCGGCGCTGGCCGGCCGCGATGACCTGCCCCTCGGCCGCGGCCTGCGGTCGGGCGCCGCTCGGGCGTCCGGCCGCTTCACCGAGTTCGACGGCAATGTCGCGGCCGTGGCACCGCTCGTGAGCCGGCTTTCGAGTGGCTTGAACCGCCTCCACCCCATCAGCGCCAGCGGCATCGAGCAGTGGGCCGGCTGCCCCTTCCGCTACTTCCTGAACCACATCCTCGAGGTCGAGCCCACCAGGCGTCCCGAGGACGAGGAGGCCTGGTCCATCAGCCCGATCGACCGTGGCAAGCTGGTCCACGCGATCCTCCAGGAGTTCCTCTCGACCCTGAACGCAAGCGGCCGGCCGGGGCCCGCCGAGGCGTACACGCAGGCCGACCGGGAGGTCCTGGCCGACATCGCCCGCCAGAAGTTCCAGGAGCTGGAGGAGCGCGGCCAGACCGGCTACCGGCTGGCCTGGCTCAACGAGCAAAGCGCCATCCAGCTCGACCTCCAGACCGTGCTCAGCAAGGATGAGGAGTTCCGCCGGGAGCACGGCCTGACGCCCGCGTTCTTCGAGCAGCGCTTCGGCTTCGAGGAAGCCGAAGGAGACGGCTGGGCGGCGGCCGAGATCGAGCTGGAGGACGGCACGGCGGTCCGCCTCCGCGGCTACATCGACCGCGTCGACCTCGGGGACGCCGCCGCCTACATCACCGACTACAAGACCGGCGTCGCCGGCAGCCCGAAGGAGTTTGCCGACGACCCGGTGGTCGCCGGAACCAAGGTTCAGCTGGCGGTCTACTCGAAAGCCGTCCGCCAGCAGCTCGCCAAGACTGGCCAGGTCACCGCCGCCTACTGGTACATCTCGCCCAAAGGCCGCTTCATGCGCATCGAGGTCGCCGACGCCGAAGCCGGGGACCAGCGCCTGGCCGGCGTCGTGGGCGTCGTCAACCAGGGCATCCTGGCGGGCGCTTTCCCCCAGGTGCCCGGCGAGGATGAGGGCTGGAGCCCGACACGCCGCCCGGGCTGGTCGAACTGCCGGTTCTGCGACTACCACCGGATCTGCCCCACCGGGCGGGACTTGATTCGCGAGCGCAAGCGCGATGAGCCGGGGGCCAACCTCCACCAGGGTCTCCTGCTGGAACCGCCTCGATGATCGCCCAGCTCCCCGCCGACGAGGCAGTCCGCCGACGGCTCCGCGAAGACTTCGACACCACCTTCTTCGTCGAAGCCGGCGCCGGAACTGGCAAGACGACGACCCTCGTCGACCGGATCGTGGCCCTGGTCGCCTCGGGCCGCCTCCGGGCGCCCGAGCTGGTCGCGATCACCTTCACGGAAGCCGCCGCCGCGGAGCTGCGGGCCCGCGTCCGCGAAGAGCTGGAGAAGGATGGCAGCCCCGCCGCCCTGGCCGCGGCGGCCTCCCTCGACGAGGCGGCGATCGACACCATCCACGCCTTCGCCGGCTCGCTCCTGCGCACCTATCCGCTGGAGGCGGGCCTACCGCCCAGCTTTGAGACACTCGACCAGATCGAGCAGGATCTCGAGTTCCGGGAGCGCTTCCGGACCTGGTTCGAGGCCGCCGCCGAGGACGAGAAATCGAGCAAGGCGATCAAGAACGCGCTCCTCTTGAAGCTCACGCCGGACAAGATCGAGTCGATCGCCCGGGCGCTCCACGAGCACTACGACCTCGTCCAGTCCACCTCCAGCTGGCCGGCGCCGGCCGCTCGCGAGGCGCTGCCCGGAGCCGCCGGGATGGCCGACCGCCTGAAGGCCCTGAGCCGCTACCTCGACGACTGCCTTGAGCCGACCGATCGCATGTACGAGAAGCTGAGCGAAGTCGCCTTCGCGGCGGAACGGCTGGCGGAAGCCGACACCGAGGGAAAGGCGCTAGTCGCCCTCCTGCTCCTGGATGACTTTCCGGTCGTCGTCGGCAAGAAGGGCAACTGGCGCGACTCGGCGCTGTATCGGCTGCGAGAGGAACTGCGGGGCTGCCTGGACGAGGTCGACGCCATCCTCTCCACCCGCCGGACCGAGATCTTCAACGGCCTCTTGAAGGAGCTGCGCGGCTTCGTCCTCGCCTACGCGGCCGAGCGCCGCCGCCGCGGCGTCGCCACCTTCCATGACCTCCTTACGGGAGCGCGCGACCTCCTTCGCGACCGCCCCGACGTCCGGGCCCGCGCCCAGCAGCGCTGGTCGCGCATCTTCATCGACGAGTTCCAGGACACTGATCCTCTCCAGGCCGAGATCGCGGTCTACCTGGCGGCGCGGCCTGATATCCAATTCCCTGAGAGCTGGCTCGACGCCGAGCTGGTACCCGGCAAGCTCTTCGTGGTCGGCGACCCGAAGCAGTCGATCTACCGCTTCCGGCGAGCCGACATCGCGCTCTATCAGCGCATCCAGGAGCGGGTCGGCGAGCAGGTCGCCCTGGTCCAGAACTTCAGGTCGGTGCCGGCCGTGATCGACTGGGTCAACCGCCACTTCGGTGACGTCATGCGCTTCGACCGCGACGTCCAGCCCGAGTACCGCCAGCTGGTGGCCGAGCCGAAGGCGGGCGGCGGCCTCTGGTACTTCGGTGGCGAGCTCGCGCGCGCTCGCCAGATCGAAGTCTGGAAACGCGAGGCGGACGACGTGGCCCGCGCCTGCCGCCTGGTCCACGACAACCGCTGGCAGGTCTCGCGCAAAGACGGCGAGAAGCAGTGGCTGGAAGACGCCCGCTGGCAGGACATCTGCGTGCTGATCCCGACGCGTACCAACCTCCGAAATTTGGAGCGCGCCTTCGAGGCCTGGCAGGTGCCCTACCGATTGGAGTCCGGCGAGCTGATCGTCATGACGCAGGAGGTGCGCGAGCTGGTCTCCTGCCTGCGCGCCATCGACGACCCTTCCGACCAGGTGGCCCTGGTGACCGCATTGCGCTCACCCGCCTACGGCTGCAGCGACGCCGAGCTGCTGCGCTGGCGCGACAGCGGCGGGCGCTTCAACTATGAGTACCCCGGCGACGGCGAGGAGCCGCGGGTGCGGGCGGCTCTGGCCAGCCTCGCCGGGATGCACGCGCTGCGGCACAACGTGACCGTGCCCGCGCTGGTCGAGAAGTTCCTGGACGAGCGGCTCCTGGTCGCGGCGGCTTTCGGACGCCCCCGCCCGCGCGAGACCTGGCGGCGTTACCGCTACGCGGCCCGGCGGGCCCGCGACTTCGCGGCCACCGGGCGAGCCACACTGCGCTCCTTCGTCGAGTGGATGGAGGGCCTGGAGCGCGAGCAGTACCGCGACGTCGGCGCGTCAACGGCCGAGGCCGACGACGACGCCGTCCGCGTCCTCACCATCCACGGCGCCAAAGGGCTCGAGTTTCCGGTCGTGATGATGACCGGCTGGGGATCGAGCCGGCGCGGCGGTGGCACGCAGGTCATCCCCGACCGGCTCAACAACCGGATCGAGGTCGGCACCGGCGACTGGCTGACCAAGGGCTACAAGGACGCGCTCGAACGCGAGAAGCGCGCCGACCAGGCCGAGGCCGTCAGGCTCACCTACGTGGCCGCCACTCGGGCCCGCGACCACCTTGTCCTGAGTCTTTGGCGACGCGAGGAGTTCAAGGCGGGTGAGGATCCACCCCCCCAGGCCGCCGGCTTCGAAGAGACACTCGAGGAATCCGG
>VBGR01000105.1 GCA_005880695.1 Chloroflexota bacterium
CCGCCTCGAAGAAGCAGCCGCCGGGAAAGACCCCGCGCTCCACGTAAGAGAGAAAGGCTTCGCAAAGCGCAGTCACCCGGCCGACCCCGGCCGGCTCGTGCAGCCCGGGTTTCAGCACTTCAAGCGTGAAGACCCAGGCAGCTTCCTCCACTGTCGCCAGCTGCAGCTCCTCCTTGGACCCGAAATGGGCGAAGAGGCCGCTCTTGCTGATGCCGAGGTCACCGGCCAGCCGCTGCAGCGAAACCGCCTCCAAACCCTCGGCGGAGGCGAGCCGGGCGGCGTGGCTCAAGATCGCCTGGCGGGTGCGCTCACCTCGCTGGCGCCGCTTGTCCACCTGCACGGGGGCTTCTGAACTCACCTTCGGGGATAATAGCACGAACGGTCGGTCTGTCCCTCCCCAAACCACTCAGGGCGTAGCCCGGATTGGCCGGAGGGGCCGGACGATGAGCCTATTGACTTTAAACGACCGGTCGTGCTATTTGTATCGAATGACCTCGATCCAGGCGGCGGCGGGAAGCGGCGAAGTCGGGCTGGCCAGGCTGGAGCCGTCGGACGGTGAGGCGCTCCGGCGCTTCTTCTACCGGCTCTCCCCCGAGACTATCTACCGGCGCTTCTTGAGCCCACTCGCGTCGCCCGACCAGGCGCGTCCCGAGCGGCTGCTGGATGTCGAGCACCACGAGCGCGAGGCGGTGGTCGGAGTGATCGCAGGCGAGATCGTCGGCGTCGCCCGCTACTTCCGCCAGCCGGGCACCGATACGGCCGACCTGGCCGTGGTCGTGGCCGATGACTGGCAGCGGCAGGGACTGGCTACCCGCTTGCTCCGGGCACTGGCTGACACCGCGGTCGCGGAAGGCGTCCACCGCTTCTCGGTCACGATCCAGGGCGACAACCGCCCGGCCCTGAACCTGCTTCGCCGGCTGAGCCCAGGCGTCAAGTTCGCCATCTCCTACGGGGTTGCCGAGGCCACCGTTCCCGTCTGGACGGAGAATCTCGACCGCTTCCAGGTACTCCGTTCCACCCGCGAGCTCGCCGGATGCTCGGACGCCGAGATTAGATCGCTGCTCCTCTACGTTGACGAGGTCACGGTCCCGGCGCGCCGGCGCCTCGCTGCCGAAGGGCAACCCACCACTCAGTTCCTGATCGTGGGCAAGGGGCAGCTGCGAGCACTGACGGCAGACGGTGGATCCCACCTCCTGGAAGCGGGCGACAGCTTCGGCTGGACCGCGATGTGGGATCGCTCGGCGAGCGAGGCCACGGTGGTCGCGGAGTCTGACGCCCGCGTACTGGTCATGGGGCATGGCCAGTTCCGGGCAGTCAAAGCCGTCCTCAGCCGCCAGCGCTGAACCGGGTTCAGCCGCCGAGCTAACATCCAGGCGTGGGGCGCGCCCAACTGCCTCGCGGCTACTGGCATCCGGCGACGGAGACCATGCCGCGTGACGAGCTCCGGCGCCGCCAGTGGTACAAGCTTCAGCGCCAGCTCGAGCACGCCTACGCGGGTTCCGAGTTCTGGCGGCAGCGCATGGACTCCGCCGGCTGCCCGCCCGACCAGCTGAAGTCGCTCGACGATTACAGCGCCCGCTTCCCGCTGCTCAAGCGCGAGGAGATCGGTGCGGCCGAGGCGGTGGCGCCGCCCTACGGGATCTTCCCTTCGGTCGACCCCAAGCTGGCGATCCGCCACCATCAGACCAGCGGCACCAGCGGCGCCCAGCCGATCCGCACTTTCGACACGGCCCGGGACTGGGCCTGGGCCGCCGAGATGTGGGCCACCGGCGCCTACGCGATGGGCGTGCGGGCCGGGGACCGGGCGCTGGTCGCCTTCGGGTACGGCCTTTTCATCGGCTTCTGGGGCCTGCAGTACGCCTTCGAGAAGATCGGCTGCACAGTCATCCCGACGGGCTCGTTCGACTCCGAGAAGCGCGTCCAGCTCCTGCTCGAGAACCAGGTGAAGGTCCTCGCCTGCACGCCCACCTACGCGCTGAGGCTTGCGCACACGGCACGCCAGCTCGGCGTCGACCTTGCGAAGGAGGGCAGCGTACGGATCGTCGTCGCGTCCGGCGAACCGCGGCCGGAGGCCACCAAGCGCAAGATCGAAGAGGCCTTCGGCGCCTTCTGCGGCGACACCGCGGGCATGACCGAGGCGGCCACCATTTTCATGTTCGAGTGCGTCGAGGAGCCGGGCGGCTGCCACATCATCGAGGCCGACTACGTCGAGGAGGTGCTGGCGCCGGACACCCTCCAGCCGGTCGGCTATGGGCAGCGCGGTGTGCGCGTCATGACGAGCCTCGGCCGG
>VBGR01000103.1 GCA_005880695.1 Chloroflexota bacterium
TGGAACCGCTGACCCGCGGCTTCCTTGACCCAGGCGACTTTCTCGAGAGTGGCTTCGACCAGGCAGCTCCGGATGTCCGCCTTGCTCGTGCCCGGCATCAGTCTCGGCGCGAAGCCGACGATGTCCGCCTCCCGCCCGGCCAGGCTCAGCAGCCTCCGGCCCCCGCCGCCGACCAGGATGGGCGGGTGCGGCTTCTGAATCGGCTTTGGCAAGCCATCCATCTCGGTGATGGTGTAATGCTCTCCTTTGAAGCTGAAGGGTCCTGGCGCGAATATCCCCGTCAGGACCTGGATCGCCTCCTCCAACCGCTTGACCCTGATCCCGCCGGAGTCAAACGGAATGCCGGTCTCCTCGTACTCGGGCCGATTCCAGCCCGCACCAATACCGATCTCCAGCCGCCCTCCGCTGAGTTGGTCGAGGCTGGCCAGGTCTTGGGCCAACACGGCCGGGTGCCGCAGGTCGTTGTTGAAGACAAAGGTCCCGATGCGCAGCCGTTCGGTGGCCGCCGCAATGACGGCCATCGCTGGGATTGGAGCCATTTGGTTGATCAGGTGGTCGGAGAAGACGAGAACGTCATAGCCGAGCGCCTCGGCTCTCCTCCCCTTCTCAGCCAGGGCGTTGCCGGCGCTGACCTCCCCGGCCGCGGCCAGAAACCGAAATGGCTTCGTCACACGATGACGCTATCCGAAACGCGGCGCCGGGCGGATTCCGGGCGAGCATCGCCGGGATGCCTAAACCCAGAACCCGTCGGTTGGCGCTTGCTTAACTGAATTGGACAGGTTCTTGCGCTGCGGGTACACGGTTTCGCCGCGCGCCAGCATCATCACGAAATGCTCGATCCGGCGAAGTCGCGTCTCCGGGCGCTTCGCGTCATGGATTCTGTAAAGCACGGCGTAGCGGTTCGTCGCCGAGAGGATGGCGAACATCGCCTTCGCGGCCGGCTCAGCGTCCAGCGCCGCCGCGAGGTCGTCGGGCACGTCCATCCCGGCTGACCCGTCGTAGGCACCATCCCAGCGACCGTCTGCCTTGGCGCGCTCGATTTCAGCGAAGCCTGCCGCGTGCATCCGCCCCTCGTCGATGAGCCTCCCCGCGATGACGGTGTTGCGCTTTGACCAGGCGCTGCGCTTGCGTCGCGGCGTGAAGCGCTGTCGGTAAGAAGCGTCGTCGCGCGGCTTCGCCTGGCCGTCGATCCAGCCGTGCGCCAGGGCCTCTTCGAGCGCCTGATCGTAGGTCAGGCGTGTCGGGTTGAGGGCGCCTTTTTTGGACAGCACGAGCCACACGCCCTCTGGCTCCGCGTGGTGCCCGCCGAGCCACCGCCGCCAGGCGGAGACGTCGGCGACGATCAGCTCCGGCGGCTCTTCAGCTTGCCTTGTCACCTTGCTTGGCGCGTGCGACGGCTGCCTTCGCGCGGAACTTCGCGATGCCCTCGATCAACTTCACCGGGACCGGCTTGGAAATCGGGAAGCGGATCGTCCCTTTGTTGACCTCATAGGGCGCCAGCTCGTCCTTGAACGCCTCGACGAGCTCATCGCTGGCCGGGTAGAGCGAGTAGTGCTGCTTCCAGCCGGCGAAATAGATGACTCGGCCGCCTCGCAGCTTGTACGCGGGGATCTGATAGCTGATCATCTCGTCGGCGTCGGGCACGGCCTTGCGGATCGTCGTGCGGACGAGCTGCAGGACCGCCTGCACCTCTTCGGGGTGCGTAGCGATGTACTCGTCTACGGTCTTGAAATCAGTATTGGGCATTCTTGCCTCCTTCCTCCCGGAAGGGCCAGTCCTAGCCTAGCTTGTCAGTGGTGAGCAGCTGTCCAGCCTGGGGCCGGGGGCGACCGTTCTCGAGGATCACCTCCAGCAACGGCAGGGCGTGGATTACCCGGCGGCTCCTGATCAGCAGGTCCCAGAGCGGTTCGAACTTCTTCCAGCCGGCGGCATAGCCGACGTGCTTCAAACGTCCCCTGACGGTCTCCTTGGTTTGAGCGCCGCGCAGGATCGAGCCCCAGCGGTAGAAGTCCCGGTATGCGCGCCAGTAGCCGGCTTCGAGCTCGGAGGGAGTCAGCCGCGCGGGCTTGAAAACCACATGCCGGGTGTCGTAGAGGTCCCAGTCGCGATGGAGCAAACGATCAGCCGCGGCCATCCTCTCGTGGAGAGCGGTGTCGGGGTAAGGAGTCAGGATGTGGAACGTCGCGGTTTCGATGCCTTGCTCGATGGCCCAATCAACGGTTCGCTCGAAGACGTCCGGGCCGTCATGGTCCATGCCGAAGACGAAGCTGCCGTTGACCATGACACCGAGGTCGCGAAGGCGCCGAACCGCGGCCGAGTAGTCACGGCCGATGTTCTGGTATTTGCGCTGGTCCTGGAGGTTGTCGCTGTTCACGGTCTCGAACCCGACGAAGAGGCTCCGCAGTCCGCAGGCAACCGCTTTTTCGATCACCCGGGGCTGTTCGAGCACAGCCTTCACGGTGCCGGCGGCCTGCCAGAGCCGGTTCATTCCCCGCATGCCGTCGAAGAGTGCCTCGGCGAAAGGCGGGCTGCCGAAAAGGTGATCGTCGAGGAAGTAGAGGTGGCGGCCCGGTAACCGGTCGATCTCGGCGAGCGCCGCGTCGACGGTCTGCGTGTAGAACTGCTTGCCGCCCTTGAAAAAGGCGACCTTGTAGCAGAAGTCGCAGACGTGGGGGCAGCCGCGGGAGACCACTATCGAGTTCGGCACGAGGTACAGGCGGCGCTTGATCAGGTCGCGGCGAATTGGCGGCACACCGAGGAGCGTTCGCTGCTGGGAGGCGTAGCGCCGCGCCGGCCGACCGGCTCTGAAGTCCTCGAGAAATTGCGGCCAGGTGTCCTCGCCGGGTCC
>VBGR01000015.1 GCA_005880695.1 Chloroflexota bacterium
GAGCTGGGCTGCCCGCTGAACGACATCCAGCTCGAAGGCCTACCGGGCCTCGAGCAGGCAAAGGTCGGCTTCGCCGCGGAGCGTGAGGGACAGATCTGGAACCTCGACGCCTACAAGCTGATCTTCGACATGGTGGGCGCCGGCATGCACAACCCGCGGATCGCCGAGAAGATCCGCCTTTTTCTGAACAACCGCCGGGACCTCGTGACGCGCGTCACAAATGCGGTCGTCACCGACGCGCCCAACCCGCCGCAGGCGACTCCGGCCGCGCTCGGGGCGGCCATCTGGGGAGCCTTCCTGGGAATCGCACTCCAGCGGCTCATCGACCCCGAGTTCGACGGCAACGCCGCCCTCGACGCCCTGGCGGAGATGGCGCTCACTGCGGCGACCGCACCCCGGCCGCGCGCTGAGGAGGACTGAAACCCGAATGCTGGACTGGATAGCTCGCCTGGCCAACAGCCGAGCCTGGGTCGTCGTCGGTATCGCCGTCGCTTTCACCGCCCTCGCCGGAGCGCTCGGCGGGCCGGTCGCGAGCCAGCTCCACCAGGGCGGCTTCACCAACCCGAAGTCGGAGAGCGAGGCTGCGACCCGGAGCCTGGTCGCCGCCACAGGAACCCGCGCCGACCGCAATGTCATCGCCCTCGTCCGGATCGATTCCATCGACAGCCCCGCGGCGCAGAGCGAGGTCGCCCAGGTCGTCAGCACGATCGCGGCCGACAAGGACGTCAAAGCCGCCTTCAGCTACTACCAGACCCACGACCCCTCGCTGGTCTCGCGGAACGGCCGGGAGACGCTCGTGATCGGCCTCTTCAAGGACGTCAACGACGACGCCATCGGCGCCGCCTCCAGCCGCCTCCAGGACAAGTTCAAGAATGATCATGCGGTCACCCTCGGCGGCGTCGGGACCACGTTCGCGGAGGTCCAGGCCAACGTCCAGGCCGACCTCGGCCGGGCCGAGAGCCTGGCCTTCCCCATCCTCTTCTTGCTCATGCTCTGGGTCTTCCGGGGCGCGGTGGCGGCGCTGCTGCCGCTCATGGTCGGCGGTATCACGGTCCTGGGGACGTTCCTCGGGCTCCGGCTGGTCAACGCCGAAACGCCGCTCTCGATCTTTGCCCTCAACCTCGCGACGGGGCTTGGCCTCGGCCTCTCGATCGACTACTCGCTCTTCATGGTCTCCCGCTTTCGGGAGGAGCTGGCTGCCGGCCGGTCGGTGCCCGAGGCGGTTCGAGTCACGGTGCGGACAGCCGGCCGGACCATTCTCTTCAGCTCGCTGACGGTTGCCGCGGCCCTCGCCTCGCTCACGGTCTTTCCCCTCAACTTCCTCTTCTCGATGGGCGTGGCCGGAGTGATCGTCGTGGCGCTGGCCGCTACCACCGCTCTCCTCGTCCTGCCCTCGGTCCTGCGCCTGCTGGGAACCCGCGTCAACGCGCTTGCGCCGCGGCGCTGGCAGCGCAACGAGTCCAGCAACCGCGGCTTCTGGTACTCACTTTCCGGTTTCGTCATGCGGCGGCCGATCATCGTCGCCCTCGCCAGCGGCGCCTTGCTGGTCGCCTTCGGGTTGCCCTTCCTGAGCATCAAGTTCAACTCCGTCGACGCGACCACGCTGCCGGCCACGGCCAGCGCCCGGATCGTGGACACCGCCGTGAAGAGCGACTTCCCGGGCCAGCGCGGCGCGCCCGCCATCATCGTCGTCAAAGCCGGCCAGGACCGCGGCGCCGATGTCGCCGCGTTTGCCGATCGCGTCCGGCAGGTCAGCGGCGTCACCTCGGTTGGCCAGCCGCAGTACGTGGGTTCAGGGACCTGGGAGCTCGACGCCGACATCGGCAAAGAGCCCTACTCGACTGCCGCCACCACGACGCTGCGCGACATCCGGTCCCTGAGCGCGCCCTTCCCCGTCCGGGCCACCGGCCTGACCGGCTACTTTGTCGACCTCCAGAAGGGCTTGCTCGACAGCCTGCCGCTGGCGGTCGTCCTGGTGACGATTACGACGCTGCTGATCCTCTTCTTGATGACCGGGTCCGTGATCCTCCCGATCAAATCCGTGCTGATGAACCTGCTGACTCTCAGCGCGACCTTCGGCGCGCTCGTCTTCATCTTCCAGTACGGCAACTTCCAGGGCCTGCTCGACTACAAGAGCTCGGGAGCTCTCGAGCAGAGCCAGCCCGTGCTCCTCTTCGCCATCATCTTCGGGCTCTCGACCGACTACGGCGTCTTCCTGCTCGCCCGGATCAAGGAAGCTCGCGACGGCGGCCGAGCCAACGCCGAAGCGGTTGCGTTGGGCCTGCAGCGGACGGGCCGGATCGTGACCGCCGCGGCGCTCCTGCTCTGCGTCGCCATCGGCGCTTTCGCGACCTCGAACATCGTCTTCATGAAGGAGCTCGGAGTGGGCACGGTGGTTGGCGTCCTCGTCGACGCGTCCATCGTCCGGGCGCTGCTGGTGCCCTCGCTGATGGGCATCCTGGGCGAGTGGAACTGGTGGGCCCCGCGCTTCCTTCGCCGGCTCCACCTCCGCCTCGGGATCAGCGAAGGCGGACCCGCAAGCCGGCCGGGAGTCTCGATCCCCGCCTAGCATTTCGCCGATGACGAGGTGGCTCGGTGCGAGTCTGCTCCTGCCGCTGGTCGCGGCTTGCGGCGGAGGCGGACCCGCGGCATCCGGCAGTTTGCCTTCTCCGTCGGCGCTGCCCAGCACGGCCGCGACGCCCTCGCCGCCCGCGACGCTGGCCGTTGCCGAGTCTCGCTACGGGAAGATCATCGTGGACGTCGCAGGTCGCGCCCTCTATCTCTTCGACGCCGATCGCGGCGCGGCGTCCAGCTGCTACGACGCTTGCGCCAGCGCCTGGCCACCTCTCCTGGCCGTCCAGGCGCCAGGGGCAGGGCCGAACCTCGACCAGGCGCTTGTCTCCACGATCGCGCGGAAAGACGGGTCGAAGCAGGTCGCCTACAACGGTCACCCGCTCTACTACTACCTGGGCGACCGAAGTCCTGGCGAGATCAAGTGCCAGGCCGCTGTCGAATACGGCGGCGCCTGGTTCGTGGTTAGCCAACGGGGCGAGAAGATCACGACGCCCTGAATCGCCGCCGGGTCAAAATCGGCCTTAACGATGCGAGCCATGGTGCTGACAGCACCGCATCAGCCGATGCAGCTGCAGGAGCTGCCCGATCCGCGTCCAGGTAGCGGGCAGGTCCTGATCGAGGTCAGCGCCTGTGGCGTCTGCCGCACCGATCTCCACATCGTGGATGGCGAGCTGACCGAGCCGAAACTTCCGCTGATCCTGGGTCACCAGATCGTCGGCACCATCCGCGAGCTGGGCGCGGGCGCAGCGCGCTTCAAGCCCGGCGACCGGGTCGGCGTGCCCTGGCTTGGCTGGACGGACGGCAGCTGCGAGTTCTGCCGGCGCGGCCTCGAGAACCTCTGCCTTCGGGCGCGCTTCACCGGCTACCAGATCGATGGCGGCTATGCCGGATACGCGGTCGCCGACGAACGTTTCTGCTTCGCCCTTCCCGCCAGTTACCCCGACACAGCGGTGGCGCCGCTGCTCTGTGCCGGGCTGATCGGCTATCGCGCGCTGCTGCTGGCGGGCGACGCGCCAAGGCTCGGCCTTTATGGGTTCGGCGCGGCGGCGCACATCGTCGCGCAGGTGGCTCGCCACCGCGGCCAGCGCGTCTTCGCCTTCACGTCGCCAGGCGACACCCAAACCCAGGCCTTCGCGCGCACGCTCGGAGCCGAATGGGCGGGTGACTCGCTCACGCTCCCGCCCGAGGAGCTCGACGCCGCCCTGATCTTCGCCCCCGTCGGCGCCCTGGTGCCGGCGGCACTGCGGGCGCTGGCCCCGGCCGGCGTCGTGGTCTGTGCGGGGATCCACATGAGCGACATCCCGAGCTTTCCTTACGAGCTGCTCTGGAAGGAGCGCCAGGTTCGCTCGGTTGCCAACCTGACTCGGCGGGACGGCGAGGAGTTCCTTCAGGTCGCGCCCCAGGTGCCGGTTCAGACCGAAGTCAGGACCTACGCGCTCGAGGACGCCAACGCAGCTCTCGAAGATCTTCGACACGGCCGCTTCCGGGGCGCGGCGGTGATCCTAGCCGGCGCGCGGGCCGATCAGCATTCGCCGGACGAGAAGGTGTAGGCGACCCCGGTCTGTGGCTGCGGGTAGTGCGTGCAGTCGAGATTATTGCGGTTCACCACCGGGACCTCCCAGACCGGCCCCGGGCCGTCCGGGTCGATGACCGTCGCCCCTCCCGTGCTGATGAACTCCAGCACCTGGGCCTGCCCTTGGTCACGACCCGCGAGCCGGGGATCGAGGAGGAACCCATGCGGGTCGGATGCGAAAGTCGGGGTCTTGTCGTTGCGGTAGTAGCTGACGAGGGCGAAGAGATGGCCGGCGCGGTACATCTCGCCGGCGGTCGGGTTGGGGACTGTGTGGTCGCCGAAGGCTGACTGCCAGATCACGTGCTTGGCGGGCGCGCCGGCCGGCGGGCGCAGGAAGAAGAGCGGCGCGAACGCGACGGGGTCGCCCGCCCGTTCCTGCCAGTTGGCGTGGTCGAAGTACTTCTGGATGGTGGTCGCGCCCGCGAAGGGATTCGTCACCGGCGGGTCGAGCCGGAGCGGCATCGATTCCGTGAAGCCGTTGAGCCCGGGACCGCCGTTCAGGAGCGTCGGCCGGGCTACGCGAAGAGTGTCGGCCAGCAGGTTGCGGAAGCCGGAGAGGCGCGCGATCTCGACGATCGGTCCGCCGCCCACGTTCAGCACGCCGACCGTGAGGTGGGTGTCGGTCGCCATCAGCATCGTCCCGTAGATCCCGCCGAAGCTCTGGCCGTAGTAGCCGAGGACGTGCTTCGCCAGAGTGACGGTGCCCCCACCGAGTACGTCGACGCCCCGTTCGACCAGGCGGACCATCGACATCACGTTGACGGTGGTCTGGATGAGGCCGTCCCGGAGTCCCGCGGTGGCGTACTGAGAGGGCGCGTCAGCGGTCACCTTTCCGCTCGCGTTGACGGTCTTGTGGTCGGTCGGCCCCACGCCCTCGCTGGCCGTGATGTCGCCGTCGCCGTCGAGGTCGGCTCCCTGGCCGTAGCCCGAGAAGGTCGTGGTGGTGGCGCCCTGGTGGACTTTCACAACGCTGTTGGGCCCGTAGGCGTGGCCGGCGGGGTCGGTGGACATCGTCGCGATGCCCCGGGCGGCATTCAGGTCAGCCGCCAGGAAGAGGTCGTACTTGCTGCGGGTGAAGCCCGGGCCGAAGATCGCGACGGGCCAGCCGCCCGCGGGCGGGCTTCCGGCCGGAACGATCAGGGTGAAGCCGACGCGCTGGCTGCCGATCGGCTGCGGCGTGGCCGTGGTCGGAACGTGCGGGATGACGGCGTCCGCGTAGGTCTGGTAGCGCGGCACCAGGAAGCTGCCGAAGGCGTAGTAGCCGACGCCGGTAACCGCGGAGTTCGGCACCGTTGAGTAGGTGAGCGGTTTGGCCGGGTCCGCGTAGACCTGGTCGCCGCGCTCGATCTGCATGACCGTCGCCGCCGGGAACACGTCCCGGACGCCGCCCTGGACGAAGCTGGCTCCGCGATCGGCGGCGCCGATCCCGGCCGCCGAATAGGCCGTGCCGTCGTCCAGCGCGGCGCGCAGGCGCGCCAGCTCGGGAGTCGCGGTCTCGGTCGTGAAAGTGCTCCGGCAAGCGCTGCCGCACCCGATCAGCGGCCGGCCGCTGGTGTCCTTCACGCCGTTTGTGACCACCACCGTGTAAGTGGTGGCTTCGGCCAGAAAGTCGGAGGGCTCGCCGGCAAGGACGTTGGCCGACGGATCCCAGACCAGCTGCACGATCGGGGTCGAGAACCCGCCGGGTCCGCTGACGTAAAACGTCGCCGGCGTCACGGAGGCCACGTCGATCGGCCCGCTGAAGGGCACCGTGACGCGGGGCCGGAGGTCGAACCCGTCCTGCAGGTTGAGCAGGTTGAGGTCGTCGCAAACCGACGAGTTGATGACCGTGCAAGCTGGGACCGGGAGGTTGATCCGGATGCCGGTCAGCTGCGAGGAGTCGGCAACCGTGAATGCGTTGCTCGGCATGATCCGGGTGTCCGGCGTGGTGCCGGTCAGGACCTGGACAGATGCAGCCGGCGCGGCCGCGGCCGAGGCCGGCAACAGCGCGCCGGCCAGGATGATCGCGAAGAGCAGGGAGCGTGACTTCAGCAGCAAGTCGACTCTTAGATAGGGACGAATCAAGGCGGACGGTTTAACGCCAGCGTACCTCGTAGGGGCCGAGGACCTCCCGGTCAGCGGTGACCGTCTCGCCGCTGACGTTGTGCAGGCAGAGCAGGGTCTCCCGGCCATCGGGCGAGGTTCGGCGCACCGCGAAGACGCGGGGGTCGAGCGCCAGCACCTCCTGGCGCCCGCCGGGATGGAACGCGGCGCTGGCCTGACGCTCCTCCAGGAGCCTTTTGAAGCCGCTCAGCACCTTCGCACGGCGAGAGTCGGGATCGGCAAGCTCGCGCTCCAGGTCGGCGGCTGCGAACTTCTGCCGGTTGATGCGCCGCGGAATTCCGCTTGCCGCGGCGGCCGCCCGATCCCCACGCGAGCCGAACAGGGAATGGAAGTAGATCCCCGGCAGGCCGCGCAGCGCAAGCATGATCGCCTGCGCGCTGATGAAGCGCGCCGCCTGGCGGTCCTCCGGCTCCTTCGCGGCCGGATCGGAGAGGGCGTCGAAGAAGTTGATGTTGAGCTCGTAAGGGCTCCTGGATCCGTCGGGATTCTGCTTGTAGGAGATGAAGCCGCCGTGGGCCTCGACGCGCTGGACCAGGCCGTCGATGTCGCTGTCACTGAGAATGCCGTGCACGGGATTGACGCCGATGCCGTCGTGGGAGGCCAGGAAATTGAAGAACGTGACCTGGCCGGAGGGCAGCGCCAGGCCGGCCGCCCAGCGGGTCAGAGCTTCCGCATTTCCCGTCGCCAGCGAGTGGAGGACGAGCGGCGGCAGCGCGAAGTTGTAGACGAGCTGCGCCTCATCGGTCCCGTCGCCGAAGTAGGAGACATTGTCCCGGTGGGGCACGTTGGTCTCCGTGATCAGGAGGGTGTCGGGCGCCACCTCGTCGAGTAGCGAGCGCATCAGCTGGATGACGCGGTGGGTCTGCGGCAGGTGGATGGAGCGCGTCCCGATCTCCTTCGAGAGATACGCGATAGCGTCGAGCCTGATGAAGCGCGCACCCTTGGCGACATAAAAGAGAAGCGCGTCAAGGAGGGCCAGGAGCACTTCTGGGTTGCGCACATTCAGGTCGACTTGGTCCGCGGAGAACGTGGTCCAGACCTTCTTCTCGCCGGTCGCCGTCGCGAAAGGAGTCAGCAGCGGCAGCGCCCGCGGGCGGACGACCTGGCTCAGGTCGGGATCGCCCTCGACGGTGATGAACCAGTCCCGGTAGCGCGGGTCGTCGCGCAGGAAGCCCTGGAAGGCCTGGCTCTGCGCCGAGACGTGGTTGAAGACGGCGTCGAACATCAGGTCGAACCTTTCAGCGAGTCGCTCGATGTCGCTCCAGGCCCCCAGGGCCGGGTCAACCTCGAAGTAGTCGACGACGGAGAACCCGTCATCCGACGAGCTCGGGTAGAAAGGCAGCACGTGCACGCCGCTCAGGGCCCCGGCAACATGCCGGTCCAGGAAGGCCGCGAGAGTCCGGAGCGGGGGCTCGCCCGCTTCGCGAACCTGGTCTGCGTACGTGATCAGCAGAGCGTCGCGCTGGCTCAACGGCAGGGCGCCACGGCCAGCCGCAGGGCTTTTCGCGGCGCCGGGTAGCCGCTGTCTGACGATCTCCCGCAGCCTGGCCTCGAGCGGCCCCGCCGCCGCCTGGCCGTAGAGGAACGCAAGGTGTTCCCGGAGCGAGTGACCCGTGCCGCCGCCCCTGCCCACTTTTTTGAAGATTAGGGCGAGCAAGGAATGGGGAACCGTGTACGTTGCCACGCTTGGGAGGACTCCCCTCCTCCCAACTCGGGGGCCGGTCCTCAAAGTGAGGATCCGGCCCTCCCTGCTAATGCATCCCAACGACCGAGCCGCCCGCACGGGTCATAAGCTGAGAGGTGAGGGGGCAAGAGATGGCTGTCAAGGCGCCGGTCGAGGTCATTCCCGAGACCTACAGCTACGTGTTCAGCCCCTATCGCGAGCCGATCGCCAGGGTCGGCCAGGGGCAGCGGGTCGTGATCCATTGCGAGGATGCGTTCGAGAGCCGCATCCGCTCCGCCGACGACCTACCCAGCAGGGCACTGGCTGGCGCGAAATTCTTGAACCCTCAGACCGGGCCGATTTACGTCGAGGGAGCGGAGCCGGGCGACGTCCTGGCGGTACGGATCGAAGAGATCACACCGACGCGCGACTTCGCGGTCAGCTGCCTGATCCCCTTCTTCGGCGGCCTCACCTCCACCTCGATCACCCGGACCCTGCAGCCATCTCTCCCGGAGAAGGTCTGGATCTGGCGGCTCGAGCAGGGCAACCTGGTCAACGACGAGCTGGAGCTCGCTCTACCGTGGCAGCCGTTCATGGGGACGCTGGCGGTGGCTCCCGACCTGGAGGCGATCACCGCGCTTTCGCCGGGCCCCTTTGGCGGCAACATGGATGTTCCGGACGTCTCCCCCGGCAACACGATCTACCTCCCTGTCTGGAACGAGGGCGCGCTCTTCTACACGGGCGACACGCACGCGCGCCAGGGCCAGGGCGAGCTCTGCGGCGTCGCGCTGGAGATCACTTCCAAGGTGACCGTCGTCTTCACGGTGATCAAGGGCCGGTCGATCTCCTGGCCCCGGATCGAGTCGGCCGACCGGCTGATGACCGTCGGCAGCGCCCGGCCGATGGAGGACGCCGCTCGCATCGCCTACGCCGAGCTGGTCGGCTGGCTGGAGACCGACTTCGGCTGGCAGCGCGAGAACGCCTACCAGCTCCTCACCCAGGCGGGAGGGCTCTACGTCGGCAACATGGTGGACACCACGTACTCACTGGTCGCTTCGGTGGAGAAGCGTTACCTCCGTCCAGGCGAGCCTTAAGGCTGCTGCCCGTAGGTCTCCCTGGCCGCCCGCTCGCTGATGTAGCCCTCCTTCAAGTCCGTGAGCACCTTTTCGCGCGCTCGCTTTCGCGGCTCCCCCCAGCCCCCGCCGGTTCCCGTAATAAGCCGGGCGATGTCTCCCTTGCGCAGGTGGACGCGGGCGCCCTTGCCAAAGCGCTGCGGGGGGCTCCCGTCGGCCCTGATCACCTCGACGTAGTTGGGTGACCCGCTTTGGCCGCCGGCAACGCCCCAGGGCGGGTACTTGAAGCGTCCGAAGGTGGCCGTCAGAAACATGCCTTCATCGCCCAGGACGCGGTAGTCGCGCACGAGCCCGAGCCCGCCCCGGAACTCGCCGGCGCCGGCGTCCTGCGGGTTGAGCGCGTACTGGTCGACGGCGATCCCGTACTTCTGCTCGCAGACCTCCGCCGGGATGATGTAGGTCTCGCCGTCGCCGGCGCAGACCAGCCCCGATTCGCCGTCCTTGTCCGCCCCGGCACCCCAACCGCCGGCTTGCGGCTCGACCAGGATCGAGAGCTCGCCGGTGTCGCTGTGCGGCCCGGCCAGGATCAACCCGCAGACCGAGAGGAAGTGCCCGGCCGTCATGCGCTCCGGCATGTGCGGTGCGAGCGCCTTCCAGACCAGGTCGACCGAGTTGAGCAGGGTCTCCCAGTAGGTGGAGACGGGCGCCGGGCGGACTGCTGAGAAGACGTTCCCTTCCGGACAGATGACGCTGAGCGGCCGGAAGCCGCCCTCGTTCACCGGCGTGTCCGGGTTGGTGATCGCCTTGAAGATGGTGCGCATCCCGCCCATCAATCCGGTCCGGGTGCAGTTGATCGGTCCTCTCGCCTGCGGCCCGGACCCGGTGAAGTCGGCGATGAACTCCGTGTCGCTGATCGTCACCTTCACCTTGATCGGGATGGGGTCCTCGCTGAGGCCGTCATCGTCGATGAAGTCCTCGGCGTAGAACGTGCCTTTGGGCAGCTTCTGCATGTCCAGCCGGACCTGCCGCTCGCCCTGTTCCAGCAGGTAGTCGATCCCGGCCTTGACTTGCTCGGTGCCATGCTTCGAGCACATCTCCTCGAACCGCCGCGCCGCCATCCGCAGGCCGGCGGCCTGCGCGTACATGTCGCCGAGGCTCATGTCCGGGGTACGCACGTTGGCTCGGATCATGTCGACGAGACTCGGCAGCGGCTGGTTGTCGATGTAAAGGCGCACGCACGGAAACTGGAGGCCCTCCTGGAAGACCTCGGTGGCGTCGGTGGTCCAGCTGCCGGCGTCCTTCCCGCCCACCTCGGTCCAGTGCGCCTTGTTGGCCGCGAAGCCGAGCACCTTGCCTTCGTAAAAGAGCGGCATGACCATCGCGACGTCGGAGAGGTGCGTCCCGCCGCCCGTGTAGGGGTCGTTGGTGCAGAAGATGTCGCCCTCTCGAATGCCGGCGAGGCCGAACTTGTCGAGCACCGATTGGACGGTGAAGGTGAGGATGCCGGCGAAGGCGGTGACGCCGTTGGTCTGCGCGATCAGCTGCGCCTTCTCGTCAGTGATACCGCAGGCGAAATCGAGGACCTCGTAGATGATCGTGCTCTGGCTCGTGCGCTGGAGGGAGACGAACATCTCCTCGGCCACCGCGACCAGCGACTCGCGGATGATCTCCGCTGAAAAGGGGTCGATCTTGGTTCGGACAGCCATCTCTCTAAACTCCCGTGGCGATGACGAGGTTGCCGATTCGATCCACGCTCACCCGCTGACCGGGATAGACGACAGTCGTGGAGGCCGCCTCCTCGATGACGGCGGGGCCCACCACCTCTTCTTCCAGACCCAACCGCTCGCGCTCGTAGAGCGCCGCGTCATGGATGCCGTCCTCGTCGAAGTCGACCTTGCGCCGGCCCTTGCCGGCCGCACCCGAGCCGGAGGGTGGCGCGAAGGCGGAGAGGTCGGGGTTGGGGACGCGGACCAGCCCGGTCAGGTGGAGATTGACGAACTCCACAGGCGCCTCGAGGCGGAACATGAAGGCGGTCTCATGCCGCTCGTGGAACCGAGCGGCGATGTCGGCCAGCGCAGGCCGCCCGTCGGGCACGGGCACTCGCACCGTGTGCTCCTGGCCCGCGTAGCGCATGTCGGCCGCGCGAACGGTCACCACCTGCGCGGCGTCGAAGCCCTCCCGCGCGAAGAATTCCAGGCTTTCGCGCTCGAGCTCGCCATAACGGTCGTAGATGAGCGCCATCGACTCCTCGCCGGCCCGGACCACGCTGGTACGCGTGAAATCCTGCTTGTAGTCGGTGGTGAGCATGCCCCAGGCGCTGAAGTTGCCAGGCGCCGGCGGGATCACGACCTTGCCGATGTGCAGCTCGCGAGCGAGCGCCGTCGCGTGCATCGGACCTCCGCCACCGAAGGCCACGAGGGTGTACTCGCGGGGATCGTGGCCCTTGCGGACGGAAACCAGCTTGATGGCGTTGACCATGTTGGCGTTGGCCAGACGCACGATGCCCCGCGCGACGTCGTCGACTGACATCGAAAGCGCTCGAGCCAGCGGTTCGGTGGCCTCGCGCGCCCTCTCGACCGAGAGCGGCATCTCACCTCCCAGGAAGTACTCGGGATTGATGCGGCCGAGCAGCAGGTTGGCGTCGGTGACCGTCGGCTCGGTGCCGCCCTGGGAGTAGCTGGCGGGACCGGGCACCGCGCCGGCGCTGCGCGGACCGACCCGGAGCGTGCCTATCGCATCAAGCCAGGCGACCGAGCCGCCGCCGGCGCCGATCTCCACGATGTCGACGACCGGGATCTTGACCGGGTAGCCGGCATGCCGGCCGTCCTGCTCGATCCGGTACTCGGTGGTCACCTTGACCTCGGCGCCCTCGATCAGCGAGGTCTTGGCGGTGGTCCCGCCGATGTCGAGCGTGATCAGGTTGCGCTCGCCGATCTCGAGCCCGATCGCGAGCGAGCCCACCACGCCGCCGACCGGTCCCGACTCGATCATGTGGATGGGCTGCTCTTTGGCGAAGGCGAAGGAGGCCATGCCGCCGTTGGACTTCATCACGTTGAGCGACCCGGGCATCTCCAGCGTCCGGAGGTCCTTGAAGAGTGAGTCCAGGTAGCCGCTGGCGGCCGGCCGCACGTAGCTGTTGAGCACCGCTGACGACATCCGCTCGTACTCGCGCCACTCCTGCGTGATCGCATACGAAGGCGTCACCAGGACGCCCGGCAGGAGCTCTTCCAGCATCTCGGCGCAGCGGGCCTCATGGGCCGGATTCGCGTAGCTGTGCAGGAAGCAGACCGCTACCGCTGAGACGCCGGCGGCGCGAATCTGGTCCGCCGCCTCACGCACCGATCCCTCGTCGAGCGGCGTCATCACGTCGCCCTTGTAGCCGACGCGCTCGTCGACTTCGAAGCGCAGGTGCCGGGGCACGAAGGGCGCCTGCTTCTGGAAGCGCAGGTTGTACATGTCCGGGCGGTTCGCGCGGGTGATCTCGAGCACGTCGCGGAATCCTCGGGTCGTCACCAGAGCGGTCGGCGCGCCCTTGCGCTCGGTGAGCGCGTTGATGACCACCGTCGTGCCGTGCGCGAAGAAGGTCACCGACTTCGGGTCGAGGCCAGACTTGCGGATCGTGTCGGCAAGGCCGCGATGAAACTCGGGCGGGGTCGAAGGAGACTTGGCGAGCGTGATCTGGCGGGTCTCCTCCTCAAGCGCCACCAGATCGGTGAAGGTGCCGCCGATGTCTGTCGCCATCCGGATTCGCATCAGCGTTTCTCCCCCTCGATGGCCGGCGCAGCGGGCTTGAACGCGGGCGCGTTGCGCCGCCCGGCCTCGGCCGCGAAGTCGCGCAGCAGGTCGTCGAGCCAGCGCGCGAAAGATGCCCGGTCCGCCATGACGCTGTACTTCTCGCGGTCGATCGCCGCCTTCATCTCCGTGAGGAAGCCGTCGGAGGCCTGGCCCTCCAGCATCCGGCTGACGCCCTCGATCATCCGGAACGGTCCGTAGATGAGCGGCTCGTCCCAGGCGCTGCCGAAGCGATCCCGGTAGACGACAGCGGGCGGGTTCTTCATGGCGGGCGAAGGTGTCGCAGCCGGGTGGCCGACGGCGATCAGGATGTCGGGCCGCACGCCGCTCGGCAGACCCAGCACCTCCTGCAGCGCGACGTCGTTGGAGCTGCGCACGAAGCAGGTGGCCAGCCCCAGCGCCACCGCCGCAAGCGCCACGTTCTCCGCGGCGGCGCCCGCATCGACCAACGAGAGCACGTCCCGCCCCTGGATTCCCATCGACGCTTCGGCGCGTTCGAGGTCGGTGCAGATCACGAGGACCGCAGGCGCGTTGGCCAGAAAGCTGGGCGTGACCTGGCGCACGGTCCGCATGACGGCGGGATCGGCCACCACGACGATTCGCCGCACCAGCTCGTTGCCGCCCATCGGCGCCCGGCCTGCCGCCCAGACCAGCTGAGCCAGCGCCTCTTCGTCCACCGGCTCATCCGTGAACGAGCGGTGAAACCGGCGCTTGCGAATCGACTCGGTGACATCCATGCCGCGCCTCCTTCAGCTCAGCTGCTCGATCGGCGTGAACTCGTGGTCGAGGCCGAAAGCTCGCGGGCCGAAGACGGCGAGCGCCTCCGGCGTGCGCATGATGTCGGGCGTCGACACCACCATCACCTTGACGCGCTGCCCGTAGCGGATGCCCTCGGTCGTAATCGGCTCGGCCGTCTCGGCCTCGAGGATGCAGATCAGATCGGGCACGATGCCCCGGATCTGGCCGTCGACGCGCGCGATCAGGTGCTCGTTCTGGAAGGTCAGCTCGAGCGGCGCGCCGCCGTTGACCGGCTCGATGGTGGCGTTGCCCTTGGCGAAACCCTCGGTCGTGCGCCGGTAGATGTCCGCCACCTTGCCCTCGAACACGACCCGGCCGTAGCGATAGGGCGTGTCCTTCAGCATCTCGACCAGAGCCTCGAAGGGGTCCTGGTGCCGCTCCCTCGCCTCGCGCAGGCAGCGACCGATGCGAATTCCGAGGCTGATGGTGCCGTGGATGGACGTGCGCTTCGCCGTCGCGCCGTCCATCGAATACTCGGCGATATAGGCGGCGCCGCCCATCCGGATCGTGATGCCGCGCGCCAGCCATTCCATCGCCTTGTTGTCGTGCGCGGTGACGATCGTGGTGTCGCCGTACTCGTTGGTGATGGCCATCGGGGTGCCCGGGACGCCGTAGACGTGGAACGTCTCCATCTGCAACTCGGGGAACGCCCGGCCCATCCCGTCGGCGTCGACGACCGGCAGGCCGAGCCGGGCGCCGACGACCAGCGGCATCGTTGAGTTGATGCCGCCGCATTCGATGGGCATGGTCGCGTAGGCGCGGCGGCCGAGGTGTGCCTCCAGCGCGTGCAATGAGGCGACCGCCTCGTCGCCGGCCGGGATCTTCTCCACCAGCACCGTCGGCGCGCCCATCATCGCGGTCGGGATGACGAAGGCGTCGTCGGGCACTTCGTCCGGCGAGATCAGCGTCAGCCGCCCACCGGCGGCCAGCGCCTGCTCGACCATGAGCCGGCCCACGTAGGGATCGCCGCCCCCGCCCGTGCCCAGGAAAGCCGCCCCTCGGGCGAGGTCGCGGAGGTCCTGGCCGGTCAGCTCGAACCCCAAAGCGTCAGCGCCCCGCCGCCGCGCCGAACCGCTCTTCTACCGGCACGTAGTCGATGTCGTAGCCGAAGTAACGCGGACCGACCAGCTCGATCCCGGCCTTCGTGCGCCATTTCGGGTCGCAGGGCGTCGCGATCACGGTCACCCGAAAGCCGTAGCGCAGCTCCTCGGTCGTGATCGGCTCGCCGGTCTCGGCGCCGAGCACGATGATGAGGTCGGGCACCGAAGCCACGATCTCGCCGTCTCGGATCGCGACCAGGTGCTCGTTCTGGAAGCGGATCACGAGCGAGGCGCCGGCGTCCCGCTCGACCCCCTCGAACCGCGCTTCTCCCTTGGCGAATCCGGCCTCGGTGCGACGCTGGACGTCGGCGATCTTTCCATCGAACACGCGGTAGCCCCGCAGCCTCTCCAGGATCGCCTCCACGGCGTCGCCGTGGGCCGCGCGCGTCTCTCGGATCAGACGGCCGAGCTCCTGGGCGAGGCCGATCGTGCCGGGCACCATCGACTCCTTGAGCTGCTTTCCGCTGAGGACGTAGAGCGCGATCATCGCCGTGGCTCCCATGTCGACCGTGATGGAGCGGGCAAAGCGCTCCGTCCAGCGGTTGTCGATGGTCGTGATGAGAGCGATGTTGCCTTTCTCGTCCGCGAGCGCCATCGGCGTCGCGGAGACGCCCTGCAGCGTGGGCGTCACCATCTGGATCTCGGGGAAGGCTCGCCCCATGCCGTCGGCGTCGACCAGCGGGATCTTCATCTGCGCGGCCACGCCGAAGGGCGTGGTGGAGTTGAGTCCGCCCGCCTCGATCGAGACCGTGTGCGTGATCGGCCGGCCCAGATACTCCTCGAGCGTCTTGAAGGCACGGATGATCTCGTCGCCGCGAGGCAGCTTCTCCACCATCACGGTGGGGGCGCCCATCATCGCTGAGGGCACGACGAGGGCGTCGTCGGGCACCTCGTCGACGTCAACCAGCGTGACCGGCCCGTGGGCGCGGATCGCCTGCTGCGCCAGCAGCTTGCCGATGTAGGGATTGCCGCCACCGCCGGTGCCGAGGACCGCGGCGCCTACTGCCAGGTCCTCGAGGTCCTTCTCATCTACCTGTCGCAACGCTTTCTGCCTCCAGCTCGAGCTCG
>VBGR01000059.1 GCA_005880695.1 Chloroflexota bacterium
CGGAGTGCTCGGCGCGCTGGTCACCTCTTACCTGCTCGTTCCCTTCCAGGCTTGGGCGGCCCTCAAGGGCTTTTTCGAGAAGGATGAAGGGCCCTGGTACCGGACGCCCAAGACAGGCCGGGTCACCGATCCGATCAAGCACCTGCGCCGGCTCAAGTGGCTGCGCAAGTGGCTCTTCGGCAACGGTCATCAACACGGCCGGCGACCGGCTCACCAGCCTGCGCACGCAGTCACCCTTCCTGGCGAGCGCCCCCGTGGGTCCCGGCTTGGCTGGGTGGTCGTCGGCGCCCTGCTGCTTACGCTTGGCGGCCTAGGCGTCGGCGCCGTCAACGCACCCATCGCTCAGGCGGCCGGCACCACGCTCTACCTGCACGATCGCGCAACAGGCGGTCACATGGACAGCACCGTTCCGGCAGTGGGGGTGCCGAAAACCTTCCCCCTGACAGCGGCGAACAACATCTTCACCTGGTCGACGCCGTCCGCCACCGTCGCAGGTCAGACGATCGTTCCGAGCGCTCAATTTCAATTCAACTACTGGACCACGGGCGCCGCCGGCGCCACGGTGAACGTCGACCTCACATTCGGCTACAGCTCGAACTCGCGCTGCTTCCAGATCTCCTGGATCCAGAACAAGACGGCGATCGGCGCCGGCAACCTGACGACCCTTGCCACGACAATGGCTGGCCCCGTTGCGGCCGGGGATCTTCTGGTGGGCATTTTCCGGGGCGGTACCGGCGAGACGCTCACTGTCAGCGACAGCGTCAATGGCGGCTGGACACAGGCTATCGCGAACGGAACAGTCCAGATGTTCTACCGCCTGAACGCGGCCGCCGGTACACCGACAGTAACCGTGACGTCAACCAACTCGGCGCCAATGCGGATATCGGTCGACGAATTTTCGGGTGTCGCCACCGCGGCTGCTCTCGACAAGACCTCACAAATCAGCACGGCGGGGGGTGCTACCACATTCACGGCGAATGCGACTGCGGCAATCGTCGCCGGCGAGCTCGTCTACGCCGGCATCGCTCTCGGGACAAACACCGAGATTGTCACCGCTGGGTCGTCGAACGGAGCGGTCGAGACGATCGGCGGCCAGCAGACGTCCGCAACCAATGGGACTGTGGCCACCGAATATGCGGTTTCGTCGGTCGCGGGGGCCCAGAACTCGAGCGGGAGCCTAAGCGTCGCGGCGGCGGCCGCCTTCGGCGGCGACCAGGGCACCTTCAAGCCGCCCGCCGGATCGATCACTACGATCGCCACGACCAGCACGACGCTCACGCTCGGCAACAACCTGAGTACGGCCAGCTTTTCGCCTGCCGCCAGCGTCACCGTGCCGGCGGGCAGCTACTTGTGCTGGACGATGCGGGTCACCTCGATCGCAAGCGGCGGGCTGACGCTGAATCTGGACGCCTCCACGAGCGCCAGCGCACTAATCAGCAGCCAAACGATCTTCATTCCTGAGCTGGCCCTACCTCTACTAGGGCTCGGTCTCCTGGCGCCGGCCGTGCTGCGCCGGCTACGAGGCCGCCGGAACGCGGGAGGCCGTCCGCGATGACGCGCGAAGACACGCGGTTCGCCCAGCTGACGCTGCTCGCCGGCGCCGGCTTGATCCTGCTGGCCTTGCCTTTTGTGACCACATACAACGACTTCTTGACCGAAGGAGCGATTCGCCTCGGGGTCGCTGGTCCGCTTCAGGCGGTCGGGCCGGTCGAAGCCCGCATGGTGGTGACGCTCCTTCGGTTGATAGGCGTGCATGCCGGTGCCTCGGGGAGCGACCTCGTTGTCTGGGACTTCACCGGGCGACCCACGAACCTCTTCATCTCCTGGAACTGCATCGGCTGGCAGAGCCTCGTGCTCCTCGGCGTCAGCCTGTCCGTGGGCCTACGCGGCCCGCAGGGCGGCGAGACCCGCGCCCAGGTCGTGTTGACCGGGCTTCTCGGGACGGTGCTCGTCAACCTACTCAGGGTCGCCCTGGTCTGCCTTCTTGCCGCCGTTGGAGGGCGGGTGCCGGCGATCGTCTTTCATGACTACGGCGGAACGGCGCTGATCGTGCTCTGGCTGTTTGCCTTCTGGGCCTTCGCGAACCGCTTTCTTTTGCATGGCCAAGGCGAGCCGGAGGCGGTGGCATGAGAATCGCGGTCCTCCATCTCGGCTTCTTCTACGCCGGCGGCGGCGAGCGCCTTGTCCTGGAGGAAGCGAGGGGCTTACGCCAGCTCGGCCACGAGGTCGAGTGTTTCGCGCCCGTGGTCGACGCCGACCGCTGCTACCCGGAGCTGATCGCCGAGGTGGGGGTGCACCGGCTGTTGCCCGACCTGCCGCGCTGGATCCCGGGCCGGGTAGCTTTCCTCGTCCTGCTGAGCTGCTTGCTGGCGCCGGTCTTGGCTCTCCGCTTCCGGAACTTCGACGTCATCCTGGCGGCCAACCAGCCGGCGCCCTGGATCGCCTTGGTCGCGAGCCGACTGCTGCACAAGCCGTACGTCGCCTACCTCGCACAACCGAACCGTGTGCTCTACCCGCGACAGGTCGATTTGGATGCGCGACGGCCGGACCTCGACTACCGGCTCTTTGCGCTCTTCGCGGGCTTGGCCCGGCCCCTCGTTGATTGGGCCGATTTGAAGAGCATCCAGAGCGCGGCCAACGTGCTGGCGAACGGCAACTACATGGCGGGCGTCCTGGAGAGCATGTACGGGCGACAGATGTTGAGTTGCCCCGCCGGCGCCCACCCGGTCCCGGCGTCCGAACTCGACTATTCGAAGCGAATCTCGGGGACGCTGCGAGTCGGCCGGCTCAACATCCCTAAGCCCTATGTGCTGCTCACCAACCGGCACTATCCCCAGAAGCGCTTCGACCACGCGCTCCGCGCGCTCGCTTGCGTCCCCGACGCGACGCTTGTGTTGACGGGGGCGCCCACGGATTACACGGCTGACGTTGAAGAGCTCGCCTGCCGCCTGGGGGTGCGGGATCGGCTTCTTCTGACCGGCCTCGTCTCGGACTCGCAGCTGGCCCGCCTCTACGCGAGTGCCCAGGCATACGTCTACACCGCTCCCGAAGAGGACTACGGCATGGGCATCGTTGAGGCGATGGGGCATGGCGTGCCTGTCGTCGCCTGGCGTTCGGCGGGCCCGACAAGCACGGTCACCGACGGCAAGACCGGCTTTCTGGTCGAGCCGGGCGACTCAGATGCTTTCGCCGGCCGGCTTCGCGATCTGTTGACGGACCCCGCTCTGGCTGCCCGCCTCGGTCGGGCTGGTTGGCGCCGGGTTAACGACGGGCTCGGTTATCACTCGCACCTACGGAGACTGGAGGAGGAGCTCGCGGCCGCCCGACTGGCTCCGCCGAACACTGCCTCCGCTTCTCGGCGCGTCCTCCGACCGACGCTTCAGGTCGCTTTCGCGGTCTTGCTGCTGGCGCTCTGGTCCCGAACGGTTCCGCTCGCGGACGTGGCGGCCCATGCACGACCCAGGCACCTCCTGCCGCTTCTGGTGATACCGCTCCTCGCCTTCAGCGGAGCCGTCCTCCGCTCGTTCCGCTGGTCGCTCCTGCTGCGGCCGATCGCCCGCGTGCGGATTCTCGACCTGGTTTGGATCAATGCGGCCGGCGGACTGCTGAACTACGTGCTGCCGATCCGCTCCGGCGATGCCGCCCGCGTCTGGTGGTTGCAGCGCCGCCACAAGGTGCCGGCCGGTGCCGGGCTGGCTACGATCCTGGTCGACAAGACGTTTGACCTGGCCGCTGTCGTCCTGGTTCTGGTCGCGACCCGCGGTCTCTGGCAGGCGACTGCATATGCCGGCGCCCTCCTAGCGGTCGTCGTTGGCGTCGCGCTCGGCGGGGTCCGATTCGCCCGTTCTTCCTTCGCTACTCGCTTCCTGCCCGAGCGCGTGGCGGCCGGGTTGGGCGCACAGGCCTTCTCCTTCAGGGCCGGAGCACGGTCGCTGTTGAGCCTGCCGCGAGTGGCCGCCGTCTCCTTTCTGAGCCTGCTCGCGCTCGCCCTCGACGGAGTCTCGTTCGCGCTGCTGTTCCGCGTCCTCGACCTGCCAGTTAAGCTGCCGGCCGCGATCTCCGCTTACTCGGCCCTGCTGCTCACCTATACGGTGCCGTCCGGCCCCGGCTACGTCGGAACGCTGGAGCTGGCGGGTACCGCCGTCCTGGCGACCGGGCTCGGGCTTGGCGCCGGTGCGGCGGCCGGGGCGATCGTCCTCTGGCACGCGCAAGGGGCGCTCCTCATCCTCGCCACGGGACTCGTCGGGCTGAACTTGGTCGCGCGACCTACCCGCGCCCAAGGCGAGGTGGGCCGGGTCGCCATCTTCCATTGCGGATTCACCTACTCGGGCGGCGGCGAGCGGATCGTGATCGAAGAAGTTCTCGGGCTGCGCCGGCTGGGCTATGAGGTCGAGTGCTTCGCCCCGACTGTGGATCCAGCGACGTGCTATCCGGACCTGCTGCCCGAGGTGGGGGTGCGTACTTTCCTGCCGCAGCTACCACGGTGGGTCCCGTTGCGCGACGCCCTGCACATGGTGCTGGCAAGCGCCCTGGTCCCGGTGTATGCCTGGCGCTTCCGCCGGTTCGACGTCATCGTTGGAGCCAACCAGCCCGGGGCCTGGATCGCTTGGTGCGTGGCCCGCCTGACCGGCCGGCCCCATGTCGTCTATCTGAACCAGCCGAACCGCCTGGTTTACCCACGTGCCATCGACGTCAGAACCGGCTGGCAGACCAAGCGCGACTATCAGCTGCTCAACCTCGTGATCCAGCGCATCCGGGGCGTCGTGGCCTGGGCCGATCGCGTCTCCGTCGTGGGGGCGTCACGGCTCCTTGTGAACGGCAGCTATATCGGCGGAATCATCCGTTCCATCTACGGCCGCGACGCCGACGACTGCCCGGCGGGCTGCCATGTCGAGCCAGGCCACCCGCTACCGGCGCACCTCCGCTTCCAGGGATCATTCCGCTTGAACGGCCGGCTTCTTCGCCGTCCTTTCATCCTGCTGACGAACCGGCACTACCCGCAAAAGCGCTTCGACCTCGCCATCCGCGCAATGGCGGAGGTGGCCAAGGTGCATCCGCAGGTCCAGCTGGTCATTCCCGGCGAGGCGACCAGCCACACCGCGGCGCTAGCTGAGCTGGTTCGCGAGCTGGGCCTCGGGGAATCGGTATTGTTCCTCGGCGTGATCCCGGAGGACGAGCTCCAGCGGCTTTACTCCGAAGCCGCTGTTTACGTCTATCCGGCGCCCGAAGAGGACTTCGGGATGGGCGTCATCGAGGCGATGGCCCACGGCGTGCCAGTGGTCGCGTGGAGGAACGCCGGTCCGACAGTGACCGTCGCCTCCGGCGAGACCGGCTACCTGGCGCCGCTCGAGGACGTCGGAGCTTACGCGGGCGGCATTCTTCGCTACCTCGACGACCAGGCGCTGAACGAGACGGCCGGTCGCCATGGCCACGCGCGGGCACGTCGGTTTGATTGGGCCCGCCACATCCAGACGTTGGAGTCCGCCATCCTGGGCGCCGCCGGCGCTAGCGTGGTGCAGCCCGAGTCCGAGACCGCCTCGGCCGCCGAGGCCGGCGTCTAGATGGCGATCTTCAAGCTGCGGCTCCTTGCCGACGAAGAGCAAGAGGAAGTCCGCCTGCGCGAAGAGCTTGACGAGGAGCCGTCCGAGGCACGTCTCGCCAAGCGGCTGGGCCCAACAGCTTGGTACTGGACACTCGCCGTGGCACTCGGGGCAGCGCTGCCTCGCCTCTACTACCTGTTCAGGGTGTCCGATCCGAGCAACCCGGGCGACGGGATGTACGGAGATGTCTATCACCACTGGCAGATCGCCTACCTGACGAAGGAGATCGGCTGGAGCCATGGCTTGCGCCTCTGGGATTTGAAAGGCCTCGAGTACTTCTGGGGCATCCTGCACCCGTGGCTGATGGCGGCGATCTTCACCGCTACCGGCTCGATCGACATTGTCCAGGACCGCCTCCTGAGCCTCGCTTTCGGGGTTCTTGCCGTGGTGCTTGTCTTCCTTCTCTGCCGTCGGCACTGGGGCACCGAAGTGGCCCTGGCGTCGGCGGCTTTTGCCGCATTAGCGCCGACCTCGATCTTCAACGATGCCTCGGGCATGGTCGAGCCGCTCGGCGTGGCCCTTTGCCTGCTCGCGGTCTGGCTCCTGCCCCGTCACGGCTTCCTCGCCGGCATCACGTGGGGACTCGCAACGATGGCACGCGCCGAAGCCTGGGTCTTCACCGTTGGGCTGGTTGTGGCTGTCCTGCTGACGCGAGAGGGTCGCCGTCAAGCGATCCCTCTCCTGGTCGGCTGGGGCGCCGTGATGCTCTTCTACATGAAGTTTCTCCTGGACCAAACCGGCGATCCGATTTACCCCGTGTACTGGAACTTCCTGGCCAATGTGCTTGGCAAATGGGAGTTCACCCAGACGCTGACTCCAGATCAGCGCGCGGTCCAGCCCTGGCTTGGCGTCATCCTGGCGATTTCGGCGGTGGCGCTCGCAATCACCCTCTGGAAGCGGCCCCGGCCTTATCTCCTGCTTACGTTCGGCTTTGGGTACTGGGTCTTTGTCGCGGGCATGCTCGGCTTCACCTCCTACCTGCGCAGCTGGGTCTGGTGGATGCCGATCACGCGCGTTTTTGCGTTCCCTTACGACTTCGCGGCCGTGGTGCTCGCGATCGGGCTGCTCTACCTGGCGCCGCGCTACCTTGGCCGTCACGTCCGACCGGTCTCCTGGACGGTGGTCGCGGCGGCCCTGGTTGTTGTGCAGGTCGCTTGGTTGCCGATCCAGTCGCTCTACTCGGGAACTTACGGGACTTGGAAGCAGACGCAGCAGGCAGGCGCCGAGGTGGCCGCCGCGTATCACCAGCCGGGCATCGATGGTGGCGCCATCACCCTGCCCTCCGATCATCCCAACCTGACCTATGCGATGGCACGCTTCGATGGCGTCCAGGGACGCCACCTCGTGAGCGACATGTACGACCCCTTTTATTACCTGCCGGCCGGCTACTCCTACGACCGCAACCCCGACGCCATAGGCACACAGATGGCCTGCTGGTTCGCTTCCACGGGGACCACCCTCTTCGTCGTCGACCGCCAGAAGAAGAACTACGCCCTACTGCTGGCCGACCACCCGGGTTGGTTCGGACACATCGGCGCCGTCAATGAGTACGACTGGCAGCTCTATCGGGTCCAGGCACCACGGCCCTCGGCTGCCAGCTGCAAGGAGGCGGCACGAGCAACGCGCCCCTAGCCGCCGCTGCCGACTTCGATTACGAGTCCAAGCGCTGGGGAACCGCTCCGGTACTCCCCCAACCCTGGTACATGAACGGCCTGAAGCTGCACTACCTGCTGCAGGACCTTGCTGGCGTGCAGGGCTCATATCTCGACCTTGGATGCGGTGGGGGTGCCGTCGCCAAGGCGGTCAAGCGGGAGAGGCCTGACCTCGATGTCCACGGTGGAGATCTAAGTCGGGCCGTCATTGCAGCAGCGTCACATGATCCGCAGGGGGTCCGCTTCGTGGTCGCTCCAGCTGAGCGGCTCCCATATCGGGATGGGACCTTCGACGCGATATCCGTTATCGACGTGCTCGAGCACGTCGACGACCCAACCTCGATGCTGGCGGAGATCCGTCGGGTCCTCCGCCCCGGCGGCTTGCTCCATTTGGTCCTGCCGCTCGAAGGCCAGCGGGGCACGCTCTGGCGCGCCATCGGGACTGGGACCCGCTGGCGAGCCAAGGTTCAATATGCAGGCCACATTCAGGTTTTCGACGAGCAGCGCTATCGACATCTTGCAGATGCCGCCGGCTTATCTGTCGTCCGTGTGCGCTGGAGCTACCACCTTCTCTTTCAACTGGTCGACATCCTCTTTTTCCTGCTGATCTCGATCCGGGGACCGCTCAAGACCTCATTTGAGGACGCGGCTGCAGAACGGCAGGGAGTGGCTGGACCTCCCCTTCGGGCGCTCAAAGGAGCGATTGCGGCTGTCGGCTGGTATGAAGCCCGCCTGATGAGCTGGAAGCGCGGTGGCTGCGGCCACTTCACCAGCCAGCGCGGGTGACTCGGCGGGCGGCTGGAGTCGTACTCGGGATTCTTCGCCTGGCGCTGGCCGCCATGCTCTTGGTGGCCACGGCCTACATCCTCAGCTGGCGCCTCCTCTGGACCGCACCTACTGGCTCGGACATCCCATTCCACCTTGGATTGGTCTCCTGGGTGGCGACGAGCTTCCCAGCCATCCATTGGTGGTACAGCTGGGACGGCGGCGGCATCCCCTACCGCCTTGGCTACCCGCTTGCCGCTCATTGGCTTGCCGTGGCGGTGTCCCGCGCCGCCTCAGTTGATCTGAACCAAGGAGTGCAGCTGGTTCAGTTCGCCGTGAATCCCCTCTGTGCGCTGGGCGTCTACGCCTATTGCGCCTGGCGTTTCAAACAACCGCTCGGCGGGCTCGCGGCAGGCGTTCTCTACCTCCTTAGCCCGATGGCCTGGACCTTCTTGGTCGACTGGGGGTTTTTCCCAAACCAGGTTGGAACCGTCCTCTTCATGCCTTGCCTCATCGCGCTGGATTGGTTCTACGCGCTCTGGCTTGCGGGCGAGCGGACTGCATGGCTGCGCCTGGCAGCGATCCTGACCATGGGTCTGACCGCACTTTTGGGTCAGGTCGCGCCGTCGCTCGTCTGGGCTCCCTTGGTCGCCGCAGCGGCTTACGCGCTGGCCGTCCCCGGCGCCCGGCGTGCGCTCCGCTGGCTTGTTATCGTCACCCCGTCGCTGGCGATCGGAACCATTCTTCTAGCCGCGTTCTGGGCCCTTCCACTGCAGGACTACCTGGCCTTTGTCTCCGCGCGGCAGCCTCGTCCGACCTATAGCCCGAGTTTGCAGCACCTCTGGTCGGTCGGGCAGGTATTCCAGCTGAGCCCGGTGCGCTTGACCGGCATCGATACCGTTTACGACCGCACCTCACTGGCCCCAGCGGCTTGGATCCCGGCGCTGGCTGGCTGCCTGCTGGTGGCATGGGACCGACGAGTGCGCGTCCTCTTGGCGCTGGTCGCCTTCGGCGTCCTATCGATGACGTTCGAGCCGTTTTACTCCGTTACCTACAACTTGCCACTGCTGCCGCTCGTTATCCATTTCCGGGTGGGCATGCTCTTCCTGCAGTTCTGTGTCCCCATCCTCGGCGGCCTTGGACTCTTCGCAGTTGTGCCTCGCGTCCTCGCCGCTTTGACGCGCGGCCGGCCCCCTGGCCGCCTGGTCGGTGCCATTGCCGCCGGGGTGCTGGCGTTCGGGGGACTGCTGGCCACGGTGGCCGACGTTTCACTTGCTGCGCGACCTGTGGCGGGGAGCTCGAACCTGTTGGCCTACGGATCGGCGGGTTATTTCGACCCGCGCCATATTTGGGGTCGGAGGAGCGAGGCGTCGGTCGAGTCGCAACTCATCGACCCAACCGCCTGGCGTCCGCTCCGCGTCGGTTGCTACTTACCCGGTTGCGCACTGTTGGCTAACCAGGAGGCCCAGCTCGCGGCTTCGTTCAACTCGCCGCCACAGCGCGCCGCCCTGGACGCCCACACCTCCCTTCTTCTCCAGGATGTGCACCGGATCACGGGCGGCGGCCAGGCTTACGGCTACAACTACCAGCTACTCGGCTCTCCAGAGCTTGCCGACTACGTCAAGGCGACGATGGTGGAGCAGTCCGGTGCGACTTCAAAGCAGGAGCTTGCCACGGTGGCTGGTATCGATAGTGTGGCCCTGAGTCCTGGGGCCGCGGCTCTGACCGCCGACTATCGCTCACTTGGCTGGGTCGGCGGCAGCGGGAACCCGGCGGTTTTCACCTCGCCTTCCCCGAGCGCGCTCGCAGAGGAGCGGCCTGGCGGCCTTGCGGTTCTTGTGGTGGGCGCCGACCAGAGCGGAGGAGCGCATCCATACAACGATTTGATTCAGACGGCGGTCCAAGGCATGCTGCCGTACTCGGCCGGCTGGCTCTTGCGTGGGCGGTCACCATACGTGGACGACTATTCGACACAAGAGCTGAGTCGCTACAAAGGCCTCCTTCTTGTCGGTTACAGGTACCACGACCGCGAGGCAGCCTGGTCGAGGCTGGACCAATACGTGCGCAATGGTGGTTCTCTCTACGTCGAGACGGGGTGGCAGTTCGTCGATCCGGACTGGAACCTCGGCAGCGCGCCGCGACCGCTACCAGTAACGCGGCTCAACTGGACGCCGTTGGACTCCAGCAAACCCGTCCTCGTCGACGGCGTTGCAGAGCCGGGGTGGGGAACTTTGAGCTATCCCGGAGGCAGTTGGAGCGCGAGCGTAGGCGGTGCGGCCCGGGCGGGCGCGGAATCAGTCGTATCGGTCGGCGGCAAGGTCGTTGCGGCGCGCTGGACCAGCGGTCAAGGCCGCGTCTTTTGGAGCGGAATGAACCTGATCGCTCACGCCCGCAGCGCGGCCTCCGCCGACGAGGCCCGGTTCATCGCCGGCCAGTGGCGCTGGCTGCTGCAACCTGCTGCCGAGCCCGCCCTGGCGCTCCAACCGCGATGGACCCAGGACGACGAGGTCAGCCTCGACCTGCAGCCGTCGCCCGGTCCCACTTGGATCCTTCTCAAGGAATCCGAAGTGCCCGGCTGGAGCGCCGAACTGCGTTGGCCGGGCGGCAGCCGGGCAGTGGAGATCCAGGCGGGAGAGCTCGACTACATGGCGAGCCGACTCGACTCGGTGCCGGCGGGCGCGGTCCTCGTGTACCACTACGGGCCGACGCTTCGGGTAATGGGTTGGTGGGGCCTCTCAGCACTTACGTTGGCCCTGCTAGCGCTCTGGTTAGCCCTGCCGGCCGTGTATCGGGGAGCATGGAGCGCCGTTCGGCGTCGTGGAGCGAGCTTGGCGCGTGCGACCGGCTGGCTAGGTGACGACGACTGAGCGGGCCCAGGCGATCATATCGGCAAGCCCGGCGTCGACATCGATCTCCGGCCGCCAGTTGAGCGCCGAGGTCACGCTCGCCAGGTCGCTCACGTAGCGTCGTTGGTCCCCTGGCCGGACTTCGGCGAACTCGTACTCGGCCTTCCGGCCGGAGGCGTCTTCGATCGCGGCGATCACTTGCAGCAGGTCACGCGCATTCGAAGGGCCGCCACCCACGTTGAACACCTGCCCCGCTGCCGGCCCCCCCGGCTCGACCGCGAGCTCGTAGAGACGGCAGAGGTCGCGCGCGTCGAGGAGGTCGCGGACCTGGTGGCCGTCCCCATAGATCGTGAGCGGCCGCCCAGCCAGGATGGAGTGCACGAAGTGGGCCACCCAGCCCTGGTCCTCGCTCCCGTTCTGGTGCCGGCCGTAAATGCAGGACTGGCGGAGAACCACTGTCCGCAGGCCGAAAGAGCGGCCGTAGTCGTGCACGTACTGGTCGGCCGCGCCCTTGGAGCACCCGTACGGAGTGCGGAAGTCGAGCGGCTGATCCTCGGTGACCGCCCTGTCGAGATCCTCGAGCTCCCCGTAGACCTTGTTGGTGGAGGCGAAAACCACCGTCGCCTCGGGTGCTCCTCGGCGAACCGCCTCCAGGACGTGGAGCGTGCCCGTCAGGTTGATGGCAAAGTCGCCGAGCGGGTCCGCCAAGGAGGTGGTAACCGCGACCTGCGCCGCCAGGTGCAGCACGGCGTCGACGCCCCGCACCGCTTCGGTCACAACGTCGCTGTCGCGCACGTCGCCCCCGCGGAAGTCCACCGAGCTGGGGTGCTGGGCGCCGATCCACACCAGGTTCTGGTCGGAGCCGGCCCGGGAGAGGTTGTCGAAGAGCCGCACCTGCCAGCCCTGCTTCGCGAAATGGTCCGCGGCATTCACGCCCAGGAACCCGGCGCCGCCAGTGACCAGGACTGTCGAGCGCGTCAGCCGAACACCTGCGCCAGGTCGTAGAGCTCCCGTGGCACCTGCCGCGTCTCCTTGACCACGTCTCCGATCGGCACCACCTCGACCTGGCCGTCCCGCCGGACCGGGATCAGCCCCGACTTGCCGTCGGCCAACAGGTCGGTCGCGGCGACACCGAGCCGGGTCGCCCAGATCCGGTCGACCGGGGAGGGACTGCCGCCGCGCTGCAGGTGGCCGAGGACCGTGACGCGGGTCTCGAAGCCGGTGGCCGCCTCGATCCGGTTGCTGAGCGCCTCGCCGACGCCCTGCTTGGCCAGCCGGACGTGTCCGAAGGCGTCGGTCTTCTGCTCGGCCTCGCCGACCAGCGCCGGCTCCAGGTCGGGCATCCTCACGCCCTCGGCCACGACGATGATGCTGAAATCCTTGCGATCGCCGCGACGGCGGTGGAGGTGGCCGACCACCTCGTCGAGCGCCACTGGAAACTCCGGGATGATGATCAGGTCGGCGCCGCCGGCAAGCCCCCCGACCATCGCCACCCAACCGGTGTCCCGCCCCATGACCTCGACCACCATCACCCGGTGGTGCGCTGAGGCGGTCGTATGCAGCCGGTCCAGCGCCTCCACCACAACTCCGACAGCGGTGTCGAACCCGATGCAGAAGTCGGTGGCGCTCAGGTCGTTGTCAATCGTCTTGGGCACGCCGACCACGGGGTAGCCGGACTCACTCAGCGCTGCCGCCACTGAAAGGGTGTCGTCCCCGCCGATCGCGACCAGCCCGTCGACGCCTTCGCGGCTGAGCACGGAGATGACCTGCTGAATGCCGTCCTTCTCTTTCAACGGGTTGGTCCGAGAGGTGCCCAGGATGGTCCCGCCCAGCGGCAGGATCCCGCGCACCGAGGCCGGAGTGAGATTCTCGATCTCGCCCCGGCCGAGACAGCCCGCCCAGCCGTTCATCACGCCGCTCACCTGGAGGTTGCGCTGGAAAGCCCGCCGGGCCGCCGCCCGGATGGCGGCATTCAGCCCGGGCGCGTCACCCCCGCCCGTCAAGACCCCGATCCTCATTCCCCGTAGATTACTGGCGTGCTGGCTCCGCCGGAAAACCCGCACGACCCCGGGATGGCGCTCGCCGCCCAGCGAGCCGAGCCCGTCGCGGAGGCGGCCAGGGAGCCGATCAGGATCCCGGACGGGGGCGACGTTCGGATCGGCACGGCTTCCTGGACCGACCCCACGATGACCGCCAAAGGCGTCTTCTATCCCGACGACGCCAGGACTGCCGAAGACCGGCTCAAGTTCTACGCCGACCTCTTTCCGGTCGTAGAGGTCGACGCCACCTACTACGCCATCCCGCGCGCCGAGACGGCCGAGCTCTGGGTCGAGCGGACCCCGGACCGGTTCCTGTTCGATGTCAAGGCTTATGCCCTGATGACCGGGCAGCCCTCAGAGGTGAAGCGGATCCCCAAGCCGATCCGGGAAGGGCTGCCGAAAGAGCTGGCGGACAAACTGCGGATCTACGGGAAAGACCTGCCGGCCGAGCTCTACGACTCGGTGTTCGAGATGTTCAGGGAGGCGATCAAGCCGCTCCAGCGGGCAGGCAAGCTGGGCACCGTGTTTCTCCAGTACCCCCGCTGGATCTTTCCCTCGAACGAGGCCCGGGAGGCGATCCTCGACGCCCGCGGCCGGCTGGGCGAGATGCCGGTCGCCGTCGAGTTCCGAAACGGGGCCTGGTTCAACGAGCGAAATGCTGAGCGCACACTCCGTTTCCTGGAGGACAACGACATCCCGCTGGTCATGGTCGACGAGCCACAGGGCCTGAAAAGCAGTGTCCCGCCGTTTACCGCGGTGACATCCGACCGGCTGGCGGTCGTCCGCTTCCACGGGCGTCGCGTCGAGACCTGGGAGAAGAAGGGAATCCCGGTCATCGAGCGGTTCCGCTACCTCTACGACGAAGACGAGCTGGCCGACTGGGTGCCCCAGGTCCGGGCCGCCGCCCGCAAGGCTGCCCAGACGCACGTCCTCATGAACAACTGCTTCGGAAACTACGGAACGACGAACGCTCGCGAGTTCGCTTCGCTGCTTCGTCAGGCGTCCACCGGCTAAGGCGCAAACAATCTGGCGTCCCGCGCGTTTAGTTTGGCATGAGCGCACGCGCACGGCTGGGATCTGCTCGGATTCCCGTGCAGACGAAAGCATTGACGAAGGGAGGCACTGCGCTCACGCGGTTGCGTCTCGCCAACGGGTCGGCCCGGCGGACAGCGCTGCATCGGCCATCCCATCTGGCACCGAACACGACCTCGGGCCGGCGTGGGTCATCAGTGCCAGTTACGCGTTATGGCGAGTAAGACCGGTGACGAATTACATTTCTGGCCCTACAATTCCCGACCGCCCAATGCATGAGTCCGGCTAGACATTCCCGTCCGGCGGCGTCAGGCGGCCGCCTTTCCGGGCAGGCCGCCGTCGAGTTCGCGTTGAGCTCCGTTCTGCTCCTTTTGCTGCTGCTCGGGCTGATCGACTTCAGCCGGGTCTTCTACTTTGATACCGGCATCCACGGAGCTGCCCGCGAAGGGGCACGACACGGGGCCTGGTTTGATACCCCAAACCGCGTCAACCCATACCTCGACGACACGGACATCAAGAGCGCGGTGGACCAGTCGTTGGCTGGTGTGGTCGGCGTTGGTCCGTCGGTTTATGCGGGTACCTGCCCCGCGACGGCAGCACCCGGCAACGCCTTCTACAACCCGCCTTACACATCCGCTGCTTTTCCACCGCCGAACGTCACAAACACCCCCTACCTATGGATCTGCTACCAGAACAACCCAGGCCTGCACCTGACGACGCCGCCGGGGGCAAGCAGCCTCAGCTACAGGCTGACCGATCTCAACGTGATCTTGACCATGAACTATGGGCTCGTGACCGGCTTCATGCAGTCCCAGCTCGGCGGTGCCGTCCCGATCGTCGGTAACGTCCACATCGAGATCCAGGGCAAGCAGTGAAGCGCTACCTGCGCAGCCAGCGCTCCCAGTCCATGACCGAGTTCGCACTGATCGCACCCATCCTGTTCCTTTTCATCTTCGTGATGGTCGACTTCGGTCGCGGCATCTATTACTACGTGACCATCCAACAGGCTGTCCACGAGGGCGCCCGGGTAGCGGTTCGCTGGTCGTATCCCCTTCCCGCCGATGCCACCGTCGAGCAGGCGGTCCAGCAACATGCCATCGCCACCTTCCTGGCCAACCCCTGCCGAAACGGACCCATCTACGTGCCTGGCCAGGTGCCGCCGGCCAACGAAGGCTGGATCTTCATCACGCAGCCTCAGTCTTCCTCGCAGCCTCTCAGCGCGATCCAGGCAAACCCGCCGCCCAACGCTCCCGGTGGCGAACCCCAGTCGGGCCAGGCCGGGAACTGCAGCGCCATCAACCCGGCGTCACAGAATGCCGCGCTCCAGATCACGGTTCGCTACAACTTCGTTCCGCTCACGCCATTCGTTCGGCAGTTCACGGCCAATTCGATCATCCTCACCGCCTACACCGTTTATAGGACCGAGTACTGACGTGAAAACACCGGCTCATTCAGCGCGCTACCGGCGCGCCCAGATCGGCCAGGCCATACCCCTCATCGCAATGATGATGGTGGTCCTGTTAGGCCTGCTCGGCCTGGCGATGGACTCCGGCCGCGGCTACGTCGACCGCCGGGAGCTGCAGAACTCCGATGACGCTGCCACCCTCGCAGCCGCCGACTACTTCCAGAACTATGGCGATTCGGCCGGCGCCTCGCAGCTGGGCGTCTCTGTCTACGCGCAGAACGAACGGATCGCGAACGTGGGCTCACCCACCTATTTCGCAAGCAACCCGCAGACGTATAGCTTCCCCAGCGATCTCAGTCATTCGCTCTCCATTGCGATCACGCAAAACAACTTCGCCGGCACGGTTTTCACACTCACCGCCAAGCACTACATCCCGCTCTCGATCATGCAGGTGCTCGGCCTTGGCAGCCAGCTCTCCGTGTCCGTCATCGCCAAGGCCGTGGTCGGGAACCAGAGTTCCACGCCGGCCCTTCTCACCCTCGACCAGACCTGCCCGGGCGGAAGCTCGCTCACGCTGCAGGGGAGCACCACGGTTACAGTGCACGGCGACATCTACTCGGATGGCGGCACCAGCATGGGTGGGTCGTCGGGGTTCATCGTGGCGGGCAATGCCTATTCGCGCTGTGACCCGAACGGCGCCCTCAACAACATCACCTACTACTGCTACAACGCCGATCCGACAGTGCCCCCCTATCCGCCGCCCTGCTTCCCCGGTGACCAGGTCGGTGGTCCCAACGCCGGAGCTCCGATCATCCCGGACCCGGGCTATCCCGGTGGTAATGCGTCGCTCTATCCGAACGTCTACGGAGCGCCCGGCAACAACGTCGAGCTCCAGCCGGGTACCTATACAGGTTTCAGCATCAATGGTGGCGGCGGCTGCGATTGGCTGGCTCCGGGCATTTACACGATGCAGAGCGGGTTCACCGATCACGGCCACCAGACCAGCAACATGCTGAAGCCACCCGACGAGCCCGTTTGGTACGACAACACACAGCGTTCCGCCACCCAGTTCTTCGACGCCGGCGGATGTGCTCCCAACCCAGGTTTCACACTCGCCTCGGTCGTCTCCGGCGCTGGTGGTACGCGGCCCCTGAAGCCCGCCAACAATGTTCCCGGTTGGGGGATCGAAGTCACCTCGGTTCGAGCCGACTGGTATCCACCCAGTGGCCAGCCCGGTGCGGCCGACTATCGCCGGGAGTCAGCCCCGTCAATGTGCCGGACGATCCCGATCGATGGCGTCTCGAAAGGCTTCCAGATCACTATCAACAAGTTGCTGGGTGCCCAGGGTTACAACATCTACGCCAGCCCTAGCGGTTGCTCAGGTCCCTTTGGCTACATCGGCACCTTGAACATCGGCTCGAGCTACCCGTCGAGCGTCACCTCCCAGTACGATTCCAGCAACGTCCCCACCCCGTTCAACCCCTCAGGAGTGCAATGCGCCTACCCGACACCCGGCGTTTTCGTCCCCTCACAACCGCCCGTCGGCTGCGCCCCGCCAGATGGTGAGACGGCACCGTACAGCCAGGTCTTTGCGTACACGAACCAGGCCCTGAGCTCTGGCAGCACGTACAACGCGATCGCGGTCGACAGCGCGCAGGGATTCACAGTCGGCATGGTCGTCACGCTTGCCAACGGGACCGGCAAGAACCAATCCCTGGTGGTAGCCGCAGGATCAGGCGCGACCACCCTCTCCGTGAACCCGTTCGTTGCGCTCAACAACTATCCAATCAATGCCTACGTCGCGGGACCCTTCCCTTCGCCGGCCATTCCCAACGGCGAGCCCCCGAAGGGCATCCTTCCGCGTGGCGATCGCGCCAACGAGAACCAGTGCTGGTCTCAGGCCACCGGTAACGCGATCCAGCCCTGCAACGGCGCCACCGTCACTCCCGGCGGGGTGCAGTTCCAGTTCCCGACTACCAATGACTGTCTCGACGAGAACGGCAACGGGGGCACCGAAATTTTCTCGGGCAGGCAGTACGACTTCATCGTGCTCTGGTTCTCGCCTCAGAACCAGTGCTCACCGCGCCTCAACGGAGGATCCTTCACGCAGTACATCGGAACGATGTACATGCCGGCCGCCAACCTCACCATCAATGGCGGCAATAAGGCCCCGGTGGCCGGCCAGGTGATCGCCTACACCACTTACTTCAGCGGCAACGCGGGAATCAGCATCGATTACAACCCGGACACCGCTCCGGCCCCGCCCGCCGCCCGCCTCATCCTGTAAGCCGGTCGGGGCCGCGCAGCCGGCGCGGAGCGCGACCACGGCGAGGACTGGGATAGAGCATCAGGCTGGGATCCCGTCGCTGCGTCTAGCCCGAAGTCTTAGCCCACTCTCTTTCTGGGGTGCGGCCGGACCCGCGACTTACGCGCCGGCGCAGACTTTGTCACGACGCCGGGCAAGGTGGGCAGTTTCTGTTTCAGCTTCAGCACCGGCTCGAAGATGTCGCCCGTGTCCGCCACCCGCTTCAGCACCTGATCGGAAAGGAAGACGAGCCGCTGCGGATCGCCTGAGTCACGGCAGGCCTGGACCTCCTCCCAAGTGACCGGCGTCGAGACCGTCGGGCGTTCGCGCGCCCGCAGCGAGTAGACGGTGATGGTCGTCTTGATGCGGTCGTTCTGGCTCCAGTCCACGAACACCTTCCCCTCGCGCGCGACCTTGCTCATCTTGGAGAGGATCAGGTCCGGGTGCTGCTTCTCGAGCACCTCCGCCAGCGCGTGGGCGAAGGGCTTGGTGTCGTCATAAGTGACTGGTGTGTTCAGCGGCACGTAGAGCTGCAGCCCTTTAGAGCCTGAGGTCTTGGCGAAGCTTTCGAGCTTCAGGTCCGCCAGGATGTCGCGAATCCAAAGCCCGACCTGGCAGCACTGCACGATGTTGGCCGGTGGACCCGGGTCGAGGTCGTAGACCATCATCGTCGGCTGGTTGACCTCGGACGCGAGGCAGAGGTTGGTGTGCAGCTCAAGATCGGCCAGGTTGGCCAGCCAGACCAGCGTGGGGAGGTCGTTGCAGACCGTGAAGTCGACGTTGCGCTGGTTGCCGAAGCTCCAGACCGCCTGCGTCTTAACCCAGTCCGGCCGGTGCTTGGGACTCTGCTTTTCGAAAAAGTAGTCCTGGTCGACGCCGTTCGGATAGCGCTTCAGCGTGAGGAGTCGTTCCTTCAGGTGCGGCAGCAGCCAGGGCGAGATTCGCGTGTAGTAGTCGATCACCTGCCCCTTGGTGAAGCCCGTGGCCGGGTAGAGGACCTTATCGAGGTTCGAGAGCTTGAGCTGGCGGCCCTCGACTACGACTTCGACTGTGGACGGGCTCACGCGCTCCTGCGCTTACGCGCCCGAGCGGGCTTCGCCTCCTCGGCCGGCGCCTCGTCGCGCCTGTCCTTGGCCGCCGCCAGGCTGGCTTCCAGGGCGGCCATCAGGTCGACCACCGGAGCCTGCTCCTCTTCGACGGCCGCCACCGCGATCTCCTGGCCGGCCGCCTTCTTCTCGATCAGCTCCAGCACCCGTTCGCGGTAGTCGTCCCGGTACTGCTCGGGTCGCCACTCGGAGGTCAGCGACTCGATCAGCTGGTTGGCCATCTTGAGCTCCCGCTCGCTGACCTCGACGTCCTCCGGCAGGTCCTCCAGCTGGTCCGTGGAGACGACCTCGTCGGCGTAGAGCATCGAGGACATCGAAAGCGCGTCCTCGAGCGGACGGAGCGCGACCAGGTGCTGCTTTTGACGCAGGACGACGCGTGCGATGGCTACCTTCTTCGACTCCCGCATAGCCTCGAGCAAGAGCCGGTACGCCTTGCTCGCGCCCTTCTCGGGTACCAGGTAGTAAGTCGAATCGAAGTAGACGGGGTCGATCTCGTCGAGCTCGACGAAGTCCTGGATGTCGATGGTTCGCGTCGCCTTTGGATCGAGCGAGTCGAGCTCCTCGGGGGTGATCAAGACATAGCGGTCGCGCGAGACTTCGTAGCCCTTGACGATGTGCTCGAGCGGAACCTCTTCGCCATCCTTGGAGCAGACCCGCTTCTGCTGGATGCGGGCGCCGTCGGCGTCATGCAGCTGGTGGAAACGGACGTCTTTCTTGGATGTGGCACCGAAAAGTTTGACCGGGACGTTGACGAGCCCGAAACTGATCGACCCGCTCCAGATGGCTCTGGGCATTCTGAAGGAACCTACCTCCTGGCACGACGCGCGGTTGCGCTTTAGGTGCCTAGCAAATTCTGGCTCTTACCGGAACCAGTTTACGGCGGCCCGGAATATATCACCTGTCCGGCCCAGCTCTACAAGCTAGGTCTTGCGGCGTCCGAAAAAGCCGTTCGCGGGCCTGGCATGTGCGTGGAAGTGATCCGGGATCTTCCGCATCTCGCCGTCGAGCCACCAGCCCTCCGGGTACTCGCTGTCGGCAACCGCGCCGAGCCGGCCCAGGAGCACTTCGCGCGTCGGCTCGTCGGGGAGCCCGTGGCTCTTCCAGACCACCATCGGCGTCGAGCAGATCGTGCAGTCGGCGACCCAGCACTGCTCGTCCTCGTAGTACCAGTGCGTGATTCGTTCCGCGGTGCAGAGCAGGCAGTCCGGGGCCGTCACGATCTCCACCTTAGGCCACCGCCAGGGAACGGGGCGACCAGCCCGCCGCCCGCTACGCTGTACGACGGCGATGGGCAAGAGGCGCGTTCAGTCCAAGCAGATCCGGCGCCAGATGCGGCAGATCAAGCCGAAGCCCCAGGCTGCCCAGCCGACGGCGGCACAGCAGCGCCGCCAGCGGGAGCGCTACGTGGAGTCGGGTGGCTTCCTGCAGGGCTACGCGCCTGAGTTCGTGATGCGCCTCGGCTACATCTCCGCCGGGGTGGCCGCGGTCTCCCTGCTGGTCATCGTGGAGCTGATCCTGGGTCCGCTGGCGCCCAAGGGCCTGCCCGTCCGGATCGTGGCATCCGCCGCCTGGCTGGTTCCGGTCGTTTTCCTGGTCAGCTTCGTGGCGCCGGGCGTCCGGCTGGCGTGGAAGGACCTTCACACGCAGCCGAAGGTCGTTCAGGGCCAGCTGCTGGGCGCCAGCACCGTCAGCACCTCTTTCGGCCTGGGCATGATCATGCTGCGCACGCGCAGCGGCAACGAGCAGTTCTTCTGCCCGCCCGAGAAGCTCGCCAAAGTCCCCGGTAACGTGGTGCCGGTCGTCCTCAGCGTGACTCCGAACCTCCGCCACGTGCGGACGGTTTCAGTGATGGGCCAGCGGCAGGTGGGACGGCCGGAGCCGCCGGTTCCTGAAGTGGTCCGGCGGCTCCGCCTGCTCCCGATCGCCACTCCGGCTGCCCTCGCCCTCACCGCGATTCTGGGCGACGACGTGACCGCCTTCCTGCCGTTCCAGCCCGAGGCGCTGCATGCAGTCCTCGCGCTGGCCGTCGGCGCGGTCCTGGCCGGAGGTGTCTTCGGCGTGTCGTTCCTCTACCAACGACGCCTGGTCGCCGAGGCCCAGGCGCTGGTTCCGGGAGGAGTCGGCTAGCTACGTGGGGGAGGCCTGCCTCCCCCACGCTTTTAGTCGGCTAGGCGCGCGCTCCCTGCGCGGACCCGGTGTGCATCGGCGTGCTCTCCTCGTGGGGGACCAGGTCGGCGCGGTGCGGGTACAAGAAGATGAGAAGGCCGGCGAAGATCAACGCGATCACGAACGGGATCACCTGGAAAGGAGCCCCGAAAGCGAAACCGGCGATGACGTCGTAGACCAGGACGAGTACGGCGTAGAGGATCGAGATCCGAACCCAGCTGATGTTCTGGGACGGGTTCCAGGCCGCCAGGCAGATGCCGGCGCCGAACGCCATGCCGGCCACCGAAGCGTGGGTGCCGACCAGGACGTCAACCGGGAACAAGATGTTGCCGAAGCTGCTGAGGGCGGAGCCCGCAATCAGCAGCAGACCCATTAACGCCATCACGATCGTGAGAAGTCGTTGCCGCGTAAAGAATGCCATCGTTTAACCAGAACCTCCTAACGGCGGGAATGTTGGCGCACAGGATAAGCGCATAACGCAGTAAAAGAGCGACGTAATAGCAATGTTTTCCTTGCGCCTGTTTTCTCGTCGGCCTGGTTACAGTCCTCTAGACTCGGTTAGATGCCAGCAGATGTGCCCATCACAGCGGAGGGACTGGCGGCCGTCAAAGCCGAGGTCGAAGAGCTCACCAAGGTTCGCCGGCCGGCCATCGTCGAGAAGATCAAGGCCGCCCGCGAACTCGGCGACCTGAGTGAGAACTTCGAGTACCACTCGGCCAAGAACGAGCAAGGGTTCATCGAGTCGCGGATCGCCGAACTGGAGGCGATCATCAAGAACCACACGCTGATCGAAGCCGCGCCACCCTCCGACCACGTTGAGGTCGGCTCCACCGTCCGCTTCCAGGAAGAGGGGGGCCCGGAGGAGGCGTACCGGATCGTGGGACCGGCGGAGGCGGACCCAAAAAACGGCAGGGTTAGCTTCGAATCCGCGATCGGGAAGGCGATGCTCGGCAAGCGGCCCGGCCAGAGCGTCGAGGTGGAGACCCCGGGCGGGTCCTACACGGTCAAGATCCTGGCGATCGAATAATCAGCTCCTCGGGAGCCCCGCCGTGGAGGTCATCCTTGCAGGGGTGGCAGTACTCGACCTGGATCGTGGTATGGCCGATCCGGAACCGCTTGTCGAGCCGGCTGGAGAGGTCGGCCACCAGGTGCTCGGCGTCGGCCAGCGACCGCTCGCTGAGCACCAGATGGGCGCTCAGCGCCACCTCTTCGGGCGAAAGCGACCAGACGTGCAGGTCGTGCACGCCGTCCACGCCGGCGCTGGACAGGATCTCCGACTGGACATCGCGCAGCTTCATGCCGCGCGGCGTGGACTCGAGGAGGATGTCGACGGTCTGGATCACGATCCGGAGGGCGCCCCAGGCGATCAAGGCGGCGATGGCGATCGAGAGCAGGGGGTCGATGAAGAGCCAACCGGTCAACAGGATCACCGCTCCGGCGACCACGACGCCGACGGAGGCGGCGATGTCGCCGACCACGTGGAGCATCGCGGCCCTGACGTTGATGCCGCCGCCGGCGTTGTGCAGCCGGAAGCCCACGAACGCGTTGATCGCGATCCCGGCGAGCGCGCTCACGATGACGATCCCGCCGGTAACTGGCTCCGGGTGCAGGAACCTCCGCGCCGCCTCGTAGCCGATCCCGCCCACGAGCAGGATCAGGGTGGCGCCGTTCACCATCGCCGCCAGGATCTCGACTCGCTGATAGCCGTATGTGCGCCGGGCGTCAGCCGGCCGCTCGCCCTGGCTGACCGCGAACCAGGCCAGGCCCAGCGCAAACACGTCGGTCAGCACGTGGCCGGCGTCGGAGAGCAGCGCGAGTGAGTGCGAGAGCAGGCCACCCGCCAGCTCGATGACGAGCACCACGGCGGTCAGACCGAGCGCCAGCAGGAGACGGTTACCTGCTCGAGAAGATCCTTCTGACATTACGTTGCCTTAGCCTAAGTCTCCCCACATGAGCCTGAAACGATTCCAGGACTGGATGCGGTCGGAAGGCGTCAGCGCCGCCTGCCTGACAGACCCCACCTCCATCGGCTACCTGACCGGCTTTTTCTGCAGGCCGTACGAACGCGTCCTGGCCCTTGCCGTCAGCGACGGCACCGCCGTCCTGGTGGTCCCAGCCCTCGAGCGGGAGAACGCCGAGGGCAGCGCCGGCGACGTGGAGGTGGCTGCCTACGCCGACGGCGAGGATGGCTTCCAGCTGGTCCGCGAAGCGCTCGGCGACGCCTCTCGCCTGGGCGTGGAGAAAGTCCACCTGACGGTCGCCCGGGCGGAGGCGCTCCGCGCGGGGGAGCTGATCGACTGCAGCGTGGGGGTGCGCCGCCTGCGGGCTGTCAAGATGCCGGCCGAGATCGAGCTCCTCGCCCAGGCGGCTCAGGCCACGGACAGGGTCACTGACACGATCCTGGCTGAGCTCCGCCCAGGGCAGACCGAGCTGGAGGTGAGCGCCCGGCTCGCCGCCCTGATCGGGAGTGAGGGGTGCCGGCTCTCCTTCGAGTCCCTCGTCCAGTTCGGACCCAACTCCGCGCTGCCCCACCACTCGCCGAGCGACCAGCCGCTCGCCGAGGGCGACCTGGTTCTTCTGGACTTCGGCGCCAGCCAGGCCGGGTACCACGCGGACACGACCCGAATGGCGGTCGCCGGCGATCCTGATGAGAAGCAGCTGGAGGTGCACCGCGTCGTCCTGGAGGCCCGCGACCGGGCGATCGAGGCCGTCCGTCAGGGGGTCACAGCCGGGGCGGTCGACCAGGCCGCCCGTCGCGTCATCTCCGAGGCCGGGTACGGAGACCACTTCATCCATCGCGTCGGCCACGGGATCGGGCTCGAAGCCCACGAGGACCCGAGCCTCGAGCCCGGCTCAGCCTATGTCCTCGAGGCGGGGATGGCGATCACGATCGAGCCTGGCGTCTACATCCCGGGCTGGGGCGGGATCCGGATCGAGGACGACGTCATCGTCGAGCGCGACGGGGCCAGAGTCTTGACCGCGGCGGATCGGGGCCTCAAGGTCATCGCGACCCGCTGACCGGCTGAGGCTAGCGCCCGCTGCGGCAATTGCCAGGTCTGCAACCAGATGCGACGACCCGGAGAACTCGCCAAGTCTGGCATAAGGAACCAGGAAGGGAGATTCGGCAACGTTCGGACGTCGAAGTCGAGGCGATGCATAAACATGCACCTCTAAGGCATCTTCATGCAGTCAAGCCGAGGCCCTTGGCCAGCCTGCGGCCTCTACATCGACGATTGTGCAAAGAGATGCGGAATTCGTAGCCAAATTACGCCTCTGCCCCGCCAAACGTCCCTGAATACTTATGCAGCATCGCACCGACGACTACGGGCCCTGAAAGGTACGAGGCATCGCCGCCCCTCCTGGTCGAATCTCAAGTCGCGAGACACCTCTGAGCACGCCCTCGAGGTCGGCCAGCTCGACCTCGGCGCGGTAGACGCGCTGGGCCGGCCCGGTCTGGACCAGGTTGCCGTCCGCGTCCCGCCGGACCTGGAGCCGCCCGCCGGGCATGCTGATCGCCACCTCGTCGTCGACCAGGCCGTCGCGCATCAGCACCGCCGCCACCGCGCTGGCGCTCGTTCCCGAAGCCAGCGTGTAGCCGGCGCCCCGCTCCCAGATCTCGATCCGGGCGTGCGCGCGGTCGATCACCTCGACCAGCTGGACGTTGGTCCGCTCCGGGAACAGCGGGTGCCGTTCGACGTGGGGTCCGAGCTGGGCCGCCCGGCGAGCGTCGACGACCTCGTCGAAGATGACCGCGTGCGGGTTGCCCACCGAGACCAGAGCCGCGTGAACTCGCCCGGCGGGCGTCTCCAGCGTGACCCGCCGCGGCTCGCCCTCGATCAACGCTGGAAGGTCGGCCGCCCGGAACGAGGGCCGTCCGATGTTCACCTCGGAGACCACGACCGGGCCGAGTACGGAGAGGATATCGACCTGGTTCGCGCCTGCTTGAGTGGTGATCTCGAACGTCCTCGAGGCGCCGTGCAAGAGGACGGCGTGGGTGGCCGTAATCCGCAGGCCGTTGCCGCTGCGTTGAGCCTCACTGCCGTCAGGGTTGAATACCCGGACCGACATCGCCTCGGGATCGAAGGCCAGGAGGCCATCGGAGCCGAGCCCAAAGTGGCGGTGGCAGATAGTCGGGGCGAGGCGCCTCAGCTCTTCCAGTGGAGCGGGCAGGTCGACCACCAGGTAGTCGTTGCCGAGAGCCTGGTACTTCCAGAGCTGCAACGGCATGGAACAAGAGAGTACCGATGTTTGGTTTAATGTTGGCGATGCGGCCGGTGAGCAACGTCCAGTTTCCCGCGATGCGGCTCGTACACGCTCCCGCCTGCTTCTGTACCCGCTAGGACCGGAACACCCCTTCCCCGGCTGAACTTCGCCGCGGAGAAGGTATCCGGTCTTTTTTCTTTGCCAATGCAAGTGACTTTTGTCGCCCACTCAAATTCACGGAGGTAGGTATTCCAAATGGGAAGTAACGGACACATAGCCAACCCGGAGGCCCTCGTCTCGACCGACTGGGCCGCCGAGCACCAGAACGATCCCGGCGTACGCGTCGTCGAGGTCGACGTCGACACCACGGCCTACTCCAAGGGCCACCTCCCCAGCGCGGTGGGCTGGGACTGGCGCAACGACCTCCAGGCCAAGCCGGTTCGCGACCTCGCGCCCAAGGACAAGCTCGAGGAGCTCCTGAGCCGGAGCGGGATCGAGCCCAGCACCACGATCCTGCTCTATGGCGACAACAACAACTGGTTTGCCGCCTATGCGTACTGGACGCTCAAGTACTACGGCCACGACAACGTCAAGCTGATCGACGGCGGCCGGGTGAAGCTGGAGGCCGAAGGCCGGCAGTTCACCACCGACGAGCCCAAGCACTCACCGACCAGCTACAAGTTCAGCGGCTCACCGCGGGAGGACATCCGCGCCTACCGGGACGACGTCAAGGACGCCATCGGCAAGTCCGGACTGGTTGACGTCCGCTCGCCTGGCGAGTACTCGGGCGAGCTGCTGGCACCGGAGAACCTGCCCCAGGAGGGCGCTCAGCGGGGTGGGCACATCCCGACCGCCAAGAACATCCCCTGGGCCAAGGCGGTCAAGGAGGACGGCACCTTCAAGGATGTCGGCGACTTGAAGGAGCTCTACGGCGCCCAGGGCATCACTCCCGACCGGAACACGATCGCCTACTGCCGGATCGGTGAGCGCTCCGCCCACACCTGGTTCGTGCTGACCGAGCTGCTGGGCTACCCGAACGTCCGCAACTACGACGGCTCCTGGACGGAGTGGGGCAGCCTGATAAAGGCACCCATCGAGAAGTAGGCAGCAGATGGAAAGAGGCCCTTCCGCTCAGACTCGCGCGCCGCAGCGCGCGGCAGGCGGCCCGAGTGGGCCGCTCCAAATCAAAAGAAGGATAGGAACCGATGGTTGATCACTCAGCACTCCAGGTGAACCAGACCGGGATCGTGCTCACGGTCCTGGTCGCGTTCGTCGCCAGCTTCGTGTTCTGGCCGGCGGTCTGGCTGATCCCAGCCCTCGCGGTCGTGCTCCTGGCGGGCACTGTCGACAACCGCCTGGCTCTCTTCAAGCAGATCTATTTCCAGGTCCTGAAGCCGCGCGGCATCGTCAAGCCGCGGCCCGTTGAGGACCGCCCCGAGCCGCACAACTTCGCGCAGGGCCTGGGTGGGGTGTTTCTGGTGGTGGCCTCTTTGCTGCTGCCGTTCGTGCCTGCCCTAGGGCTGGCGCTGTCGCTCCTTGTCGCTGTCCTCGCGTTCGTCAACCTGGCATTCAGCTACTGCGTCGGGTGCCAGATCTACTTCTTGCTCGGGAGGGCGGGAGTCCTCAGAGCATCGTGACATTTGAAGTTCAGGCCGCCGCCCTGGGGATCGCCGGGGTGGCGGCCGGCCTGGCTGGGGTCGGCGTGAAGCTGGCCGGCTGGCGGGCCCGCCGGCGTGTCGTGGGAGAAGTGGGCACTCTCACGCGCGCCGACGGACCTTCCATCCTCTACTTCACGACCGACTCCTGCTCTGTCTGCCGAACCCACCAAGAGCCGGCTCTGTCGAGCCTGGAGGGTGTGCCGGTCCGCAAGGTTGACGCGGTGGTCGAGGCCGCTTTGGCCAGGCGCTTCCGCGTGCTGACCGTACCCACGACCGTCGTGCTCGACGCGGACGGGACGACGCGACACGTCAATTACGGCTTCGCGACAGCATCGAAGCTCAGGGAGCAACTCAACACCGCCTGACGCGGCGCCGGGGGATCCCCGCCGGATCTGAGCCGCCCATGCGGCCCGATCCCGGTGTCGACTCCTGTGCGCGTCGGTCACGCGTCGACGGACGCGCTCCCTTCCGTGCTCGTCGTCTCCTAGGGCTCGAACCACCTGGATCGCCTCATCTCTCGCCGGAGCCCCCCGACACCGCGTCGTAATCTCTTCGCCATGCGCAAGCTGGCCCTGCTGCTCGGTGCGGCACTCCTGCTGGGCGCTTGCAGCCTCAGCCAGTCGACGACCCCGACGCTGATCGGCGCCATCTACCCGCTGTCGGGCCCGCAGGCTCCCGGCGGCAAGCAGGAGCTGGCTGGAGTTCGCGCCGCGCTCGAGCTGGCCCAGCGCCAGGGCCTGTCGCGTAGCGCGGACCTGCAGCTCAAAGTCCTCGACGCGCAGACGCCGAACCAGGCGGTCGCCGCTGTCGACCAGCTCGTCGACCGGGAGCACGTCCAGCTCATCGTGGGTTCCTACGGAAGTGACATCGCGATCGCCGCGGCGACTCGAGCCGACCAGCGCCACGTCGTCTACTGGGAGACCGGCGCCGTCGCCGACGAGGTCACGCTCCACCGGCGCTACGTTTTTCGAACCGTCGCGACCGGCAGCACGCTGGGCCGGATGGCAGCGCGCTTCACAGTGCAGGTGCTGCTGCCACAGGCCGGGATGGCGGCGGCCCAGTCGCGAGTCGTGATCCTGCATACCACCGACCCCTATGGGCGCTCGGTCGCCGACGGCGAGGCCGCGCAGGCGAAGGCGGATGGCGTCCAGGTGATCGCCAGCCTTGCCTACGATCCGCGCAGCTTCGATCCGGCGGAGGTTGTCAGCCGCTTGGCCGCTGCCCGGCCGGACTACCTCTGGGACGTCAGCTACCTGGACGACGGCATCGCGATCTGGCAGGCCGTCCTCGACAGCAAGCTCCAGCTGCGGGGGGCGATCGGCACCAGCTCGGCTTTCTGCATGCCCGACTTCCAGCGCCGCCTGGGCAGCAAAGCCACCGGTGTCTATGCGGCCGACAAGCCCGACCAGGTGATCAGCCCAGCCGCCCTATCGGTCGAGGCGCGCGGGCTGCTGGCCGAAGCTTCGGCTCGCTACGCTGCGCTCAACGGCGGGGCCGCCATGGGGATCCCAGGGGTCGCCGGCTTTGTGGGGGGCTGGGCGCTCTTCCACGACGTGCTTCCAAAGGTCAATGGCGGCCTCAGCGCAGAAAGCGTGCGGGTCGCCGCGCTGGCGGTCGACGTGCCCCCTGGCCAGGCGATCAATGGGGCCGGAATCAAGTTCGCGCCCCAGGGCAACCCGGACGCGGGCCAGAACCGGCGGGCGGCAGCGGTCGTCGGCCAGTGGCAGGCCGATGGGCAGATGAAGGTGCTCTTCCCGCCGGCTTTTGCGGCCGGCTAGCCCAGCTGGCGCTCCATGAGCGTGATATCCATCCAGCGGTTGAACTTGAAAGCCCCTTCGTGGATGGTGCCCACGTTCTTGAACCCCATCGCCTCATGCAGGCGGGTTCCGGCCCGGTTGTCAGCCGCGACGCTGGCGACGATCGTCCGGTAGCCCATCGCGTGCGCCTCCTCCAGGAGCCGTCCAAGCAGCGCCTTGCCGATCCCGCTGCCGTGATGAAGCGGATCGACATAGACGAGGTCTTCGACAGTGGCTGTCAGGCCCCGGCGGCCCCAGGGCAAGAGCCGGCCCCAGCCGACAACGCCCTCTTCGCCGTCGGCTACCAGCAGCCGGCTCTTCTTGCCGTGCGCCTCCCACCAGTCCTCCGCCTCTTCCCGAGAGAGCGGCTCGGCGTCAATCGTCGCGAAGGTCTGGTTCACTGCCCAGTTGTAGATGCCCATGATTGCGGCCAGGTCGTCATGACCGGCCGGCCGGATGGTGAAATTCGCGGTGGCTCCTTTCATGGCACCTAACGTTAAGCCCTCCGGTCAGCAGTTCGAGATCGCGCACGGCGACCGCCGCGCGGTGGTGACGGAGGTCGGCGCCACCCTGCGCGAGTACTCGGTGGGACCGGAGCGGATCCTCGACGGTTTCAGCGAGGACGACATCTGCAGCGGCGGCCGCGGCCAGCTCCTGGCGCCCTGGCCGAACCGCATCCGGGACGGCTTCTTCGAATTTGCGGGTGAGAACAATCAGCTCCCCATCAACGAGGTCGCCAGGCACAACGCGATACACGGACTCGTCCGCTGGCTGCCCTGGCGCCCGCTCGAGCAGAAGGCCCACCTGGTCCGCCTCGCCGTCACACTGCCTGCCCAGCCCGGCTACCCGTTCACGCTGGGACTGGAGGTCGCCTATGAGGTTGGGGCCACAGGCCTGCGGGTGAAGGCCACGGCCCGCAACCTGAGTGACAGGCGGGCGCCGTACGGATTCGGCCAGCACCCTTACTTGAGCGCCGGCACCGAGCTGGTGGACGACCTCACGCTGACCGTGCCGGCCCGCTCGCGGCTGGTCGTGAACGAGGGGTTGATCCCGACGGGGGAGCGCACGCCGGCTGACTTCCAAGCGGGTCGCCGCATCGGCGACCTGGCGCTGGACACCGCCTTCACCGACCTGGAGGTGAGCGACGGGATCTGGCACGTCCAGATCGAGGGCCGCTACGTCGTTCGTCTCTGGGGCGAGTCGTCGCTTCCGTACGTCCAGCTCTTCAGCGGTGACACCCTGCCGCCGGGGCAGCGCCGCCGGGGCCTGGCCGTCGAGCCGATGAGTTGCCCCGCCAACGCCTTCCAGACCGGCGAAGCGGTGATCGTCCTCGAGCCGGGAGGCGAGATCTCGCACAGCTGGGGCCTGCAGCCCTGATCCGGGTCTCGGCCGGCTCTCTCATCCGACGTTCGCCGGCGCGGGTCTGGGAGTACGTGTCCGACCTTGACCGGATGTCGCAGTGGCAGGCGCAACCGCTGGTCCGCCGGCCGCAGGTGGTGGTCCTGGAGGAGGGTGAGCGCTTCTTGCTGCGCGGAGGTTCAGATCGCTGGCGACGGTTCCTCGAGGTCACCTTCGCCCCGGTGGGGGATGCTACAAGGCTCGACCTCACGCTTCGCCTGTATGGCTATCCGCGGGCCCTCGAACGGGTGGTCGAGCGCCGGGCGGCGGCTGCCCTGGAGAGCGACCTGGCTCGCTTGAAGCTGCTGCTAGAGGCGGTGCTCTAGGAGAACCGGCGCTGCTCTTCGCGCTGCGCGGCCCAGATCGTGAGAGCGGTGAAGAGGACCAGGTAGCCGGCGAGCCAGAGGACGCTCTGGAGCAGGTTTTCCTCGCTGACCCCGACGGCGTTCCAGGCCAGGCGCCCGTAGTGGTACATCGGCAGGTAGGGCGCGATCTTCTGAATGAAGTCGGGCAGGACTCGGACCGGAAAGAAGATCCCCGAGGCGAAAGCCATAGGCAGGTAGACGAGGTTGATGACCGGCAGTGCGGCGCGCGGCCCGAAGAGGTACCCGACTGCGAAGCCCATCGCGATGAACGGGACCATGCCGATCAGGAGGCGCGCGGTGAGGTTCACATACTGATCGATCGGCAGCAGGACCTTGCCGAGGATGTAGGCGACGACGTAGAGGGCGACCAGGGCGACGAACGCAAACCCGATGGCTGTCGCCACCTTGCCAATCAGGTAGGCGATCGGCCGCAGCGGCGTCGCGCGCATGAGCGCGTCCATCCGCTCGCCGCGTTCGACCGCCACGCTGATTCCGAACGAGAAAAGAGAGACGTTAACCGCGGCATAGGCTGCGAGCGAGGCGAGGATGTAGGTGTGGATGTTGACGCTGGAGTACTGACCTTGCTGGAGCCCGATGAAGAGGTAAAAGACGGCCGGCAGCGCGATGCTCGTCACCGAGAAGGCCGGCAGGCGCCAGAGCTTCAAGAATTCCGCCCGGGTCTGGGCCGCGACCATGGGCAGCAGCCGAGCCGTCTTCATCCCCGGCCCTCGGTGAGGCTCAGCACGGCCTCCTCCAGGCCCGCGCCGACGACCTCCAGGTCGCGGATCTGCGTACCGCGCTCGAAGAGGGCTTTGAGGACCGCCTCGGGCTCGTTCGTGAGCAGCTCGACCGTCGAGTCGCGGATCGACAGGTTCTGGATAGCGAGGTCGCGGAAGTCGGCGTCCTGCAGGGGTCCCGCCGTCGTGAAGCTGACCTTCTTTCCGGGCACGCGGTCTTTGATTGCGGCCGGGCTGCCCTCGGCGACCTTCACGCCGTGATCGACGACGACGACGCGCGTAGCCAGGGCGTCGGCTTCTTCAAGGTAGTGGGTGGTCAGGACGATTCCCTTGCCGCCGCCGACGAGCGCCCGCACCTGTTCCCAGAAGGCGCGCCGCGAGGCCACATCGAGTCCCACGGTCGGCTCGTCCAGGAAGAGCATGTCGGGGTCGCCGCAGACGGCCAGCGCGAAGTAGACGCGCTGCTTCTGACCGCCGGAAAGCTGCGAGATCAGCTTCCCGCCGAGGTCGCTGATGGAGGCGATTTCGAGCACGCGCTCAGTCGGCAATGGGCGCGGGTAGTAAGTCCGGAAAAGGTCGACGATCTCGCGGACCCGCAGCGAAAGCGGGACGCCGGACTCCTGCAGCATCACTCCCATCCGGCTTCGGGCGCGGATGTCGGTGGGTGCCAGCCCGAAGAGCCGCGCCGACCCGGAGGTCGGCTTGCGCAGCCCCGTCATGAGGCTGATGGCCGTCGTCTTGCCGGCGCCGTTGGGTCCGAGCATCGCCACCAGCTCGCCGGCGTTGACGGCGAGCGACACACCTTTCAGCGCCTGGACGTCGCCGTAGCTTTTGTGGGCGTCGACCAGCTCGGCGAACGGCCGCCCGTCAGCCGAGCGAATAGATGCCTGGGAGCTCGCGGTAGAGCCCGGCATAGTCGAGACCGTAGCCGATCACGAATCGGTCCGGGATGACGAAGCCGGTGAAGTCGATGTGGGTGGGGACCTCGCGCCGAGCGGGCCGGTCGAGCAGAGACGCCAGCCGGATCGAGGCGGGTCGCTGCCGGCGCAGCTTTTTCAAGATCACGTTGATGGTGCGGCCGGAGTCGACGATGTCCTCGACCAGGAGGACGTGTCTTGCGGTGAGCGGGCCCTCGACGAGGTGGGCGAACTTGACCCTGCCGGAGCTGGCTGTCCCCGCCCCGTAGCTGGATGCCCTGACGAACTCCAGCTCGGCCGGGATGCTGAGGGCGCGGAGAAGGTCGGAGGCGAAGACCGCGGCGCCCTTCAGGATCACGACTATGACGAGCGGCTGGTCGATGTCCTGGTAGGTCCCCGAGATCTCGCGCCCCAGCTCGCGCACCCGACGCGCGATTCGCTGGGGCGTGATCATCGCCTTTCCGGAACCTCGCTTCGGCGGCGCCGCCGGCGGGCTCAGGACGTCAGCCATGTGGCCTCAGTTTAGTGATCCCCGACCCTGGACACCCAGCGGGCCGACCGAGGCCTGCACCGGGGCCAGCCGCTGGTAGCGCGGGCGCCCGAATCGGCTCAGACCGCCGTCGAAGTTGATCGCCCGGCCGCCGCCGTAGACCTCTGGCTTCGCCGCCGAGTGGGGGGTGTGCCCGTGCACGACCCGCTCCGCGCCGGTGCGCTCGAGCCAGCGCTGTAAGCGCCCCGGACGCTTGAAGATCGAGCGGGGGCTGAGTGCCGCCCAGAGCTCGGCCTCTCGGCCCGGCTCCGCCAGCAGCTCGCGGATGGTGGCGTTGACCACCTTCGGATCGCCGCTCCCCGCCAGCTCCCAGTAGCCGTCGTTATCGCTGTGCTCGACGATCGTCCCGTCGTCGAGCATCAGCAGGGCGGGGCGATCCAGGAGCCAGGCCTGCAGCGTGGGGTCCTTCCTCAATTCTTCGAGGTCGTGCAGCTCGCCCCCGACGCTCAGCCAGCCGCCGATGGACTCCGGGTCGCGGAGCGCCCTCAGCATGGCGACCTCATGGTTGCCCAGAAGCACTGTCGAATTCGGCCGGTCACGAGCGTAGCGGAGCGCTCCGACGCCGAACGGGCCCCCGTCGACAAGGTCGCCCAGGAAGATGGTCCGCCACTCCTGAGGCGGGTACGGCTTGAGAGCTGTGAACAGACGCTCCAGGTCGCCGTGAACGTCGCCGACGATCAGTACGGGGAGCTCGCTCAAGCCAGGCGGCGAACGGCCCGGGTGTAAGAGCCGATGGTTTGCAGCTCGGTCCGGTGCGGTCGCCAGAGCCAGCCGGTTCCGAAGAGCGATTCGGCCTCGCTGCGTCCAAAGGGACGCGCCCGCGCGAAGAGCTGACTGCCGGCGCCACCGCGAAAGACCCAGAAGGAGTCCCAGCAGCCGGTGGCCCGGGCCCGCCGGACGTGGGCGTTGGCGTCCCACCAGCCCCGTCCGGGATCCTCGAGGACGTCAGCCAGGACGGCCGCCACGACCAGCCGGCCGACGAGGAAGAAGCCGCACGGATGGAGACGTGCCAGAAAGAGGATTTCATCGCCCGGTCGCGCACGGCGGAGGCTGAAGGCCCGCCCGGCGCGCCGGCAGTTGTCGCCGTAGGTTGGGATCGGCGACGTTAGGTCGGGGTCGAGGTGGACCGCGCGATCGAGCCAGCCGACCGGGGCATAGGGAGCCAGGTCGGGGAGATCGCCGAGGCGCAGCATTGGCGGCGACCAGGCGACTCGCTCGGGGATCGGCAGGAGCCGAAAGCTGCCGTCCGCGAAAAGCGGTGAGTGCGCGGTGTGGGCCGCGTTGACCCCGACATTGGCGACGAAGGTGGCCATGGTTGTCCAGTGTGCCCGGGTAAACTTGCTTCCGGTTCGTAGGGGCGTAGCTCAGTCTGGTCAGAGCGGCGGTCTCCAAAACCGCGGGCCGAGGGTTCGAATCCTTCCGCCCCTGCCACAAACCCGACCTGGGCCGCTAGCTCAACTGGCAGAGCGCCGTGCTGATAACGCGGAGGTAGGTGGTTCGAGTCCACCGCGGCCCACCACCCGCTGCTTGGCACGGCACTTGAGAACGCGGCGCGGACCAGCCGGACGGAGCTTCCGTTATAACGAATTGCTATAGACCGTCTATCCGTAGTACGGTCATGTACGATGGCCGGTTTTCCCGTGCGAACACTGGTACCTGCCTTCGCCGCGCTGCTCCTGGTGCTGGCTGCGCCCTCGACCGTGAGCGGCGCTCAGCTGTATGCCGGCCCCACCCCACAGCTCGCCTGCGACAAGCAGTCGCTCCCGGAAACCGGTGCCCAGGGCCGGGTGCCCAAGGCCGAGGTCGACAACGGGCGTGCCGCCATGGGTTATCGCTGCAACACCGCCCAGGTCGGCACCTTTGGCGGCTCCGGCGGCTTCCGGGTCGAGCGCTACATCGACGCTAGCGGTCACGACTGCGCCTTCTACGACAGCACGCTGCTCTTTCCGACCAGCGCGCCCAACAACGCGCAGGAAGGCCTTGGCGTATACGTCCTCGACATGACCGACCATGCCCATCCCGTTCACACGGCGAGCCTGACCACCCCGGCCATGCTGTCGCCGCACGAGTCGCTACGGCTGAACCAAAAGCGCGGCCTCCTGGCCGCCGACATGGGCTACCCGACTTTCAATCCTGGCTTCGTCGATGTCTACGACGTGAGCAATGACTGCCGGCATCCCGCGCTCGATTCGTCGACTCCGATGGGCATCCTCGGGCACGAGAGCGCCTTCTCGCCCGACGGGACCGTGTTCTACGTGAGCTCGACCGGCGGGCACACGCTTGCCGCCGTCGACCTGACCAACCCGAGGGTACCCATCACCATCTGGGGCACGGGCGACTACGCGCCGCATGGCATGAGCGTCAGCGGAGACGGCAACCGGCTATACATCGCCGACACCGCCCTGCCAGGCCTGATCATCCTCGACGTCAGCGAGATCAACAAACACCAGCTCAACCCCAACGTGCCGGTGGTCAGCAAGCTCTCCTGGCCGGGCGTGAGCATCCCGCAGAACGCCATCCCCTTCAGCGAGAAGGGCCACCCCTACCTGGTCGAGGTAGACGAGTACACCAACACAACCACCCATCCGAGCCAAAGCGCCATTCAAAACGGCGGGTACGACCCCAACGCCAGCGTTGGGGCGGCGCGGATCATCGACATCCGGAACGACCGAAGCCCGTTCGTCGTTTCAAACCTGCGTCTGGCGGTCAACCAAACCAGCGCGCGCAGCGGCGACCAGCAGAACGACTACGGCGCCAAGAGCGGGGTCCAGGGCTACGCCGCCCATTACTGCAACGTGCCGACGGCGGTCGACCCGACCTACGTCGCCTGCAGCTTCATCTTGAGCGGCCTTCGTGTGTTCAACATCCAGGACCTCCTGCACCCCTACGAGATGGCCTATTTCAACGCGCCGTCCAGGCCGCCCAGCCCGGCCTACGCGGGGATCAACGGGGGCAACTTCGCGATGAGCGCGCCTACCTTCGACACCAGCCGTAACGAGGTCTGGTACAGCGACGGGTTCTGGGGCTTCTACGTCGTGAAGCTCACACCGGGCGCGTTCAGCACCGCCCGGCCGCATCCGGCCCCAACGGGCTGAACGGCGAGTCCAGCGCGGCCCACCACCGGTAATTCGGTGGGTTGCTTGGCTCGCGACAGAGTTCGCGGTCACCGCTGAAACGAACACTCTCCGGGCTCTCCGCGTTCTAGCTGAGTTGAATCGCATCGCAAGCACCTGCCGCGCACCCGACGGTGCATCCACCGACCTGCCGTTCAATCGGTCAAATGGACAAGGGTCTGCGCGTCATGTACAAATGAATGTTCTAGAGACTGAGGGGGGACCGACACTGTTCAGCATCGGCATCGTCGATGACCATCCCGTTTTCCGGCTTGGACTCAGCCGCCTCCTAGAGACCGATCCGGATCTGCACGTCGCCTGGGAGCTGACTGACGCGACGAGCGTTCTGCCGACCCTGGCCGTCAATCCTGTCGACGTCGTCCTGATCGACCTGGTCCTGGCGGTTGGGCAAGACAGCCTCGCCGCCATCCGAGGGATGCGCCGAATGCACCCTGAGGTGCGCGTCATCATGATCTCTGCCTCCCTCGATCCTGAGGTTGCCGAGGCAGCCCAGATCTGTGGGGCTGACGCCTATCTGCCGAAGGATCTGCCGGCTGCTGAGACCCTGGCTGCTGTCAGGAGCATTGCCCGGGTGTCCAGCCGTGAGCGCTTCCGGAACTTTCTTACCGAAGGCATGGTCAAGCGTCCCAATGGGGTCCTCGAGTACGGCCTCACTAAGCGAGAGGCCCAGGTGCTGGCCGAGCTCCGGCGAGGCTGGTCAAACCGCGAGATCGCCTCCCATCTCGGCGTCTCGACATCGACGGTCAACAAGCATGTCCAGAAGGTTTTGAAGAAGCTCCGCGTGCGAACCCGAGCCCAGGCGATCGCCAGCTTCGCCTCGGGGACAAGCCGCCCGCAGTCGGAGGTTTGTTAATAAGGTGAGCAAAACATGGGCAGAACCGGTGGAAAGATGGTCAATTCTGACCATTGACTTCCCCCCGGGAGTGGCGTTTAGTCACAACTGGTAGTAGGACTGACCCAAATTGGGTGGGCCGCTTTTAGGACAAGTGGCCGGGTTCCTACTACAGCGGTCCGGGAAGCGAATGTCCCGCCGGCCGACTGGGGTTGATCGTTAAGGGGGGAGAGCGTGACTTTGCCAGGCGTGGTGCCCAGAGCATCGAGGGCCATGGCCAGGCGTGTCGTGCTGGAACAGAACATCAAGCAGCTGCTCGCGCGTGAGCTCCACGACCGAGTCGCCCAGACCCTGACCTCGATGCTGGTCGAGCTCGAGAACTTCAAAGCCTCGCAGGTCGGTCGCCAGTCAGTCCTCCTCGAGGTGGATGGTCTCCAGGACTCGACGAGGGACGTTCTCAACGAGCTGCGCGGGCTCTTCTATGAGCTGCGCGGCGAGGAAGGGATGGGCGACAGCTTCGTAGACAAGGTGCGTCTGCTGATCGCGCGGTTCCACGAGAAGACAAGCATCGAAGCCCATCTGAGCGTGCAGCGCGGCTGGCCGGCCAGACTGCGACCGCAGATCGCTCTGAATGTCTATCGCATCATCGAGGAGGCGCTCGCAAACGTCCGCATGCACAGCGGCGCAAATGCGGTTAGAGTCGCTCTCAAACGCTATTCACTCAGTCACCTGGCCGTCGAGGTTCGGGATGACGGGAGAGGCGTAGACACCGATGAGTCCCGCCTCCTGGGAATGGGAACGGTCGGCATGCGTGAGCGCGCCGTCATCCTTGGCGGAAAGCTGCAGATCGAGAGTTTTGGCGGCCACGGCACGAAGGTCCTTGCGATCTTTCCCAAGGAGCTTGTGCCGATCAAAGACCTGATTTCGCCACAGGAATTACTCGTACCGGAGATAAGCGCATGACTATGACCGCGACCCGACCTGTCCGCGTACTCATCGCCGATGACCAGACCCTCTTTCGCACCGGCCTTGCGCATCTGCTTGGTGAGGATCCACGTGTCGAGATCGTCGGGCAGGCAGGTGACGGAGTTGAAGCGACGAAACTTGCCGCCACGCTCAAGCCGGACGTCGTCCTGATGGACTTGAAGATGCCCAACATGGACGGGATCGAAGCGACGCGGCAGATCGTTGAAGCCGATCCCTCGATCAAGGTCATGCTCCTGAGCACCTTCGACGCCGACAATCACGTGATCCAGGCTCTGAAGGCGGGCGCAGGTGGTTACGTCCTGAAGGACTCGCGTGCCGAGGCTGTCGTCAGCAGCATTGTCGCGATCATGTCAGGCGAGCGGGTGATGGCCGGCGCGGTAGCCAACCGTGTGCTCGAGATGCTGACGGGCGCCACCACCCCCAAGCAGTTCTACGACGGGCTGACTGCCCGCGAGATCGAGATCTTGAGGTTGCTGGCGACGGGAATGGCCAACAAGCAGATCGCTTTTCGACTCAAGATCAGCGAGAAGACGGTCCGCAACCACGTGAGCAACACGTACGAGAAGCTCGGCATCTACGATCGCGCCCAGGCCGTCCTGTACGCGGTGCGCAAGGGACTGGTCGAGGTCTAGCAACCAACCAGTCAGCTGGTCAAGCCGACGGACGCGTCCGCTGGCTTGGGAGTACCGCCCGGGTTTTTTACTTCCCGCCCACGATGGCGTCGTCGACGGAACGCTTCAGCTTAAGCATCGCGTCGGCGGAGACGGGCAGGTCGTCAAGCCAGACGAAGATCGCATCGACGATCTGACGCCAAGCCCCGACCTGCCGCGTCATCACGCCCCCCCAGTACGACCTGGACCAGCCGGCTGCTGTCAAGAAGCCGGCCACAAAGCAGCAGAGACAGGCAGTCAAGGCCACGTCCCAGCCGATCCATCCGTCTGGACGGAGCGAAGCGATTATGTAGAGGCCGAGAGCCAGGTTGGTGGCGACGGACGCCGGCAGGATGATTCGAAAGAAAATCGTTCCTCGTGCCCTGCGCCCCATTTGCAACCCCCCTGAGCCTGGTCTGTTAAGGCCAAAATCGCTCCCCCCGACCATGACACTGCCCAGGCTCAAAGCAAATGAGGAAGATGTCCCGGTTGGTGGGTACCGGGTACCAGGCAGCGCTTGCGTCCGATGCTCAACCTCGACCGCCTGGTCCCGATTGGAGTACGAACCTTCCCATTACAAATTCAGGGATTCGAAACGTACATTCCGGCTGTGATCGTCGTGCCGAACGGGTCCGCGCGCGCGAGTCCGCTGACTGGCGAAACTTCCAGCGAGCCGCGCATCCTGCTGATCGATCAGCAGGCGCTCTTCCTCGCCGCGTTGGAGAGCTTGCTCTCGGCGCCAACCCTGAACGCCAGAGTCGAACTCACTTCCCGCTCCGACACCGGCCTTACGATTGCTCGTCAGGGGGAGACTGACCTCGTGGTCTGCGAATTGCAGACCCAGCCGCTGCCGGCTCAGGAGCTGGCCGACCTGCTCGCTCAGCAGGAGCCGCGCATACCAGTGATCCTGCTCGCCGGCTCTGAGGATGATGCTCTGCTCATGGCCGCCGTCTCCTCATCTGCGGCCGGCATCTTCTACAAGGACTCGGCGTACGAAGAGTTTCTGGTCGGCGTGCGGACCGTGCTGTGCGGCCATCGAGCGGTGGGTGCCGGCGTGATGCAGAGGGTGCTGACGCGGATCGGCAACGAAGCGTCCCTGGTACGCACTTACCCAGGCAGCCTGCTCTCGCCCACCGAGGTTCAAATCCTGACCCTGATCGGCGAGGCCAAGTCGATCCCGACCATCGCCGCCGCGCGCGGCATCAGCAGCAAGACGGTTCGCAACCATCTCGCCAGCATTTACCGAAAGCTCGACCTCCACGGCCGCATCGAGGCGATGCTGATCGCCTCGCGGATGGGCCTGACATCAGATTGAAGTGGAACCTGGTCCTGGCGTCCGGCCGGAGTCGGGACAAACGACCTAATCGGTAGGCAAATTCCTATTCCTCGAAAGGGTAAGCAGCGCCAACATCTGCCCATGACACCGGAGGGGGTTGATGTTGTTCCGCGGCTGGTCACAACAGAGTCTGAGCAGAGGCTAGGGCAGCTCCTCCTGATGAGGGGTTTGATCACCGAGGAGCAATTGGCGCGGGCCCTCGACGTCCAGCGGCTGAACCCGGCGCCGGTGGGAGCGCTGCTAGTCAGCCAGGGGGCCATCGAAGAGGACGCGCTGACTCTCGCCATCAGCGAACAGTTGGGCACCCAGGTGGCCGACTTGAAGCATGGCGAGGTGGACGCTGAAGCTGCACGCTTGATCCCGGAGGACTTCGCGCGGCGCAACCTGGTACTTCCTCTGCGCCGGGTCAATGGCCGCATCGCCGTCGCTATGAGCGACCCCGGGAACCTCTCCTTGATCAACGACCTACGGCTGATGACGGGGCTCCAGATCGAGGCTTTCGTGGCGGGCCGCACCGACATCCTGGCCCACCTGAGCCGCGTGCACAGCGTGAGGCCGCGACTACAGCAGGCGGCGCGTTCCCTGGAGGAGTCCCGACCTCAGATGAGTGTCGGTGTGGAGCGGACCATCACGCTCGAGCTCGGCAACATAACGGCGGCGTCGCCGGCGGTCGAGATCGTGAACCTTCTGATCACGCAAGGTCTGCGCGATCGCGCTTCCGACATCCACATCGAGCCGCAGAGAGAATTCCTGCGAATTCGGCTCCGGATCGACGGCGTCCTCCAGGACGTCGCCCACCTGCCCAACGCCACTGGGGCGGCGCTGGCGTCCCGCGTGAAGATCATGGCCGGCATGAACATCGTGGAAAGGCGGCGGGCGCAGGACGGTCAGATCAGCCTCAACATCGATGGCCGCGAGCTCGATTGTCGCGTTGCGACGATCGAAACGATCTGGGGGGAGAAGCTGGTCCTTCGGCTGCTCGATCGCAGCCGCTCATTGATCACCTTGCCCCAGCTCGGCTTTTCAAAGAGAGCCTCCTCCGAATACCACCGAATCCTGCATTCCCCTTACGGAATGCTGATCGTGTCGGGTCCGACGGGGAGCGGCAAGACCACGACCCTGTATGCCTCGATCAACGAGCTCGACAAGCAGGTCCGCAACATCATGACCATCGAGGATCCGGTCGAGTACATGTTCGACGACATCAACCAGAGCCAGATCAACAAGCTGGCGGACATCAGCTTCGCGCACGGCCTGCGCGCCATCCTCCGCCAGGATCCGGACATCATCCTGGTCGGCGAGATCAGAGACCGTGAGACCGCCGAGATCGCGGTCCAATCCGCTCTCACCGGCCACCTGGTCCTCTCTTCGCTCCACGCAACTGATGCGGTGGGCGCGCTTTTGCGCTTCATCGACATGGGAATCGAAGGCTTCCTGGTGGCCTCGTCGGTGAACGCGATCGTCGCGCAGCGCCTGGTTCGCAAGATCTGCGAGGCCTGCCGGGAACCGTACGAACCGGGGGCCGAGGAGCTGGACTTTGCCAACTCGCTGGGACTGCCGGCGCCAAAAGTGGTCTATCGGGGCCAGGGCTGCAGCCGCTGCAACATGACCGGGTATTTCGACCGCATCGGCGTATTCGAAGTACTCGCCATGAACGACCGGCTGAAGCGCCTGGTCATCGCCCGGGCCAGCCACCGCGAGATTGTCGAAGCCGCGGTCGCCGGCGGCATGGTTCCGCTGCGCGCCGATGCCTGGGACCGTGTCATGGCCGGCGTCACAACCGTCTCGGAAGTTCTTCGGAGCGTCTACATCATCTGACGTAACGGGAGGGGAAGTAGTCATCGCAAAGTTCGCTTACCGGGCCTATTCGCCGAGGGGCAATCTGGAAGAGAAGCTGGTCGTCGGCGACACCGCGGCGGTCATCCACCGCGGTCTCATCGATAGGGGCTACCGGGTGGTTTCCTTGCGCCCGGCCAAAAGCGGCTGGCGTTGGATGTACCGCGAGCTGCCGACCTTCTTCCACGTCGGCACGTCCGATCTGATCCTGTTTTCCCGCCAACTGGCCACCTTCCTGAGGGTCGGCGTACCAATAACCGACGCCATCAAACTGCTACGGGGCGCCTCCAGCTCTGGTGCCTTCAGAGCGGCACTCGAGGACATCTGTGACGACCTCGACGCGGGCGAGTCTTTCTCGGTTGCCATTTCCCATCATCCGAGCGTATTTAACAGCCTCTACGTCGACATGATTCGAGCCGCTGAATACAGCGGCACGCTGGACCGAGTCCTGGTTCAAGTCGCCACCTACCTGCAGCGACAAGACCAGGCTTTGAAGAAGCTGCGCAGCGCCATGATCTACCCCGCCGTCATCCTGACCTTGGCTCTGGGCGTCTGCACCGTGCTGACGGTGTTCGTGCTCCCCAACTTCGTCTCGATCTTCAACGAGTTCCACGCCCAGCTGCCACTGCCCACCCGAATCCTCCTGGGCATCAGTGAATTTGCGGCGGCTTACCGGTTCCAAATCCTATGGGGAATGTTCATCGTCATCGTGGGGGTCATCGCATTCATGGCCAGCCGCCCAGGACGCATCTTCTGGGACTACACCGTCATCCGCCTGCCGGTGATTGGGGGGATCGTCGTCTACAGCATCATCGAACGCTTCACGCGGACCCTCTCGACGATGCTCAGGGCGGGCATCCCGATCAGCCAGACCTTCGAGGTGGCCATCGCTTCAACCGGCAACCTTCGCTATCGGAGAGGGTTGGACGGAGTCAAACAGCGAATGCTGACGGGCGATGGTTTCTCCGCTCCCCTGGAAGCGACTGGGCTCTTCGCGCCGATGATGATACGCATGATCCGCGTCGGCGAGGAGACCGGCACGCTCGATTCCAGCCTCGAGCAGATTGCCGACTTCCTGAGCGAGGAGATGGACTACAAGGTCCGCAACATGATCGCGCTGATCGAGCCCTCTCTCGTGATCGCTGTCGGCGGTGCGGTCGGGTTCGTGGCCGTCTCGGTAGTCCTTCCGATGTATGGCCTCCTCAAAGCGGTCCATTGAAAGCGTGGTTTGGCGATCGCCGCCGAGCCCAAGCTGGAGCCACGCTGATCGAGCTCCTGGTCAGTGTGGTAATCATGGGTACGGCGTTGGTGCTTGTCATCGGGCTCTTCAGCACCGGCCTCCTGAACGCCACGGTGGCCAAGCGCGATTCCACCGCGCAGGCGGTCATGCAGTACGAGCTGGACCAGATCAGTGGCAGCTCTTATGACCCGGCTGCGCAGTCGTACTCAGAATGTTTTGCGAGCGAGAACGCTACCGAGCCAACGGGCCGGTTAGCGCTCCGGGGTGATTGCCCCGACGCCGGCTTCAGCATGCGCGCGGATGTGACGGTGGCGGCGGGGCCGGCCCCCAACCTTCAGGAATGGTCAGTGGCGGTGGTTAGCTGGGCGGCTCTCAACCAGATTGGCACCCCCGTGGCGGTCTACAAGGACAACCGATGACCGACTTTGTGAAGCGGCACGCCCGCGATCAGGGCGGCTACACCCTGATCGAGCTTCTTGTCGCTTCTGCGATCGGCTTGATCGTGATGAGCGGGCTCACCTCTGTAGTGCTGTCGTCGTTCAGGGCGGCCAGCATCGCAACCAGCCGGGTCGAAGCCAGCGGACAGATACGGAGTTTTCAGCTCGATGCCTACACCGATTTCGCCGGCAGCAGCCTGCCTACTCCTTCCGGCTGTGGTACGGAGACCAACCGCTGCACCACGCAAGCCATAAGTCTTCAGGGACTCCAATCGGGAAACACCACAATCCCATCGCCGGCTTCCTACAAGGTCACCTATACCTGGAACAGCGCCAAGTTCATGCTCGACCGCAAGGTCGGCAGCATGGAGGCACGCCACGCAGCCACCAATGTGACCGACTTCTCCTGGTACGTCGATGGAACTTCCCTGCATAGGACCGTTGTCGTGAGTTTGACGGTCACGGTCCCCCTTTGCTCTGTTTCCCCCCGGCCAGCGCTGTGCTATTCCGAGTCACAGACGCTGCGTTTCTATCCGAGGGTCAGTCCGTGAAGCTCATGTTGATTGGCGACCGAAAGCGGCGGCAGCAGGGCGGCGTCCTGAGCGGAGTGCTCATCATCACCGCTTTCCTCTCGATCATCGCGGGAACGGTGATGACCGAGGTTTCATCCCACTTTCTGATCTCGCGCAGCCTCGTGAACAAAGTCGCGACAGAAGCAACGACCACGTCTGCTGTCGAGGAGGCAGTCAACTTCCTACACAGCGCGCCGAGACCGCTCGATACGAGCTGCACCAGCCTAAGCCCACGCGTTGTCACCCTCAACGGCATGACAGCGGCCGCCAGCTACGTGAAGTGCGCCGCCGTGATCTCAGGCAACCCGTCCCCGGGTCTTACGAAGCTGCCCTCGAACTCTCACTCATTCGAGCATGACGGCACCCATGTCGTGCTGCCAGGCCGTGACGACTACCTGATCGGCGATTCGAACGGCGATGTCTATGACTACGCCTTCGGCGGGTCCACCCTGCGTTGGCCGGCGTTCCAGATCAAAGGCGGACAGATAAGCGGACCGGCGATCGCGATGCCCGACGGCAGCCGGATCTCCTACCTGGTGCCGGTCTCTAGTCCCAACCAAGTGAAAAAGAACAAGTGCCGTAACGACTGCGTCGCACTCCTGACAGAGGATGCCGGCTCTGTGTCCTTCACGTGCTTCATGGACATCGACAGCGGAACAGTTAGGGCTGCACCGGCCGCTGGGCAGCGATTCCCCAACCTGACCTACTTCGGAGATGACCAGGGGGTCCTCTTCGCCTATACAGCAACACATGATGGGAACTGTGCCCAACAGGCGACTTTCGACGGCGACCAAAGCGTAATCGCTGGCCCACTGGTGTTTCCTGGGTCAGCGAGTTCTACAGACCAAATCTACGTGTTGGTCTCAGACGGCTCTGACAGCGAGCTCGTCCGCTATTCCTACACATCAGGCAAGTTCACCTTGGCGGATAGTCTGCCCCTGCCTTTCTCAACCGCCAATGGGATGGCGCTAGAGCAGCCGAATCTGCCGGCCAAGGTTGCGATCTCGTTCTCCGACGGCGGCGTCGCCATGGTCCAGATCGGCACCAATTTCAGCCTCACCCTGCTGCCAAGCGGCGGCGTGGGGACGGGCATTAACGGCGCGCCCCACTGGTGCCACTGCCCAGGCGGCGCCGATCTGATTGGGCTGAGTGGTGACAACGACACCCTCTACCTGCTCGACGCAGGCATGAATAAAGTCGCTTCGTACGATGTCGGGCAGCCAATAGGTACCACGCCTGCCGCCGATTCGGCGGGCGACTGGTTCGTCGGCGCCGAGGATGGCGAGCTTTATGAGGTTGTGCCGCCCCCGGGGCAGTCCGGCCTGGTTCTTGGAGCGACCTTCGGGAAGGCCGGTTCGGAGTTCGGGACATCGACCATTGAGGGCGACTGCGGGGCCAACATCTGCGTCTACAGCGCCTCAGCGGACGGTCACGCCTACCTGGCGCGCCTCGACGCCCGCAAGGCGGACGTGGTCGCCTGCATCACATCCTCAACTCCCGCGTGTCAACCGGGGTTCAATCCGCGTCTGTGGGCGCGGATCGAAGCAGGTTCCGGGGCAGACCCTAAAGTCATCCATATCCAGGGCTGGTCTTACTATTCACCCTGACATATGGCCCTCCCACGCTTGGCCGTCGACCTCTCGGGCGGCCTGATTCGAGTCGTTGAAGGCGCGCTGGGTGGGCCGTTGCGTTGCGGGTCCGGCGGCACCGCGGCTGGCTCCATAGTCGGCGGCAGGGTGATCGACGCCAGCGCGGTCGGAGCCGCCCTCCGGCAGCTCTTGGCCCGCACCGAGATCGGCCAGAACAGGGCAATGATTGCAGTCAGCGACGCGGTCGCGACTTTCCGCGTCTTCAATTTCCCAGGTGACACGAACGATCGGGATGTGGACGCTTACGTAAATCGGCAATTGCTCCTGGACCCGGAGCGTATCGAAGTGAAATGGGCCGACATCCGAAGGGGGGCCGGTCACCGGCCCGTTTATGCCGCTGCCTGGGACCGCTCCCTCGTCAAAGGCATCACCGAAGCGGCCAGGTTTGCGGGCCTTGAGGCGGCGGTGATCGAGCTCAAGTCGGCGTCCCTGGCACGAGTCGTGGCGGCGCCGTCGTATGCGATTCTCGAAGTCACCCCCGATTCCGGTGAGATCTTCCTCATCGATGGCCACCTGCCTCAGGTCTGGCATAGCTTCGAGATCAGCGCCAAGGTTGGTGAGGACCTTACGGCGGCACTCGCCGGGCCGCTCCAATCGGTGCTGCGGTTCTACAAAGGTCGCCCTCAGAGCATCTTCGGACCCAGCTCGCCCATCATGATTTCCGGAGAGCCGGTCGTGGCGCAATCGGTGATGAGCGCGCTGTCCAAACTGGTGGGTCATCCGGTCGAGCCGGTCCCCGCACCCGCTCGAGTACCAACCGACGTTCGGCATGGAGCGTACCTGACTTGCCTAGGCCTCCTGATGAGGAGGACCGCATGAGCGCCAAGCAATTCGATACCGGCGAACGCTCGGAGCGCCGCCGTGCGCTCGTCGAGTTGAACCTCGTCGGTGACGCCAAGTCTTTCTCTCTGATTGATCAGGCGAGGACACGCTCGAGCCTTCTGCGCCGAGGCTGCGGTCTCACTCTCTTCTCGCTACTCGCCGGCCCCGCTTTACTTGCCTTGGTGATCTGGTCGAACCTCCGCTAGGGCTCTCCGATTTCGCACTCCTCTGAATAGGGACCAGCGCCCATGACTTGGGCCATTTCCTCTATTTAGATTTGATCTCCAAGTTCCCACACTGAAGCTCGGTCGAACCGAAATCAGATTCCGCCATGTCGTTCGGATGCGAACGGCTTGAGACTCGATCGGGTAAGGAGCCGTATATGCAGGGATTCTATGGATGGCTGAACAAGAATCTGCGAGGCCGCAAGGGCCAGCAGGGGTTCACGTTGATCGAGCTTCTCGTGGTGGTCACCATCCTTGGCATCCTTGCCGCAATCGTGACCCTGAGCCTGGTCGGTTTGACCACGAACGCCAACGTTCAAGCCTGTAACGCGGAGTACAAGACCGTGCAGGCCGCGCTTGACGCCTACATGGCCAACAACAACCTCGACACGATAGCGGCCGGAAGCAACACGAACGACATGACTACACCGGTAGCCCTGTTTAACCCGAACCCTTCGGGCACCAGCCCCAACTACACGCGCAACGGCACCACCCAGTTCAAATACGACTGGGACGCGCACGGAAAGATCATCAATATCCATGGCCCTAGCGGATGCGTCATTAAATAGCCGCCGCTGAACACGGCTGGGAGGGGGAGGCGCCGCGGCCATCGCGGCGCCTTCTCTTGTTCTCTACAGTGACGACCGCAACGACATGCAGACCGTGGTCCCATTCGTGATCGCCTATCTGATCCTGGTCGGGCTCTTCCTGGGCAGTTTCATCAACCTGGCCGCGGACCGCATCCCGAGAGGCGAGTCGGTTGTGCGCCCTGCCTCGCACTGCCGCACCTGCGGTCGTCGGCTCAACTGGGTCGATCTGCTTCCGGTGGCGGGCTACCTCATCCGCGGTGGGCGCTGCGCCAGCTGTAGAACACCAATAGGGTTGGCCGCGCCTGTAATTGAGGCGACCTCAGGGCTACTCCTCGCCATCCCGTTGGTCTGGCTGGGTCTGCTCTGGGGCGCGCTGGCCGGCATCGCCCTGGTTGCGCTCTGGGGGGCCGCTGTCGTCGCTTACGCGGTCCGGCGGGGAGTCAGCGCGTAAGGCCTTCGGGTTCGGTCGCAGCGACGCGAATCTCGGTCGGATGGAGCGAGCGGCTGATGGCGTCCGGCTCACTCACCACGCCTGCCCGAAGGAGGTGGCTAAGAGAACGCTCCAGCGTCTGTGAGCCCTCCCGCAGTCCTGTCTGGAGGATGCTGCGGAGCTGGTCGGTCCGGCCCTCTTTGATCATCGACCGCACCGCGACATTGGCGACCAGCACCTCGAATGCGGCGACCCGGCCGCCACCGACTGCCGGAATGAGCTGTTGGTAGATGACCGCGATAAGAGAGCTCGAAAGCTGAATCCGGATCTGCTGTTGCT
>VBGR01000016.1 GCA_005880695.1 Chloroflexota bacterium
GCATTTTGTGCACGCTCTTGAACGGGCTTCAGACCGAGAACAAGACGATCGGCCTGGAGACGATGTGCGTGGGCGGCGGGCAGGGGATGGCGATGATCTTCGAACGCCTCAACTAGCGACCTTCGAGCGCCCGACCAGCTGACCACAGACCTGGAGGCGCGCCCGGGGAACTACCATTCAGGGCCCGTTGTTCGGCGATGCAGCGTTGTATAAGTATTCAGAGACGCTTGGCGGGCCAGAGGCATAATTTGGATACGGATTCCGCATCTCTCTGCGCAATCGCCAGAGAGCAGCCTGCAGACCACTCGGGAGGACTCAATCTGCATGCATAGAATTGCTCAGCTGTCGCATATTTATGCATCGCATCGATTTCGACACCGCGTGCTCGAAGGAGAATCGAACCCGTCATTAAGTTGATACCCTGGCTATCATGAATCTCTCGCGCCTGACGGAGAGCTTGGCGGGCCGTCTGGTCCGCAAGTTCCTGGCCGACCAGGCGCCCAACTGGGCGGTCATCATCGCTTGGAGCGCCCTCTTCTCGCTCTTCCCGATGATCCTCGTGATGGCGGCCGCGATCGGCTTCGTCCTGGGATTCGTGGGCGTCGAGTCGGCACGGGTCTACACGCTGGTCCTCTCCATCATCCCGAGCGACAACGCGGCCCGCACCCAGGCGCTGGACGCCCTGAAGACCTTCCACGAGAAGAGCGGGATCTTCTTCCTGGTGGGATTCGCCGGCTTGATCTGGTCGGGCGCGGCCCTCTTCAACGCCATGCAGTCGGCTTTCGCCGTCGTCTATCAGACGCGGCCCCGCGACTTCCTCCGCCAGGTCCTGATCAGCATCGCGATGGTCGTGCTCTTCACGGTCCTGGCCGGCGTCAGCCTGGTCACGTCCAGCCTCCTCTCCGTCGTGCAGAGCCTGCCCTTCATCCCGGGCTTCCTGAACAATCCGGCGGCGGCCCTCGCGCTCCAGCTGCTGCTCGGCGTGGCGGCCGGCTGCCTGCTCTTCGGCGCCATTTACTACGTCGTACCCAACCGGCGCCAGGAGTTGCGCAAGGTCTGGCCCGGATCGCTGGTGGCCGGCGTGCTCTTCGAGCTCCTGACGCTGCTGTTCCCGCTCTACCTCCGCCTCACCGGTAGCTCCAACACCTATGGCAAGACGTTCGGCCTGGTCTTTCTCTTCATGACCTTCGCCTATTTCTTCGGCCTGATCACCATGCTCGGCGTCGAGCTCAACTCGGTGCTCTACCCGGTGCAAGTGGGGCGCCCGAGCGCGGCTCCCGCGGCTCCCTCCGCGCCACCGCGAGAACGCGCCCGGCCCCTGATCCCGAAGCGCCGCCGTTCGCGTCTGCGGGCGCTGATCGGGTTGATCGGCGTGGGCGCGCTCGGCCTTCTCGGGAGACGCCGGCGCCGGGTCGCTTAATCTCAGCGCCGTGGACCTCGGCCTGGCCGGTCGCTCCGTCATCGTGACCGGCGGCGCCAACAACATTGGCCGCGGGATCGTGCTCGCGTTTGCGCGCGAGGGCGCGCACGTCCTCATCGCCGACGTCGACGAAGCCCGCGCGGCCCAGGTGGCCGCGGAAGCAGGTGGGGGAGCGGTTGCCCAGCGCACCGACGTGACGAGCTGGGACTCCGCGCAGGCGATGGCCGCGCGCGCCGTCGACGAGCTCGGTGGCATCGACATCCACGTCAACTGCGCCGGGGGAACCATCGACCGGCTGTTCATGGAGAAGCCGCGCGACGAGTGGGAGCGCGAGGTGGCGATCAACTTCTGGGGATTCGTCAACTGCACGCGGGCCGTGCTCGACGTGATGGTCGCGCGCGGCAAGGGCGCGGTCGTCTCGATCAGCTCCGACGCGGGGCGGATGGGCGAATGGCGGGAAACCGTCTACTCCGGCACCAAGGCCGCGATCATCGCCATGTCCAAGTCGCTGGCCCGGGAGGTCGGTCCCAAGGGCATCCGGTTCAACGTGGTCTGCCCTGGCTTCACCCCGGGCCGGCCGGATGCGGCAGGCGATTTCGGCGGGGGCTCGATGTGGGCCGGGCAGCAGGGCGCTCAATTTCCCGAAGAGCTGCAGCAGAAAATCGCGCGCCAGTACCCGCTCCGGCGCCTGGGCACGCCGGAAGACATCGCGCCGGCGGTGCTCTACCTGGCCTCCGACGCCGCTTCTTACGTCACCGGCCAGACGCTCAGCGTCTCCGGCGGCTACACGATGATGTAGCTGTCTAGACCTTGTAGCCGAGCGCCTCTGCCTGCCGGCGCACGATCTTGAGAGCGTCTTCGACCCGCGACGCGTCCTGCCCGGTGACGCGGATCACCAGCTCCTTCGTGTCCCAGTTCGGGTAGGAGCCCACCGCCACGTCCGGGTGGGAGCCTTGCAGCTCGCGCATGACCTGGTAGAAGCGGCCTTCGACCGCGAAGGTCAGGCGCAGCTCAAGGACCGTCGAGGCCGAGCCCCCGACCAGGTATTTCGGCTCGATCTCCTCGCTGAAGATGGCCTTCATCTCCTGCGGAATCCCAGGCAGCACGAAAAGGCGCGTTCCGTCCACCTCGTAGAGCACGCCGGGGGCGGTGCCGACCCGGTTGCGCAGCACCTCCGTCGGATCGGCCGGGATGCTGGCCATCCGGAGGTGGCCTTCGTTGAGGTCCGCCGAGTCGACCAGGCCCGCCTCCAGCATCCGCTCCAAGCGGCGCTCGATGCGGGCGCGCACCTCTTCCCAGACCACCAGCTCGCGGCCGAGCGCCAGGGCCATGGCGCCGAAGGTGCGGTCGTCGGGAGTGGGGCCGAGCCCTCCCATCGAGAAGACGGTGTCAACGTCTGGATCGGCCAGATTCCGCCGGATTTCGTCGGCGATGTCGGGCTCGCGGTCGCGAACCTGGGCAACGCGCAGGAGCGGATGGCCGAGGATGCGCAGCCGCTCCGCCAGCCAATGCGAATTGGTGTCGAGCGTGAACCCGGAGAGCAGCTCGTCTCCGATCGCAACGATCGCCGAGGCCATCGCGGTAGGGTATACGCCGGCTCCCGCCCGATGATCGAAGTCAAGGAACTCACCAAGCAGTACGGGCCGCGCACGGCTGTCGACAGCATCAGCTTCTCGGTGCCCCGCGGCCAGATTCTTGGCTTCCTCGGCCCGAACGGCGCCGGCAAGTCGACCACGATGCGGATCTTGACGGGCTACCTGGCAGCCCAGGGCGGGAGCGCCACCGTGGCCGGCTTCGACGTCTTCAGTGACTCGCTCGAGGTGCGCCGCCGGATCGGCTACCTGCCCGAGACCAATCCGCTCTACTCCGAGATGCGCGTCTCCGGGTACTTGAAGCTGGCCTGCAAGCTGCGGGGCGTCCCGCCTCGCCAGCGCGCGGGGCGCATCGACTACGCCATCGAGGCCTGCGGTCTCGGCGAGCGGCGGCACGACGTCATCGGCCGCCTCTCCAAGGGCCTCCGCCAGCGCGTCGGCCTCGCCCAGGCCGTCGTCCACGACCCGGACGTCCTGATCCTCGACGAGCCCACCTCCGGCCTGGATCCGGCCCAGACGCGCGAGACCCGCGACCTGATCCGGGAGCTGGGGCGCCAGCACACCGTCATCCTCTCGACCCACATCCTGCCGGAGGTGAGCGCGACCTGCGAGCGGGTCGTGATCATCAACCAGGGCCGCCTGGTGGCCGACGACAGCCCCGCCAACCTCGCCCGCCGCCTGAGCCAGGGCCGCGGGCTGGAGATCGAGATGGTGCTGCGGGGCGACCCGGAGGCGATCCGCCGGAAGCTGGCGGCGGTCCGTTCGGTCAGCAAGGTGGAGGTCGAGGCGGCCGCCGACGGCCAGTGCCGGGTGCTCGTCAGCAGCGACGACGCCGATCCGCGGGAGGAGCTGGCGCGGGTGGCGATCAGGTCCGGCTTCGGGCTGCTTGGCCTGCAGTCGCGGACGCTGAGCCTGGAGGACGTCTTCATCTACCTGACCACCGAGGAGCCGCCGGATTGAAGGGCCGGGAGCCAGTCGAGGAGCTGGAGGTCGAGGCAGAAGCAGTCGCGACCCCACGGGGCGCGGCCACGCCCGAGACCGAGGCTCGGGTGGAGTCGGAGGCGACCGGCGAAGAGTCGCGAGCCGGCCTCTATGGGACCGCCTGGCGGACCGGCCTTCCCACAGTCTTCGCGATCGCGCGCCGGGAGCTCGGGAGCTACTTCGTCTCGCCGATGGCCTGGGTCGTCGGCGCGCTCGTGATCCTGCCGGTGTCCCTCTTCGGCTACCTGATTCCGGTCCTTGGCCAGCAGCAGGCAACGATGGACAACGTCTTCAGCCTGATCGCCTTCCTTTACCTCTTCCTGGTGCCTCTCTACACGATGCGGCTGATCGCGGAGGAGCGCCGCCAGGGCACTCTCGAGATGCTCCTGGCCTCACCAGTGCGCGATTCGGAGCTGGTCATCGGCAAGTGGCTGGGAGGGGTCGGCTTCCTGCTCGCGACGACCGCCTTCACCCTGGTCTACGTCATTCTCTTCGCGGTCTACCTGCCGGACAAGATCAAGCCCTTCGGCCTCAGCTGGCTCCAGGTCGGCAACCTGGACTGGGGTCTTCTGATCTCGGGGTACGCCGGCCTGGTCCTGGCCGGCGCCACCTTCGTCGCGATCGGCCTCTTGGCGTCAAGCCTGACGCAGAACCAGATCATCGCCGCCGTGGTCGGCGTCGTCGCCCTGCTCCTGATCTGGTACCTGGGAGCCTTCGCCCAGTTCATCGGCCCGCCTTATGACCAGTTCTTCGATTACGCGGGTGGCCAGAACCATTACCAGGCGTTCAGCCGCGGCCAGATCTTCTTGAAGGACGCCCTCTACTTCGCGAGCTTGATCGCGGGCTCGCTCTTCCTGGCCACTCGCGTCATCGAGTCGAGGCGCTGGCTGTAGACGTGCGCGCCTGATGCGCTGGGAGCGCCCCGCCGCCGTTTTCAGCGCCGTGCTCGGCCTGATCCTGCTCGGCGTCGGCGGCGCCATCCTCTCCATCCAGGGCCGGCTGACGACCACCTCCGGCTACCCGCTGATCGCGGGGGTTGCCCTTCTCATCGCCTACGCCCTGCTCGACCCGGCCGCTCTGCGCGACCTGGTCAAGAGCCGCCGGTCGCGCTTTGGAACGCTGAGCGTGCTGCTGACGGGCCTGGTGATCGGGATCCTGGTCCTGGCCAATGTGCTCGCCGCGCGGAGCACCCAATCCCTGGACCTCACCCGCTTCCGGGTCAACACCCTGGCCCCCCAGTCCGTCCTGGAGGCCCAGTCGGTCAGCCAGAGCATGGACATGATCATGTTCTTCCGCCGCTCGGACCCCGGCTACGACGACACCAAAGCCTTGCTCGACCGGTTCGCCTCGGTGAATCCGAAGATCCGGGTGAGCGTCCAAGATCCCTTCGTCGACCCGGTCCAGGCCCGTCAGTTCGGCGTGATCACGAGCGGCACCGTCGTGATCCGCTACGGCAGCAAGACCCAGCTCCTCAACTCCGGCTCGCAGGGTGAGCAGGACGTGGCCTCAGCCGTCCTGAAGCTGGAGTCGTCGCGCTCGCCTTCGGTCTGCTGGACGGTGGGCGAGGGGGAGCGCGACCTGAAGGACGCTGCCCAGATCACCGGCTATTCCGACGCGGCCGCCCAGCTGGCGGCGGAGAACTTCACCCAGCGCGACCTGCTGCTCTCCCAGACCGGTGAGATCGGCAGCAGCTGCGACATCGTCGTCATCATGGGCCCCAGCAAGCCGCTGACCGACACCGGCGCCAAGGCGCTCGCAGCCTATCTGGACGCCGGCGGCAGCCTCCTGCTCGCCCTCGACCCCTGGACCGATCCGGCGGTGGCCGCCCGTTACAACGACCTGCTGAAGCCATACGGCCTGAGTTTCACCGACGGCCTGGTGGTCGAGGACGGGGCGCACTCTGCCGATCGGGACCCGACCACTCCCGCGGTCGTGCAGTACGGCGGCTCTCCGATCGCCAAGGACCTCGCGAACCGAGTCAGCTTCTTTCCGCTGGCGAGCGCCATCGCGGGCAGCGGAGCGGCCGGCGCGACCGTGACGCGGGTGGCCAGCAGCTCCGACCAGTCGTACCTCGTCCAGGACCCGCGCCAGGACCTCGCCCGCAAGCCGGCCGATCAGGCCGGGCCCTTCGTGCTGATGGAGACCTCGGAAAGGGCGCCTGGCGGAACCGCCTCCAAGGCGAGTCGCGTCGTCCTGGTGGGCACCGCCTCCTTGGGGGAGAACCGCGCGCTCGAGTTCTCAGTCGTAAACCGGCAGCTGCTGGTCGGGTCGCTGGACTGGCTCTCCGCGCAGGAGAACCTGATTGCCATCCCCGCCAAGCCCAACCGCAACCCGAGCCTCGCGCTGACCCAGGAGCAGCAGAACCTGAACGTCTTCGTAACGCTCTTGCTGCTGCCGCTCCTGGCGGGCGTGGGCGGGCTCCTGGTCTGGGCCCGGCGCCGCCTCTTCTGAGACCAGGCGCGGCTTGATCAACTGGAAGACGGGGCTGGTGCTGCTCGCCGTCCTCGCCGGCCTCGCGCTCTATGCCTACCAGACCCGCCCGCAGGGTTCGCCGGCGCCGGCCGCGACGCTGGTTCCTTGCGGAGCGGCCGACACTCTGGAGCTCAGGCTCGAGCAGCCCGGCGTCGCGGTCCTGGACCTCCAGCGAGCCGCGCCGGGAGCGGACTGGCAGATCCTGCTTCCCGCTCCGGGTGCCGCCGACGCGGCGGCGCTCGACTCCCTCCTCGGCGGTCTCCAGTCGACGCTTCCGACGGCTACGATCGGGCAGCCACCGTCTGGCTCCAGCTACGGCTTTGACAGGCCAAGCCTGCGCGTGAGCTGTCGCCTGAGCGGAGGCCGTTCCTATACGCTATCCATAGGCGACAAGACCTTCGACGGCTCCAGCTATTACGTTCGTCTATCGGGCCAGAGCAGGGTTGAGGTCATCTCCGCCGGCGAGGTCGACCAGCTCAATCAGGCGCTGGCCAAGCCTCCCTACCGGCCGTCCCCATCCCCCGCGGGCTCAACGGGCCCGAGTCCCACGACGTAGAGAGGTAGCGAGAATTGGACAGCGGATACGTTGCGTACGCCGTCGGGGCAGGTGCGCTGGCTGTGGTTTTCGCGGCGGCCCTGACGGTCTGGGTGCTGCGCCAGCCGCCTGGCAACGAGCGGATGCGCGAGATCGCCGCCGCGATCCAGGAAGGCGCCTCCGCGTACCTGAACCGGCAGTACATCGTGATCGCCGTCATCGGCGTGATCATCGCGGCCGTGCTCTGGCTCGCCATCTCGCCGCTCACCGCGGGCCTCTACGTGGTCGGGGCTGCCCTCTCCGCCGCCGCCGGCTATGTGGGCATGAACGTTTCGGTCCGGGCCAACCAGCGGACGGCGGAAGCCGCCCTGGGCGGGCTCAACCGGGCGCTCGGCGTGGCCTTCCGAGGTGGCGCGGTCACCGGCCTCATGGTGGTCGGCCTGGGGCTGCTCGGCGTGGCCGCCGCGTACTGGGTCTTTCATGACCCGACAGCCCTCGTCGGCCTCGGTTTCGGGGCCAGCCTGGTCTCCGTTTTTGCCCGGCTCGGCGGCGGCATCTACACCAAGGCGGCCGACGTCGGAGCGGACCTCGTCGGCAAGGTCGAGGCCGGCATCCCCGAGGACGATCCCCGCAACCCGGCGGTGATCGCGGACAACGTCGGCGACAACGTCGGCGACTGTGCCGGCATGGCCGCCGACCTCTTCGAGACTTACGCCGTGACGATGATCGCCGCCATGCTGCTCGGCTCGCTGCTCTTCAAGGACAACGCGGCCTGGGTGATCTACCCGCTATTGCTGGGGGCGTCGTCGATCGTGGGCTCGGTGGTCGGAACCTTCGCCGTACGGGCCTACTGGCCGCGCTGGATCATGGGCGGCCTCTACGCCGGCCTCCTGGTGGCGGTGGCAATCGCCCTGGTCCTCTTCTACGTCGTCACCAACCTGTATGTGAGCAACGGCTGGCTCAAGCCGGGCGGCGGCGTCAACAACCCGATGAACCTCTTCTGGGCGGGCCTGATCGGCGTGGTCATCACGGTCCTGATCGTCGCCATCACCGAGTACTTCACCGAGACCCGCTACCGGCCGGTGCATCTCATCGCGCAGGCGTCGGTGACGGGGCACGCGACCAACATCATCGCGGGGCAGGCGATCGGCATGATGGCCACGGCGCTCCCGGTGATCACGATCGCGGCGGGCATCATCGTCAGCTACGACATCGGCGGCCTCTACGGGATCGCGATCGCCGCCGTGGGGATGCTTTCCATGACCGGCATCGTGGTCGCCATCGACAGCTACGGCCCGATCACCGACAACGCGGGCGGCATCGCCGAGATGGCCGAGCTGCCGCACGAGGTCCGCGAAATCACCGACCAGCTGGACGCGGTCGGCAACACCACGAAGGCGGTCACCAAGGGCTACGCGATCGGCTCGGCGGGCCTGGCGGCGCTCGTCCTCTTCTCGTCATACACGCAGGAGCTGGCCAAGACCGGCCACTCCTTCCACTTCGACCTCAGCAACCCGTCCGTGATCATCGGGCTCTTCCTGGGCGGCATCCTGCCCTACCTCTTCGGTTCTCTCGCCATGCTCGCGGTGGGCCGGGCGGGCGGCCTCGTGGTCGAGGAGGTGCGCCGTCAGTTCCGGGAGATCCCCGGGATCATGGAGGGCACGGCCCGGCCCGAGTACGGCACCGCCGTAGCGATCGTGACCGCGGCCGCGCAGCGGGAGATGATCATCCCCGGCATCATCCCGGTGGTCGCCCCGCTGGCGGTGGGCTTCATCCTGGGCCCGGTCGCGCTGGGCGGAATGCTCGTGGGCGCGATCGTGACGGGCCTCTTCCTGGCGCTGCAGATGACGAGCGGCGGTGCGGCCTGGGACAACGCCAAGAAGTACATCGAGGAAGGCCACCTGGGTGGTAAGGGATCGGAGGCTCACAAGGCGGCGGTCACGGGCGACACCGTCGGCGACCCGAACAAGGACACCGCGGGGCCCGCGATCAACCCGATGATCAAGGTCATCAACATCATCGCGATCCTGATCGCGGCCAGCGTCG
>VBGR01000017.1 GCA_005880695.1 Chloroflexota bacterium
CGGCTCTCGCCGGAGAACGGTTACTGCTGCGTCACCTTTGAACCGATGAAAAGCGGATCGCATGCGCGATCGGTTCACGCTAGGCCGCGATCCGGTATCCGATCTCTCCTCATGACTCTTCGTCGGATGGGATCGCGGTAGGCCAGTTAACAAATGCAGCTGCTTGCTTCGGACCGGTCTATCGAACCACAACCTTCCCAAGCTAGACATGTCTCGAGACGTCGAATCGATGCAGCCAGCGGATCTGGAACCGGTGCCCCACGATGCCTGTCCGTGAAAGCGTGAGGTCGCCTGCTGGGCTGGGGCTGTCTGTCAGGCGTTTAGTCGCCGGAGTGAGGCCCATGCCACGCCGGCTGCCACTATGGCGATGGACGAGCCGATACCCACTGCACGATGCTCGCGCAGCCATAGCTGAATGCTCGAGGCGCGGCTCTGGCCCGTGAACGGGCCGTCAGCGCCGCGATCGCCTGGCAGCGGAGCGAACAGGTTGTCCGGCCGTTCCGGTTCTTCCGTTTCCGGTCGCTGCTGCGAGCTGTACGCGGTTCGAGCCAGGTACCAGTCGAGTAATCCGGGGGCGATCTTCTGGCCCAACATGGCTTTGAGTGCGCTGCCTCCGACCACCATCTCTCGAGCCGGGTGCTCAGCCGCGTAGAGGATGGCGTCGGCGACGGTTTCGGGCGCAAAGATGGGCGGGACAGGCTGCGGCTTTCGCGGCATCCGGTTGCGCATGACTTCAAACTGGGGCGTGTTGACGGCCGGGAGCTGGACCATGGTCAGGTTCACCCGACTGCCGTCGTGCATGAGTTCTGAGCGCAGAGAGTCCGTGAACGCGCGAATGGCCGCCTTGCTTGCGCAGTAGGCGCTCTGCAGGGGAATCGAACGATAGGCGAGGGCTGATCCGACCTGGACGATCGTGCCCTCATCGCGCTCGCGCATCCGGGCCAGTGCTGCCAAGGTGCCGTGGACGGTCCCGAGATAGTTCACCTCGATGACGCGCCGGAATTCGTCGTGCCTCATCTCGGCGGCAGGGGAAAGAAGGGTAACCATCGCATTGTTGACCCAGACATCGATCTGACCGAGGCGCTGCTCGGTCGTCTCGGCGAGGCGCTCGACGATTTCCGGATCGGCGACGTCGCCCTCCACGACCACCGCTTCCGATCCGAGCTCGACCGCCTCCCGGGCGGCCGCCTTCAAGCCTTCGCTGGACCGGGCAATCAAACCCAGACGGTACCCGGCCGCCGCGAAGGATCGGACGCAGGCCCGCCCGATCCCGCTCGAGGCTCCGGTGATGACCGCCACCCTTCCTGGCATCAATGCTGTTTCATTATCTGATAGTGGACTGGCTAGGCTGGCTCACCTTCGGTTTCGTGGCCACTGCGGTGCTCACCGGGATCCTGGTGGGGGCTCAGCTTGCTAGGCAGACGCGGATGGACCTCATCACGATGCTGGGCACCATGATCACCGGCGACCTGGACCGAGCCCGGTTCCCCGGTGTGCTGATCCACTTCGCCATTGGCCAGGTCTTCGCGCTCATCTACGCCTCAGCCTTCTCCCTGATCGGCCGATCGGGCTGGCAGCTCGGCGCTCTCTTCGGACTGGTTCACGGGCTGCTTGCACTGACGCTTCTGATCCCGCTTCTTCCCTCAATCCATCCGCGGATGGCGTCCGAGCGCACCGGCCTGGACTTGGCCGTCTTGGAGCCCCCAGCTCTCTTCGCTCAGAACTACGGCCGGCGGACAGTCGCTGTCACGCTGCTGGCGCACGTGGCTTACGGCGCGATCCTGGGCGCCTTCCTGAAGCCTTAGCGGCTTCGATCGAGAGCGCCGCCGCGACCAGCGCCGAGTGGCTCATAGCCTGCGGATAGTTGCCGAGCATCTCGCCGCTCGAGGGGTCCATCTCCTCGGCAAGCAGGCCTAGTTCCCCTCCCAAGCCGACCGCCTCGGCCATCACCTGCTCGGCCTCGTCGATGCGCCCGCATCGGGCCAGCGCATCGACGAGCCAGAAAGTGCAGGCGAGGAAGGCGCCCTCTTCGGGGCGCCGGTCGGGCGAAGGTAGATACCGGTAGAGGAGCACGCCGCCGGCGCCGAGCCGCTCGCGGACGGCGTCGATGGTCGTCTTGATCCGTTCAGGGTGTTCGTCGTCGAGCTCCGACATTGCGACGAGCAGGAGCGAGGCGTCGAGATCCTCGGAACCGTAGGAGGCGGTATAGGAGTTGAGCGTCGAGCTCCATCCGCGCTCATGAACTTCTCTGCGAACGGCCTGGCGTTCGCGCTCCCACTTGGCAGCGCGCTGCAGGTCTCGCCCACTCTTCCGTGCAATTCGCGTGGCGCGATCGAGGGCGACGAATGCCATCAGCTTCGAGGACACGTGGTGGCGTGGCTGGCCGCGCTCCTCCCAGATCCCGGCGTCGGGCTGGCTCCAAGAGCGGGCGACGAAATCGGCCAATGACCGGATCATCCGCCAGCTAGGACCGTCGAGCTCCAAGCCGAGGCTGGCGAGGTGCCAACCGGTGTCTACGACCCAGCCGTAGACATCGAGTTGATGCTGCTCGGCGGCGGCATTGGCGGCTCGCACCGGAAGACTGGCTCGGTAACCGGAGACGCCCTCGATCTCGCGCTCATGGTGCCCTGGTGTGCCATCGAGCGTGTAGAGGACCTTCATGCGCGGCAGCGTGAGCCGGCTCGCGATCTCCAGCCAGCGCAGGAATGCCTGCGCCTCGGCGGTCCGGCCGGCGGCCATGAAGGCGCCGGATCCGATGCCAGCGTCGCGCGGCCAGGCGTAGCGATAGTCCCAGTTGAGGTCGCCCCCGACCCGCTCGGGCAGCGACATGGTTGGCGCGGCGACGGGCGCGCCGGAAGGCGAGTAGGTCAGCTGCCTCAGGCTGATCAGACTCCTGATCACGGCTTCCCGGAAGGGCCCCGCGTACTCGATCGCGGCGGCCCACCGCCGCCAGTCGGCATCGGCCTCCTCGATCAGTGCCACGGCGTCGGCTTCAGTAAGCAGCAGCGCCGGCGCCCGATCGGCGAGCGAGCTAACTAGGGTGAGCGTCTCTCCCCGCCGGAGCCGGCTCGACACTGGCACTGCCGCCTCAGGCGCTTCGCCCGGAAACCGCTGCAGCACCAGGGCAAGCGCTCCCCATTCGCAGATCAGGGCATTCGCGCGCCGGCTCAGCCTAGGCTTGCGGCCGGGAAGGCCGAAGCGAGGGTCGAAGAAGAATCGGACGTCTATCTCGCCCGAGGTGCATTCGACGCGACGAATCAGGGCCAGCTGAGGCCGGAACCCCTTCACGTTCACTGGCATGGCCTCCGTCACTGTGGCCGCCCCCTCCAGGCCGCGCCAGCGGGTTACGAGTACCGCCGACTCCGAGCGGTAGGCACGATCCTCGACCTGGCCGTCGATGGACAGCTCGAACCGGCCGCCGTGCTCAGCGTCGATCAGCTGGGCGAAGACGGGGTCGGCGTCGAAGCGCGGCAGGCATAGCCAGTCGACCGAGCCCGTACGCGAGATCAGCGCCGCGCTGCGGGTGTCGCCGAGAAGCGCGTAGTCGCCGATCGGCGATTGAACCAATTCCTTCGACCACCCCTTACTAAAGACTGATTGCGCCATAAAGGTCTAAGACCCATGCCGATTGGCTTTAGGCCGCCTCTGTGATAGTATCGGTATAAGTAGAAGCGATAACGATCAACCCGCCTCGGCATTGGCCGCCGAATGGCCGGCTGATCCCGGACGTGGCCAGGAGAAACTGCTCATGGCAACTCAAGAACGGCTTTCGGTTCGCAATCCGGAATACCAGGGCTATCTGGTTCTACGGGCGGCGTTTGTGGCGGCGCCGATCCTCTTCGGCCTCGACAAGTTCTTCAACTTCATGGTCCACTGGCCGGACTATCTGGCTCCCTGGATCGCCAATATCGTGCACGTCGTTTCAGTTACGCCCCAGCAGTTCATGTACTTCGTCGGAGTAGTGGAGATCGTTGCCGGCATCGTTGTGTTCCTGACCCCGCGATACGGCAGCCTGCTGGTAGCACTCTGGTTGGCCGGGATCATCGTCAACCTGCTTACCGGGCGCCCACCCGAGTATTACGACATCGCGCTCCGTGACTTCGGGCTCTTCCTCGCCGCGCTGGCGTTGAACAGGCTCGCCACAGCGGTGGGCGCGACCACCATCAAGACCGAGTTCGCGTCAGGGCGCAAACCAGAGTTGGCGGGGTAGCGACCACCTCGACTTGTCGGTGACTGGGCCTTCCCGGTCATCGGCATGACCTACTTTGGATTCAAGCTGATGCTCAAGCTTCAGCGGAAATACAGTCGGCTATTTGCCACTTGTGCGGAACCTGTGTCTATAGCCGCCTTCGCGGTAGCTGCTGATCGCGGAGGCGGTACCGGGGATCCGTGAAGTGAGTACGCCTCGCGCTCTCTTGCGGCTGCCGAGCTCCTCCGGGTCGTCTGAGTGCCACGGACGGTTCAGGGTGCTCGCCGGATCATCGCTGAGGGCACCAATGTTTCGCGCATCCTGACCGCCACGATTACTCCAGAGATGCCGGTCAGTGCGGCCACGGTAACTATGGCCGCAGTGAAGCCGCCTGCGTCGGCGATGACACCAGCGACGATCGCGCCGACGGCGTAGCCGGCGTCACGCCACAGCCGATAGATGCCTACTGAGGTTGCCCTATCTGGCGTGCGGGCAGCGTCGCCTATGACGGCCAGCAGTGTCGGGTAGACGAGGGCAGTGCCAACGCCCAGGAGGACGCTCGCCACGATCCACCACGTGAAGCCCGGAAGTACGACAAATGCGCCGATCGCAAGCGACTGGATCAGCATCCCCGTCACGATCAGACGTTTACGGCCGAGGTGGTCGCTGATCCACCCGGTGCCAAGCTGTCCAGCGCCCCAGACCGCGGGATAGGCTCCGGCCAGGAGCCCGATGTCGCGGAGTCCGAGCCCGTGGGCCGCAAAGAAGAGCGGCAGCAGCGCCCAGGCCATGCCATCGTTGAGGTTGTTCACCATTCCCGCCTGGCAGGCGCTTGACATCGTGCGGTCGCGGAAGCTCACCTTGACTACGAGCTGGCCCACCAATTTCGTGGGTAGGGCGCCCGCGGATTCGAGGTCGACATATCCTGCGGTCTCGCGGGTGAGAAGGGAGAGAAGAAGGCCGGATGCGGCGATGACCTCTGCCAACAGGTAGGGAACGGGCCGGATCCCGTAGGTGGCCGCGAGGAACCCGGCGCCCGCCGCCGCCGCTGACAGGGCCAGATAGCCCGAGGCTTCGTTCAAGCCGAGGGCGAGCCCCCGCCGGCGGGGCCCGGCGAGATCGATTTTCATGTTCACCGTTGTCGACCAGGCCAGTCCTTGGTTGACCCCCAGCAAGACATTCGCAAAGACCACCCAACCCCAGGACGGGGCGAAGATGATGAGCACCGGGACGGGCAGCGCCGCTGCCCAGCCCACCAGCAAGACTGTGCGCCGGCCCAGGCGATCGGCGAGCCGGCCGGCAGCGAAGTTGCTGGCGGCCTTGACCAGGCCAAAGCTGATCAGGAAAGAGAAAATCGCCGCCCGGCTGGCGATATGGAAGTCGTGCCCCGCGAGAGGCGCCAGGGTCGACCGCTCGACTCCCACGACCCCGCCAACGAACGCGTTTATCGCCACCAAGAGGGCGAACTGTTGCCAGTTCGCACGTAGGCCAAGTCGGATCGCCCGCGATGCCTTCACGCGGCGGCCGGCCTCAAGCGATGGCGCAGCGGTTGGCTCCCGCCTCCAGCTCGCTGGGATCGCCTGGAAGTTCACCTCGCTCGTTGAACTCGACGATGCGTGAGTGGTTGGGCGGATTTGGAGGGATCCGCGCCAAAACGGCCTGCGCGAATGCGGCTTCCTCGAGCCGCGCGAGCGCCACGGTATCCCGGATTGTCCCGACCGTCGTCCTTAACATCCGGCCATCGAACGGTGTTGCCTTCGAGACGTGGCCGGGAAACACCTGAGTCGCCTCGGGGAGCTGGAGGAGACGGCTGACCGACATATGAAGGAGACGCGCGCGCGACGCCCGCTCCTGGCGGGTACCTCCGTCGAGGTCGGGCCTGCCGACGCTGTTGAGAAACAATGTGTCGCCAGTGAACGCGGCGGTGTTGTCGAGCAGGTAGGTGGTGCTCTCAGCTGTATGACCAGGGGTACGCATGGCAACCAACGCCGTTGCGCCGAAGGCGATCCGGTCGCCGTCGGCGACAGGTCGGAACGGATACTGAGCGCGGTCTTGGGTTGGCAGCAAGAGCGCGGCGCCCTCGAGGTCAGCCAGCTGCCCCGATCGCGAAAGATGGTCAGCGTGGATGTGGGTGTCCGCCACCGCCACCAACCGCCAGCCGCGCTCCCGAAGCAATCGGACGTAGACGTCAGGATCGACCGATGCGTCGATAACGATCGCCTCGGACTGAGATTCCAAGATGTAGGAGAGGCATCCCTTTCCAGTCCTCCTGACCTGTACGACCTGGCAGCCGGAGATCGTTGTTTGGGAGGTGTTCCAGGCGAGGGACCAGGAGCGCATGCCGCCGTCGAGCGTCAGTGCTTCGACGCCATTCGCTCTCAGCAGGTGTGTGGCGATTGCTGCGGTCCGGCCAACTCCACAGACGGTCACGACGGGTCCCGGAGGCAGGCTCAACTTCGCTAGAGGTCCGAGCCGACCGGATTGGAGATCACCGTACGCGTCCACTTGGATCGCGCCGGGAATCTCCCAATCAACATCCGAGGGCGTCCGGACGTCGAGAACAGTGACCGGCTGGCCGGCCGCAAGAAGCTCCTGGAGTTCGGCGACCGTGATGCGGTCAGCTGTCATGTCACGTCTTCTCCCGGTGTCTCGCTGACTTGTCTTTCGCTTCAGGCGAAGGCGACCGACTTGGCACCGGCGACGATCTCTTCCACTATCTTGGCGGCCCCGACAATGCTCACCCCGTCGGCCAGCTGCTCCGGCGTGATGCCCCGCGGCTTGGCACAGGCCCCACAAAGCCACACTTTGCCCTGGTTGGCGACGAACTCAGTCATGAGATCGTGGAGCTTCGGCAGCCCGGTCGCCTCGACGCCCTCGCTGCCGCCTTTGCATCCGAGGCGAACCGCTTCGATCGTGCAGAGGACTACCGCCTCCTGTCCCGCCGTGGCCGCGATGTTGGCTGCAATGAAAGGCAGCGTTGCCCGCTCCGGCTCCTCACGGCCCCAAGTGCAGTTGAAGATCAGCTTCTCGTTCATTTCTGTCTCTCCACAGTGATGGTGAGGCGCCCGTCGTCGTGCGCCTCGGTGGACGTGATCCGGTGTCCGAGCAGCCTTGCCAAAGAAGGCAGATCCTCTTTGGCGGCGGGATCGCTGACGACGACCTCCAGTGATCCGCCTATCGCGACGGTGGCGATCTGGCGTCGGAACTCCTGAGCCAGGCCGTCAGCGCAGCCCATGTCGCCGGCGTCGAAGACCTGCGTCGGGCGAGCGGCGACACCGGGCTCCGCCAGGAATCCGGAACAGAGGAGATCGATCCGTTCGATACCTTGTGGCCCGTGGTCCAGGTAAACAAGCTGCTCGATTACCTGGCGCGAGCCGTCGCGCACGACGTTGAACCGCCAGCTGATACGGTGCCGCGTTCCGACCTCGTCCTCGGTTGAGGCCGCGAGGTCGAAGACCGAAGCAGACCCAAACCAGCTACTGATCCGGGCGATGATCGCGTCTCGGCCGTGGTACTCCTCCAGCCCATGTGGAAGCAGGAACCGGGCGTGGGCGTCGCTCGCCAGGGAGGCAACCAGCCTTTCGAAGTCGCGCGCAGCCAGCAACTCCACGAACCTGTGCGACGTGGATCCCGCAGCCACCAACGCCAGGTCTGCCTCCGCCCTTTGAACGCGCCTCTGCTCGATCATCTCAACCACCTCCAGAAGTCCGCTGGGCCGCATTGTCGGGGATGCTCCTCAAGTTGTCAAGAGATCAATTGAATTCTTGACATAAACACCCGAAACGGGGATACTGGCGACCGATGACAGAGCGAGCAGTGAAGATCGAGCTCTTCGATCAATTCGCCCGGGTCGCGCAAGCCGCGGCCAGCGGGCGCCGAGTTGAGATCGTCGACGTGCTGGCCAACGGCGAGCGGAGCGTCGAGGAGCTGTCACGGCAGGTCGCCATGTCGGTCGCCAACACCAGCCGTCACCTGCAGGTCCTGAAGGAGGCCGGACTTGTGGCTGCGACCAGGGAGGGAACGCGGGTTCGGTACCGACTGGCCTCCCCGGCCGTCTACAGGTTCTGGGTGGCGTTGCGGTCGTTGGCGGCTGAAAGGTTGCCGGGCGTACAGGGCCTGGTCGAGGCATATCTTGGCTCAAGGGAAGGCCTCGAAGCGATCAGTGGCGATGAGCTTC
>VBGR01000018.1 GCA_005880695.1 Chloroflexota bacterium
CGATCCCCGGTTCGTCTGGGACGCCGAGGGCATGGACCTCGACCTCGCGGGCGGCTATCCGCTCGTGGCATTGACCGCCTTCCACGCGCTGGCCGAAGTGGCGCGCATGCGGCGGGGCGAGACCGTGCTGGTGACGGCCGCCGCGGGCGGCGTGGGGTCGACCAGCATCCAGATGGCTCGCGCGCTTGGCGCGGGCAGGGTCATCGGGATGGCAGGCTCGGAGGAGAAGCGGCGCTTCGCGATCGACCAGGGGGCGGACCTGGCCATCGCCTATGACGACCCCGTGCCCGAGCCGGTCGATGTGGTCGTCGAGATGGTCGGCCAGCCGGTGTTCGAGCGCTTGCTCGACTCGGTGCGGCCCCTGGGTCGATTCGTCCTGATCGGCTGGTCCGGTGGCGAGATTCAAGAGATCCCGGGTGTGCTCGACCTCCGGGCGCGCGGCGTGGGCGTTTTCCCGTTCAGCCTGGGCGCCTACCGCTCCAAGAACCCCGATGCCTTCGCCCGCACCGCCGCGCCGGGCTTGGAGCTGCTGCGCAAGGGCCTCGTCAAGCCGCCGGTCGGGCTGGTCCTGCCCCTGGAGCAGGCGGCCGAGGCGCATCGCCTCGTCGGCTCACGCGAGACGATGGGGAAGGTTCTGCTCGCGGTCTAGCTCTCAGGGCCTGCTGCCTGCGTCCAGCGCCAGATTGAAGACGGTGAAGGGGTTCTGCCGCTGGGGGCCGGTGATCGGCTGCGGCGCATTCGCGGGCGCGGTGCTGGCCGTGGACGTCCACTGGCCGCCAGTCAACGAAATCGGCGGGCTGTCCAGAAACTGGACCGATCCCGACCAGTCGATCACGGTCGTGACGGGGACAGCTGGTGAAGCCGTCGAAAAGTCGACCTCGAACTGGGCCGGCCCTGAGTTCTGGGCTACGAAGCCGCTCCCTCCGCGCACCCTGACCTGGCCCAGCCGGGAAGTGTGCGTCCAGGTCCGCCCCTCCAGGAGGCGCGCCGTCACGACCCACGCACTGTCTTTGTAGGAAAGGTCCTCGATGACGGCGCGAGTTCCGGAGTCAAGGCGCGTCACGGCTCCATTGGGCCAGCCGATTGCCGCTTGCGCGGCGGCCCTCGTGGACACCACATCGCCTGGCTGCAGCAGGGTTCCCGCACCGGCAGCGCGGAGCGCGTTGCCGCGCTCGATCCGGACCGTGCCGCTCAGGACCGTCAGGCGTGCGCTCGTCGCCTCTGGATCGGGCCGGATCCAGAGGTAGAGAGCGAAGGCCCCGGCGCCCAGCAGCAGAGCGCCGGCCGTCAAGGTGACGATCCGTCTCACAGACATAATTGGAGCGCCGGTGACGAAGATGTTCCAGCTTCTGGATCCAGCGGGCCGCCTCCGCAACGGCGCCAAGCCGCCGCTCGACGACGAATTCGTCCTCGAGGGCCTGCGCTGGATGATGCTCTCGCGCGCGATCGACGCCCGGGCCACCGGCCTCCAGCGCCAGGGCCGCCTGGGGGTCTTCTCGCCGGTCCTGGGCCAGGAGGCGTCGGTGGTCGGCTCCGCCATGGCGCTGGACCCGACGCGCGACTGGCTGGTGCCGCAGTACCGGGAGCTGCCGGCCATGCTCATGCACGGCTACCCGCTGCACAAGCACCTGCTGAGCAAAGACGGCGTCGTGATGACCTACTTCGGCGAGGGGGCCTCCTCGGAAGGCGATTTCCACGAAGCCTGCAACCTGGCGGGAGTGGTGAAGGCGCCGGTCGTGTTCTTTCTCCAGAACAACAACTGGGCGATCTCGACACCGCGCCAGCTGCAAAGCAGCGCCGGCTCGCTCGCCGAACGCGCCGCCGGCTACGGCATGCCGGGCGTCCAGGTGGACGGCAACGACCTGCTGGCGGTGAACCAGGTTTCCAGGGAGGCGGTGGCGCGCGCCCGTGCCGGCGAGGGACCGTCACTGATCGAGGCCATTACCTACCGGATGTCGTTCCACAACACCACAGACAACCCCAGCAAGTACCAGGACCCGGCTGAGCTGGAGGCCGCACGTGCGCGCGACCCGATCAGGCGGGTGCAGGCCTACCTCAAGGGCCGCGGAATGTGGGATGAGAAGCGGGAGCAGGAGTTCGAGCAGGCCATCTCCGAGGAGATCGAAGCGGCAATCGTCAAGGCCCAGAAGGCGCCGCTCCCGAACCGCTCGCAGATCTTCGACAACGTGTTCGCCGAGCTCACGCCGCGGCAGGCGGCGCAGCGACGTGAGCTGCTCGGTGAGGGCTGACGCGTCATGCCCGAGATGAACATCATCGAAGCCATTCGTGACGCGCTCACCATGGAGATGACGCGAGATGAGCGCGTCATCGTTCTCGGGCTCGACGTGGGCCGCCTGGGCGGCGTCTTCCGGACCACCGACGGGCTCCAGCAGCGTTTCGGGAAGGACCGGGTCGTGGACACCCCGCTGGCCGAGGCCGTGATCATCGGCTCCGCCATCGGTCTCGCCATCTCCGGGATGGTTCCGGTGGCGGAGATCCAGTTCCTGGGCTTCACGCACCAGGCGTTCCACCAGATGGGCGCCCAGCTCGGTCGCTTCCGCTACCGGTCGCGAGGCCGCTACCCGCTGCCCGTGACGGTGCGGGCGCCGATGGGGGGTGGCACCAAGACGCCCGAGTTCCACCCTGACGCGATCGAGGCCCAGTTCGTGCAATACCCGGCACTCAAGATCGTCCTGCCCTCGAACCCCTACGACGCGAAAGGCATGCTCCTGCAGGCGATCCGCGACCCCGACCCGGTCCTCTTCATCGAGCCCGAGCGCCTCTACCGGAAGGGCCGCGCCGAGGTGCCGGCCGAGGACTACACAGTCCCCTTCGGCAAGGCGCGCATCGTCCGCGAAGGCAAGGACGTGACCCTGGTGGCCTGGAGCGCAGCGGTCGAGGTCTGCGAGCGGGCGGCCGAGCAGCTCTCCGGTGAAGGCGTGCAGGCCACCGTCATCGATCTCCGCACCCTGGTGCCGCTCGACGAAGAGACGCTCGTCAAGTCGGTCGAGTCGACCGGCCGCTGCGTCGTCGTGCACGAGGCGCCGCTCTCGGCCGGGTTCGGGGCCGAGATCGTGGCCACCCTCCAGGAGAACGCCTTCTTCAGCCTCGACGCCCCCATCGCGCGGGTGGCCTCCTACGACACGCCGTACCCGCCGGCCTCCCTGGAGTCCCACTGGCTGCCGAGCCCGGACCGGGTCGTGAAACGCGTTCGCAAGCTGCTGAGTGCCTGACCGCCAGGCGCTCTCGGCAAATGCTTACAAATCTTTGAGGTAGTACCGAGGAACTTCCAAGCTTTCGCGGCCATGCTTCCTCGCCGTGAAGAGGCTCGGGGCGGTCGCCGCCGTGATCTGCGGCCTCTTCGTACTGAGCACCGGACTCGTTCTCGCCGAAGCCCGCGCCTCGGCTCAGGCCGCCGCCACCACGCCCAAAGCGGCGACCACGCCCCCGGCTGCAGACACTCCCCCGCCGCCGACCCCCGATCCGACTCCGACGCCCGCGGCGACGCCGACCCCGAGCCATCCCAGCTTCGACCCGCTGGGCAGCGCGGTCGAAAAGATCGTGGCGACCTCCGGCGCCGGTATCGCGGTAGCCCTGATCGAGCTTGGCGGCCCCGACCCAGAGGCCTGGTCCCTGGCCGGCAGCCAGCAGTTCGAAGCCGCCAGCACCTATAAGCTGCCGCTCCTCATGTGGATGGCCCAGCTGGTCGCGGCCGGCCAGCTCGACGTCGCCGGCGAGGTTTGCTACCTGGATTCGGACTGGGAAGACGGCTGGTTCACCGACTACACGACCGGCGATTGCTTCACCCGGCAGGAGCTGGCCGCACGGGTCGGCCTCTACTCGGACAACACCGCCGCGCACATGCTGGTCCGCGACCTCGGCGGGTCGGACTCGCTCAACGCCTTCGCCCGGGCGTACGGCGCCACCGGATCGATGTTCTATGACGTCAACACCACGACCGCCGCGGACCTGGCCGCCCTCTGGGAGGCAGAAGTTCGCGGAGAGATCGGCGGGAGCGCCGCGCAGGCCTGGCTCTACCCGCTCCTTTCTCACACCAAGTTCGAGACCGGGGTTTCGGCAGGAGTGCCCTCCTCAGTGACGGTGGTCCACAAGACGGGCGAGGTCGACGGAGTGGTCCACGACGCGGCTCTCGTCACCAGCGGTCCCGGCGGGCCCTACATCCTCGTCGTCATGACGGACAACCTCGGCGGCGACGCCGCTTTCAAAGCTGTCGCGGAAGTCTCAGCGGCCGTCTGGCAGTACGAGACCTCGCGCTAAGCGCCATCGCTCGACCGACTGGCCCGGCTAACGTGATGTGGTGAGACTCGACCGGGAGAGCCGCGCCCTCCTGGGTTCCGCGCGGATCGGCATGCTCGCCCTCGCCGCGAAACCGCAACCGCTGGTCAACCCGGCCGCCTTCAGCTTCTCGCGCGACGCGGTCTGGATGACCACCTCCCGCCACGCGATGAAGCTCGCCCTGGCCAGGCGTGATCCCCGGGCCAGCTTCCTCGTCGACGACGGCCGCCACTGCGTGCTCCTGGAAGGCGAGCTCGACGTCTTCGACGCCCTCGACGTGCCGAGCCAGATCCGAGCCCTCCTGGAAGGGCCCGGCTTCTACCTGAGCCTGGCCCGCTACGCCGTCAAGAACGCGGCCTTCGTCGGAGGCTACCTGCGCGACCTGGCGCGCATTCCGGGGGACTGGTGGCCGCAGAACCGAGCCGTGCTCCGCCTCCGGGCCAGGCGGGCCTGGTCACTGCCGACGGTTCCGACGCCGCCCGCCGAACCCGCCAGCATCCCGCTGGTCCCGGCGAGCGTGCGCCGGACGCTCGCCCACGTGGCGGTCGCCTACCTCTGCACGCTGTCAGATGACGCGCCACTGATGGCACCGGCTCTCTGGGCGGCGGACGGCTCGATCTCCGTCGTGACCGGCTCGGCCGACTTTCTGGGCCTCGGCCGGAGAGGCCCGGCGGGCCTCGTCATCGAGTCTCATCACACCTACCGCGCCACGCGGATGATCGGCGCTTACGTGCGCGGACAGTTGAGCGCGGACGGCGACGCGAAGCGCTCGGTCAAGGAGCGCTACGGGCTCGACATCGCGCCGCCGGGGATGGGGCTCGACCTGGAACCGGAGCGGGTCACCTGGTGGCGAGGATTCAAACTGCAAACGGCGGAGTCAGAAGAACTAACATCACGGCGTGCCGCGCCCTGACGCGCCGGCAGTAGGGACGACGAAGTGGCGGGCGGGAGTTTGGGATGAGGGGGAGGACCGCTTGGCGGCTGAAGAGCCGCTCCAGATCCTCATCAACGGCGAACCGCTCAGCGTCGTCATGCGCACTCCCGGCTCCGACCTCGAGCTAGCTCTGGGGCTGCTCTGGTCCGAGCGCGTGATCACCGACCTGGGACAGGTGACGCGGATCCTGATCTCGGCGGAGGCTGCCGAAACGGAGGCGCGCCTGAACGTCGCGGGGGAGCTGGTGGAGTCGAACCTCATCGACCTTCACCTGGCCGGCGCTGTTCACCTCCCCGAGCGCTCCTTCCTGGCCAGCTCCGCCTGCGGCGTCTGCGGAGCGACCACCATCGAATCGCTGGCGCTCGACTTCCCGCCGCTGCCTGACGGGCCGGTCCTGCCCGCCTCGCTGCTGCCGGTGCTGCCCGAGCGGTTGCGAGCGGGACAGCGCGTCTTCGACCAGACCGGCGGCCTCCATGCGGCCGGCCTCTTCGACCTTGAAGGCCAGCTGCGGATCCTGCGGGAGGACGTTGGCCGCCACAACGCGGTCGACAAGGTCGTGGGCCGGGCCCTCCTCGACGGCCTGCTGCCAGCCGCCGGCTACCTCCTGGCCGTGAGCGGCCGGGCCGGCTATGAGATCGTCCAGAAAGCCATCGCGGCCGGGATTCCGGTTCTGGCCGCGGTCGGCGCCCCCTCGAGCCTGGCGGTGGCAACCGCCAGAAAGTTCAACCAGTCGCTGGTTGGCTTCCTCCGGGGCGATCGCTTCAACGTGTATTCGGGGGGGAGACGGCTGGTTTGAGTAAAAAGGGCGTTACTTGACAGATACTTGACAGTTTGGGCACCACCCTGAATACTTCGTGCGCAAGGGGGGCCGGGATTGGTCCCCGCTATTCAGGGGGTTGCTATGCGCAAGTTCGCTATCGCTTTTCTTCTATCTCTTTCCGCGCTCGGTCTCACCGCAGTCGGCGCCATGGCAGGGAACTGGCCGCCCGGAACCTAGAAAGCTAAGAACCTAAAGGTTCTGTAAAGAGACTTTCCTTTTCGTCGAGCGCGTGTAAACTGGCGACGTGCCAGAGCTGGCGCGCCGGCCCGCGAGAAAACGCGTCCGGCGGAAGGGAGTGGAGATCCGGCCGGGAGCCGTTCGAGAGGCACGCCTGGAAGCCGGCCTGAGCCTGGCCGACGTCGCCGACGGGCAGCTGACTCGCGCCGCCATCCACCTGATCGAGGCCGGCCGCTCGCGGCCCTCGATGCCGACGCTGGAGCTGATCGCACGCCAGACCGGAAAGCCGATCAACTTCTTCCTGGCCGGCGACGGCGTCCGCTCGGCCCAGAATCCGGCCTTTGCGGGCGCCATCGCCGAGGCGGAACGGCTGCTTGCGCTAGACGACCACAAAGCGGTGATCGCCCTGCTGCAGCCGTTGGCAGAGCGCGATACCGACCTCTCGACGCAGGCTTATATGAGTCTCTATCTGGGGCAGGCCCACACCCGGCTACACCACCCTGACCCGGCGCAGACCTTGCTCAGGCGAGCGCGGGAGCTGCTCGAAGGGCTCGGGGATCAGTGGCTGCTGGTCGAATGCCTCGACTGGGAGGGAGCCGCCCTTTATTTGAGTGAAGACCCGCGGGCTTTGCCGACGGTCCAAGAAGCTCTCCGGCGCTGCCGGGAGCTGCGCCCGGTCCCGGCGGCGACCGAGGCCCGCATCCTCGGGCACCTCGCCAACATTCAGGTCGCGGAGCATGACTGGGATCAGGCGATCGGCACCTACGAAACAGCCCTGGAAGCCGCCGGATCCCTGCGCGACCTGGGCCGGATGGCCCGCATGCACGACGGACTGCAGGCTGCGTATTCCGCACTGGGCAACAACACTCAGGCGCTGAGTCACGCACACAAAGCAAAGTCGTTGTACGAGCTCGAGAAGGACCGGCTGCACGTGGCGCGGATGGAGAACAACCTGGCGGTCCTGCTCATCAAGCAGAACCGGTTGGTCGAGGCCGCGGGGCACGTCGAGTCCTCGCTGCGGCAGCTCGAAGAGCTGGGTCAGGAGGCGGGAAAAGCGAACGCGGTCCTCACAAAAGCCGAGCTCGAATACCGGCGCGGGAACCTGGTCGCCGCCGAGCACAGCGCCGACGAGGCGCTCGAGCTGGCGGGCCGGCTCGGCGAAACCGCGACGACAGCGGAGGCAAGGCAGCACCTCGGTGAGATCTCGGCGCGCCGCGAACAGTCCGCCGAAGCCGACAGCCACTTCGCGGTCGCCATCGAGCTCTTCACGAAGCTCGATCTGACCGAGCGGCTGGCCGAGTGCCGGGCCGCTTATGCCCAGGTGCTGGAGGCCCGCGGAGACACCCCCGCGGCCATGGAGCAGTGGAAGCAGGTCGCCATCATCGGGCGGCCGCACCTCGCTCCCGCCGAGCGCTCGCTCGACCGCGAGCTGCGCATCGGCCTCGCCGGCTAGTCCGGCAACCCCTCGACGGCGCTCGCGCCGACGAACGTGGCCAGCGATTCCACCGCGCTCACGACGCCGGACGTCATCCGGAAGCCAGGTTCCAGCTGCAGCGAGTTGATGACCAGCGTCTTTCGTGAGCGGTCGAGGCGGACGTCCGCCGTCCCGATCAGGCGGTCACCGGCCAGGATCGGCATCGCGTAGTAGCCGCGCCGGCGCTTGGCGGGCGGCACGTAGATCTCGATCGTGTACTCGAAGCCGAAGAGATCGGCGGTGCGCCGGCGATCGCAGATCAGGTTGTCGAAGGGCGAAAGCAGAACGGTTCGCGGGCGCCAGGCCACTTCCAACAGCGGGAGGCGATCCCGGTGCACGTACCAGGTCGCGTTCGATCCCTCCACGGCGACCGTCACCGCGCGGCCGGCGTCGAGGAGGCGCCGCAGCGAGCCGGGCAGGTCTGGGTTGGCGCGACGGATGAAGTGGCCACGAAGATCGCGCGCCGTGGCCACGCCGAGCGCGCGCAGGGCATGCTCGACGATCAGGTCCCAGCGCGCTTCGGTCTCGAGACCGTCGCGCGGTGTCGACTCGGGAAACCAGCGCTCCGACAGGTCCCAAAGGCGCTCCTGGCCAGCCCGACCGGCGACCGTCAGCCGTCCCTCCACCCAGAGGAACTCGAGCATCCGGTTGACGTTGCGGCCCATCGTCCAGCCGCTCGACTGCCAGTCGCGGCGGGCGGTTTGCTCAAAGTCGCGGGAGCGCAGCGGCCCTCGGGTGGCGATCTCGCCGAGGACGCGATCTCGCAGGTCCGAGTTCTCGGACATCCAGGAAGCGATGCGGGCGCCCCAGCTGTCCTCGCGGCTCTGGTAAGGCCGCATCCAGGCCGAATGGATCGGGAAGTCCTCGGTCAGGACAATCGAGGCGGCGTGGGCGAAGTAATGAAAGAGGAGGCGCTTCTCGAAGAGCAGGCGGTCGAGCAGGCGCTGGTCGAAGGGACCGAGGCGGCTAAAAGGAACCAGCAACTGGGTGGGGACGCCGGTGACCGCGACCGCGTCGATCTGGATGCAGCGCAGGGTCTTGGCCACTTTCAAGAGCCCGGCCTCGGTCGCAGGCGGGCGGGGACCGGCCAGGAGCTGGGCGTTGACCGCCAGCCTCCGCGCGTCCTGGCGGCTGAGCGAGATCATCGCGTCAAGCTGTAACGCAAGAAGAGGTGCGAGCCTGAGCGGCGCGCGCTCAGGAGCGTTGCCCCGAGCAGCCGTTCCGGCAGCAGCTCAACCCCTTCGACCATCCCCAGGCGGCCAGGCCCGGCTCGCCCTGCCAGGAGCGGTGAGAGGGTGAGGAACAGCTCGTCGACCCGCCCCTGGTCGAGCAGCTGTCCAAACAGATGGGAGCCTCCCTCGCAGAGCATCCGGCCGCCAGGGAGGTGGTCCAGATCGGGTACGACCCGGACGTCCTGCTCCTGAAAGACGCGATCGCTGCGGTCCAGGTCGCCGCTGCGGCTGACGACGCAGAGCGGCGGGTCGGGCGGCAGGCCGAGCCGCGACCGCAGCTCGGCGAAGGCGGCGGCGGCCGGAGGGTAGATGTAGCCTGCGGTCCAGAGGTGGCCGGGTTCGGCTCGCATCGTTCCGGCGCCGACGACGACCACCTCCGCGCAGGCGCGCAGCAAACCCATGACGAAGCGGTCGCCTTCGTTCCGCGCGCTGAGCGCGGGACCGGAGGAGGTTCCGGGCCGGTTGAGCTCGACGACGCCGTCGAGGGAGCTCACGAAGTTGCTGTAGAGTCGCGGGCCCGGCTCGAAACCGAGGTCACCCGCATAGAGCCGCTGCAGCTCGGCTGGCATGTCGAAGCCTGGTAACCCGGGCACTTCGAAGATCCGCTCCAGCACGCCGGTAGCATCACAGAATGCTCCGCCTGGCCGTCCTGACCCCGGCCGTTCTTGGGCTGGAGTGGGGGCGGGCCCTCGTCGAGCGTGCCGGTATGTCCCCGGTCTGGCCGATCCTGCTGGGTGGCGCCCTCTGCCTGGTCGCGGTGGGGTGGAGTCCGCAAGCCCTCGGCCTCGAGCGTTCGCGACTCGGGCTTCGGCTCCTGGGCGGACTGGCGCTGGGCGCGGTTCTGCTCCTCCCGGCTGCGGTCCGCTGGCAGGGCGCCCCGGTTCTGCCCGTCCCGCTCGCGGCTGCCGCCATCGTCATCTCGATCGGTGAGGAGTTCGCCTTCAGGGGTGCCCTCTACGCCGCCCTGGATGCCGTCGGCGGCGCGCCCGCGGCTGTCGTGGGCAGCGCAGTCATCTTCGCCCTCGGCCACGTGCTCACGCACCCGCCCGGGTTCCTCCTGGCCGTGCTCGCCGCCGGACTCTTGCTGGCCGGCTGGCGCTGGGCTTGCCGCGACCTTGTCGGCCCGGTCATCGGCCACACGCTGGCGGACCTCGCCCTTTGAAGCGGCTGGCGGCGGCTTTTCTCGCCATCGCGGCGGCCGCTTACGTGCTCGTGGCGTGGCTCAACGCGCCCGGCTTTTACGACGGGCTCTGCCCGCCGGTCGATTATCGATTCACTTCGCCCCCGCCTCAGGCGACGGTTCGCACACCTCCCGCCAGCGGACACGCCACATTCA
>VBGR01000019.1 GCA_005880695.1 Chloroflexota bacterium
ACCTTTTCCAGCGGGTAGCTGCGGTCGATCACCGGCCTGAACTCGCCTGACTCGACCAGCCGCTTGACGAAGAGCAGGTCCTCCCTCGGTAGCCGCGGCGGGATCTGGAAGGCCACCCGCTTGCCTCGGCTCCGTGCGTGCAGGATCGCGAGGAAGAGGTTCTCCAGCCCGTCGGTCGGCAGGAAGACGCCGCCTTCCTCCAACGAGTCGCGGCAGCGCCGGAAGGACAGCTTGCCGACGGCGTCGAAGATCACGTCGTACCTCTTGCCGTTGCCGGTGAAGTCCTCCTTCGAGTAGTCGATCACCCGGTTCGGACCGAGCGAGGTGACCAGTTCGAGGTTCTTCGTGCTGGTGACCGCTGTGATGTCGGCGCCGAAATGCTTGGCCAGCTGCAGGCCGGCGGTTCCGATCGACCCGGAGGCCCCGAAGATCAGGATCGTCCGGCCGGGCCGGAGATCCGCCTGCTTTAGGCAGAGCAGGGCGTTGAAAGCTCCGTCGCAGATGGCGGCCGCCTCCTCGAATGCGAGACCCTCCGGGATCGTCGTTATGCGCCCGGTCGCGGAGATGGTCAGGTACTCGGCGTGGGCGCCGAAGCGCAAGCCGGTCGTCCCGAACACACGGTCCCCGACGGCGAACTCGGTCACCCCCGAGCCGACGGCCTCGACCACGCCGGCGAACTCGCTGCCGAGGATGCGCCGCCGCGGCCGGCGTAGGCCTGAGATGGCGCGGCTCAGGACGGTCATCGTCAGCCCGGCCCTGCGGTTCGCCTCCCGGGTGTGGACATCGGCCCGGTTGACGGTGGTGGCGTGGACCCTGACCAGCACCTCGCCTGGCTCTGGTGCCGGCCGCGCCACCTCCTCCAGCCGAAGCACCTCGGGTGGCCCGTATCGGTCGTAGACGATAGCTTTCATCTGCCCTTCTTGCCTCCATCCTTTCGCGGTGACCGGCGGATCGGACCGCCTTGCCTCCAGCGCGGGCCCGGTCGATAGAGCTCGGCCGGCTTGCCTCCGTTCGCGCCCGGTCGCGCGTGACGACCGGTGGGGATGACCCAGCCCTCGTCGCCGAACACCTTGCGCCGGAAGTTGGCCCCGTCGAGGCGGACGCCCCAGACCGCCTCGTAGACCGCCCGGAGCTCGGCCAGCGTGAAGGTCGGGCCGACGAATGCGGTAGCGCCTCCTGTCAGGTCGAGGTCGGCGCGCACCCGGTCGACCGCATCGCGGACGATCCGGGCATGGTCGAAGGCGAGCTCGACCTTGCCGCTGAGGACTTCCGAGACCGGAACCAGTGCCGCGGCCGCCGCGTCGCTGCCGCCGGCGATGCCGGTGACCTGGCGGAGCACGGCGACGTAGGCGACGGTCACCACGTTCATCCGCGGGTCGCGCCCGGGGTCGCCGTAGGCGCCGAATTGGGTCAGCAGGCGGGCGCCGTCGACGCCCGTCTCCTGGCTGAGCTCGCGCCAGGCGGCCTTGTCCAGCGTCTCATCCGGCCGTTTGAACCCTCCGGGGATGGCCCACATGCCTGCGAAAGGCGGAACGCCGCGGCGGATAAGCACGGCCTGCAATGCACCGCTGGCGACCGTCAGCACGACCACGTCGACGGTCACCGCGAAGGCCGGATAGCGACCGGGGTCGAGGGCCTTCGCCGTCCCCGCTCCGGTTTTGGTTGACATGACCGTTACCCTAGCACAACGTTATGGTCACTGCGACCAGAACTTGGTAGGCGCGATCGGGTCGAATTCCGTTTGCTGTGGCTTAAATGGGCTGTGAATGGTAGCGTCATGCCATGAAAACTACCATCGACGGCGCCGGTCGAATCGTGGTGCCGAAAGCCCTCCGAGATGAACTCGGCGTCAAGCCCGGGCAGGCGCTGGAAGTCGAGCTGCGCGACGGCCGGCTGGAGATCTATGTAGCACCGGTCGAAATGCATCTCGCTCGCCGGCGTTACGGTCCAGTGGCCGTGCCAAAGGAGCGGTTGCCGTCCTTGAGTGCGAGGCTGGTTCGGGAAACACTTGAGCGCACCCGGCGATGACCGCGGTCGACTCCAGTGTGGCTGTCGCAGCGTTTGCGTCGTGGCACGAGCAGCACGCGGCCGCTGATCGGACCGTCGGCGGCGACGTCCGCCTGATCGCCCACTGTGCGGTGGAGACCTTTTCGGTTCTGACCAGGCTGCCACCTCCGCATCGAGCCCCGGCCGAGCTGGTGAGAGACTTCCTGGCGGCACGGTTTCCCCAGGACTACATCGGACTGGATCCGGGCGGCCACCGAGCTCTGCTCTCCCGCTTGACTGAGTTAGGCATCACGGGAGGGGCGGCCTACGATGCGCTCGTCGCCGCAACCGCTGCTGCGGCCGGCGCCACGCTCATCAGCTGCGATCGCCGAGCGGCTGAGACTTACGAGCGGTTCGGTGTCGGGTTCCGTCTACTGTCAACCTGACCGGACCGGTCCTCTCTGGTTACTGCGGCGAGGAGTCCGTCAGGGAATGAAAGGTCGTGATGTGGATAGGACCATCCTGATCCGCGAGGCAGCTCACGAGGATGCGCCGCAGATCGCGGAGCTGCTCTCAGAGTTGGGCTACCCACTATCTGCATCCGAGGCTGGCGTGCGATTGGCACGCAGCTCCGAGACAGTGTTCGTCGCAGCTGACGGGCCATCGCTGGTTGGACTCCTCGCAATTTCGAGTCAGCTTCCCATCGCCCGGCCGCGGCCGGTTGCTCGTATCACGGCGATGATCGTCCGTTCAGGCGCGCGCCGACGGCGTCTCGGCACGGCCCTCATGGAGCGGGCGGTCGAATGGGCGAGAAGCGCCGGCTGCGAAGGTATTGAGCTGACGAGCGGAATCCGCCCCGAGCGGGAGGGCGCTCACCGGTTCTACGAGCGATGCGGCTTCGTGAAGACTTCATACAGATTCTGGTTACCGTTCACCGACCACCGCGGACCAGTGCTTGACTCCGGCTGGCCCTCAAGCAACTGAGGTTGACGCAGCGCGGAGTCAACTAAGGTTGCTCGCGTGGATCCTGCTTCGGCCCAACCCATCGGCGAACCCGCCGCCATCGATCGCGCCGCGCTTATCGCTCGGACCAGGGCAGGGGTCCCGGTGAGGCGAGAACAATGCTGATCCGGCTCCTCCGCACCTACCTGCGCCCCTACACGACGATCCTCGGCGCCGTCGTCGCGCTGCAGCTGGTGGCGACCATCGCGAACCTCTACCTGCCGAGCCTCAACGCCGACATCATCGACAAGGGGGTGGCCAAGGGCGACACCGGTTACATCCTCACGACCGGCGGCTGGATGCTCCTGGTGACCCTGGTCCAGATCGCCTGCGCGATAGCAGCGGTCTACTTCGGTGCCAGGGCGGCAATGAGCTTCGGGCGCGACGTCCGCTCGGCGATCTTCCACCAGGTGGGGACCTTCTCGACTCGCGAGGTATCCCTCTTTGGCGCGCCGTCGCTGATCACCCGCAACACGAACGACGTCCAGCAGGTGCAGATGCTCGTCGTGATGACCTGCACGATGCTGGTCGCGGCGCCGATCATGTGTGTGGGCGGCATCATCATGGCGCTCCGCCAGGACGTCGGCCTCTCCTGGCTGATGGTCGTTTGCATCCCGGTCCTGGTCGCCGCGATCGGTCTGATCATCACGCGGATGGTGCCCCTATTCCGCGCCATGCAGGCGCGCATCGACCTCGTCAACCGCGTGCTCCGCGAGCAGCTGTCCGGCATCCGCGTCGTCCGCGCTTTCGTGCGTGAGCGCGACGAGACTCGACGCTTCGCCACCGCTAACCGGGAGCTCACGGGGACTGCGCTGGGGGCCGGAAGGCTGATGGTCCTCATCTTTCCGACGGTGATGCTGATCCTCAACACCTCGAGCGTCGCCGTCCTCTGGTTCGGCGCCGGACGGGTCGACAGCGGCCAGATGCAAATCGGCGCCCTGACCGCCTTCCTGATGTACCTGATGCTGATCCTGACCTCGGTGATGATGGCCACCTTCATGGCGATCATGATTCCGCGCGCCGCTGTCTGCGCCGAGCGCATCACCGAAGTACTCGACACCAAGTCCTCGGTGACCCCACCACCCAAACCGATTCGCGAGCTGCGGGCGCACGGCGAGCTCCAATTCCGCGACGTCGGGTTCCGCTATCCGGGTGCGGCCGCGCCGGTGTTGAACAACATCTCGTTCCGCTCGACCGCCGGCCGGACCACTGCGATCATCGGCAGCACGGGGGCCGGCAAGACGACCCTGATCTCGCTGGTGAGCCGGCTCTTCGACGCCACCTCCGGAACGGTCGAAGTCGATGGGGTCGACGTCCGCGAGCTCGACCCCGACCTCCTCTGGAGCCGGATCGGGCTGGTACCGCAGAAGCCGTACCTCTTCACCGGCACCGTGGCCAGCAACCTCCGCTACGGAAATCCGCAAGCCACAGACGAGGAGCTCTGGCAGGCACTCGAGATCGCCCAGGCGCGCGGCTTCGTAGAGGCCATGCCGGGCGCGATCGAGGCCCCGATCGCCCAGGGAGGCACGAACGTCTCCGGCGGCCAGCGGCAGCGGCTGGCGATCGCCCGCGCGCTGGTGCGCAAGCCGGAGATCTTCCTCTTCGACGACTCCTTCTCGGCTCTCGACCTGGCGACCGACGCCCGGCTTCGGGCCGCGCTCCGCCCCCACACCGCGCAGGCGGCCGTCGTGATCGTGGGCCAGCGGGTGTCGACGATCCAGGACGCCGACCAGATCATCGTCCTCGAGGACGGGACTATCGTCGGGCTGGGCACCCACGACGAGCTGCTCGAGAACTGCCCGACCTACCTCGAGATAGTCCAGTCGCAGCTTGCCGCGGAGGCCGCCGCATGAGCGAGCGACCCGCGACCAAGGATCAGCAGGTCTTGACCGCGCCGAACCGCCCGCCGCCCCGCCAATTCGGCGGCCCGTTCGGGGGAGCCGGCATGACCGAGAAGCCGCTCAACTTCGGTCCCTCCGCGCGCCGCTTGCTGGGACGCCTGCGGCCCGAGCGGGCGAGGCTGGCTGCGGTGATCGGCCTGGGCGTCACCAGCGTCGCCTTCATGGTCATCGGGCCGAAGATCCTCGGGCGCGCGACCGACATCATCTTCTCCGGCGCGGTTGGCCGGCAGCTTCCGCCGAGCCTGACGTCTGACCAGGTAATCGCGGCTCAGCGCGCGGCGGGCCACGCCAACATCGCCGACATGCTCGCGCGGATGCACGTGATCCCGGGCCGTGGAATCGACTTCGGCACGCTCGGTACCGTGCTGCTCGTCGCCTTGGGGCTGTATGTCGCTTCCTCAGTCTTCAGCTGGATGCAGGGCTACCTTCTCAACGACGTCGTGCAGCGGACGGTGTTCCAGCTCCGAGCCGAGGTCGAGGGCAAGCTCCACCGCCTTCCCCTGCGGTTCTTCGACAAGCAGCCCCGCGGCGAGATCCTGAGCCGCGTCACGAACGACATCGACAACCTCGCCCAGTCGCTGCAGCAAACGATCAGCCAGCTGCTCTTCTCGGCGCTGACCGTCGTCGGCGTGCTTTTGATGATGTTTCTCGTGTCGCCGCTCCTCGCTGTGGTTGCGCTGGTGACGGTCCCGGTCTCGATGGTGGTCGCGACCCAGGTCGCAAAGCGCTCCCAGAAGCTCTTCGTAGCGCAGTGGAAGAACACGGGCGCGCTGAACGGGCATATCGAAGAAGCGTTCACCGGGCATGATCTGGTCACCGTGTTCGGGCGCCGGCGCGAGGTCGAGCAGGTGTTCCAAGACCGGAACCAGAAGCTGTTCGAAGCGAGCTTCGGCGCCCAGTTCATCTCGGGGCTCATCCTGCCGGCGATGATGTTCATCGGAAACCTGAACTACGTCGCGATCGCCGTCATCGGCGGTGTCCGCGTTGCCAACGGCTCCATGACCCTCGGCGACGTCCAGGCCTTCATCCAGTACTCGCGGCAGTTCACGCAGCCGCTGACCCAGGTTGCCTCGATGGCGAACTTGCTCCAGTCCGGCGTCGCCTCTGCGGAGCGAGTCTTCGAGCTCCTCGACTCCCCGGAGGAAAGCGCCGACCCGGTTGACCCACTTTTGCCGGCCGAATGGCACGGGCGGGTCGAGCTCGAGAACGTCTCCTTCCGCTACCTCCTGGAGCAGCCCCTGATCGACGATTTGTCGCTCGTCGCCGAGCCCGGCCAAACGATCGCGATCGTCGGCCCGACCGGGGCGGGGAAGACCACCCTCGTCAACCTGATCATGCGCTTCTACGAGCTCGATTCCGGCCGGATCACGCTGGATGGAGTCGACATCGCCGCCATGCGCCGGGAGGATCTCCGCTCCCACATCGGGATGGTGCTGCAGGACACCTGGCTGTTCGGCGGGACGATCCGGGACAACATCGCCTACGGCAAGCCGGACGCGACCGAGCAGGAGATTCGGGCCGCGGCGGAGGCGACCTTCGTTGACCGCTTCGTACGGAGCCTGCCGGATGGTTACGACACGGTCATCGATGAGGAGGGGAGCAACATCAGCGCCGGCGAGAAGCAGCTCTTAACGATCGCCCGCGCCTTCCTCATCGACCCCTCGCTGCTGATCCTCGACGAGGCAACCAGCTCGGTCGACACCCGCACCGAGGTCCTCCTCCAACGGGCGATGGCGGCCCTTCGCTCCGACCGGACCAGCTTCGTCATCGCGCACCGTCTGTCCACCATCCGGGACGCCGACCTGATCCTGGTGATGGACGCTGGTCGGATCGTCGAGCAGGGCACCCATGAGCAGCTGTTGGCAGCGCGAGGTGCCTACCACCGGCTCTACTCCGCGCAGTTCCGCGGCGCGGTCGAGGAGGAAGTCGCGCCGCCGCCAGCGCCGGCCGCGGCTCTCGCCGGTCGCGTCCAGCCCTGAGTAACCTCTCGTCGGGACGCCCGGGATGACGCTCATCGCAAGGCTCCTGACCGAGCTCGTGGGCACCTTCCTCTTCTTCTCGGTGATCGCTCTCTCCGGCTCGGCCGGCCCGCTGGCGCCGGTCGCGATCGGGGCCGCTCTGATGGTGATGGTCTACATGGGCGGCCATGTCTCAGGCGCCCACTACAACCCCGCCGTCAGCTTCGGCGTCTTCCTCCGTCGGAAGCTGACCGCGACCGACCTCGCTCTCTACTGGATAACGCAGCTGGTGGCGGCTGCGCTGGCCTTCACCTTTGGCTACGTTGTCAGCGGCCACGCCGGCGGGATCCACCCGGGCGCGCACGTCGTCCTCGGTTCGGCAATCGCGGCCGAGATCGCTTTTACCGCGGCGCTTGTACTCGTCGTGCTGAACGTGGCAGTGACGCCCGAGACGCAGGGCAACTCCTTCTACGGGCTCGCCATAGGTTCCACCGTCGCCGCCGGTGCGTTCGTCGCCGGCCCGATCTCGGGCGGAGCCTTCAACCCCGCTGTCGGGTTCGGAGCCACCTTTGCGTCCGCGATCTTCGCCGGCGGATCATGGTCCGATCTCTGGCTTTACCTCGTCGCGCCGCTGGTGGGAGCAGCCCTCGCGGCAGGCATCCACAAGGTCCAGGGGAAGGGTTTGGCCTTGGCAACCGGGCCGCCTGAAGGTGAGCCCTCACCCGGGGCGCCGCCGCCCGTCTCGACTGGGTGAGTGTGATGGTGTATGACGTGACAATCGAGCAGACAGCCGAGTGTCCGACGGCGGTGGTCAAAGCGAACACGACCTGGCGCGAGTTCCCGACGCTCTGGCGCACTCTACTCGACGAGGTTTGGGCGCTTCTCAGGGCGCGGCCTGGCCTCCGAGCCGAGGGCCACAACGTAATGCTCTACAGGACCGGCCTTCCCGATGTCGAAGTCGGCGTCGAGGTAGGCGTGCAGGTGACCGGACCCTTCGAGGCAGTGGGTCGCGTCGTCCCATCGAGGCTGCCCGCTGCCGAGGTCGCCACGACGGTCCACAGAGGCCCGCCGGCTGCGCTCGGCGCCGCCCACGACGCGGTTCGGGAATGGTGCTTAACGCAGCACCGCGAGTTGACGGGCGTCTCGTGGGAGATCTACGGAGACCCGGACGCCCAGACCGGCCACTTCGACGTCGTGGTCTACTGGCAGCTCGCCTAAGTGATGGCAGGCCAGACCGACCGCCCTGAGCTCTTCTCCGGCCTGCGCGAAGGCGCTCTTGTGCTCGCCGACATCTCCGGCTACTCGACCTTCGTCACCCAAACCGAGGTCGATCACAGCTGGTCAATCCTCCACGAACTACTCGACACGGTTGTCCGCAGTCTTGTCGGCCGCATGGAAGTGTCTCAAGTCGAGGGCGACGCGATCCTTTTCATCAGCGGCCTCTCGACCCCTGACGTGATCACTGCACTCGAAGGGACATTCGTCGCCTTCCATCGCCGGCTGCGCGATATGCACGCTGTGACCACGTGCCCTTGCAATGCCTGCGCCAAAATCAGCGTCCTCAACCTGAAGTTCGTCGTCCACCACGGTAGGTTCTCGAGGCAGCGACTCGGCAATGTGGAGCAGCTGCATGGCGCGGACGTGATCGTTCCGCACCGGCTGTTAAAGAACAAAGTTCCTTCCAAGGAGTACCTGCTGGTGACCGACGCCGTGCTCGAGCGATTGCCCGACGACAGGCGACGCCGCTTCACGCCGCACACCGAAGAGTTCGACGTGGGCGCGGTCTCAGGCGGCTATGAAGAGGTCGGCTACCTATGGGAGCTTGCGCAAGCAGCCGAGCGAAAGCGTGTATCGGCAGAGGAGGCGACTCTGAACTCGGAGGTGACAGTCGATGCACCCCCGAAACTGGTCTACAAGCACATGCTCAGGCCAGAGGTGATGGAACGCTATCTCCTTTCAGACAATGTCGAGGCCATCCCCGGCGCACGTGGAGAGGACCTCGGAGCCGAGTTCCACTGCCATCACGGAGGGAGCGTGGTCAGCATGCGGGTCGTGTCACTCGACCCTGAGCGCGAAATTACGCTCCAGATGCTCCAAGCGGTTGTGTTCGCCGGAGAGGGTGCCATCAAGTCCGTGTTCGACAAACCCGAGTAGGAGCTGCGCCACGCTTCGATCCGGTGGTTGGCCTTAACGCAAGCTCGTTTTAGCTCGACTGCTCGTCGAGGAAGGCGAGGGTGACCGCGGCGAACAAAGGCGAGCTGAACATGTTGTAGTGGGTCAGGCCCGGCAGGATCGCGAGCGCGTGACCGCCCTTCGGCCGGCCCTCGGCTGTCCAGCCGCCGTCCCGGAGGCCGCCATCCAGCAGCTTGAACATCTCGACGTAGTGGGTCGGCGGGGCCATGTCGGCATCGGCGGCGACGATGAGCGTCGGCACCTGGAGACTGCGGACCTCCTCCGTGTAATCGAAGTCCTTCGACATCGACGCGCCGATCTTGTCCAGCAGCCGCGGGAAGTCCTCGGGACGGGGTGCGACCTTTTGGTACAGCTGATACATCGGTGTGTCTTTCATGAAGTCGGCGGCGGCTCCGCTCACCTGGACCTGCTGGGCCCGCATCTCCGGATAGATCGCATCGGGCCGGATATTCGCCGCGGCCGCCACGAGCCGGCGGACCTTGGCCGGGTACTTCGCCGCGGTGTGGAGCGCAACCCCACCGCCGAGCGAGTAGCCCACGACGTCCGGCCGGTCCAACCCGAGATGGTCGATCAGGGCGGCGATGTCGTCGGCCATCAGCCTGACGTCAATCGGTCGATCGATGTCGGCGGTGCGGCCATGCCCTTGCAGGTCGACGGCGACGACCCGGTGACTCTCCGCCAGGAGCGGGAGGATCGGCCCGAACATCTCGCCCGACCCGAGTCCGCCGTGCAGGAGGATCAGCGGCCGACCAGCGCCGTGAAACTCGTAGTACAGGTTGATGCCGTTGACCTCGGCGTACTGGCCGGTGCCCTTCGTGTCGGTGGTCCAATCGGTGGTCATTGGAGTACTCCTTGCATCTCGTGTGAACGGGTGCCGAAGATAGAGACTCGGCCTCTC
>VBGR01000020.1 GCA_005880695.1 Chloroflexota bacterium
AGTACTTGATCAAGATGATGCCCGAGCGGATAAGCATGCGCTCGAACTGCGGACATGTCCGCATGAACTCGTCGTACTCGTTGTCGGTGCAGAAGCCCATGACGCGCTCCACGCCGGCCCGGTTGTACCAGCTCCTGTCGAAAAGGACCATCTCGCCGGCGGAGGGCAGGTGCTCGATGTAGCGCTGGAAGTACCACTGCGTGCGGTCTCTCTCGGTCGGAGCCGGCAGCGCCACGACGCGGCAGTAACGCGGGTTGAGGAGCGCCATGATGCGCTTGATGACGCCGCCCTTTCCGGCGGTGTCGCGACCTTCGAAAAGGACGACCACGCGCAGGCCCCGGTGCCGGATCCACTCCTCGAGCTGGACCAGCTCGACTTGCAGAGTTCGCAGCTGCTTTTCGTATTCCTTTCGCCCGAGCTGCAGCGTCCGCGAGGACCGCTCGCCGGCCTTGTGATGCCCGTGCCTGGTCGCGGTCGCCATTCTTAGGCAGGTTTAGCAGACTCGCCGCCTTCTGTGATGCCTTCCGGCCTAGACTGGCTGCGCGGGGGCTGACTGCTGGCAGGCTCAAAGGATTGGGAGAAATTGGCATGGGAGATTCGATCCAGGTCAAAAGCCACAACTCACCCGACGAGACGCGGACGCCCGACAAGACAAAGGTCGAGCTGGTAAACCTGACCGCTGGGACGGTCGGCCGGTTCACATTTCAGCCCGGCTGGCGCTGGTCTGAGTGCATCAAACCCGTGGCCCAGACCGACAGCTGCCAGAGCCACCACGTCGGCTACGCGGTGTCCGGCAGCATCGCGGTCCGGCTCGTCAACGGCGAGCAGGCCACGATCAAGGCTGGGGACTCCTACGAGATCCCGCCCGGCCACGACGCCTGGGTGGAGGGTTCGGAGCCGTTCGTAGGCATCGAGGTGCAGAGCGCCAAGGAGTACGCCAAGCCTCGTTGAGCCGCCGCTGCATTGGCGATCGAGAGCTCGGTTGAGGCCGAAACGGGATGGCGGACCGGGAGGCAATTAGGCCGTTGCAGGTGTTGACTCCCGGCTCGATTCTGGGTCACGCCGTACGCCGGCGCGAAGATCCGCGCCTCATCACCGGTACCGGGCGCTACGTCGACGACATCCAACCGGACCGCTGTCTGCACGTGGCATTCGTCAGGTCGACTCTGGCCCACGCCACGATTCGGGCGGTGGATGTCGCAGCGGCAGCGGCGGCGCCTGGCGTCGTGGCTGTGCTCACCGCCGCCGACCTGGGACTTCCCGCCCGCGTCGGCTTCCAGATGGTGCCGGAGGTCTTCGCGCGACCCCCGCTTGCTGACGGGCGGGTGCGTTTTGTGGGCGAGCCGGTGGCGCTGGTGGTCGCCGAGAGCCCAGAAGCGGCCACGGACGCAGCGCAACTGGTCGGGCTCGACCTCGAGGCGCTGGAGGTCGTTGTCGATGCGGAAGCTGCCCGCCAGGCGGGCTCGGCTCTGCTGTTCCCCGCGCACGGCTCCAATGTGGCCAACCACTTCGCGCCCCGGGGCGATGATGACGTCCTCGCTGCCGCCGAGGTGACGATCCAGGGCCGCTTCGTGAACCAGCGGCTGGCGCCGGTGCCGATGGAGTCGGAGGCGATCCTGGTGGTGCCCGAGGCAGGGCGGCTCACAGTTTGGGCGACCAGCCAGACCCCCTTCGGGCTGCGCGCCGAGATGGCGTCGTCGCTGGGCATGGCTGACGGCGACATCCGTGTGGTCGTCGGCGACATGGGCGGCGGCTTCGGAGCGAAGGCAGGAGCCCGGCCGGAGCTGATCGTCGTGGCCGCTGCCGCGCGAAAACTCGGGCGGCCGGTGAAGTGGATCGAGACCCGTTCCGAGAACCTGGTCGGGATGACGCACGGGCGCGGCCAGGTGCAGCAGGTGGAGCTGGGGGCCACTCGCGACGGCCACCTGGTCGGCCTCCGGGCCCGGGTTCTTGCCGACGTCGGAGCCTACCCGGGAATCGCGACGCTGCTGCCCTTCCTCACGGGGCAGATGTCGGCTGGCGTCTACGCGATCCCAGCGATCTCCTACGAGGCTCATTGCGTCGTCACCAATACGACACCGCTGGCCGCCTACCGCGGCGCCGGGCGGCCGGAGGCGGCCGCGATGGTGGAGCGCGCGATGGACATGCTGGCCGTGGAGCTGGCCATCGACCCGGCCGAGCTGAGGCGACGCAACCTGATCGCGCCCGATCGCTTCCCCCACACCACGGCGGGCGGGGCGACCTACGACTCGGGCGAGTACGAGAGGGCGCTGGACAAGCTTCTCGAGATCTCCGCCTACCCGGAGCTACGCGCCGAGCAAGCGCGGCGCCGCGAGCGGGACGACCGCGTGCAGCTCGGCATCGGGCTTTCGGTCTACGTCGAGGTGACTGCAGTGGGGATCGGCCCGGAGTGGGGTGCGGTGCGCATCGAGACGGACGGGACTGCAACCGTCCGCTGCGGCACCACCTCGTTCGGACAGGGCCATGAGACCTCGCTGGCCCAGATTGCGGCCGAGCAGCTCGGCCTGCCGCTCGAGTCGGTGCTCGTAATCCATTCCGACACCGACGCGGTCGAGCGCGGCACGGGCACGGTGGGCTCGCGCTCGATGCAACACGGCGGCTCGGCAGTGCACCAGGCCGCTCAGCAAGTGCGTCAGAAGGCGCGCGACCTGGCTTCGCATCTGCTTGAAGCCAGCCCCGAAGACATTGTCTTCGTGGCCGGCACGGTCGGGGTGGCCGGCGTCCCTGAGCGCTCGCTCTCCTGGGCGTCGCTGGCCGCCACCGCCGGCGACCGCGAGAACCTGCCCGAGGGGATGGAGCCCGGCCTTGCCGCCGAGGCCGATTTCGAGGGAGACGGCAGCTACCCCTTTGGGGCCCATTGCGCCGTGGTCGAGGTCGACCTGGAGACTGGGGACGCGCGCTTGGCCCGCTTTTTCGCGGTCGACGACTGCGGCCGCATCATCAACCCGCTGCTCGCCGAGGGCCAGGTGCACGGCGGCATCGCGCAAGGCATCGGGCAGGCGCTGCTCGAAGAGGTCGTGTTCGACGACCAGGGCACCCCGCGCTCGGCCTCGATGCTTGACTATCAGATCCCCAGCATCGGTGAGATTCCCGAGGTGGTGACGGCGACGACCGAGACTCCCAGCCCGAACAATCCGCTGGGCGCCAAGGGGATAGGCGAGTCGGGAACGATAGGATCGACCCCGGCGGTCCAGAACGCCGTGGTGGACGCGCTGTCACACCTGGGCATCCGCCACATCGACATGCCCCTCACGCCGGAGCGCGTGATGGACGCCATCGCCGCGGCGGGCCAGCAGGGGCGTTACGAGCGGGCCTGATTTCAGCGGCTCGGCTTGGCCCAGACGCCGCGGTCATGCAGAAGCTTGATCTGAGGCTGCATCACTTTCTTCCGGTACTCCGCGTGCTTCATCGGCTTGCGCTTGAGATAGAGGTTCTTGGGATAGATCGGCTGCTCGTAGAGGAGCTGGTAGAGCTCCGTGCGCAGGTCCTTGAGCCAGTTGTCCCACTGGGCGCGGGCGCGGTGATCGCGGAGCGCTTCGATGTCGATCACGCCTGATACGTAGGTCGAACCCGCGCCATACTCCTGCTTGCCGACGATCCGACCCTTGTAATCGATGACAAACGAGCGGCCGCCGAAGGTGTCGATGGGGGTCGTCTCCTCCGGAAAGAGGTAATAGGTGCCCATGTTGGGCGCCACCACGTACAGGTTGTTGTCGAGCGCCCGCGCCCGGCTCTGTATCTCGAACATCTCGTTGCCGGTGGCCGGGTGTGGGTAGGAGGCGCGATAAACGACTTCGGCGCCGTTCAGCGCCAGAGCACGCGCGTTCTCCGGATACGAACCCTCGTTGGCCATCATGATTCCGAGCCGGCCGATCTCGGTGTCCACCACGGGCCAGAATGCGTCCAGGTTGCGTCCGTACCTCTCGATCCACCAGTCGTAGATGTCGTGCGGGCAGACCGAGTGCTCGACGGGGAACAGGGGCGAGACCTTGTAGTGCTGGTGGATGACCTCGCCAGCGGGGTTGATGATGAAACCGACGTTAAAGAAGCGGTCCTTCACCTCAGGATGACGGGCCTTGGCCTGCGCCATCACGAAGGCGTCGTACTGGCGCGCCAGTTTGCCCAGCTCTTCAGTCTCCTCGCCCGGGATGTCGATGGCGCACGTGCGGGCGAACTCAACGTGATCGAGGTCCAGCACCTCGTCGTTGAACGCCTGCAAGGCACCCTCCGGTATCGCGATGAGGCGGACGGGGAGGTCGAGGCTCGAGAGCCAGGACGCCGCCTTGAAGAGATGGGCCAGGTGCTCGAGGTTGATCTTGATGTCCTCCCGCCGGCGGATGCCTCTGACTGTTGGTATGAGGCCGACTGCGCTGTAAGGGCTGATCATCTGACTTCCCCCGTCAATTCGAAGCTGGCCGCCCTAGTCCGGCGTTATTCGCAGCCTATCCGACCGGGTCACGAACTGCGGTTTTGTCTACCAGCGTCTGGCCCGCGGAGACCCGAAGGACTACCACGTGCTCGCCTAGCCGGCGATCGGTCTAACCGGGCCCCTCCCTACCCTCCCCGCCAAGCGGGGAGGCGAGTAACGCCCCTGCCTTCCCGCCAAGCGGGGAGGCGAGTAACGCCCCTACCCTCCCCGCCAAGCGGGGAGGCGAGTAACGCCCCTGCCCTCCCCGCCAAGCGGGGAGGCGAGTAACGCCGCTCTTTGCCGGTCCTAATTTGACTACCGGAGCTGGTTCAGTTGCTCCAGTCGAAGTCGTAAAGGATCCAGTTCGTGTCGTGGAAGTCGAGATGAATCTCGCCGGCGTCGACCTTGAAAGAGCCGACCCCGCATTCGCCGCGCTTCCAGATGAAGCCGTCGTCGAGCGAGATCGCGGCCTGGTGCGGCTCGCCCGTGACCGGGTTCTTGAAAGACGCGCCAGTGGCCTCGACCACACCGGGAAAACGTACGGATGTATCGATCGACTTGGGGCCCACGTTGAGGTCCGCCTTGACGACTCCTGCCACCGAATAGGTAGTCCCGAGGATCTCCCACGGCAACCCTTTCAGTTGACCCGTGAAGATCTTGGCCAGGGCATCCATCTGGTCGTCCTGGATCTTCTCAGGCACGATGAAGACGGCCTTGCCGCCGCCTTCATGGATCGCTTTCGGCCAGTCGATGACCGCGGCGCAGGTGATCCCGGCGAGGTCGACGTCGCCGCACTTGCCTTCGCTGATCACGCAGCCGACGAACGCTTTGCAGCTGCCGTCCTTAGAGCTCGGGAATCCGGAGAAGTTACACGTACAGCCCGGCGCGCAGTTGCAGAACTCATAGCCAACACCTTTGAGCGTCCACTTGGTTGCGGTCTCGGCCGTAGCACCCTCTGTCATTGCCATCTCTGGCACCTCCTCATACGTGAACACCGGCGAGCAGGCCCAAAAGCTGAGGCTGGGCCAGGACCACGACCCCCAGCAGTCCGACAGTGACGCCCGCGACGCGGCTCACCGCGACGCCGTAGCGCCAGTTCTTCTCGAGCAGGAACACGAGCGACAGCGCCACCATCCAGACGAGGTTCATCAGACCCACGACCACGAGGACCGACATCAGCGCCCAGCAGCAGCCGAGGCACCAGGCGCCGTGGGAGGCGCCGGCCAGAGCGGCCCCGCGACTGCCGCGGCCAAAGTCGTGGGTCATGATGAAGTTCAGCGGCGAGCGGCAGGCCTTGAGGCAGGCGCCCTTCCAGGGCGTGAACTGATAAATCCCGGCGGCGACGAGCACCAGGCCGCCGAGTGGAGCGACCCAGGCAGGAGCCGGGTCCACCAGGTTGCGAAAGCCGAGAAACGCGAGTAGGGGCACCACGCCGATGACCGTCCAGACCACGAGATAGCCGGCGACGAAGCCGGCCGTCGGCAGCCAGCCCTCACCGCGCCCGCGCACGACCATTCGATGCGCGAGGACCATCGGGGCGACCGTGGGCAGCATCATGGCGGCCATCATCCCCAGCCACATGCCCATGAAAAGGGGCGCTGCCATGTCGTTCGGCATGCGAGCCCCGACCTGGCCGAGGCCGCTGACCATGGAACCCATGTCGAGCGCCTGCTTGGCTGTGATCGCCCAGGCGACCGCGGCCAGCCCGACCAGGACCGCCACGACTCCGGCCGTGGCTCGAGACTGCACGTCCCCCATAGCAGCCATAGGCTGCCGCCCCCCCATGCCGGACAACTTTAGCCGGGTGGCGCGCCAATGACCAGGGTCGGGAGTAGCCTTTCGGTTCGAGACAAATGGCTGAGACGCCAAGGACGGGGATCACCCCCAAGAGCTGGACCGCTGAGCGACACAGCGGCGTTCTCCACCTGGGCAAGCGCTGGTACGTGGTGAGCGCCGACATCGACGAATCCGGCCGGGCCCAGGGAGTCCGCCTGGACGGTCCCTTTCCCGACCACGAGACGGCGGCAGTGGAGATCGAGAAGCACGACCGGCCCTGACGGGCACGAGCCGCGATGCTGCTGATCCTCGGCCTCTTGCTGATCGCGGCCGGCGTGGTGCTACTTCTGAACCTCGGCGGAGCGGCGACGGCCGTGATCCGGCGCGTGACCTCGAAGGACCTCGGCCAGCTGCCGGCCGGCTACGCGGCCAGCCCGACGGGCCTCAAGGTGTACGCCCTGCTGCTTATCGCGATCGGCGTCGCCAGCGCGGGATTTGCGGTCGCGCCGACCAGCCCTGTGACCGGCGTCGCCGCCATCGTGCTGGGCGCTCTTACTTTCGCCATCGCGTCGGTGATCGCGATCGCCGGCGAGGTCCGCACTTACCGGGCGCTCCAGGCCAGGACGCCAACCGACCGGCCGTAACGCCGTTTTGGATGGCTGAACGGTCCTTGGCCATCTTGGCGTAGAAGCGTTCAGCATTGATCGAGCCCGTTTTGCCGGTGTAAAATTTCCGAGTTCCGGCCCGCGACCTTCAGGGGGAAACGTGGGTGGCCACTACGAACGGGCCCACGCCGGTTGCCACGAGCCCGACGGAGAACCTGGAAGCGCTCGGCGCGGCTATCCGCCGCCTCCGCCAGGAACGCCGGCTCTCGCTCCGCCACCTGAGCGGCCTTTCGGGCCTCTCCATCGGCTTCCTCTCTCTGGTCGAGCGGGGCCGCTCGAGCCCGGCGCTGACCTCGCTCCACGCCATCGCCAAGGCGCTGGGGACGGACGTCCCGAGCTTCTTCACAAAGCAGGATCCGGCGCCCGAGTCGGCTCCGCAGCCGCACGTGGCGCGCGCCGGCGACGACGACAAGCTGGCGATCGCCTCCAGCAACCGCGCCTACCGGCTGCTCTCGGAGCGGGCCCCGGCCCTGGTGCTGGAGCCGATGCTGGTCACGATCCAGCCCGGCGGGAGCATGGAGGAGCCGTACAGCCACGACGGCGAGGAGTTCGCCTATGTGCTCTCGGGGAGCCTGCGCTACGTCGTCGACGCGACCGAGTACCGGCTCGACCCCGGCGACAGCATCCACTTCCAGTCCACGGTGCCGCATGGCATCCAGAACGACGGCGACGAGCCGGTGACCGCCGTGTGGGTCGTCACCCCACGGCTCTTCTAGCCGTGTCCAACAGGAGGTCGACTTTTTGAGCAGGGTTCTCTGGATCAACCCGATCGGAACCTCCAAATTCGACGACGCGGTCCGAGCCGAGCTGGAGAGGGTGAAGCGCCCGGACACCGAAGTCGAGGTGCGTTCCCTGCAGCGCGGCCCGCAGCACCTCGAGTACCACGCGTACGAAGCCTGGGTCGTCCCTGACCTCCTGACGGCGGTGATCGAGGCCGAGCGCGAAGGCTTTGACGCGGCCGTCATCGGCTGCTTCTACGACACCGGCCTGCGGGCGGCTCGGGAGGTTGCAACCAGGATCGCGGTGGCGGCTCCGTGCGAATCCGCGCTGCACATCGCGTCGACATTGGGCGACAGTTTTTCCGTCCTCGTCGGCCGCCGCAAATGGGTGCCGGAGATGCGCGACAACGTGGCGAGGTACGGCTACCGGGATCGGCTCGCCTCCTTCAAGGTCGTCGACCTCGGGGTCCACGACTTCCAGGTCGATCCCGACTTGACGCGCAAGCGACTCGTCGCCGCCGCCCGCGAGGCGGTCGACTCCGACGGGGCCGAGGTGGTCGTTCTCGGCTGCACCATCGAGTACGGCTTCTTCTCAGATCTCCAAGCTGAGATCGGAGCACCGGTCGTGGACGCCACGGTGGCGCCCTTCAAGTACGCCGAACTGCTGGCCGACCTGGCCGGGCTAGGTTGGCGGCCGAGCAAGGTCGGTGGCTACGCCACGCCACCGAGCGGGGAGCTCGAGGCCTTCGGGCTCGCGCGACAGCTGGCGACGGCAGCCTCGAAGGAGGCCGCCACCACTTCATTCGGGAGGTAGCGAATGAGACATAGAGAGCGCAGCCGGTTGGAAGAGGCGGAGGAGGTACAGGCCCTTCGCGCCTTGCTCATCGACACCCTGGTGGTGGCCGTGGAGGGCGACATCGACACCTTCGACCCGGCCTTCACGGTCGGCAGCAAGCCGGCCCAGACCACGATCCAGAACACGTTCGACCAGCTGACCCAGTACAAGCACCAGGAGAAGACGGTGGCCGGCGTCAAGTTCACGGGCGTGGACACCGAAGCCATCGACGGCATGCTCGCCGAAAGCTTCGAGACGAGTGGCAACCAGGTCATCTTCACGCTGCGGCAGGGCATCACCTACCAGGACGGCACGCCGATCACGGCGCAGGTCATCGAAGAGGGCTACCGCCGCGTCTTCGCGGCGCAGGGCATCTCCTACTTCCTGCTCTCGATGGCGGCCGTACCCGACCCGGACCACGTCAAGGCGCTGGACGACCACCGGGTGGCCATCAACATGGACGCCCCCAACCTGCTCCTGATGAAGAACAACACGATGCACAACACGAGCTCGGTCGACATCAAGGATGTCAAAGCCCATGCGACGTCAAGCGATCCCTGGGCGACCGACTACTTCAAGAAGCACATCGCGCCGGGCAACGGTCCCTTCGTGCTCAGCGAATACGTACCGGGCGACCGGATCGTGATGAAGGCCAACCCCGCTTACTACGGCACCAAGCCGAAACTGCAGACCGTGATCCAAAAGATCGTTCCCGACGCCAGCGAGCGCGAGCTGCTGATCAAGCGGGGCGAGGTCGACATGATCATGGTGCCGCCGGTGAAAGACCTCGATGGCCTGAAGCAGGACAGCGGCCTCCAGGTCCTCACCTTCCCGAACCCGCGCAACCTCTTCCTGGAGATGAACAACAAGATGCCCCCCTTCGATAAGAAGGCGGTGCGGCAGGCTGTCTCCTACGCGGTCCCTTACGACAACATCTTGAAGAACGTCTTCCACGGCTATGCGCAGGTCAACCGCAGCGTCGTCGGCAACGGGATGCCGTCCAGCGACTTCAGCACCTGGAAGTACAACACCGACCTGAAGAAGGCGGCCGACATGCTGGCCTCGGCGGGCCTGCCCAAAGGCCAGGGCGCGCCGCCCATCACGCTCACCGTCCGCGCCGACTGGCAGGAGGCGGAGCGAGCCGCCGTCCTGATCCAGAGCAACCTGAAGCAGATCGGCCTCAACGTCTCCATTCAGAAGGTCGCGTTCGCCCCGTTCAACGAGCAGGAACAGGGCCGCAAGCTGCACATGTGGATCGATGAATGGCTCTCCTGGGTGAACGACCCCTGGTACCACATGAGCTGGAACGTCAGCTCCGACAGCCCGACGAACTACGTGAGCTACACCAATCCGGCCGTTGACGCACTCGTCAAGAAGTGGACGCTCTCGCTCGACAAGGAGGGCCGCCTCCAGGGCAGCAAGGACGCCCAGAAGCTGGTGATCGAAGACGCCCCGCATGCGTTCCTGGTCGGGCCGAACTGGAACGTCGTCCTGCGGAGCAACGTCAAAGGCTATGTCTATTACAACGACGAGTTGAACCGGTACGCGTACATGTACAAGACCTAGGTCGGCGCCGAGCCACCGGCAGCATGGGCTCCACACGCCTTTTGCTCTACGCGGCGCGGCGGATTCTCTTGATCGTGCCCGTGCTGCTGGTGGCGCTCTTCCTCACTTTCGCGCTGACGCGGATCGTCCCCGGCAACCCGGTCGACCGGGTTGCCGGGCCTTACATCTCGCTCGAGCGACGGGCCGAGCTGAAACACATCGCCTACCTCGACCGGCCTTTCTACGAGCAGTTCGCGCTTTACCTGCGGGACCTCTCGCAGGGAAAGATGGGCACCTCCTACACGACCGCCCAGGACGTGTCGAAGGACCTCCGTCAGCGCTTTCCGGCGACCTTCGAGCTGGTGACGTACGCGATGTTGTTCGCCGTTGCGGTGGCCCTTCCACTCGGCATTTCCGCCGCGATCAAGAAGGACAGCTGGATCGACTCCATCGCCCGGGCGGTCTCGGTGCTGGGCGTTTCCATGCCCATCTTCTGGCTCGGCCTGATGCTGCTCTACGTCTTCTTCTACTTTCTCGGCTGGCTGCCGGGGCCGGTCGGGCGGACGGGCAGCGCGATTCGCTTCGCGGAGCCGATCACCGGCTTTCTCACCATCGATGCGCTTCTGAAGGGTGATTTCGACCTCTTCTTAAAGGCCGTCCAGGCGCTGATCCTGCCCTGCTTCACGCTCGGCTTCGTCGCCATGGCCCCGATCGCCAGGATGACGCGCGCCGTCATGGCCGAGGCGCTGCAGTCGGACTACGTGCGCACCGCGCGCTCGCTCGGCCTGCCTTTCCGCGTCGTGGTGTTGAGGCACGCGCTCAAGAACGCGCTGATCCCGATTCTCACCATCACCGCCGCCGTCTACGGCTACGCGCTAGGCGGCGAGGTGCTGGTGGAGATCATCTTCGCCTGGCCCGGCCTGGGCCAGTACTCGTACAACGCGCTGCTCAGCAGTGACTTCCCGGCCATCCAGGGCTTCGTGCTGCTGGTGACCTTCGTGTACATGGTCATCTACCTCGCGCTCGACATCGCAACCGCGGCCCTTGACCCCCGTGTGAAGTACTGATGGCAGTCGAGGAACGGAACCTCATAGCCCCGGGCGCGGGGCTGACCGCGGCGCCGCCGGTCGTCGGGCGCTTCAGCGATTTCGTCTACCAGCTGCGCGGCAACCCGGCCACCTTCGCGGGCCTCTTCATCGTGGTGGTCATCGTCCTCTCCGCGCTGCTCGGACCCGTGCTCGCGCGCTACGACCCCTACGCGGTCGACCTCGGCCAGTCGGCGGTGGGCCCCTCGCTCGCGCATCCCTTCGGAACCGACCAGTACGGCGAGGACATCCTGACGCGCGTCGTGGTCGCCGCCCGGCTGGACCTCTTCATGGTCCTCTCCGCGGTTGGCGCCTCGATGCTGATCGGCGTTGCGCTGGGCGCCCTGGCCGGCTTCTTCGGCCGCTTCTTCGACGAGGGGATCATGCGCAGCCAGGACGTCCTTCAGGCCTTTCCGCGCTTCGTCTTCGCCATGGCGGTGGCCTGGGCGCTCGGCCCCGGCATCGTCACGGTCATCGTCGCCACCGCCGCCATCAACATCCCCGGCTACGCCCGCCTCATGCGGAGCCTGATGCTGTCGGTGAAGGAGACGCAGTTCGCGCTTGCCGCGGTTGCGGTGGGCAATTCGCGCTGGCGGCTGCTCTGGCGGCACCTGCTGCCGAACTGCCTGACGCCGATCATCGTGCTCTCGACGCTGCAGTGCGGCTTCACCATCCTGGAGGCGGCCGGCCTCAGCTTCATCGGCCTCGGCGTCCGGGTCCCGCAGGCCGAGTGGGGCGTGATGATCGCGATGGGCCTGCAGGACTTCCTGCAGGGCCACTGGTGGATCTACACCTTCCCGGGCCTCGCCATCGCCTTCGCAGTGCTGGGGTTCAACCTCCTCGGCGACGGGCTGCAGGACATCCTCGACCCCAAGCGGCGCCGGGTTTAGCCGTGGCCCTGCTCGAAGTCTCTGACCTCCGGACCTCGTTCTTCCTGCGGAGCGGCGAGCTGCGGGTGCTCGACGGCGTCAGCCTCGAGATCCAGGCGGGCGAGGTCCTCGGGCTGGTCGGTGAGACGGGATCCGGCAAGTCGGTCACCGCCTACTCCATCACCCGGCTCTTGAAGCAACCCGGGCGCGTCGTCGGGGGAGAGGTGAAGTGGGACGGCCGCGACCTCGTCCGGCTCTGGGAATCGGAGCTGGAGCAGGAGATCCGCGGTAAGGAGATCTCGATGATCTTCCAGAGCCCGCGGGAGGCGCTCAACCCGGTCATCACCGTCGGCCGGCAGCTGACGCAGGTCCTCCGGATCCGGCGCGGCATGGACCGGCGGGAGGCCCGCGCCGAGGCGATCCGGATCCTGAAGAGCGTCTACATCTCGGATCCCGAGAGCCGTCTCGACTCCTACCCGCACGAGCTCTCGGGCGGAATGGCGCAGCGCATCATGATCGCGCTCGCTCTCTCCTGCCAGCCGCGGCTCTTGATCGCCGATGAGCCCACCACCGGCCTCGACGTGACTACGCAGCACCAGATCGTGCTGCTCCTGCGAGAGCTGCGCGACCGCACCGGCATGGCGATCCTGCTCATCACCCACGACCTGGCGCTGGCCGCCCAGCTCTGCGATCGGGTGGCGGTGCTCTACGCGGGCCGGATCGCGGAGATGGGGCCGATCGGCCACCTCTTCCGCTCGCCGCGACACCCGTACACGGCTGCGCTGCTCGCCTCGCGACCCCGCCTCGGCCTCCAGGGCGACATCCTGACGATCCCCGGCAATGTGGCCAACCTGATGCGGCCGCCGGGCGGCTGCCGCTTTCACCCGCGCTGCCCCAACGCCACCCAGGTCTGTGCGCAGCAGCAGCCGCCGCTGGAACCGATGGACCCCGGCCAGCGCGTCGCCTGCCACAACCCGATGCCGCAGCGCCAGGAGCTGGCAGCCAGTGGCTGAGCAGGCGCTGGCGGGACCGATGCTGGCCGTCGAGAAGCTGGTCAAGCACTACCCGATCAAGACGGGCGCGTTCAGGACCGAGCAGGTCCGGGCCGTCGACGGGGTTTCCTTCAGCGTCCGTCGCGGGGAGACGCTGGGGCTGGTGGGTGAGAGCGGCTGCGGGAAGTCCACCCTGGGCCGGGTGGCGCTGCGCCTGGAGCCGCCCACCTCCGGCGCGGTCCGCTATCGCGACCACGACCTGACGCGGCTCCGCGGCGGTCCGCTGCGTCACTTCCGGCCCAAGCTGCAGATGGTCTTCCAGGACCCGCTCGGCTCCCTCAACCCGCGCATGAAGGTCTCCCAGACGGTGGCCGAGCCGCTCCTGCTCCACCGGCTCGCCGCACCACGCGAGATTCGGACGCGCGTGCGCGAGCTCTTCGACCGCGTCGGGCTTTCGGACGAGCTGCTCGACCGGTACCCGCACGAGCTCTCCGGCGGCCAGCAGC
>VBGR01000021.1 GCA_005880695.1 Chloroflexota bacterium
GCAGCGTGCCGGCGATGCCGGCCACCACAGCGGCGCCGCCCACCCCGACCGGCAAGAGGGCCGCGACGAGCGTGCCGAAGACGATCAGGAGCAGGATCAGCGAGAGCGGGATCGAGGCCACCTCGGCGCGGGTCAGGTCTGACCCCAGGTAGCTGTTGAAGTCGTGGCTGATCGGAAGGTTGCCGGTCAGGTAGGTCCGGAGCCGGTTGGAATGGACCTTGGCGGCGAGGTCGGGATAGTAGTTGCGCGCGACCAGGTAGCCGTCCTTGACCGTGACAACCGTCAGGGCCTCGCTGCCGTCCCGGGATTCGAGCTGGCCGGCCAGGTCGGGCGTGACGCTCCAGGGAGTCGTGACGCTTGTCACCCGAGCGTCCGCGCGCAGCGGCAGGAGCGATTCGTCAACAGCGGCCTGGAACGCCGAGTCGGTGACCTTCAGGCTGCCGCCGGCAAACACGATGTCGAAGCTGCTGCCTGTGGCGCCGTTCTTCGGCAGCTGGGCGGTCAGGAGGTCCTGGGCGCGGAGAGACTCCGTCTTCTTGGTGCTCTCGTCATTGAGCTGGCCGCCGAGGGTGAAACCGACGCCGGCGATCACTGCGAGCAGAAGCCCCGACAGCACCAGCACATGCCAGCGGCGGTCGTAGACAAACCCTCCCCAGAGCTCGAACATATCCTGGCTCTTCTCTCCTTCCGTGGACAACCTTAGCTCGCAGCGGGCGCCAGGCCGCCACCTCCCCCCAGCTGGGGGGAGGGCAGGGTGGGGGCCTCTCGATCCCAGTCGGCGGCGCAGACTTAACGGTCCAAAGTGGACGGCAACGACCGCACGGGGGACGTCCGACGGCCCATTTCCGCCGAGCACCTTTCTGGTGCTGACGCCGGTGTCAGGGACCCCGGCGCTTGGTCGTCGCGCATCTATGGATGCGCTACCTACGCGCGCCACCCTTCCTTGGCGTCGGCGGTCTGGGCCGCCGGGCTGGCGCCCCTCCGGGCCGTAGCTCGTCCGGTCGTTGCCGTCCACTGATGGCCGCTCTCGACCTCTTCAGCGACCCCGCCCGCGACTGGTTCCGGCAGGCCTTCGGTGAGCCCACCGACGTCCAGGAGAAAGGCTGGCTCGAGGTCGCCGCCGGGCGCCACACGCTGATGTCGGCCCCGACCGGCTCCGGCAAGACGCTGGCCGCCTTCTACTGGTGCCTCGACCGCCTGGCGGGCGAACCGATCCCGGCCGTCGACGCACGCTGCCGCGTCCTCTACGTGAGCCCGCTCAAGGCGCTCACCGTGGACGTCGAGCGCAACCTGCGGGCGCCGCTGGCCGGGCTTGCGTTGCAGGCCGAGCGCTTGGGCCTGCCGATTCCCGAGATCACAGTCGGCATTCGCACCGGGGACACCGCGCCCGACGAGCGCCGCCAGCTCAACCGGCGCCCACCGGACATCCTGATCACGACGCCGGAGTCGCTCTTCCTTCTGCTCACCAGCGCGGCCCGCTCGATGCTGCGCAGCGTCCGCTGGGTCATCGTCGACGAGATCCACTCGCTGGCGCCCAACAAGCGGGGCGCCCACCTGGCCCTGAGCCTGGAGCGGCTGGCCGCCAGGACCGCCGTCGACCCGCAGCGGATCGGCCTCTCGGCCACCGTCCGGCCGCTGGACGAGGTGGCGCGGTTCCTGGGCGGGACCGACCGCGAGGTCGCGATCGTGGACGCAGGCCGCCGCAAGTCGCTCGAGGTGACCGTCGAGGTGCCGGTCGACGACATGGCGAACCTGGGCGACCGTGAGCAGCTCCCGAGCGGACCGGCCGCCGCCCTCGGCGGGGCTGCAGACGCCAGCCCCCGCAGCATCTGGCCGGCCATTTACCCGCGACTGTTGGAGCTGATCCGGCAGCATCGCTCGACCATCGTCTTCGTCAATTCGCGGCGCCTGGCCGAGCGCCTGGCGGCCCGCCTCAACGAGCTGGCCGACGAGGAGCTGGTCAAAGCCCATCACGGCTCGATCTCGAAGGAGCAGCGCCGCCTGATCGAGGACGAGCTCAAAGCCGGCCGGCTGCGCGCCCTGGTCGCCACGTCCAGCCTCGAGCTCGGCATCGACATGGCGGCGGTCGACCTCGTCCTGCAGGTCGAGTCGCCGACCAGCGTCGCCAGCGGGATCCAGCGGATCGGCCGCTCCGGCCACTCGGTGGGCGACACCTCCAAGGGCGTGATCATCCCCAAGTTCCGGGGCGACCTTCTGGAGTCGGCGGTGGTCGTCGAGCGAATGCTCGCGGGCGAGATCGAGAAGACCACGGTGCCCTCGAACCCTCTCGACGTACTGGCCCAGCAGGTGGTCGCGATGTCGGCATTGGACGAATGGCCGGTTGACGAGCTGGCCGCGCTCGTCCGCCGCGCCCACCCCTTTCGGGATCTCGGGCGGCGCTCGCTCGACTCCGTGCTGGACATGCTGAGCGGCCGCTACCCCTCGGATGAGTTCGCCGAGCTCCGACCGCGGATCGTCTGGGACCGAGTCAACGGCACGGTGCGGGGACGGGCCGGGGCGCAGCGGCTGGCGGTGACGAGCGGCGGCACCATCCCCGACCGCGGGCTCTACACGGTGAACCTCCTGGAGGACGGCCGCCGGGTCGGCGAGCTCGACGAGGAGATGGTCTACGAGACGCGGCCGGGCGAGAACTTCATCCTCGGGGCCACGACTTGGCGCGTGGCCGACATCACCGCCTCGCAGGTGCTGGTTACGCCGGCGCCGGGCGAGCCGGGCAAGCTGGCGTTCTGGAAGGGCGACGCGGAGGATCGCCCCGTCGAGCTCGGGCAGGCGCTGGGCCGGTTTCTCCGGGAAGTCCGCTCCGCGCCCGCCGAGAAGGCCGAGGAGAGGCTGATCGAGCGCGCCGGTTTCGACGAGCGGGCGACGCGCAACCTGCTCGCCTACCTCGACGACCAGGCCCAGACGTCGGCCGTCCCGGATGACCGGACAGTGGTTATCGAGCGGTTCCGGGACGAGCTCGGTGACTGGCGGGTCTGCGTGCTGACGCCACTCGGCGGCAAGGTCCACGCCCCCTGGGCCCTGGCGCTCAAAGCGCGGCTCCAGGAGCGCTTCGGGCAGGAAGTGGCTGAGATCCACAGCGATGACGGCTTCGCGCTGCGCCTGCCCGACGCGGACGCGCCTCCCGGCGCAGACGAGCTGCTGCTCGAGCCCGAAGAGGTGCGCGACCTGGTCACCGCCCAGCTCCACGGCTCAGCGCTCTTCGCCGCCCGGTTTCGGGAGAACGCCGCCCGCGCGCTGCTGCTGCCGCGGCGGCGACCCGGGCAGCGGACCCCGCTCTGGATGCAGCGCCAGCGCAGCCACGACTTGCTTCAGGTGGCCGGAGGCCATCCCGACTTTCCGATCCTCCTGGAGACCTACCGCGAGTGCCTGCGCGACGTCTTCGACCTGGAGGCGCTGGCGGGCCTGATGCGCGCGATCCGTTCCCGCGAAGTTCGCGTCGCCGTCGTCGACAGCGACCGCGCCTCGCCGTTCGCCGCCTCGCTCCTGTTCGACTACGTCGGGCAGTACCTGTACGAGGGCGACGCGCCGCTTGCCGAACGGCGGGCACAGGCCTTGACCCTCGACCGCGAGCTGCTCGCCGAGCTGCTCGGGACCGAGGAGCTGCGGGAGCTGCTCGACCCCGCCGCAATCGCTGCCCTGGAGCTGGAGCTGCAGGGCCTGACCGGGCGCCACCCGCGCGACGCGGACGAGGCAGCCGACCTGCTCCGGCGGCTGGGCGACCTCGACTCGGAGGAGCTCGCGGCCCGCGGCGTGCCACCCGGCTGGCTGGCCGCGCTCGAGAGGGAGCGCCGCGCCGTCGCCGTGCGGGTTGCGGGTGACGACCGCTGGATCGCCGCCGAGGACGCCGGCCGCTACCGGGACGCGCTTGGCGTGGCCCTTCCGGTCGGCCTGCCCGAGCCCTTCCTGCAGTCGCAACCCGATCCCCTGGCTTCGCTGCTCTTGCGCTGGGCCCGTACGCACGTGCCCTTCCTGGCCGGCGAGCCCGCCAGGCGCTGGGGACTGCCGCAGCGCGGCGTCGATGAGGCGCTCGGGCGGTTGGTGGCGCGGGGCGAGGTGCTCGCCGGCGAATTCCACCCCACCGGTGTCGGGCGTGAATACTGCCATCCGGAGGTGCTCCGCGTGCTCCGGCGCCGCTCGCTGGCGGCGCTGCGCCGCGAGGTGGAGCCGGTGCCGCCCGAGGTCCTCGCCCGCTTCCTGCCGGCCTGGCACGGGATCGGCGCCGAGGCCTCCGGTCCCGACCGGCTGGCCGAGGTGGTCTTCCAGCTCCAGGGCTTTGCCCTGCCGGCTTCGGTGATCGAGCGGGACGTGCTCGCCGCCCGGGTCGGCGCCTACAACCCGCGCCTGCTCGACGAGCTGGTTTCCATGGGCGAGGTGGTCTGGGTCGGGCGCGGCTCGCTTGGGCAGCAGGACGGGCGGGTCGCCCTCTACCTGCGGCGGGAGGCGCCGCGCCTAATCCCCTCCCCACTCGATGGCGAGGGCCAGGTTGGGGCCGAGGTCCACGAGAGCCTCCGCCAGCACCTCTTGCGTCGGGGAGCGGCCTTCTTCGCCGACCTCTACAACGCGGCCGGTGGCGGGGACGAGGAGGCGGTGCTGGACGCTCTCTGGGACATGGTCTGGGCGGGTGAGGTCACGAACGACACCTTCGCGCCGCTCCGCTTGCTCGGGCCGAGCGCGCGCCGGCGCCCGGGAAGGCCGCGCCTGCCGCGGTTGAGCCAGCCCCGGGCGGCGGGTCGCTGGTCGCTGGTCGCCGACCTCCTGGGAGGCGCCGCGCCGGCAACCGAGCGTCTCCACGCCCAGGCCGGCGTGCTCCTCCAGCGCCACGGCGTGCTGACGCGTGAGGCCGTGCTGGCCGAAGGCGTGCTGGGCGGTTTCGCGGGCGTCTACCCGGTGCTGCGCGCGATGGAGGAGGGCGGCAAGATCCGGCGCGGCTACTTCGTGGAGGGGCTGGGCGGGTCCCAGTTCGCGCTGCCCGGCGCGGTCGACCGGCTGCGGGCGCTGCGCGAGCCAGACCAGCGCGTCGTCGCGCTCGCGGCCACCGATCCCGCGAACCCGTTCGGTGCCGTCATCGGCTGGCCGGAGTCGGCAGGGCGCCCGGCGCGAGCCGCCGGGGCTTTCGTGGTGTTGGACTCGGGCGACCTCCGCCTCTACCTGGAGCGAGGTGGCCGCTCGCTGCTGAGCTTCGGGGAGGTCACGCCGGGGCACCTCGTTGCGCTCGCGGTAGCGGCTGGCCGCATGGGTAGGTTCGAGATCCAGAAGGTGAACGGCGGGCACGTGGCCGACTCGGGCCTTGCAGGAGCGCTGAAAGAGGCGGGGTTCCGATCGACCCCACGAGGAATGGTCTTGCTGGCTTAGGTGACGGCGGCGTTGATGGGAATTCGGTAGCTGCGAGGAGGAACTGACTATGAAGACGCTCAGAACCAACGCCGTCGCACCTCGTACAACGGCCCGCCGCCGGCCCTGGTTACGCCTGAATTCAAGAGGAATGGCGGTTCGTGCCTGAGGGGGACACGCTAGTTAGGACGGCGGACGCCCTGCGTGTGAGACTGCTCGGCAAGCGGATGGTCAAGGCCCGCCCCTACGAGAAGCTCACCGGCGCGACGGTCACCGCGGTCGAGCCGAACGGCAAGCATCTCCTGATTCGCTTCGACAACGGCCTCGTCGTCCACTCGCACCTGCGGATGACCGGGATCTGGTACGTCTACCGTCCCGGCGAAGCCTGGAATCGGCCGGCTCACCAGGCCCGGTTGGTTCTGGAGGCCGACGATACGGTGGCGGTCCTCTTCAACGCCCCCACGGTCGAGCTGCTGCGTGAAAAGGAGGTCGACCTGAGCCACCTCGGCCCGGACCTCCTCAGCAGTGAGCCGGACCTCGACGAGGTGATCTCCAGGGCGCGCCGCGCTGGAGCCCGCAGCCTGGGCGAGCTCCTCCTCGACCAGCGCGTCGCGGCCGGCATCGGCAACATCTACCGCTGCGAGAGCCTCTGGGCGCTCCGGCTCGATCCCTGGCAGCAGGTCGAGGCGACCGACGACGACACGCTCCGGCGGCTCTATTCGGAGGCGCGCAAGCAGCTCCAGGGCGGAGTCCGCGGGCACCACGCGCACGCCGTCCACGGCCGGCGAGGACGCCCCTGTCCGCGCTGCCTGACCTTGATCAGCACCCGCCGCCAGGGCGAGCTGGCGCGGATCACGTACTACTGCCCGGCGTGCCAGAAGGCCGCTCTGACATGATTTCTCGGTGGCCGTGAACACCCGGGGGGCCCGCCGCCTCGAGGGCCCCGCCAAGCTGCGCGGCTCGACCCGCTTCACGCAGGACTTGAAACCGTTCGGGCTGCTCCACGTCAAGCTCGTCTTGAGCCAGTACCCGAGCGCCCGCATCGCCGCCATCGATACGGCAGAGGCGCGAGCGCTGCCCGGCGTCGCGGCGGTGATCACCGGAGCCGACCTGCCCGCCACCAGCGTCGCCGGACCCGACAAGCCGCTGGCGGTCGAGAAGGTCTACTACATCGGCCAGCCGGTGGCCGCGGTCCTGGCTGACTCCGAGGCTGCCGCGCTCGACGCGGCCTCGCTCGTCAGCGTCGACTACGAGGAGCTGACCCCGGTCGTCGACCCGTTCGAGGCGATGAAGGACTCGGCGCCGCAGGTCCTGGAGGAGCGCGCCGAAGGCTTCGACGACGTCTCCATCCACGGCGGTGGCGGCGATGCCGAGGCCGAGCCCGAGCAGAAGCCCCGCAACGTGAGCGCGGTTGCGCGGCGGAAGTGGGGCGACGTCGCCGCCGGCCTGGCCGCCGCGGAGGCGGTCGTCGAAGGCCGCTACTCCATGCCCGGCGCGCACCAGGGATTCATCGAGGCCCACGTCGTCCAGGTAGCCCCGGAGGGTGACGGCGTCGCCGTCTGGTCGCCGACCCAGGGCCACCGCTTCCTGCGCGACGAGCTCGCCAAGCTCCTGCAGCTGCCTACCAGCGCCGTGCGAGTCATCTCGATGCCGGTCGGCGGTGGCTTCGGCGGCAAGGTCGTGCTCCTGGAGCCTCTCTGCGCGCTCCTGGCGCTGCACGTCCGCAGGCCGGTGCAACTCGCACTGACGCGATCTGAGGAATTCCAGGTGGGGCGACCGGCGCCGGCCAGCTACACCGACCTGAAGCTGGGGGCGAAGCGCGACGGCACGCTCACGGCGCTCGAGGTCCGGATGGTCTGGGACAACGGCGCCGCCACCGGCTGGCACGCGGACTTCGCCGGGCAGCTCTTCACCCGGACCTACCAGCTGCCCGCCTACTCGTACACGGGCTACGAGGTCTCCACTAACAAGACCCCCGTCGACGCCTATCGGGCACCGGCCGGCACCCAGGTCTTCTTCGCGCTCGAGGCGGCTATCGACGAGCTTGCCGCCAAGATCGGGATGGACCCTATCCAGCTGCGCTTGAAGAACGCGCGACGCGAGGGGGAGCGCCTGGAGGACGGCAGCCGGGCGCCGATCGGGATCGCCCAGGTGCTCGAGGAAGCCGCCCGGCATCCGCTCTACACCGCGCCTCGCGAGCCGGGCACGGGCCTCGGCGTCGCGCTGGGCATGTGGCCAGGCGCGCACGGCCCGGCGGCCGCGCTCTGCCGCGTCGAGCCCGACGGGAGCCTCACCATTCAGATCGGCTCGGTGGACATCAGCGGCTCTGCGACGGGGCTGGCGCTGGTCGCCGCCGCCGCGTTCGGCGTCCCGGTCGAGCGGATCGCGGTCGAGCTTGGCGACTCGAGCACGGCTCCCCAGGCGCCGGTCTCGGGCGGGAGTGCGATCACGTACAGCGTCGGGCCGGCCGTGCACGCGGCGGCGATCGACGCCCGCCGCCAGCTCTTCGACGCCGCCGCCGAGCAGCTGGAGGCTGCGCCGGAGGATCTCGAGGTCGCCGACGGCAGCGTCCGCGTCAAGGGCGTGCCCGACCGCACCGTCCCGATCGGCGAGCTGGCCATGGGCGGCGAGACGCACCCGCCGCTCCTGGGCCACGGCCGGGTCCGCGTCGCCCGGGCCTCGCCCGCCTTCACCGTTCATATCTGCCGGGTCCGCGTGGACCGGGAGACCGGCTCTTTGCGCGTGATCGGGTACGCGGCCATCCAGGACGTCGGGCATGCGGTCAATCCGCCGGAGATCGTGGGGCAGATCCAGGGGGGAGCCACCCAGGGACTCGGTCGCGCGCTCGGCGAGCAGCTTTTCTACGACCCGGCCGGCCAGCTCCGGACGGGCAGCTTCCTGGACTACGAGCTGCCGACCGTCGACCAGGTGCCCGAGATCGCAGTCCAGATCGTCGAGGTGCCGTCCGGTGTCGAACCGCTGGGCGCCCGCCCGGTCGGCGAGCCGCCGGCGGTGCCGGGTCCGGCGGCGGTGGTCAACGCGGTCGCCTCGGCGACCGGCGTCCGGATCCGCCAGCTTCCGATCGCCGCCGACCAACTGCTGTCTTGAGAGCGGTCGTCGCGACCCGCCTCGGTGGTCCCGAGGTCCTCGAGCTGCGCGACGTCCCCGAGCCGCAGGCGGGCCCCGACCAGATCCTGATCCGCGTCCGCCGGGCGGGCGTGAACTTCGCCGATCTCAGCTCGACCCGCGGCACCTACGCGCAGGCCCCACCGCCGCCTTTCATCCCCGGGCTGGAGGTATCCGGCAAGGAGCTCGCGGGCGACCGGCCCGTCATCGGACTCGTCGCCATGGGCGGCTACGCCGAGCTCGTGGCGGCCGA
>VBGR01000109.1 GCA_005880695.1 Chloroflexota bacterium
CTGGAACGGGCGCTCGATCATGTAGCTGCCTGCGTACTCACTGCGCACCGCCTCGGTCAGCCAGCTCTCGCTCTTGTTGAGCACGTGCCACTGGTAGCTCTGCACCGCGGCCACCTCCGGTAGTGGCACGGGCGGGTGCTTGGCGTGGTCGCCATGACCGTTGCCGTTTCCGTTGCTATGACCGTTGCCGTTTCCGTTTCCGTTCGTCTTGAAGAAATGCGGTAGGAACGTCTGGATCGAATCCGGGAACGGCACCGCGTCGGCGTCCCAGATGATCACGAACTCGGCGCGCGGATCCATCTGCTGGAGCGCCAGGTTCAGAGCACCGCCCTTGAAGCCTTCGCGGTTGACCCGGTGCAGGATCTTGAAGCGGGGGCGACCCTTCCAGGCTTCGAGAATGGCGGTCGTTTCGTCAGTCGAGTCATCGACGACGACGACCTCGTAGTTGCCGTACTCGAGCGCTGCGCAGGCGTCCAGCAGGCGGCTGATTACGCGCTTTTCGTTGTAGCAGGCGATGTGGATCGAGACGAACGGCTCATAGCCGAGGTCGAACTGGCTGCCGTTGCCGTTGCCGTTTCCATTTCCGTTTCCGTTCCCATTGGAGTGGCCGTTGCCGTTTCCGTTGTGGCGGCGCACGAAGCGCGCGAGTCCGTGTGGATGCCCGTTGCCGTTGCCATTTCCATGGCCATTGCCGTTGCCGTTCGTCGTGCCGAAAGCGGCCGACAGCAGGACGACGGCGGTCGCCAGGTAGTACTTGACCGAATAGAGGAAGAAGAAGCAGCCCGCGGTGAGAGCGACGAAGGCGAGGATCAGACCAACGGCCTGGCCGGGGCTGATAGGGCCCTCGCGGCTGACGTCGGCGGCACCCCGGAAGAGCGCCAAGAACGGCAAGGACGCTACCAGCGCGGCGAGGACGAGCAGGACGCGAAGCGAGATCTGGAACGCGATTTCACGAGGCGGCGCCGACCGCAGCCACTCCCAGACAGAGGCCCGGCTGGGAGCCTTGATCTCGACCGGCGCCGGAGGGGCTCGAAGCGGCATCGGAGCGGCCCAGGCGTGGGCCAGCCGGCCGGGAACGATCGCGCCGTGCGGGAGATCGAGACCAAGAGCGCGGGTGGCGATGCGGATGCGATCAGCCACGGTGGAGGCCGCGAGACGACGGCCGGCGCGGACGGCGCGGGTCACGGTTGTCGCGCTTACAGCAAGGCGGGCGGCAACCTCACTTACGGTCAGCCGCCAGGCGGGCCCGGATCGCGCGATCGTCGCCGGCCGGATGCCCATGCGCAGCGCAAGCCAGGCAGCGGGCGGCGCCGGCGGACGCCGGGGCCCGGGCTGACTGCGTGGGATTGAATGTTGCGGAAACATTGAGGGGACTTGTGGAGTAACGCTGGGGAGCTAGTGTGTTTGCTCCTCCGGTGGCGCGAGTGCGCCCGGTGAGCCCTCGCCGATCCACTCGGCGGGCGGCAGATAGCAGCGAAAGCCGGCGATGGAGTCGCAGCGAACGACCTTGGTGCCGTCAAGCGACACGGTTAATCCGACCAGCAAGTCGACCGAACCGTTTCCGGGCCTCAGCCAGCCGATCAGTGGCCAGGCAAATTCACGTCCCGACTGCTCGTAGACCGCGCCCCATCCGGCCGCGGGCAAGAGCTCTTCGGCTGTGTCACTCAACCTTTCTTCCTCGAGGACGGCTTTGGTGCTGTCCAGTACGGTTGATCAAGCGCCTGACTGACGATGTTTCGCCGATGCGGCGAACAAGGACAGCGTCAAGTTGCCGTCAAACGTCAGATGATCCCATGACCAGGTCATAGTCGGCGGGCTCGGCGGCGCTCGAAGCGGCGATCTCGGCTACTCGAGCCTCGCGTGGCCCGCGCGCACCTGCCTCCTCTAGGAGGCCCCGAATCCAGCTCTCGCCGATCTTGAAAGCAAGCCGGCGGGCATTCGGCTCGTCGGCAGCCGGCAGATCCGGTCGCTGTCCCAGACGCTCCAGCTCGGCCGTCAGCGCTTCAGCCACGCCAGGCTTGGAAAGCGTCCGCAGGGCGTCAAGCGCCAACACGTTTGTCGTGCCCTCCCAGATCGGCAGCACCTGGGCGTCGCGCAGCAGGCGCGGGATCCCGGTGTCTTCCATATATCCCTGGCCGCCGAACGCTTCGAGCGCCTCTGAGGCGGCCGCCACCGCTTGCTTCGCCGTGTAGAGCTTTGCGATAGACGTGCCCAGGCGGAAAAGTAGGCGCTCCGAGTCGGTCGCGCTACCGCACTCCAGGCGGCCGAGGAGCTCGGCCATCCGCATCGTGAGGTGCAGGCAGCCCTCAGCCGCCACGGCGAGCTCGGTCAGCACCACCCGCTGCAGAGGATGCTGGTCGAGGCGCTTGCCGAACGCGCTCCGCTGCGCCGCGTAGGCGCAGGCCAGCATCAGGCCGCGGCGCATGCCGGCCGCAGACGAGATTGCGTTGTGCACCCGCGTGATGTTCAACATGGGGGTCATCTGGGCGAAGCCGCGCTCGAGGTCGCCGATCAGCTCGGCGTGGGCGCCTTCCAGGGTCACCTCGCCCG
>VBGR01000060.1 GCA_005880695.1 Chloroflexota bacterium
GTCGGGCCGCCCCGACGCGCTCCAGGTCGCGGGTCACGACGCTGGCTCCGGTCTTGCTCACGCCCAACTTCGCCGCGATCTCGTCCAGGCTGATCGGTTCATCGCTCAGGAGTAGGAGGCCGTGGATGCGCCCGAGCGAGGGTGGCACGCCATAACGCGCATAGAAGTGGCCGAGGTCGTCGACGAAGCGAAGCCGGGAGTCATCCAGCGGCTCCGAGAGCGGAGTCCGAACGGCCTATGCGCTCATGATTCAGTTTCCACGGTACGTACTGTACATCCAGTCGGACCTGTGGACGCGGGTGCTAGCGCGGTTTCAGAGCCAGCGCCTGACGCGGCTGCTGTAGTCGCGGTAGCTCTCCCCGAAGCGCTGCTCCAGATAGAGCTCTTCGCGGCGGATCACCCCGCGATCGATGGCCAGCAGGGCTGCCGGCAGGAAGAGCAAGGAGAGGCGACTTCCCGCCAGCAGACTGATGCCGGTATAGGTCAGCGCCATCCCCACGTAGCCGGGGTTCCGTGTGTAAGCAAATGGCCCGGTTTCGACCAGCGCGGTGGGAGCCTCGCGGACATCGATCGGCGTGCGGGCTCTGAACATCGCGGCCACGAATCCGCCAAGGAGGCCGAGGCCGCCCGCCAGGAGCGGCAGGCCGGACAGCCGAACGCCGCGTGGAAGCCGCGGCAGGGGCAGGCGCCGGTCCAGCAGCAATCCTGCAACCAGGGGGATCAAGTACAGGAGCGGGGGAGGGGCGATGACGTCCGGCCCACGCTCGCTGACCGATTCGTGCTCAGCCATTCTGTCCGATGTCAGCCTAGACCTGACCGGCGTGCCATGAGTCGGAGGCGAGCTTGCTGAACTCGTCCAAGCCACCGTTGAAGAGGAAGTCGGAGTTCTGCGTGAGGGCGATCGCGGCCAAGTTCCGGGTCGGGTCATTGAACCAGCCGGTGCCATAACCGCCCGCCCACCCGTAGCTGCCGGGACTGCCCGACGGGTCGCTCGGCGTGGTGATGATCGCCATGCCGAACCCCCAGCCTCGCCCGGCGAGGACCGGCCCACCGCCTGCCATTTGATCTGGCGTCAGATGGTTGGTCGTCATCAGCCCGACCGACTTCTCCGAGAGGAGTCGCGCGTCGTTGTGCGCGCCCTTGTTGAGCAGCAGCCGGGCGAAGGCCAGATAGTCGTCGGCGGTCGAGACCAGGCCAGACGCGCCGGAAGGAAACGGCGGCGGCTCGGTCCATTCGCTTGGGGACGAGAGCGCCTGCAGCTCGAGCTTCCCGGTCTGGAAATTCGTCATGTAGTAACTCGGCAGCCGTTCCGCCTGTTCGGTGGTCAGGGAGAAGCTTGTCTCCTTCATGCCCAGCGGCTCGAAGATGCGCGACCGGAAGAAGTCCTCCAGCTTCTGACCTGAGGCGCGTGCCAGCAGGACGCCAAGCACCAGCGAGCCCGTGTTGTACTGCCACCTCTCGCCGGGCTGATACATCAGCGGCAAGCTTCCGAATCGCTTGATCCATTCGTCCGGGTCGTGCGGCGTGCGGGGGTCGGGCGGCCCCATGACAAGCTGGAGATCCCTGGCTGCATTCACGATGGGGATGGGCGGATCGAAGGTGGGCTCGAAGATCAGGCCGTGGCCCATCCGGAACGTCAGCAAGTCCTCGACCGTGATCGGGCGACTGGCCGCGACGGTGTCCTCCAGCGGACCGTCAACGCGCTTGAGCACTCTGCGGTTGGCCAGCTCCGGAATGAGCCGGTCGACCGGCTCATCCAATGCCAGCCGGCCGTCTTCGACCAGCATCATCGTTGCGGTCGCGACGATCGGTTTCGTAAGCGAAGCGATGCGAAAGATCGTGTCCGGCCGCATCGGATCGCCACTGCCGAACGCCTTCTCGCCGATCGCATCGACGTGATGGTCGTCACCGCGGGCGACGACCATCACGATTCCCGGGAGCTCACCCTTTGCGATGCGGGCCGCCATCGCCTCGTGCAGGCGATCGAGCCCGGCCACTATTCCGAGCTGCGGCCGCGGCTCGCGGGACCCAGGCCGGCGTACATCAACGACCCCGGCGTAGTCAGCAGCTCGCCCGTCTCGAGCAGCGTCTTCAGCCCGGAGAGGATCATCGGCCAGCCGCTGTAGAGCTCGTTGTTGGCGCCGTCGCGCAGCTGGTCGTGGGTCACGGTCAGCCGGCAGGAGTCGCCGACCGGTTCGATGTCCCAGGTCACCCGCGAGGTCCCCTCGGCCTTCACGTCCTCGCTCCAGAGGGCCCGCATCGTCTGCACCAGCCGGCGCGGCGGGTCGACCTCGAGATTCTCTCCGTCGAGCAGCAGCCCGGCGTTGCCCGAATGGTCGGTCTCGTAGCGCGAGCCGGCCGTCCAGTCCGTGTTGATCCGAACGCCGAAGCTGTACTTGCTTCGCATCTCGCTGTCCGTGATCGCCTCCCAAAGGCGCTCCGGCGTGGTCTTGATATAGATCTCGAAAACCTTTTCCATGCTGTCCTCCAATCTGGATTTGAGGCCGCTCAGCGCAGCGGCCCAGGGCTCGGCGTACTTGCTCACCCACCGGTCGTGGACGAGCCGGATTGGAACGGGGTTCAGAAAATGGAGCTTCTCGCGCCCTCGCCGCTTGGTCACGACCAGGCCCGCTTCTTCGAGCTGCCGCAGGTGCTTCATCACGCCGAACCGAGTCATCGGCACTCCGGCCTGCAGCGCACTCAGAGTCTGCCCGTCTTCGCGGAACAGCTCGTCGAGCAGGCTCCGCCGGGTCGGGTCGGCCAGGGCTCTGAATACCTCGTCCATTCCTCGACGCACTATAGGTGACTGAATGGTCACCTGTCAAGTCGGGAGGCGGAGTTCAGCGATGCGCGAAACTCTTCGTCCATGGCCAGGCCATCCATGTACGAGTTCGCCGGGGGCGACCAGGCTTTCCTCACGCTTGCTGCCGCCCATCACGAGCGCTGCCTGGCGGACCCGGAGCTGACCTCCTGCCGGTGCCGCGCTGGTCCTGGAACGGTCTCCAGTAGGGGCGAGACTTGTCTCGCCCGCCGTGGGTTCCGTTAGTTCTCGGAACCGAGGTCACCATTCCGGCTCCCCCTGCGCTCCTGCAGGAGCCAGGTATTGCCGTCGGGGTCGCTGAAGTCGGCGAAGGAGTTGTAGTCGCTGTGCTCGGGATCCGGGCCAGGCTGCCAGGTGCCTGACTTGAAGTGCCGGATCTCGCCGACCTCCAGGCCGCGGGCGATGAGCTCAGACCGGGCAGCCTCGATGTCGGTAACGACCAAGTGGGTGCCGCGGACCGAGCCCGGTGCCGCATCCGTGATGCCGACCCCGAAGGTGATCGAGCAGGCTGAGCCCGGCGGGGTCAGCTGGACGACGCGAAAGGCGTCGCTGGCGCGATGGTCGACGTCCACGTTGAAGCCCGCCTTCTCGGTGTAGAAGGCCTTGGCGCGGTCGACGTCGGTGACGGGGATCAGCACCAGTTCGAGCTTGAAGTCCATTGAGCCAGCCTACCTCCCCGTGGCTTGAACGAGGTTTGGGTCAGGAGGAGATCGTTGCGCTGACGCCGACGCTTCTCGCCGAGCCTTTCGACAGCAGGTTCAAGATGGTCGCAACCAGGTCGGTCAGGTGCGAACTCTTGGTCACTATGGCATCCGGCCGCTTCTCGTTTGTGAGATCGACGACAGCCAGGTGAGCGCTGTAGACGACGATTCGCATCTCCGGAGCGGCCGCTCGCAGCAGGGGAATCGATTCGGCGCCGCCGATCCGCGGCATCTCCAAATCCAGTGTCATCAAGTCTGGCTTGAGAGTGCGGGCGAGCCCGATAGCCTGTGCCGCGTTGGCTGCCACGCCGACCACTTCCAGGTCTTTGACGATTTGCAATCGGATCGCGAGCATCTCGCGGATATCGAATTGATCGTCGACGATCGCGACTGTGTGCTTTCCCAAACGTGCCCTACCGGCACGACCATCCGCCGGCTGGCGAAACAAACTCAGTAACCGCAGCGAAGTCTTCACCAACACCGATTTGCACCGGGTGTCCGCGAAAGTTACTGACCTTCTTACTGCACCGGGAGCAAGACTGCCTGATGAAGTTAGAGCGGGCACATCATCAACGGGCGGATGTGGCTGCCGCTGTCAGAGGCGGGGACCCCAAACAGCCCATGGACGGAGAAGCGGATCCCCGCACGGCCTCGCTCGACCAAGCTCTGTATTGGAGCCAGATCTACCGGGAGATCCTGGCCATGGAGGAGAGCGTGCTGGTGCGCATTAAGGACCTGATGGCCAAGCAGTCGCCTCAGGCCAGGCACGAGGTCGAGTTGAGCAACGTCCCGGTGGTCACGGCTCAAGCCGAGCGGTTCCGCCGGCGCCTCGGATTCTGGACGGCGAGGGTGCGGGAGCTTGAGTAGCCTTGCTTATCGGGTTGGGCGTGCCACGCTCAGTTATCGCCTTAGTGCCAGACGGCCGGGGCGGGCGGCGTCACGGTTTTCCGTCTCGACCAACCTCGCGGCCGGGATCGTCGGTTTTAGCCCTCTTCTGATCGTTTTCGCCGCTGATCTACTGAGTACGCGCTAGACCTCCGGTCGAACTCTGCGACGGTAATGTTGCTGACTCTGTTACGGCGCCAGCCCAACCCTAGCTGCCTAGGTTTCTTCGGCTACCCCCGCAGAACCTGCCGTGGCGGCGAACATCGCCGCCACGGCTCGCCTCTATCCTTGACCTCACGCCACCATGGCGACGCGTATGGCAAAGCGGCGCGCGAGGCCACTCGAGGGCGAGGACATCAAGACCTCCCATTGGGAGGATGCCCGCCATTGGATGAGCATCTACGACGACCTGCTCCGCTTCAAGCGCAGCTTGCTGGCACGCGTCGAGCAGGAGCTGCCTACCTTGAGCCCAATCGCCCAGCGGGCGGCGGCACGGGACCTGACGATCATCGAAGAGCAGCTGGAGGGCTACCAGGCGAGGCTCGATCTCTGGTACCGCCGCGTCTGGGAGCTGAAGGGGCTTTGGCTCGACCCTGAAGGCAGCCTGGTCCGGCACCAGGGCAGAGAGGCCCACCTGACGAAGCGCGAGTTCCAGCTCCTCCAATTCCTGCTCGATCACCCGCACCGCTTCTTCACGGCAGACCAGATCAAGAACCGGGCGTGGGCCGAGCCCGCGCTGTTTCCCGAAGAGGTCCGCAACTATGTGCGCCGCGTGAGGAAGATCCTGTCTGACCTCGAGATCCCCTGCGACCTCGTCAACCGCCCGCACACCGGCTACTCGCTGATCTTTCGCCCCGACCCATAAGTCATCCGTCGAGTGGCGGCGGTCGGGCTTCCCGTTCTGGCGGGCTCCCTAAAATGGGCGCCGGTCATGGAGATCCGCGTCACCCCGACGAAGCTCGAGGGGGTCGTGCTGATTGACACCGACTTCTTCCGCGACGAACGTGGCTTCTTTCTCGAGAACTACCACCGCCGCCGGTTTGCGGAGCACGGCCTCGACTACGAGTTCGTCCAGGACAACCACTCTGGCTCAGCCAAGTCCGTCCTTCGCGGCCTCCACTACCAGGACGAGACCGCTCCGATGGGCAAGCTGGTGCGCTGCACGGCCGGCGCCATCTTTGACGTGGCGGTCGACCTCCGGGTCGGGGCGCCTACCTTCGGACAATGGGTCGGGGCTGAGCTGACCGCAGAGACGATGCGACAGCTCATGATCCCGAGCGGGTTCGCTCATGGTTTCCTGACCCTCTCCGACCGAGCCGAGGTCCAGTACAAGTGCACCGGTTACTACGCGCCGGAGTCAGAGGGCACGCTGGCCTGGAACGATCCCGAGGTCGGGATCGAGTGGCCGGTCGAGCGGCCCCAGCTCTCGGCCCGCGACCAGCAGGGCAAGGGCCTGCGCGAATACCTGGAGAAGCCGGCCTTCCGCTACGGGGGCTAGCTGTACGAGCCGAAGAGGTCGACGACCAGGTCGGAGTTTCCGGCCGAGTTGTAGAAGGAGACCTGTCCGCTCGGGCTGAGCTTGACGACCACCAGGTTCGGGATGGTCTGGCCGGGCACGCAGTTGAGGTCGGAGGCAAGGGGTCGGGCTTGGTCCGAAGGCCAGGCCGTGATGAAGCTATCCGCCGTCGGATTGGTCACGGTGACGTTGAGGACGACCGCAGTCGCTCCTGAGGGCACGCCGTCCATGCCGCCGATGGTCAAGGTAAGGGTGCCGGCGGGTCCGACGCTGGGCGGCCTCGCGCGCGTGTCCAATATCCGTACGGGGAAGAGGGCGGTGTAGAGGCCGGCCGACGAAGCCGGCGCGGTGGCGTCGGTCACCCACGCGTTCACATCGGCGACCACGTCAGTCGATCCCGCGTTGTTGTAGACGCTGACCTGGCCGCCGGCGCCAAGCCCCACGATGACCCGGTTCGGGACAGTGTCGGAGGGTCCGAAGTTGAGGTTCGAGGCCGTGGGCCTCGCCGACCCGGCCGGCCAGACGGTCAGGAAGCTGGGGGTGTCGGGATTGGTCACCGTGAAGTTCATGACCACCGCCGAAGCCCCGGTCGCCGGCACATTGCCCCGGTTGGTGACCTGGAGGTTCACTGTCTCGCCGGGCCCGAACTTGGCCTGGTGGCCGCCGTTGCTGGTCCGCGTGTCCAGGAGGCGGCTCGGCGCCAGCGGTCGGAGCAGGCCCGCGGTTCCGCTTGGCGGCGCGTAGTAGCCCTCGAGGTCGACCAGGACCTGCGTCGCCCCGTCGTTGTTGTAGAAGGTGACCTGGCTGCCGCTGCCTACTGGCACCTCGACCAGGTTGGGCCGTGTTTCCCCGGCGACCCAGTTCAGGTTGGAGACCAGTGGCCGCGTCCCACCGGCCGGGTAGACGGCCAGGAAGCTGTCGGCGGTCGTCTCGGTGGTCGTCACGTTCATGACGACCGCGGTCGCGTTCGCCGGGACACCCGTCGACCCACCGCGCACCGTCAGGTTCCGTGAGGAACGGGCCCCGATCGGCCCACCTGAGGTATGGGTGTCGAGGATGCGATTCGGCACGGTCGCCGTGTAGGCGCCTGGCGCCGTCGGCACCAGCGTGAAGCCGGTGACGTGAGGCTGGGCCAGGGCTGTCGACGAGTTCACGCCGATGAACACGCGGCCCCCGCCGGCGGTGGGGCTCGTGAAGTGCGTGACGGAACCCACCGAGGTCGAGAACCGGACGTTGCCGGTCGTCGCGTCGAGCGCGATCAGCGTTCCGCTGCCGTAGTCGACGGTCCAGACAGCGCCGCCGGCGATGATGGGCGGGGCGGCGCTCATCGCGTGTGACCAGCTGGTCGAGAACGAAGTCCCGCTCAGCGACAGCGCGTAGAGCCCGTTCGAGCAGGGCACGTAGATATAAGGATCGAGGTACGCGGTGCCTCCGAAGACGGAGTTGCAGATGGGGGCCGAGAAGGCCGCGGCCACGCCGGTCCCTCCCAGGCTGGAGGCCTGCAAGAGGTAGCCGTTGCCGTCCTTGCCGCTCTGGAAGACGAGCCCCGAGCCGACCAGCGCCGGTCCCAGCGAGCCGATGTCGGTATCCGAGGCGTTCAGAGCGGCCCAGTCAGTCGGAGCCCAGTGGTCGGCCTCGGCCAGTGCTGGGGTCAGCCGAATCACGCTGTTGCCGTGGTCGAAGGTGGTCGTCGAGGCCCCGTTGCCGGAGGCGACATAGAGGCTCCCGGACCCGTCTACGGCGGCGCCCGACGCGGCCCAGAACCCGGCCTCGTTCTGGCTGCCGGTCTGGTCCACATAGGAGATCGGGGCCGCCGAGTTGTCGGCCTTCGCCCCAACCACGTAGCCGTGATAGGTCCCACAGTCCCCGGCCAGGCCGCCGTAAGGGACGTAGACCATGCCTGACGCGAGCGAGAGGGCAGAGCGCTGCTGCTGGGTCGTCGGGCTGAACGGCGAGGGCCCATCGACGCCGCGGCTCCAGAGGACGTTCCCGAGGTTGTTGAGGTCGAGGGCGAAGAGCGTGTGCTGGCCAGGAGAGATAAAGCCGACGGCGTAGAGGATGTTGGTGGCGGGGTCGATCACCGGTGTACCTGTGATCCCGGACGGCGAGATGTTTCCGCAGGGAAGCGCCGACCCGTTCACCGGCGTGCCGAGGTGCTTCGACCAGGTCACGGTGCCGCCGGCCGCGTCGATGGCGTAGACGGTGTTGTTTTCGGTTGCCGCGTAGAGCGTGCCACCCAGCAGCAGCGGCTCGGCATAGATCTTGCCGTCCAGCGCCGGCGAATCCCAGGCTTTGGACACCGAGGCGAAGGTCGCGCTACCCGGGTCGACGCCCGTCCTGGCGTTGTCTCCGTGGAACGTCGTCCAGGCCGGAGTGACCGCCTTGGGACGCGTTGCTGCCAGGGCCGGGAGCGCCGACAGCAGCGTGAGAGCGATGAGCAGGCAAGAGCCGAGCGCAAGCCGCGACGGGAGGCTGTGGTTCATCAGTAAAGCCTGGAGAAAAAGACATTCGGAACCGTCGAGCAGTCGCGCGTGACGTCACATCTTAGGGGCTGCGGCTATGGCAAATGTCACGGCAAACACCCGTTTGTTTTTGGGGAATTGCCTCCCCTTTCCGACCCCTGAGTGCCCCGACTCATCCGTGCTTGACACCCGGCCCGTCGGACCCTAGACTCGCTGAGACCGCTTAATACACGGCTGTTTCTTGGGGGTTCAGACAAGGAGAGGGGTCTGCTCAAGCACCTAGGTAACTGCGTCGTTTCCTGTCCTTTAACGGTTGAGTAGGAGGACCGCGTCCATGAAGTCGTTGTTCAATGGTTTCTCGTCCAAAGGTTCGACCACGTCTGGTCCTCCTCGTTCAAAGCTGAGGGCTTTACGCGTCCTCACGTTGCTCGGGTCGGTGATCGCCCTTGCGGCAAGTTCAATGCCGGCCGTGACCGCTTCTGCGGCCACCACCCCAAAGGCGAAGGCGCCCCGCGCAGCCGCGGCCCCGTCCGCGTACACCGCACTGGCGTCACCGAACCGCATCATGGACACCAGGCCCGCCGCTGGAGGCGCCGGCCCGATCGGCTTCCGGTCCAGCCGGAACCTGACGGTCGCGAACCCTGACGGCACCGGTCCTGCGCCTGCGGACGCAACCGCGGTCGTGATGAACGTCACCGTGACTGAAACGACCGCCAACAGCTTCCTGGCCGTCTATCCGGCCGGAGGGACGCGCCCGCTCGTCTCCAACCTGAACTGGGTTGCCGGCGAGACGCGGCCGAACCTGGTCGAAGTGCCTGTCGGCGATAACGGCCAGGTCACCTTCTACAACAACGACGGGTCGACTCAGGTCATCGCTGACCTGGCGGGCTACTTCTCCCCGTCCAGCTCGACCAAGTTCGCGCCACTGTCCCCGAGCCGGATCCTGGACACCAGGACCGCCGTCGGCGGTCACCCAGGCAAGATGACTCAGGGCGAGACGATGACCCTTCAGGTCGGCGGACAGGGCGGAGTGTCCGCCACCGCTGCGTCAGTGGTCATGAACTTCACTGTGACCAACCCTGATAGCAGTCCCACCAGCTTCATGACGATTTGGCCGGCCGATCAGCCACAGCCGACGGTCTCCAACCTGAACTGGGTCGCCGGCGAAACGATCGCCAACCGGGTGATGGTCGGACTCGGCACCGGGGCCAGTGCCGGCAAGATCAAAATCTACAACTCGAAGGGCAACGTCGACGTCATCGGTGACGTGAACGGCTACTACGAGGGCACCGCGAGCCAGCTCCTGAGCAACGTAACGCCGACCCGGCTTAAGGACACCCGAGTGACGGGTGGAACCTTGGCCCAGCAGGGAACTCTCGACGTGCAGGTGACGGGTAACGCCGGTGTGCCGACGAATGCCACCGCGGCCATTCTCAACGTGACCGCGACCAACGGCACGGCCCCCAGCTTCTTCACCGTCTATCCGAAGGGAGACACCCGGCCGCTGGCTTCGGACCTGAACTTCGGCCCGAACCAGGATGTGCCTAACCTCGTCGTCGTCAAGCTCGGCACGGGCGGAGCCATAACGGTCTTCAACAATGCCGGGACGGCCGACGCAGTCGTCGACATCTTCGGCTACTTCGGTCCAGGCGGACCGCCGCCCGTCGTGCCGCTGACTCTGAGCCCGCCGACCCAGAGCAAGACCGCTGACGGGACTACCCAGAACACTCCGATCACCGCGACCGCCAAGAACGCAGACGGGTCACCCAACGTGGGCGCCAACGTGAACGCGAAGGTCACTTCAGGGCCTAACGCCGGCGCGACCGACTCCTGTGTGACGGGCGTCAGTGGAACCTGCCAGCTCTTCACGGGCCCAACGGCTCTGACCTCCAACACCGCAGGGACCGACACGGTCACAGCGCTGCTGGACACCGACTTCGACGGCGACTTCCCGCCTGATGCCGATGCTGACGGCGAACCCAGCGCCACTGCCACGATCACCTGGGTCGCAGGCGCGGTTCACTCCTTGCTGCTCGAGCCCGGTGGCGAATTCACCGGCTCCAGGAACCCGAACGGCGATAGCCAGACCAGGACTAACTACCCGCCCAGCACAGGCGGCGGCAGCACGAGCGGCACAAACTCAGCCGTGACCAACACCGTCGGTAACAGCGAGCTGTTCACCGTCGGCGCGTATGACAGCCTTGGTAATCCCGTGTCTGGCATCGGCATCACGTTCACCGACTACTTCGGGAACGCAGCTGCGATGCAGACAGGTACCTGCGCGCCGTACAGCGGCACCGGCAGCACCATTAGCGGCTGCACGGTTAAGACCGGCACTGGCACAACTGACGCGAATGGCAAAGCCACCTACAGCACGTCCTCCAACTCCGAGGGCGCCGACATCGTTTACGCGGTCGTGACGGCGATCTCCGGCATCACCTCGGACGGGGCCGAGGTCGACTGGGGCGCTTCAACTCTTACGGTGACCCCGAACTACACACAGGCCGACGTCGCGAAGACTGTTGGCGATAACTCGACCTACACGGTCGTGTCGAAGAACGGCCTCGGCGTGGCCAACACCAACTGCACTTCCGCTGACATCTACGAAAATTGGACAGGTTCAACCAGCTACACCGCGTGGGGCACGGGTCCTGACACCGACCTCAGCGACGGCTCGGCCGGCAGCCACGCGTACTTCACGGGCGTGGGCTCAGGCGAAGTCGCCTACTCGGATTCCGGCTGCTTCACACCAGTCGATTTCAGCACCGCAACGCCCGGCGAAATATTCTTCAAGCCCGACAGTGGCACGGGCGCCTTCACATTCACCATGACCTCCCAGGTCAACGGTGACAGCGCCAGCCCGTTCGTGAACTCGCAGGGAAATAACGACTTCCCACAGAATTGGTGCGACAGTGAGTACTGGTACTGCGGCGATGTCGTCGCCGGCGCGACCACGGTCTGGACCGCGGCCGGGGCAGGCGCTTACCAGGTGTCCGTCAGCCCCACCACCGCCACAACCGTTGCGGTGGGAGGCCTGCGGACCTACAGCGAATCGGTGATGGTCAACGGCCATCCCAATACATCGTCTAGCGTGCCGAACTCCTTCAGCTTCACCCAGGCGGTGAGCAATACGGCCAGCCCGGTGGGCACCATCGACCACATCACCTATGTGAAGGGCGGCACCACCTACTGCGTGGGCGGCTTCGGCGGCGTAACTAACTGCCACGCCGTTGACGCGACGCACGTTAACGGCGATGCGCCGGGTGTGACCACCAGCTACCAAAATTACCCCGGGTGCACAAACTGCGGGGACGCCTTTACCGAGGTCCGTGTTGCGGGCCAGGGCAGCTTCGACGCCACCATTACCGACGACCAGACTGTGAATGGCGGCAAGGGGCCGGCTACCCCAGTGGGCTGGGCCGACCTCAACAACAACCACGCGCTTGACTCCGGTGAGCCTTCCGCCAACGGTGGAACCACCACGTTCGCCAGCCCGACGGGCGCGGGCCTCAACGTCTTCACGTACAACTACGCCGCCTACGGGCCGTCCATCGGCGGCCAATTCACTCAGGCCGACCTCTTCAACGACAACCAGTACTACCAGTTCGTCAACGCAGCCCCCGCGACCACCACTGACTACATACTCCGCGCGGCCGTCGTCGACCAGAGCGGCAATGCCTACACGGGCAGCACCCAGTACGCCCTCAAGTGGACTGTCACCAACAACGGAGTGGCGGCGACCCACGTATGGCTCAACGATGTGAGCAACGGGGACACGGGTGCGTTCACCGATCACAGCGTGCCCAACTACCCGCCATTCGGTGACCACGACCTCGGCAACGCCACCACGTGTCATTTCCACAACCCCACCGGAGCTGTCGGCAACTGCAACGGCACGATCGCGGCCAACACGGCCGAGAGCGGCGCCTTCGCCAGCACCCCTGGGTCGATTACGATCCCTGGCGGCGCCAGCATCTCCTTCATCGCGTACACCGACAACACTGCGGGATGCACAACGCCACTCGGATCGGCAAACTGCGGGACCCTCGTCTTGACCTCCGGAGACGTGACCAAAGCCACCGTGACGGCGCAGCTGGCGGACGCGACCAGCGGTACCAACATTGGCAGTTCCAGCACACAGGTCTACAACTGGGTCCAGCGGCCGACACCCGGATCTAGCGCCAGCGGTATCGTCGTGAGCTGGGACAATCCCAATGACAGCGCCCAGGCCGATGCAGATACGTCGCGCGACTTCGCGGTAATCAACACAAGCATCGGGCTCTTCCTGGTCCAGTTCAGCCAGAGCACATCGTCGACCTACACAGTCAACGGGACGAGCGCAACTGAAGACCAATTCGAGTCCGCGCTCTCACCGACTAGGACCTACGCAATGACGAATTACGGCGGCGACCCTCAGACCAACACCCTGACGGGCGCCGGTCCACTGGCGGCGACGCCCAAGGGTGCTGCTTCCCAGCGTCCAACAGCGCGGGCGCTGCCTTCCGGTGGCCCAACGCGGACTTCGGGGGGTAGGTAAAGACGTAGCACGAGAAGCGAATTGAAAAAGGCCGGGGTCGAGAGACCCCGGCCTTCCTCATTCACTAGGGGGGAAACCTTGCAAGTAGCGGATCGAACAGTGGCCGAGCGCCTACGGCAGGTGGCCGAACGTCGGCCCGACGCGCCCGCGCTGCTTACGCCCAGCGCGCCACCTCTTACGTACGGCGAACTGATCGTGCATCTCGAACGCCTGTCCGAAACTCTGGCGGAACATGGTCTGGACCCCAACGATCCAGTAGCGCTGCTTGCCGGCGCGTGGGGACCGGAGGTTGCGGTAGCGACATTGGCTATCGCGATGCGAAATGCAGTCGTCGTCCTCAACCCCGCATTCACTCATTACGAGCTGCGCCGCCACCTGGCCCAGTCCAGGGCAAAGGCCGTGGTCGTCCGTGCCGGCTTCGAGGCCGTCGCTGGCGGGGTGCCGGCTGAGCTAGGGGTCCCTGTAATCCGACTCGTCGCTGAGGCCTCGGCCGACGGCTGGCACCTCGAGCTGGAGCCGCCGGTCCGGGCCGCCAATCGACCCGTCAGACCTGCGCAGAGCCGGGACGCCGCGATTATCGCCTCCACCACAGGAACCACGGGGCGCCCCCGCCTGATGGTCTGGACACACCGCCACCTGGCCATCACGGCTGAGGTGTACCGAGGAGAGGTGGCGCTCGGTCCGGGGGACGTATTCCTTGGACTTATGCCTGCCTACTCGAGCGGCGCCCTCTACGCTCTAACCCGCCAGTTGACAGCAGGTGCTGCGCTGCTCTGCCCGCGAGAGCTCGAGCCGAGCGCGATCGTCGACATGATCGGCGATTACGGCGTGACCTCCTACGTCGGATACCTGGCGGTGATCAGGCCCGCCCTGGAGAAGGCTAGGCAGTCTCCGGAACTGGCCGCCAGGTGGAAGCTCCGCCTGATCATGACTGGAGGGTCCCCCCTGTCATCCGTGGAGATCGAGGACATCGAAGCGGCCACTGGCGCGCGGCTCTGGAGCGCTTACGCAATGTCTGAGGCGAGCGGCATCGCCATCATGCCGATCGGGATGGCGGCTCAAAAACCCAAGGCTGTCGGCCTGCCTGCACTGGACCTGCGTATCGTCGACGACAAAGGCGCGGACCTGCCGAAAGGCAGCATCGGCCAGATCGTGATTCGGGGGCCACAAGTGATTGAGGGGTACCTCGATGATCCGGCGGCCAACCAGGCGAGCTTCCGAGGCGGCTGGTTCCATACCGGCGACCTCGGGTTCCTCGACGAGGACGGCTATCTGTCGCTCGCCGGCCGGGTCAAAGAGCAAATCAGCCGTGGCGGCGAAAAGGTCTCCCCGATGGAGGTGGAAGAGGCGCTAATGGCCCATCCCGCTATTCGGGACGCGGCGGCCTTCGCCATCCCGCATAGGCGATTGGGAGAGGAGGTCGGAGCGGCGGTTGTGAGTTCGGATCCGTCGCTCAGCGAAGCGATCGTGCGCGACCACGCGCTCTCTATGCTCGCTCCCAATAAAGTCCCCCGGCGCGTGATCTTCGTCGAATCGATACCTCGCCCCACCGGCAAGACACCCAGACTCGGTATGGCTGAGCGGCTCGGCCTTGGCTTGAATCGGACCCCGAACCCGCGTTCCCGTCCGCCGGCAACGACCACCGAGCTTCGGGTGGCTGCGATCTGGCAGAAGCTGCTCGAGACCGATACCGAGCTGGCCCGCGAAGACGACTTCTTCGACCTGGGTGGGGAGTCAATCCTCGCGGTCACTATGCAGCTGGAAATCGAAAACGCCTTCGGCGTTCGCCTTCCTCAGTCGGTCTTCCTCGAGAGTGCCAAGCTCGACCACATCGCGTCCGCGATCGACGCATCCGTAGCCGGGTCACCCGCTGTCGAAAGCCTCGTGGCGGTCCAACTCCAGGGAGAGGATCCGCCTCTGTTTTGGGTTCCGGGCGGTCTGGGAGGCGTGCTCGGAATCCGTTCGCTCGCTTTTCACCTCGGTTCGCACCAGCCCGTGTACGGCTTCCAGCCTCCGGGCATCGACGGCAAAGGGGAGGCATCCTTCAAGCCGGAAAAGCTCGCAGCTGGATACGTCGCCTTGATGCGAGAGGTGCAGCCGACCGGACCCTACAGGATCGGCGGCCACTCGTTTGGCGGCCTCATCGCCTTTGAGATGGCGCGCCAGCTCGAGGCGGCGGGCGAGTCGGTCTCCCTGCTTGCGTTGGTTGATGCCGCCTGTCCCGGCGACCGCTCCGTCCCCGAGATACTGGAGATGAAAGTTCGCTGGGCGCACCAGCAAATCCGGGCTCTGAGCCGGATGGAGGCAAAGGAGCGCAACAGTTGGCTGGCTCAGTACCTCGCCAGACAGCCGCGACGTGTCTCTGCCTTTCTCCGTCGACCCGAGGCTACAGCCGATCTGCTGCGGCCAGGCGTGGATCTCACCCCCGAGCTGATGGCTGTAGTTGACCACGCGATGGACGACTACTCTCCCCAGCCTTACCGAGGGGATGCCTGCCTCTTCGTTGCCGCCAGTGCGCTGCTCCCGGACCTGGCTCAGCGATGGCGTGGATGGATCTCAGGTTCTCTCGATGTAGAAACAATCCCAGGGACTCACGACACCTGCGTGCGCGAGCCGCAACTCGGGGAGCTGGCTCAAAAGCTGCGCCAGCGGCTGCACGATCTCCAGGTGGCGGCTCTTCCTGCCTGAGTGGTTAAGGGCTCATGGAAGGAACATGCGCTGCTCGAGGGATCCCCGAAGGCGGCCGCAATGCCGCGCCGCGAACTCGACCCAGGCCGTTGTCAGGCTCGCGGCGGTGAAAGAGGCCGGCAGACGGCTCAGATGAGTGGCGACCACCTTCAAGTGTTCAGCTCCTCTGGTGCGTACGACGCCCGGGCCGATCGACGAGTCTCGGTATCGCTTATAGATGACGACCTCGTCCCGACCCCATTGAGCCGACTGGCTCCAAATCGCGCTGAGGCCCCGCCGCATCCGCTTGGCGACGATCGCTCTCGGAGCGAAGTGAAGCTCATGCCCGGACTGCGCCAGACGCACGGAAAAGTCGACGTCATAGACGGTGCTGAGCGACGCATCAAACCCGCCAATGGAGTCGAAGGCTGCTTTTCTGACCGCCAGGTTGGCGCTATCAGCGAAGGGTATCCGGCCCAACCAATGTGTCGGGCCAAGCAACATCTCACGCTTCCATCGGGGCGCGTGTGGGTTAAGGGTGAAGTAGTCCAAGGCGCCGGCAACGAACCCGTGCTCGGACGCCGCCGCCGCCAGCGCCTCGAGCCAGTCGACGTCCACAACGTCGTCGGCGTCACAGCTGACCAGCACTTCGCCCCTGGCCCATTTAGCTGCCAGGTTGCGCGCAGCAGCGCCACCAGTCGTGCCGGACGCCTCTACGAATATCAGAGGCAGGCGGTCACGCCAGTTGCGAATTATGTCTGGGCTGCCATCGGTGGAGCCGTTGTCCGCGATCACTAACTCCCACGAGCCTCTGAACGATTGGCTGGCGAGCGCGCCGAGCTGGTCGGGAAGCGTGTCGGCGGCGTTCAGAACCGGCAAGATCACAGAGATCATCGCCAGCCATCGGGAGGGACCGAAATGATCACAGAGCAAGTCTCTGCCTCCTCACCGAGCACGGCTGCGCGAGTCCCCCGGATCAGTGTTTGCATCGTCGCCAGCCGACCAATTCTTTTGGATAGATGCCTGGTAGGCCTGCAGCGACAGATCGACGCTCCAGACTTCGAGATTTTGGTCAGTTTTGACCATGATCGGCAGGTAGCAGCAGTCACTCTGCGGCGATTTCCTGATGCGTACACCGGTCAGGTAAAAGACGTCCTTCCGGCGGCTGCCCGCAACGCTCTGGTCGACCGCGCACGCGGAGAGCTGCTCCTGTTCCTGGACGATGATGCCATCCCTCCCCCTGGGTTCTTACGCCACATCGCTGACCTCGCGAGTGCAAATCCCTGTGCTGACGCATTTGGCGGGCCTAACCTCACGCCGCCGGGTAGCAGCCTATTCCAGGAAGTGCAGGGAGAGGTGCTTGCCTCATGGTTTGTGACCGGGCCGGTCCGGCACCGGTATGCATCGAGGTCGCCAAGGGCAGCTAACCAACGCCATTTCATGACCTGCAATCTGGTCATCCGTCGCGATGCGATGCGCCCATTTCACGGCGCCCTGGTCTGCGCCGAGGAAAACGGAGTCCTGGCAGAGATGAGCCGTGCCGGACACAGCATGCGGTACGACGCAGAGCTTTTCGTCTACCACGAGAGACGCTCGGACTATCCAGCCTTTGCCAAGCAAATGCTGAACTATGGGAGGGGACGTGGGCATCTTTTCACACATCAGCCTTCTAGCCTCTTGCCGGCTGCGTTAATACCGGCCACCCTGTCCCTGTACTTGCTCGCACTGCCGGCCCTGCTGCTGCTCAATGCCTGGTCTGTCGCGCCGCTCGGCGCCTACCTCGCGCTGGTCGCACTTGCGAGCACAGGCATCGGATGGTCCCTGAGGCGACCAGCCGCCGCGCTGGTCTCCTGGCCGCTTATCCTCAGCTTGCATCTAGGCTACGGATTGGGGTTCTGGATTGGCATGTTCGAAGGCTTGGGCCCTGCGTCCGCCCGTTCCGCGCTACTTGAACGGGATTGAGGAGAGACTGCGTAGGTCTGCGTTTGCTTCGTTGTTGCCAGGATCGATTTCTAAGAGCAGGTTGAGCGTCTCTTGAGCCGCGGCATATTCACCGAGCTGGCTCTCGTCGAAAGCGACCTCCAGGAGCGCGCCGGTGTAGGTCTTCCGCACTGTGGTATTCGGGAAGGTCGACCACTCCGGTCCGGGTAGACCGCCGGAGCGCAGCGCGTCGGCCACCTCAGAGCGGAAACCCTGTGAAACGCCGACCGAACCATGCTTGGTTCCATCGACGAATGCCGCTATCAAGCCTATGGGTCGGTATCCGATGTACCTGCCAAGGGCACGAGCAGCCGGTATTTCGAAGTACACGGGGCGGCCGCGTTGTCGCAATTCCTTGGCCATATTGACCAGACTGTGAGCAATGCTGGGCAAGGGCAGGCCTGCTGGCTGGATCGTTAGGCCCAGGCGATGTGATATTTGCTCCCGATACCATGCCGTTGGCATCCCAGTGCCCACGATGACAGCCACGTCCTGACGCTCGCCAAGGACGAGCTGGCGATAGATGATTGGATTGCTGGCTTCCGCGTCCCAGACGATTAGCACCGATTTCAGCGGCAGCTCGTTCAACATCGTGGTTGCGAATCGGTCCGCCAATGGCTGCTGCTCGACAGCGGGCGTGTCACGGTTGAGCGCCAACGCCGGCGCGATGATGGCGACTGTGAGCGCCGCCGCCAGCGCAGCCGATCCGCGCTGTGGGTTAAGTCCAAACTGCGTCCGGAAGGAGGTGGAGCCTACTCGCTCCAGGAGGTCCGTCGCACCCAAGGCGATAAATGCCACTCCAACGAACAACGAAGCGAAGAGAGGGCCTTCAGCGACGATTTGAGCGCCCAGTGGCGAAAGCAGCTCGACGCGGATTACGAGGCTGGCAGCCAGTAGATTGAATATGAGCGCAACGGCCATCGGACCTGCCCAACCAGGCCGCCGACGGGCCGCAATCCAGGCGCCCCAACCTGCGAGCAAAGAGGCGACGAGTCCGAACTGGCTCAGCAGGGCCTGCATCACGCCGGCCAACCGCGCCCCCGACGCGCTCGCGGAGGTAGTTGGGGCCGCACCGGGCTGCGGGGCGGTGCCGATGAAGTCTCGCATCGTGACCAACCAGATCAGACGTTGCAGGTTGGTGGCGGCCCCCCAGTTGACAGTTGGATCAGCCGCCGCACGCAGCATGACGAAGCCGTAGAGAGCCGCGATAACTGCAACCCCGACTCCAAGCGCAGCGATCAGCCCGGTCAGGCGCCAGCGTCCGCGAGTATGGAAGAGGGCAAACAGGATGGCTGGAACCAGGGTGGCTCCGAGCGACCAGGACGAACCGGCCTCCAGTCCCATCACAGCAGCCAGAGCGCAAAGCCGAGCCGTCGTGGGACGGCCGCTGAAGTCGACCAGCAAGTACATCGCCAGGATCATCAGCAGGCCTGAGAAGGCGTCGTGTTTGGCAAAGTTGGCGTAAAACCAGAAGGCTCCACCCGTGGCCAGCGCAATAGCCGCGATTGCGGAACCTGGACGCGACGCTCCAATGCGACGGCCCAGCAGAAACGCGGCGCCGCACGTTAAGGCTGCGCAGACGAGGCTGAAAAGGTTGACGCGAAGGGCAAGCGGACCGAACGGCTCGATCAGGGTGAAGAGCTTCGCCGCGAGGACGTAGGACGGATAGCCCGGTGCGTGCAGTACTCCCACCGATGCGATGCCGGCTACGCTCTCGGGCGCGTCGCCCAGGCCAGGGTGGGCGGTGAGCGTCATCGCGAACAGGGCCCCGGCGCCGAGAGCCAGCGCGGCTGCCCAGATCAAGTCAACCCGACTGAGTTCGGCCGATACCCAGCTTGTCCTTTCTTTTCGAGGTGGAGACGGCGCCTTGGACTTGATGGTCCGCTTCAATTTGGCCTGGTGAACCTCTTGCGTATGCTCCGGCGAGGCGACACCGGACTCCCGGCGCATCTCAGCTAGCTGGCGCTGTCTCCAGCGTCGCTGCTTCTGCTTCGAGCTCACCCGACCCAGGCCCCCCTCATGGCGTAGGCGATGTTACCTAACGGTCGCGGATGGCACCCTCAACGGAGAGTGGGCTAGGTATAGAAGCCGACGAGGTCGACCACCAGGTCGACCGGACCGGCCGTAGATCCGTTGTAGAGATCGACCGTCCCGTCGGCGGGCAGCTGCACGACGACCAGATTCGCGATCGTCTGGCCTGGAGCGAGGTTGAGGTCCGAGGCAAGCGGCGGGCTGGTCGCGTCTGGGTAGACGGTGACGTAGCCGGTTCCGCTCGGGTTCGTCGCCGTCACGTTGAGGACGACGGCCGTTGCGCCGGAGACCGGCACTCCGAAGTGGTTCGCGATACCGAGCTGGATGGCGGTCTGCGCTCCAATGGGTGAAGAAACGCCGCCGGTCCCATCGCGGGTGTCGAGCAGGCGGACGGGCGTGAGGCCCGTGTAGAGCCCGCCGCTGCTGGCTCCGCTGGCGTCGCTGTACCAGCCGTTCAGATCGACGACGAGGTCCGTGGATCCGATCGAGCCGTTGTAGAAGCTGATCTGGTGGCTGGCGCTGACCATGATCAAGGCGCGGTTGGGGATCGTCTGGTTGGGAGCGAAGTTGACGTTGGAGGCGACGGGTCGCGTGCCGCCTGCTGGGAAAGCCGTGATGTAGCCCACCGCTTTCGGGTTGGTGACCGTCAGGTTAGCGACCACGGCCTCGAAGCTCAGCCCCTGCAGCGCCTGGATCCCGTCCAAGGAAAGCGTCGCGGTCTGGTTCGGCCCGAGCGTGGCAAAGCCCTTCGGCGTGCGGGTGTCGACGATCCGGGTCGGAGCCATGGCGTGCAGGCGGCCGGCGCCGCCGCTGGTGGCCGCCGACGTCGCGACCCAGCCCTGCACGTCGGCGATGAGGTCGGTCGCGCCGACTGACCCGTTGTAGAGGCTGATCTTGCCGCCGGCGCCGAGAGGTACCTCCACCAGGTTGGGGATGTCCTGGCCGGGTGCGTAGTTCAGGTTGGACGCGAAGGGCCGGCAGGCGCCCGACGCGAACGCGGTCACATACCCGTACGCGGTCGGGTTGGTCGCGGTGACGTTCATTATCACGGCCGCGACTCCGGACGCAGGCACGCCCCCTGCGCCGGCGACAGTGAGGTCGATGGTCTGCCTGGGGCCGAGCCTGTTCGACCCGCCGAGGCCTGATCGGCTGTCGAGGATCCGCGTGGGTGCCAGAGGGTTGAGCTGTCCCGGCCAGCCAGAGATCGCGGTCGGAGTGACGGAGGTGGACGGAGCCGAAGGGATCCCGCTGCCATAACCATTGCTTGCGGTCACCGTGAAGCTGTAACTGGTGCCGTCGGTAAGCCCGCTCACGGGCGCCCAGGTAGCCTTTCCGCCCGCGCTGGCGGTGGCTCCGCCGGGGGAGGCGGTCACCGTGTAGCCGGTAAGGGGCCCGCCGTTCGAAGCTGGCGCGCTCCAGCTGACCTCCGCGAACCCGTCGCCCGGGCAGACGGCGAGGTTGGTCGGGGCGGCCGGGATGTACGAGAAGTGGGTGGCCAGGCTGCTCCAGAGCTCGGGCGCCCCGCCTCCGTAGTCGAGGGTGAAGATCCCTGCCCCGCGCAGGTTGTCCTGGTTGACCAGGTCGTACTTGCGGCCGAGCGAGACGACGTCGTCCCAATAGGACTCGCGTGTGCAGCTGTAGGTCGTTGAGTCCCAGGTCGAATACGGCTCCTGGCCGGAGGCGTCATGGACGTCCCGCGCCAGGGAGTAGCTGGAAACGCCGGCGGAGCCGTTGGTCGTGACCGAGTTGAGATATCTGGGGACTCCCCGTTGCGGCGTGGCGGTCGGGTAGGCGTTGGGGACCGCGGCGCCGACGCAGTTCGTGTAGCCGTAATAGGGGATTCCGAGGATCAGCTTCGAGGCAGGGATCACGCCCAGGTACTGGGAGGCGACGCCGGTGTCGTTCCAGAAGTAGGTCGTGAGGGGCCCGGTGGGGCTCATGCAGTAGCTCGAGCAGCTGAGCGGCGGGTGGCTCCAGTTGCTGCGGTCGAGGTCGTAAGTCATGACGAAGAAGGAGTCGGTGTTCGGCGCCAGGCCGCCGATGTCGAACATCCCGCCCGAGTCGCCGGCCGAGCTGGCGTAGGTCGCGATCGAAAGGTAGGAGCTGGGCATCGCCGCCCGCAGCTGCTGCATGAAGCTGGTCGTGAGCGCCCGAATCGTCTGCGTTCCGCAGGCGCCGTTGACTCCTTCGTAGTCCACGTTGATCCCGTCGGCGCCGTGCAGCTGGGCGGGCAATTGCTGGATCGTCGTCTGCGCGTTCTGGAGGGCGCCACAGAGCCCGGAGTCGTGCTGGATCAGGGAGATGACCACCCTAGTCCCACTGCTGTGCGCGGTGCTGATGAGGCCGGTTCCGGTCGTGGAGTTCCAGACGTTCCAGCCGGTGTTCCCCTGGATCAGGTTGCCGCCGGCGTCCACGCTGAGGCCGAAGTAGGCGACGGTCGAGAGCAGGGAGAAGTTCCAGCTCGGGTAGCCGACGGTGGGATCGCCGAGGTTGCCGGCGTTCACGTAGCCGAAGACCTCGCGCAAGGGCCGGGCGCTGCTCGGGCCGGCGGCTCGTGGGCCGGGAGCTGCGCTGGGCGCCCTTGGGGGCGGCCTAACGCCGTTGGACTCCTGGATGGCCTGCTCCATGATCTGCGGCCGGACCTCGCTTTGAGAGGGCGTGAGGGAGGCGGCGCCGGCGGTACTTATGCCCGAGAGAAGAGCCGCCGGCAAGGTCACAGCCGCGGTGCCAAGGACGATCAGCAGGCGTCTTGATTGGCGCGACATCGGGCGTGCTGAGTCTAGGTTGTCCGTGCGTGTAAATCGGCGCCTGTTTTCCTTGCGAAGCGAACAGATGTTTGGTACAATTGCAGGAGTGCTTAAGGACGAATCCGAGGCCTTCAGCAACCAGCTTTCCGAGCTCGCCGCGCACATTCAGGCGTCACTCGCCGAGCTGGCCAAGATGGCTGCGCGCTTCGACACTGAAGGCGACTGGGGAGCGGGTGGTTATCGCTCCTGCGCCGACTTCCTGTCGGTGCGGGCCGGGCTCAACCTGCGCACCGGAAGCGAGCTCTTGCGCGTCGGCCACGCCATGGAGCGGTTGCCCAAGCTGGCCGAGGTGTTCAGTGCCGGCGAGATCTCTTTCGACAAGGCGCGGGCGGTGGCCAGCGTGGCGACCCGGGCCGACGAGCACATGTGGGTCGAGCTCGCCCGACAGGCCTCGACCGGGCCGTTCTCGCGCTGGGTGCTCGAGTACCGGCGGGCAGCTGAGGCAGACAGTCCCGACCGCGCCGACGCCCACGCCGCTCGCCGCGGCGTCTGGTCTCGCTGGGAAGACGACGGCATGCTCCGCCTGGTCGCCAAGCTGCCGCCCGAGGAGGGTGCTGTCGTCCTCGCCGCCATCGAGGCCGTCTGTGGCCAGCGTCCCTCTGTCGACGAGAAGGCTGACGATCGCTTTGCCGCCGGCAAGGCCGACGCCCTGGTGGCGGTTTGCGAGCACGCGCTAGCGACTGTACCTGAGGACCTGGTCGTGGCACCGGCTTCGCGGCACCTGGTGGTCCATGTCGACGTGGGCGTCCTGACCGGCGCCGAGCCGGAGGGACGCTGCCAGCTGGACGGCGGCCCGGCGCTCTCCAAGGCGACGGCTCTGCGGCTTGGCTGCGACTGCAACGTGACTGCGGTCAGCGAGCGGGAGGGACTCCCCATCGATGTGGGCCGTACGACGCGCGTGATCTCGCCCCGGATGCGGATGGCGCTCAACTGCCGCGATCGGGGCTGTCGCTTCCCCGGCTGCGGGGTGCCGGCCAGGCGCACCGAAGGTCACCACATCCGGCATTGGGCCCTGGGCGGTCCCACCGACCTCGCCAACCTGCTCTCCCTCTGTTGGTTCCATCATCGCCGGCACCACCACGGCCACTTCCGAGTGCTGGGGACGGGAGCCAAGGCACGCTTCGAGACTGCCGACGGCGAACTCATAGCTGTGAGCGTTCCGAAGCGAGTCGATCAGGTCACCGGCGGGCACACGATGATGGACGCCTGCGCGCGAGCCAACGCCGGCCTCGACGACGGGTTTCGTCTGCCCTAGATGTAGAAGCCGACGACGTCGACCACGAGGTCCGTCGTCCCGACGTTGTTGAAGGCGTCGACCCGCCCGAGACTGCCGAGCTTCACCACAACTAAGTTCGGAATCGTGACGCCCGTCGTCCAGTTGAGGTCGGAGGCGAGGGGCCGGCTGGTCCCATCCGGCCAGACGGTTAAGAAGCTCGGGCCAGTGGTGTCCGTCACCGTCACGTTGGTGACTACCGCCTGAGCGCTGTTCGGCGTCGCGCCGCCTCCGATGGTTCCGGCGACCTGAACCGGAATGCTCGATTGGGGCTGGATGGGTGTGGCATAGGGACCGACTTTGGTCATCGGCCGGGTATCAAGGACTCGGTACGGGGTGACGCCCTGGAAGCGGAGGCCGGTGCCGCCGGCAGTCGCGTCCGTGTACCAGCCGCCAGCGTCCGCGATCACGTCCACGGTGCCGGCGTTGTTGAAGATGTCCACCTTGCCCCCCATACCCAACTTCACGATCACTCGGTTGGGGATGGTCTGGCCGGCGTCAAAATTGAGATTGGACGCCTTCGGCTTGGGATCGCCGTCAGGCCACACAGTCAGAAAGCTTGGGACAGTCGGGTTCGTGACAGTGACGTTGAGCACGACCGCTTCGACGCCGCCGCTGGGCACTCCGCCGTTTCCGAGCAGGGCCACCGGCAGCGTCGACTGCGCGCCGAGTTTCACTGGAGTCGGGCCGGCGCGCGTGTCCAGAATGCGAGCCGGAACCAGTGGGTTGAATAGCCCGTCGGGTCCCGACGAGGAGGCGTGGTCGGTCACGTAGCCCTCGACGTCGATGATCACGTCGGCGTTGCCCTGGTTGTTGAAGACCGAGATGTATCCCGGCGCATTCGTAGAGCTGAGCCCGACAGCGACCTCCACCAGGTTGGGGATCGTTACCCCAGCAGTCCAGTTCAAGTTGGACGCCAGCGGCCGGAGCGCGCTGTCCGGGAAGAGCGTCATGAAGCTCGGCGCTGTCGTGTTGGTGACCGTGACGTTGAGAACCACCGCGGAAATGCCCGTGGCGGGGACGCCGGAGCCAGGGAAGCCGCCCACCTGAACCTCACGCGTTGTATTGGGCCCGAAGGGCGCGCCGGAGCGGGTGTCCAGGATCCGCGCGGGAACCACGGGGCGATAGGTGCCGCTGGTGTCCGTCAGAACCGTTGCCGTGCTCGTCACGGTCGTGGAGGCGAAGGAGTCCGACACGGTTGTCGCCACTGTGAATCGGCCCATTGCGGTATAGGTGTGGGATCCGGTGACGCTGAAGGCCGTACCCATGCCGGCGATGGTTCCTGGTTGCGTCGAGCTGCCGTCGCCCCAATTGATGCTGGTCGTGTAATCGGCCGCGTTCCCGCTCGGTCCGGTGAAGTCTGCCGTAGCGGCCGTTCCCGTGCTGACGCCGATCATGGCGGCCACGCCCAAGCCCGTCACTGAGGGTTTGAAGGGATCATCGCGGAGGCGGCCGAACCAAAGAAAGCGTGGCTCGACCGAGCTCCCGGCGGTGCCGCCCTGCAGCGTGTATGACGTGCCCACCCAGGTCAGGCCGTTCCCGGAGGCCGGCCGGACCGTCAGGTAGTCGCCCCAGGCGTTGTTTGACGGCCCGTGGTCGCCGCTGCGAACCGGCATCAGGCTGAAGACAGAGGGGCTGACATCGTCCATGATTCCGATGGCCGAGGTCGGATACACAGTGCCCCCTCCGTAAACGAGGCTCAGCCCCAGGGCGCCAACCGCGTTTACCGCCACGTCTGGATATTGGTATGCGTAGTTGGAGCTGAAGATCTGAGGGTTGTCGACCAAAGCGGCTGAGTCCGCCGTGATTCTGATTCCCTGGATGTAGGGAAACGGGAACGTTTGAGTCCCGGCGACGCCCTGTTTGCCAGCCCAAAGAAAGCCGAGAGTTCCACCAGCCAGCCAGCCAGCCGCCACGCGGGAGTCCGACCTTCCGCACATGTTGAAGGTGTCTGGGCTTGGGCATAGACCGTCGCCGTTCTCATCGACATATGCCGGATGAGTGATGTTTGGAGCTACCTGGGGCACCCCTGTCTCAGCCCACCTGTAGACACGAAACATTGTCGTCGCCACGTGCGCTCCGAAGTACATGGTGTCAGTGGCGCCGGAGACGGGTTCGAACACGTCGGCGATGGTCGAACCGAACCCGGTAAAGGTTGGCGTGGAAGCTGGGTTCGCAAGAGCCGAAAGCGGCAGGCGGAGCAGTAGTGTCTCATCGTAAAAAGCGCCGCTGGGAGCCACGTCATTCGTCGAGAGGTACAGGTAGTTGTTGCTCAGCGCGAGGCGGGGAAAGTCCAGCCAGTGGCCGGCTGGGGCTCCGACATCCTGGGCGGTGATGTCCCAGTAGTGCCACACGTTGCCCGCGACACCGGCCCGGCCGTTGGCGATTGCCAGCCGCTGGACGTTGCCCACGCCGTTGGCGAGGTACTGGAGCTCCCAGATGGTTATGTCGTAGTGGGGGTCGTAAATCGTCACCTGGTCACAGCAGAACCCGGCAGCGGCCGGCGGCAGATCCGTGAACGGATTGATGTAGGTGAACGTGGCGCCTGCATCGGTTGAGACTGCGGCGGACCAGTTGGCGGTGTAGAAGACGACGTTCTGGTTGTTGGAGACGCTTGGCTCGAGGATGGTGTCCTTCGTTGGTATCGCCGCAGAGCTGAGGGCGGACGTGCGGAACAGGGTCTGGTCGGTGGGGGCGGCCTTGACCGTGGTTTCAGGACTGGTCGGGCCGGCAGGCGCCGAGGATGCCGGCGCTGTGAGCGACCTTGGCCGGATGAGAGGATGAACGGGTCCTACGGGCGCCGAGGGCGCCTGGCTGCTTCGCGAAGGCAGGTGCACAAGGTGGGCGGCGCCGAGCCGGCCTGAGATCACCCGTTCGCCCGCAGCCAGCGGGTGGTAGGGGCTCGAGGACTGGGCGCCCGCCGGTGTTGGCAGCAATGCGGCCACCACGACGAGAATCGGAAGAATTCGAATCAGCCGGGACAATTCCCCGTGCCCTCCTCCTAGCGCTTGAGCCCTCTCTAGGCCCGGCTATGTTACACGGCTCAGTCATCATCAACGGTATGGCCAAGACAGTCGATCTGCTGCGGCATACAGAAAGCGAAGGTGACGCGCTGACCCAGGACGGAGTGCGCGCTGCCGTCGCCCTGGGAGGCCGGCTAACTGGTCGCTATGACCTCCTGGTCTCGTCGGGCGCGCAGCGCGCTACCCAGACGCTGGCGTGCGTGCTCGCCGGGTCCGGTCAGCGGGTGGCTGGCGGGGTGACCGTGGAGACGGGATTCCGATCCGCGGTGGAGGATCGCTGGCGGGAGGCGGCGAAGCGCGCCTCAGGCAAGGATCTCGAGGCGTTCCAGCAGGCTGACCCAGAGCTGGTCGAGAAGGAATCGACGCTCCTCGGCTCCGTGCTTCGGAATCTGTTCGATCGCCTTCCCGAGAACGGCCGCGCG